>JAFPZF010000080.1 GCA_017417385.1 Bacteroidales bacterium
CGGGTTATACACCCCCCGCAAGTCTCCCGCAAAATGATAGCCGTCATATCGGTCCCTCAACATCTCACGCATCTCCTCCGCCGTGCAGTCATATTCTTTCGCAAGTATCTCTACGTCAGGCCACAACGTCGTCTCGAGTTCCTCCTCCGTGATTCCACACACTGTCGAGAATCGCCTATCAAGCGTGACGTTCATTATGTTGTTCATCGCCGAGAATATGCTCAGCTGCGAGAACTTCGTAACTCCCGTGAGGAAGCAGAACTTGATGTAAGCCTCGTTCGCCTTCAGTATGGAGTACATCTCCTGCATGACGCTCCTGTATTCGTCCAGCCTCTCGTCATGCAGGACACTCAGCAACGGCGCATCATACTCGTCGATTATCACGACTACCTGCCTCCCCGTCTGCCTGTACGCCCTTTTGATGAGGCCTCGCAACATTCCTCCCGGCAGGTCCTCACCTTCCTCACTTCCATATATTTCCGCATAGTCCTTCAGCAACATGAGGATCCGCCGACGTAGTTCCGTGGCGTTCCCCATGTCTTTCGCCTGGCTCAAGTCCAGCCTTATCACGGGATACTCTACCCATTCCTTCTCATACTCGTTTATCTTCAGTCCCTCAAAGAGATCCTTCCTCCCCTGAAAGTACGACTCCAGCGTCGTCGTCAGCAGGCTCTTCCCAAACCGCCTCGGACGGCTCAAGAAAACAAACACTGCCGCTCGCGTCATTTCCCATACTATGTCCGTCTTGTCAACGTACACGTACCCTCCTGTCCGCAACCGCTCGAACGTCTGTATCCCGACTGGATATCGCCTTTCTATCGTCTCCATATCTCTTGCTTCTTTTCTGTCCTCAAAGATACACATATTTTCCGTCTTCCCTTCCTCATATCTATATCACCTTCTCCGACAAATCATCTCCATCCCCTCAATTCTCTCCAATCTCTCCGTCCCTCTCTGTGCCTCCGTGCCCTCTGTGTGAGGCTTAAAAAACAACTCCGACAATTCCTAATTCCTAATTGAATTGCCCATTCCTCATCCCTAATAGCTCATTGCACATTGCTAATTTGGTTAGCCCTGTATTAGACCTGTCCCTATTTATGTTAACCAAATCCCCCTTCTTCCCTTACTTTTGTGTCGCTACTTAGATGTAGCTGGAGATGCGCCAGATATAAGGTTGGTGAGGGCTACGAAGTCGGCCACCGACAGCTGCTCGGGACGGCGGGTCATGAAGGCGTCGTCCTTGATAGCGGAGAGGTCTCTGCCAAGAGCCTTGAGGCCGTTCCAGATTGTCTTTCGCCGCTGGTTGAATGTCGCCTTTACGACCTGACGGAAGAGAACCTCGTCGCAGTCGAGAGTCTTGACCGAGTTGCGTGTGCAACGTATGACGCCACTCTGGACCTTTGGTGGCGGGTTGAACACCGTTGGCGGGACGGTGAAGAGATATTCGATGTCGTAATATGCCTGGAGGAATACGCTGAGTATGCCGTAGTCGCGGCTCCCGGGAGGCGAGGCGAGACGCTCGGCGACCTCCTTCTGGAGCATCCCGACGACGAGGGGAATGGAGTCCCGGAAGTCTATGATGCGGAAGAAGATCTGCGACGAGATATTGTATGGGAAATTGGAAATGATGGCGAATGGCTCGCCAGGAAAGAGGGCGTTGACATCGGTCTTTAGGAAGTCGGCCTCGATGATGCGGTCCTTGTGGTCGGCAAAGTGTGTGGAGAGATATTCGACGGACTCTGAGTCGATCTCGACGAGCTTGAGGCTGACGTTGGACCTCGCAAAGAGGAATTGGGAGAGGACGCCCATGCCAGGGCCTATCTCGAGGACGTTGCCGGCATAGTCGAGGCTGTCGGCGATGCGCTGAGCGACACTCATGTCGGTCAGAAAGTGCTGTCCGAGCTGTTTTTTGGGTTTGACAGAGTTCATAGGCAAAAAATAAAAAGACGACAAGCAGTGCAAAAAGGCGTCGTTTGTCACGGCAAATTTAATAGAATAATGTAAATTTGCGTAGCAGATGGATTTGAACAGAAATATCAAGCGATACCTTGTCGAGAAGCGCAACTTGGTGAAAGTAGTTGTGCTCACTGCCCTGTTTTCGTTATTTTTCATCAACGTCTTCGAACCCTACAACTCCAGAGACTGGCTGAAGGACATGTCAGACATGAAGTATTTCCTTCTGTCGTCGTTGCTGGTGTTGATTGGGATGGGAATAGTCGCGGTGAGCAGGGTCGTCATGTACTACTACTGCAAGAAGGGCCGACAGACGATGCCGCTCTGGCAGTACATAGCATGGGTGGCTGGCGAGATCGTCGTCATTTCGTTCGCCTTCACGTTGCTCGAGATCGTGTGCTTCGACGACGTCCGTCCCTTCGGCAAGATATTGCGCAGGTCGTTCGACAACACGTCGCTGATATTGCTGTTGCCCTACAGCGTACTGTGGCTGTATCTCTCCTGGAGCGACAAGGACAGGCGGCTGAAGGCGATTGAGGAGTACAGGAGGACGACAGGAGTGTCTGTCGTCGCGCCAGAGAACCTGCAGGAGATGATTAACATCCACGACCAGAAGGGCGACCTGAAGCTGAGCGTCAAGGCGTCAGACCTCGTATACATCAAGGGCGCTGACAATTATGTGACGATTCACTACATGGACGGCGAGAAGCTCGGACAATCGACTATCAGGGTGACGCTGAAGACTATCGAGCAGCAGCATGGAGGCGGCGTCCTCGTCAGGTGCAACAAGAGCTACGTCGTCAACAAGGGGCATATCAAGCTGTTCGAGAAGGCTCGCAACGGCTTTGTCGTCAGGTTGGACACCCCGACGCCGATAAGTATTCCGATTTCGGAGTCCTACGTCAAGGATGTGTTTGAGCTTTTCGGATAGACAAGCGGAGAGAAGATGCGGAAAAGGAAAAATATAGCATATTGGGTCGTTCTTGCGGTTGTCCTCGTGATAACGGGCGGGTGCAGGCGAGCAGCGGAGGCGAAGAAGTGCGGCGTGACAGTCTCGTTGCCTGCCGTGGCATATTTCGTCGACAGGCTATTGCCAGACAGCATAGAGGTCGGGGCGATGATCCCGCCCGGCGACAATCATGATACTTATTCGCCACAGCCGTCGCAGCTGGTCCGACTGACGAGCTCCGTCGCCTACGTGGCGTTAGGCCCCCTCGAGTTCGAGACGACGTGGCGGGAGAGGATTGTGAGCTCTGCCCCAGAGATGAAGTGGATCGACATATCAAATCACGTGGACGTTATTGGCGAGGGCGAGAGCCGCGACCCGCACTACTGGCTGTCTCCTCGACGGTGTCGGCAGATGGTCGAGGGTATGCGGAAGGAACTGACAGGGCTGTTCCCAAGTGCGGCAGACTACATATCGACAGAGGCACGAAAGTTAGATGGCGAACTGGTGACGATGGATAGCCTGATGGTCGTGGCCGTTGGCGAGAGAGCCGAGGCTTTCCTGACGTACCATCCGTCGCTCACCTACATAGCTGCGGACTACGGTCTCGAGCAGTTGGCGATTGAGAGCGAGGGGATTGCCGTCTCGGCAAACTCGGTCCGCGAGACGATAGACCGTGCTCGGGAGAAAAAGGTCGGGGTGTTCTTCGTCCAGGCTGGCTATGACGAGGCAAGGGTCGGCGTCATAGCCGAGGAGACGGGCGGAAGGATTGTCAAGATTGACCCCGAGGGAAGTGATCCCATGGAGTGCATGAGGCTGATTGCGAGGACTTTGGCTGGCAGAGATGGAGACGACTGAGGCGATAATGACGTTGCGCGACGTGAGCGCTGGATACGACTGGCGAAACATAGTCAGTGGTATCAGCGTATCAATATGTGCCGACAGCTTCGTCGGGATTGTAGGCCCTAACGGTGGCGGGAAGACGACTATTCTGCGTGTCATGCTCGGACTGCTGAAGCCGACCCACGGCTCGGTGTGGCGGCGCTCCGGTCTGAAGATTGGCTACATGCCACAGGTCGTCGACATTGACCATGAGTTCCCGATCAGCGTCAAGGACGTCGTCCTGATGGGCCAGATGAGCGGCCACCGGCTGTTCGTCGGTCGGGAGAGCCGGAGGAAGGCTGAGGAACTGATTGAGATGGCTCGTCTCGGTGCCGTGGCGGATAGGAAGATCGGTGAGATATCGGGCGGTCAGCGTCAGCGCGCAATGCTCTGCAGGGCTCTGATGTCGGAGCCTGACCTGCTCATCATGGACGAGCCGGCAACGTATATGGATAGGAATTCTGAGACGACGCTGCAGAAGATGCTGCCGTCGCTGAGTCAGAAGATGGCGATAGTGATGGTCTCTCACGACTTGGAGTCCGTCATGTCGATGGCGAAGGAGGTGATTCTCATTAACGGGACGATGAGGAGGGTCAGCAGTAAGAACATGCCGCACCACAACCCCGACGAGTATTTCATTCACAGCCGGCAGTCGTAGGGAAAGGGAAGAAGGAGGTAAAGGAAAGATGGAGCTGCTGGAATATACTTTCGTCCGGAACGCATTGCTGTCGATGCTGTTTCTGTCGGTCATGAGCGGTGTCGTCGGGACGTATATTGTGGTCCGGAGGATGTCTTTCGCGGCGGGCGGCGTGACGCATGCGAGTTTCGGTGGCATAGGGCTGTCGTATTATTTCGGCTTCAACCCGACGATAGGGGCTCTGCTCTTTGCTGTGCTGACTGCTGTGAGCGTCGAGATGCTCCATACTAAGGAGAAGATCAGGGAGGATAGCGCAATAGCGATGCTGTGGTCGCTGGGTATGGCGATTGGCGTCATCTTCATGAGTCTTTCGCCAGGCTATGCGCCGAACTTGATGGGCTTTATGTTTGGCGACGTCCTGACGGTGAGCACGAGCGACATTGTGGCGAGTGGTGTGACGGCGGCTGTCGTGCTGCTGCTCGCTGTCGTCTTCTATCGACCTGTGATGTACGTGTCGTTCGACAGGATGTATGCGAGTCTGTCGCATTGGCCTGCGACGTTGATTAGCATCGTGATGGCTATTGTGATGGCTCTGTCTATCTCGCTGTCTATCAAGTCGGTCGGGATAATTCTCGTCTTGTCGGTCTTCACGATTCCACAGACTATAGCCGGGATGATGACCCGGACGTTGTGGAGCCAGATGCTGGTCTCGGGCGTGATTGCGCTGATAGGCTGCGTCTTGGGCGTGGTTTTTGCGTTCTACTTCAATCTGCCGGCGGGGGCGACGACCACGGCGCTGCTGTCGGTAGTGTTATTAGCATCGAAGGTAACAATATATTTATACATGAGAAGATGATGAGAGGACAATTGTTGATTGCTGCGTTGCTCGTCGGACTCAGTGCGGGTGCGCAGGAGGTGGTCAAGTTGTGGACGGGAGTGCCACCACTCTCGGTCGAGAACAAGGAATACAAGGAGGGCATCATATACTCTGGTGGCGACGAGGACAAGCCGAGGATTGCTAAGGTGACCGACCCGACGATAGAGATCTTCCGTCCGAAGGGCTGGAAGAACCGCCAGGCGGCCGTCATCGTCTGCCCTGGTGGCGGCTATGCCTATCTTAGCTACGACGACGAGGGTCAGAAGGTTGCCCGTGCATTGGCTGAGCAGGGATTCACGGCGTGCGTCTTGAAATACCGGCTCCCGAACGACGCAATCAGCAAGTCGCGTCAGTACCTGCCTCTGGCTGATGCTCAGCGTGCTATCAGGATCGTCCGTCAGCGGGCGGAGGAGCTTGGCGTCAAGCAGGTCGGGATAATGGGCTTCTCGGCTGGTGGTCACTTGGCGGCGACGGCTTCGACACGCTATGGCATTGAGACTTACCCGACGAAGGGCGACACGACGTCGGCTCGCCCGGACTTCACGGTGCTCGGCTATGCTGTCTCGGCGCTCGACAATGGTAAGACTCATAAGGGAACGCGTCAGAGGCTCGTCGGTGGGCTCGGCAACGAGGAGGAGATGGCCCACGAGCTGAATCCGATAGAGCATATCGACGCCAAGACGCCCCCTGCGTTTATCTTCCATGCGTCGGACGACAATGCGGTGACACCGGTGATGAGCTGCGAGTATCATAACGCCTTGATGAAGAACAAGGTGACGGCGGAACTCCACATCTTCTCGAAAGGTAAGCATGGCTTCGGACTCGGGAAGGGGCTAAGAGCCGAGGCATGGCTGAGGCTGTTCGTCGAATGGTATGACGAGTTGACTGCCCAGGAACAGGAATAGTCATTCGTAGAGAACGAAATATGGCGGCGGCTTGCGGGCTGCCGCTTTTTTTGAGGAGGAGAATAGGGTGGGAGTGTGTAGAAAAACTGCTAAATTAGCAGTCGGAAAAAACGGAAAGCGATATGATACTTTGCATAGAGACATCTGGAGCTAACTGCTCGGTCGCACTGACTGTGGGCTGCGAGGTGGTCGCGTCTCGTCAGGTCGAGGAGGCACGTCATGCCGAGGTGTTGACGCCGACGATTGAGGCGGTGATGAAGGAGGCTGGTGTGCAGTTTGATGGATTGGAGGCCGTAGCGGTCAGCTCGGGCCCGGGATCTTATACGGGTCTGAGAATTGGCGTTTCGACGGCGAAAGGGATAGCCTACGCACGGAGGATTCCGTTGATATCGGTGCCGACGCTCGAGATGATGGCGTGGCGGTTATTGAAGGAGACGACGGCAGAGACGGTGTGCCCGATGATTGACGCTCGTAGGATGGAGGTCTATGCCATGATTGTCCGGCGCAGCGGCGAGGTCCTAGTGCCAGCGGAAGCTGTCATCATCGACGGCGAGACGTTTGGCACGCAACTTGCGACGATGAAGATAGCCTTTGGCGGTGACGGCTCGGACAAGTGCAAGGGCGTCATAACGTCAGGCAATGCTAGCTTCGTCAGCGGGGTGAACCCGACGGCGGCTGACATGGGCTGCCTGGCATCCGAACGTCTCAAGGCCGGCCGGACAGAGGACGTCGCGTATTTCGAGCCGTTCTATCTGAAGGAATACAAGGCGGTGATATCTAAGAATAAGGTGCTGAACCAGTAGAGGTGAGCCGCGCCAGTAACAAGGAATAAAATATTGAACATGAAGGGGATCGTGATAATGTTGCTACTTCTCCCGTTGCTCGTCTCGGCGCAGACTACTGTGCGCCCGCAGAACGAGTCGGTCAGGGACTGGACTTTCATGCCTGGTGAGGACCTGACATATACGGTGAAGTATGGTTTCGTGAAGGGTGGAGAGGGACATTTCACGGTGAGGGACACGGTGATCGACGGCCGGCATGCGAACCACATTGTCTGTGCTGGTCGGACGACGGGCATTGCAGACACTTTCTTCAAGGTGCGCGACTCGTATGAGAGCTATCTCGACGCGGAGACGCAGCTGTCTATCATGAGCAAGAGGAACATCAGGGAGGGAAAGTACACGTACAACGACGTCGTCGTCTATGACAGGGGAAAGGACGAGATCCAGAAGATTATCAAGAAGAGAAACAAGCCGAAGATAGAGGAGACGCAGCCTGTCCCGCCACGGATTCTGGACATTGTCGGGGCCTTCTATCATGCGCGTAACAATGCTTTCGCGACTGGCCTGACGATAGGAGACACGATTTGCTACGAGACGTTTTTCAGCAACGAGGTATTCCCGCTGTATATCAAGTACAGGGGCAAGGAGGTGATAAAGACTATGTTCGGAAAGCGGGAGTGCTACAAGTTCTCGCCGATAACGGAAGTCGGCCGCTCGTTCAAGACGGAGGACGACATGCACCTATGGGTGACGACTGACGGCAACTGCCTGCCGGTGAAGATTAAGTTCGACCTTGCGGTTGGCTCGTTCGTCTGCGAACTGACGAAGGCCAGCGGACTGAAGAACTGATTTGACTGGAAAGAGAAGAGCTGAGCCGCCTGACGTGTCGTCGGGCGGCGATTTTTTTTGTAGAGATAGGGGAGGTGAGGAGCGAAAAACGAGGGGAATGGTGTATATTTGCAAACGAGACCAAGGAGCGACGGCCTCCTGAGGCGTGAACAACGAACAAAAACAAGGAGACATGAGAGGAAACTTCTCTTATCACAACCCCACGAAACTGTATTTCGGGGAGGATGCGCTGGGCTATCTCAAGGACGAGATGGGCAGCTATGGCAAGACTGTGCTGCTGAACTACGGTAGCGGGAGCGTCAAGAGAAACGGGATATACGACGAGGTCGTCAAGATCTTGAAGGAGGCCGGGAAGACTATCGTCGAGAACCCGGGCGTCATGAGCAACCCGACACTTGAAAAACTGCGCGAGGGCATCAAGATAGCGAGGGAGAACAAGGTGGACTTCATTGTCTCGCTGGGCGGCGGCAGCGTCTGCGACTACTCGAAGGGTGTGGCGGCTTCGGTCTATTACGAGGGCGACTGCTGGGAGCTGTTCTGGGTCAAGCAGCGTCAGCCGGAGGCAGGGCAGAAGATAATCCCGATAGGGTGCATCCTGACGATGGCTGGGACGGGCTCGGAGATGAACGGCGGTAGCGTGATAACGGACGCAGCAACGTCGATGAAGCTCGGCCATGTCTTCGACGAGAGGCTGATGCCGAAGTTCGCCATCCTGAATCCGAGATATACGATGACGGTGCCAATGGAGCAGATGAAGGCGGGAATATACGACATCATGAACCACATCATGGAGCAGTATTTCTCGGACTTCGACGACAACACGAGCGACTACATCGCCGAGGGTCTGATGAGGAGTCTGATTGTCTCCTCGAGGGTGGCAGTCAAGAATCCGCAGGACTACGAGGCGCGTAGCAACATCATGTGGACGGCGACGTGGGCTCTGAACACGCTGATAGGCTGCGGAAAGTCTGAGGACTGGATGGTCCACATGATCGGTCACTCCGTCGGAGCGTGGACGCATGCGCCTCACGGCTACTGCCTGGCAGCGGTCAGCATGGCGTACTACAAGAGGGCGATGAAGCCAGGGCAGGCGAAGTTCGCGAGGTTCGCGAAGAACGTCTGGGGCATAGATGGAGAAGGTAAGAGCGAGGAGACCTTGGCGGCAGAGGGTATGGAGGCTCTCAAGGCGTGGATGACGGAGATAGGGCTGCCTCTGAAGATCAGCGAGATAGGAGGAACAGCGGAGATGGTAGAGGGTATCACGAAGACGACTGTCATATACCCGGCAGGGTATCTCGACCTGAAGGTGGACGACATCAGGGCGATAATAAAGGAAAGTATGTAGGGCTGCTACATCTGTGATAGACGGGACCTCGGCATCAGTGAAGATGTCGGGGCTCTTTAGCATATTCTTTGTTGGAAGGGTAGAGGAGGTGTGGAAAGAAACAGATACTTTGGAGACAAGAAAATAGAAGTAGAAATAAAGGGAAAAGGGAGAAAGTATGGGGATTTTATATAAATTTGTTGCTTTCTGCAAAACAGCAAAAACAGTGGCGAGATGAAAAAGATAGCGATCATAGGCGGCGGCAACATGGGTGGCGCAATAGCCAAGGGCATAGTCAAGGCCGGGCTTGTCAAGGCGAGCGAGATAACAGTGACGAGGCGTCATGCGGCGTCGCTCGAAGAGTGGTCGTCACTCGGATATAACACGTCGACGGACAACAAGAAGGCCGTCGCGGGGACCGACATCGTGATAGCAGCGGTGAAGCCGTATCAGACGGAGGGCGTCCTGAAGGAGATAAGCGGTGCTGCGGAGAAGGGCGCATGCCTCATCTCGGTGGCGACGGGCGTCTCGGTGGCTCAGCTCGAGGACTGGTTTGGCGCCGGTCGGCCAGTCATCCGAGTCATGCCTAACACGGCTGCGGAGGTCGGCGAGAGCCTGACGGCAATAGTCGGCGGCAGCTCTGCCACGGCGGAGAATATCAAGGAGGCCCAGGACCTGTTCTCAGCGATAGGTAAGGCGTATGTCGTCACGGAGAGTCAGATGCCTGCTATCACGGCTCTCGCATCGTGCGGCATAGCACATGCTCTGCGCTACATCAGGGCAGCCATGGAGAGCGGCATCGAGATGGGCCTGACGAGCAAGATGTCGGCAGAAATAGTCAGTCAGACGGTCAAGGGAGCTGCAGAACTGATATTGAAGAACGGTAGTCATCCGGAGGTCGAGATCGACAAGGTATGCACTCCGGCTGGTGTCACTATAACAGGTATCAACGAGATGGAGCATGCTGGATTCTCGTCGGCTGTGATGAAGGGCATGATGGGGTCGTACAACAAGATTGTCAAGTAGATGGCGACATTGACCATTAAAGTCGGGTCGAACGTCCTGACGGGGAAGGACGGGATGCTGAACACGGCGCGCATGGAGTCGCTCTCGGCGCAGATTGCGTCGCTCATGAAGACGGGACACAGGATAGTGCTCGTCTCGAGTGGTGCGATGGCTGCGGGACGAGGAATGACGGACCGTTATAAGGAGCTTGACCCGGTGGCACAGAGGCAGCTCTTGTCGAGCATCGGTCAGGTGAAACTGATAGACACTTACAAGCAGATATTTGATAGGCACAACCTGTCGATAGGGCAGCTGCTGCTCACTAAGCAGGACCTCAGGACGAGGGCTCACTACCTGAACATGAAGAGCTGTATCGAGGTCTTGTGGGCGAGTGGTGTCCTGCCGATAGTCAACGAGAACGATGCTGTCTCGCTGACGGGACTGATGTTCACGGACAACGATGAGCTGAGCGGACTGATAGCGTCGATGATGGACTGCGAGAAGTTGCTGATTCTGAGCAATATCGATGGAATCTTTGATGGCGACCCGAAGAGTGAGGGGGCGAAAGTCATCAGAGAGGTCAGGCGAGGAACGAGCGTCGCGCAGTACGTACAGGTGACGAAGTCCGACTTCGGAAGGGGCGGTATGGTGACTAAGTGCCGAATGGCGCAGAAGACGGCGCAGGCTGGCATCGACGTCTACATAGCGAATGGAGCGACGGAGAACGTCATCAGCAGGATTGTCGAGGGTGACAAGAACCTGACGTGTACGCATTTCGAGGCGGCAGAGCATAGCACGGCGGTCAAGAAGTGGATAGCATATTCTGACGGGTTTGCGACGGCAAGGATAATCGTCAACGACGGTGCAGTCGCGGCGCTTCAGGACGAGAACATAGCGAAGAGTCTGTTGCCAGTCGGGATAGAGACGATCGAGGGTGACTTCAAGAAGGACGACATCGTCATGATATGCAAGAAGGACGGCTCGGCGATAGGCGTCGGGCGAGCTGCGACAGACAAGGAGACGGCGATGAGGAGCAGGAAGACGAAGAAGCAGCGCCCGACGATACACTACGACTACATGTATATATATCCGACATTCAGATAAAGGGATGAGCAGAGACAACGTACAACTGTTACTCGAGAAGGCTAAGGCTGCGGCACGCAAGATGCCGAGCGTCACGGCAGAGCAGACGTCGGCGGCGCTGAAGGCCATAGCGGACAAGCTGGAGAAGAACGTCGACCGCATAGTAGCGGCGAATGTCATCGACCTGAGGAGCATGGACGAGAGCGACTACAGGTATGACAGGCTGAAGCTGACGGCGGAGCGCATAGCCGGGATTGCGGCGGACACGCGGGCAGTCAGCGAGCTCCCGTCGCCTGTCGGGGAACTGATAGACAGCAGGGTGCGTCCTAACGGGCTTAAGATAGACAGAGTCCGAGTCCCGATAGGTGTCGTCGGTGTCATCTACGAGGCGAGGCCTAACGTCACGGTCGACGTGACGGCGATAGCGCTCAGGAGCGGGAATGCCGTGATTCTGAAGGGCGGCAAGGATGCGCACGAGAGCAACATAATCCTCGTCGAGCTGATAAAGGAGGCGATAGGCGAGGCGGGACTTGACCCGGAGGCCGTACAGCTGTTGCCAGACGACCATGAGGCGGCAGAGATCCTGATGAAGGCCGTAGGCTATGTGGACTTGTTGATTCCGAGGGGCAGTCAGAGGCTGATAGCGGCTGTCAACGAGAACTCTAAGGTGCCGGTGATAGAGACTGGTGCGGGTGTCGTCCACACCTATTTCGACGAGGAGGGCGACCTCGAGAAGGGCAAAGCGATAGTCTGCAATGCCAAGACGAGACGTGTCAGCGTCTGCAATGCACTGGACTGCCTGATAGTCCACAGCAGCAGACTGAAGGACCTGCCAGAGCTCCTGAGGCCTACGGGCGAGAAGGGCACGGAGGTCAGGGCCGACGAGAGGGCATACGCGGCTCTTGAGGGACGGTATGCAGGGGAACTGCTACGCATGGAGGCCGAGGACTATGGGAAGGAGTTCCTGGCGTTGCGGCTTGCAGTCGTGACGGTCGACAGTTTTGACGAGGCGCTGGAGTACATATACAAGTACAGCTTGAAACATTCCGAGGCGATAGTCACGGAGAACAAGGAGAAAGCTGAGCGCTTCCTGCGGGAGGTCGATGCGGCATGCTGCTACGTGAATGCGAGCACGGCGTTTACCGACGGGGCGCAGTTCGGACTCGGAGCGGAGATAGGCATCAGCACGCAGAAGATGCATGCGAGAGGACCTATGGCGCTGAGGGAGCTGACGTCTTACAAGTGGCTGATAAGGGGCGAGGGGCAGACGAGACCATAAATGGCTTCTGTAAGCGGCTGAACACACACTAAAAACTAAGAAATGAGAAGGTGGATGATAGTGGGAATGATCTTGGCGCTAGTGGCATGTTTTGTCGTGACTGGCGAGACGTGGGCACAGCCGAGGCATCCGCACAAGTTGCAGCCGACGACGACACCGTGGGCTCATGACCCGTCGATAGTCCCATGCGGAGACACGACGTATGTCTTCTGCACAGGGATGGGGATTGGACAGCTATACTCTACTGACATGAAGACGTGGCACTATGGGCACCCCGTGCTGGACACTCTGCCGAACTGGGTGTACGAGAAGCTGCCGCAGGCGACGATGCACGTATGGGCACCAGACGTCATCTACAGGAAGGGTGTGTGGCACATCTTCTACTGCTGCTCGGTCTTCGGGAAGAACACGTCGGTCATAGGGCATGCGGTGAACAAGACGTTGAACCAGGAGAGCCCCGCATACAAGTGGGAAGACAGGGGAATGATATTGCAGTCGGTCCCAGGAAGGGACGAGTGGAACGCGATAGACCCGAACATAGTAGTCGACGAGAACGACGTCCCGTGGATGACCTTCGGCTCGTTCTGGGGAGGCATCAAGCTAGTGAGACTGAAGGACGACCTGAGCGGTGTCGCATATCCCGAGGAGTGGCGGACGCTGGCGGTCAGATTCCCTAAGGAGCTGAGGATGAAGGAGAATGCGATAGAGGCGCCCTACATCTTCAAGCATGACGGGTGGTATTACCTCTTCGTCTCGCAGGACTACTGCTGTCAGGGACTGAACAGCACGTACAAAGTCGTCGTCGGGCGGAGCAAGAGCGTCACCGGGCCGTATGTCGATGCTAACGAGGTCAAGATGACGGACGGAGGCGGGACGCTGGTCGCAGAGGGAGACAAGGTCAAATGGCAGGCTATGGGGCATAACTCGATAGCGACAGTCAAGGGACAGGACAGGGTCGCGATACACGCTTACGACATCAAGGATGGGCGACCGATATTGCAGACGCCGCTCGTCGAGTGGGATAAGGACGGATGGCCGCACCTGAACTGGGACAAGTAAAGATGAATACAAAGGACTGAAAAAAAGACAAAGGAGAGTCTGACATGGCAAAAGAGAGAGAGTGCGCATACGACGTGGAGGACATGCGCGAGGCAGTGAACACGATGAGGAATGGCGGGATAATACTATATCCGACTGACACCGTGTGGGGGATCGGCTGTGACGCGACGAACGAGGAGGCGGTCAGCAGGATATACAAGCTCAAGAGGCGCGAGGAGACGAAGAGCATGCTCGTGCTGGTCGAGAGCGTCTTGAAGGTGAAGAGCTACGTCGGGGGAATACCGGACGTAGGGTATGACATGATGGACATCACGGACAAGCCGCTGACGATGATACTGGACGGTGCGAAGAACCTCGCGAAGAACTTGATAGCCGAGGACGGGTCGATAGGGATAAGGGTCACGAACGAGGAGTTCAGTCACGACCTGTGCTACAGGCTCGGGAAGGCAATCGTCTCGACGTCGGCGAACATCAGTGGCGAGCCGGCAGCGGCGATATTCAGCGAGATCAGTCAGGAGATAATAGACGGTGTGGACTACGTCGTCAAGTATAGGCAGGGTGACATGAGGCGGGCTAAGCCGTCGTCGATAGTCAGGCTGCACAATGACGGAAGGGTCGCGATAATCAGACAATAGGAGAAAAGGGGAGAAGGAAGAGGAGAAAAAAGAGGGGAAGAGAAGGAACAATAAGGTGGAGAGAGAACAAGAAGACAACAGATAACAACAACATAACAACAGATGAAGAAAGAGTATGCGGTAGACATCGACACGTACAGGTTTGGTGTCGTCACGCCGATACAGGTGCGGTTCAATGACATAGACGGATTTGGACATGCGAACAACAATGCGATGCAGACGTATTTTGACCTTGGGAGGGCGGAATACCTGAGCAGAGTGGTCGGGCTGGACTTCTACAAACAGGACGAGACGCTCCTGATAGTCAGTTACACGACGGACTTCATGGAGCAGGTCCGTTATGGCGACAAGGTGGAGGTCCGGACTGCTGTCTATGGGATAGGGCGCAGGAGCGTGAAGATCTTGACGGCGCTGGTGAACACAGTGACAGGGAGGACGTGTGCGGTCTCGGATGCCGTGATGTCGGGCTTCAGCAAGGCTACGCAGCAGAGCATCGAGATAAGTAGCGAGTGGAGGAGGAAGATTGGGGAGATTGAGGGGAGAGAGTTTTAGGTGACAGCAATTAGCAATGTGCAATTAGGGTCGGAGAGGTGCGAGGTGGCGTAAGGGAACGGAGGAGAAGAGGAGTAAGAAGGTCAATATAGAGGGAGAGGAGAGAATAAAAGGGGAATAAGGTCAGAAATATCAGTGTTTTTGAATAACTTTGCGGTCGGTTAAGAGCCTGAAATATAGAAGAGGAATAAAAAAATAGAACAAGAAATATAGGCAAAGAAATGGCAGAGGACGTTTTCAAGAAGCTCGTGGCTCACTGCAAGGAGTATGGATTTGTATTCCCGAGCAGCGAGATATATGACGGATTGGGCGCGGTCTACGACTACGGACAGAACGGAGTCGAGATGAAGAACAACATCAAGAAGTACTGGTGGGATGCGATGGTGAAGCTGAACGACAATGTCGTCGGTCTCGACTCGTCGATCTTCATGCACCCGACGATATGGAAGGCGAGCGGACACGTCGACGCTTTCAACGACCCATTGATAGACAACAGGGACTCGAAGAAGAGGTACAGGGCTGACGTCTTGATCGAGGAGCAGATAGCGAAGTATGACGAGAAGATCGAGAAGGAGGTAGCTAAGGCGCGTAAGCGTTTTGGCGACTCGTTTGACGAGGCTAAGTTCATGGAGACGTCGGAGCACGTGAAGGCGCATGCTGCGAAGAGGGACGCCCTCCACGAGAGGTACAAGAAGGCGATGAACGACAACAACCTCGAGGAACTGAAGCAGATCATCATCGACGAGGAGATTGTATGTCCGATCTCGGGCACGAAGAACTGGACGGACGTCAGGCAGTTCAACCTGATGTTCTCGACGGAGATGGGTTCGACGGCGGACGGCTCGATGAAGATTTACCTTCGTCCGGAGACGGCACAGGGCATCTTCGTCAACTTCCTGAACGTCCAGAAGACGGGCAGAATGAAGATTCCGTTTGGCATCGCGCAGATCGGCAAGGCGTTCAGGAACGAGATCGTCGCTAGGCAGTTCATCTTCCGCATGAGGGAGTTTGAGCAGATGGAGATGCAGTTCTTCGTACGTCCGGGCGAGGAGATGAAGTGGTTCGCATACTGGAAGAACTTCCGTCTGAACTGGCACAAGGCGCTGGGCATGGGCGACGAGAACTATCAGTATCATGATCACGAGAAGCTCGCGCACTATGCAAATGCGGCTACGGATATCGAGTTCAGGATGCCGTTTGGCTTCAAGGAGGTCGAGGGTATCCACTCGAGGACGAATTTCGACCTCAGCCAGCACCAGCAGTACTCTGGCAAGAAGATGCAGTACTTCGACCCGGAGACCAACGAGAGCTACGTCCCGTATGTCATCGAGACCTCTATCGGTGTCGACCGTATGTTCCTCTCTATCATGGCTGGCGCTTACACCGAGGAGCAGCTTGAGGGAGGCGACAGCAGGGTAGTCCTGAAGTTGCCGCCAGTACTCGCACCGGTGAAGATGGCAGTCCTGCCGCTCGTCAAGAAGGACGGTATGCCGGAGAAGGCTCATCAGATAGTTGACTCGATGAAGCTCGAGATGAACGTCGCATACGACGAGAAGGACTCGATCGGCAAGAGGTACAGGAGGCAGGATGCGATAGGCACTCCGTACTGCGTAACCGTCGATGGTCAGACGCTCGAGGACGACACCGTCACGCTGCGCGACAGGGACACCATGGAGCAGAAGAGGGTGAAGATCAGCGAGCTGCATGACATCCTCTACAGGAAGGTCAGCGGACATGAGCTCTTCGAGAGGCTGATAAAGGTTCAGAGGGAGACGGCCGTAAAGTAAATCTGATAGCTTATTGAGATTTAGATAGCAGTGGCGGGGTCTCGGAAGAGGCTCCGCCACTAAGTTTATTGTAGTGCGGAGAGGGGAAGAAGTGTTGAAGAAGTGTTGAAGGAGAGAAGAGGGAGAGATGAGTGGAGGTAGGGGGAGAATGAGTAACTTTGCAGAGGATGGTCGGCAGCGGGCAGGGATGCCGGAACTGTCGGACATGATAAAGAAGCAACAAAGAGAATAGACGTGAGCAAAGGACGAGAGAGTTGGTCGTTGTTGCGGCTCGCGACGCCAGTGGTGGTGTCTCAGGCGGCAGCGATGATGGTATCGGTGGCGGACACGCTGATGGTCGGAAAACTGGGGGACGCGCCGCTTGCGGCAGTAGCGTTCTCGACGAGCCTGTCTGTGCCGGTAGGGTTCTTCGGGATAGGTGTGACGGCGGCAATCACGCCGTTCGTATCGCGGCGGTATGGCAGGGGCGACAAGGATGCTATATCCCACATAGTCCGTCATGCGAGGCGGATGAACACAGCACTGGCCGTCGTGATGGTCGTCATATTGGTCCTCTTGAACTACATGATGCCGATGATGGGGCAGCCGGAAGAGGTGTGCGAGATGGCGATGATGTACCTGCCCCTCTTGACGGCGTCGATATTTGCGCAGCAGATGTTCTTCTGCTCGAAGAGCATAGCGGAGGGACTGCAGGACACGCGGACGCCGATGATGATCTCCGTGTCGGCGAACATACTCAACATCATAGGGAACTACGTCTTGATATTCGGTGCTGGTCCGATAGAGGCCATGGGCGTGTATGGGGCGGCTATGAGTACGCTCGTGAGCCGGTGGCTGATGTGGATAGCCATGGAGGTCGTATTACGGCGGCGGCTGCTCAAGATGGAGATATACTCGAAAACGTGGGAGAGACGGCGGATGTCGTGGTTCTTGTTCAGGTGCGGTCTGCCGGTCGGGATGCAGTCAGTCCTCGAGTGCGGAGGCTTTGCTTTCGGTGCTATCATGATGGGCTGGTTCGGTGCGGCAGCTGCTGCGGCGCATCAGGTCGTCAACCTGTTTACGAGCCTGACGTACCTGATGTGTGGAGGAATAGGCACGGCGGTGACCATCAAGGTGGCGCTGAGCATCGGGGAGAACAACTGCGAGGTGGCGCGGCGGTATGCGAAGGCGGGGCTAGTGATGGCGGCTGGGTTCATGAGCTTCACGACAGTCCTGCTGATATGCCTGAGGAACTACCTGCCGGGGCTGATAATAGACTCGGAGGAGGCGATAGCGATAGGAGCGTCGCTGATGCTTGTCGGCGGCGTCTTTGAGATATTCGACGGAGTCCAGATTACGGCGATAGGTGCGTTGAGAGGTTATGCCGACCTGCGGTATCCGGCGGTGGCGGCAGGGCTGGCGTTCCTGCTGGTCGGAATCCCGGTGGGCTACATAGTAGCGTTCCCGATGGGAGTAGGGCCTGCGGGGATATGGTGGGGATATGTGTCGGGGCTGCTGACGGCGAGTGTGCTGTTGCTTGTCCGGCTACGAAGAATAATGAGGAGATTTGAGAGGTAGGAGAGAGGGATAGAAGGGATTATAGAGAGGTGGACGAGAGCCTGCCTTTTTTTGTGTGCTGCTGGAAAGGAAAGTGTCTATAATAGGAATAATCGGAGGAAAGGTAATTAGGAAATAGTGTATTGTTTTCAAGAAATTTAACTATCTTTGAAAGCTGAACAGCCAAGAGGGTTGGAAAGAAGAGGATGTAAGTAATCTAAATAATTAATAAGAATGAAAGGAACAGATGTGTGGATGCTGGATGAGTTTGGAAACGCATTAGACAAGTTCGTCATACCAGTGTATCAGCGTAGGTATTCGTGGAAAGAAGATAACTGCAAAGCTTTGTTTGATGACATAGTTCGCATTGCGAAGGGAGTGACAGACACGCATTTTTGTGGGTCAGTAGTGTTGAAGATGGTGGACCATGATCGAATAGTTATTGATGGTCAGCAGCGATTGACAACTATCTCTTTGCTGCTGTTAGCGATAATGAAGAACGTGGATGAAGAAAAGCGGGATGAGATAGAGTCTATGTACCTCAAGACTCGTAAGGGGGAACCAAAGATTATCGCGGTTTATGGGGACAAAGAGCCGTATGAGGCAATATTGGCAGGGGACGAGGAGCGTATCGAGAAGATGAGAAACTCTCGTCAGGTAATGAACTACTTGTATTTTTGTGACAAGGTTGTTAGATCTGATGTTGATGCGGCGTCGCTTTATTCTGCAATTAGAAAGTTGAAAGTTGTCGAGATTACTCTAGGTGATGGGGACGACCCTCAGTTGATATTTGAGAGTATCAACTCGACAGGTCTTGCGTTGACAGAGGCGGACAAGATTAGGAACTACTTGTTGATGTCGCTTCCTGTAGATCGTCAGGCAGCGGTATATGCCGACTATTGGTTGAAGATGGAGGAGTGGCTTGGTGATGACTTGTCGTCGTTTTTCAGGGACTATCTGACTATGAAGAGAGGAGAAATCCCTAACGTACGAGACTTGTACATTGAGTTCAAGAAGTATGTTGGCTTTGAAGGTGATAAGGAGGTGGCCTTGGCAGATTTGTTGGAGAATGCAAGGTTGTATAATGGCTTTATGCGTTTTAAGACAGGGAAACCTAAAGTTGACAATTGGCTAAGAGATTTCAGTACGATGAATTTCACAATAGTCCGACCGTATCTGCTTGCATTCTTTGGGTATGCTAAGCAGAATAGTTTGTCAGAGGACGACATGTTGGAAGTTCTATTGGTTGTAGAGAATTACATCGTCAGACGAGCTGTTTGTCAAGTTCCGTCTAATTGTTTGAATAAATTGTTTGCGACGCTACATAAGAGGATTGAGGAGGAAAGGGGCAAGCAGGAAGAAGGTCTTAGGTCGTCATATAGATATAGGGAAGTTCTTGTCGGCATATTGAGAAGTCGTACGGGCGGTATTAGCTCACGTTTTCCAGATGATGAGGAGGTTCGGCAACAGATGGCGATGTGCGAGATGTACAATATGCGTTCGAATACCCGGAATTTCATTCTAGCACGGCTGGAGAATGGAAACAACAATGATGGTCTTACTGCCGGAGATGTGATCGGAAGACTATACACCAATGATAATAGCAAAAAGATAACTATAGAACACGTGATGCCACAGACGTTGTCTGACGAATGGCGAGAGATACTAGGCGACGATTGTGATAGGATTCATGAGGAGTATCTTCATAAGATTGCGAACTTGACGTTAACAGCGTACAATTCTGAGTTGTCAAATGCTCCGTTTGACGTGAAGCAGAATGATGCGAGCTATGGTTACAAGCAGGCTAATTATCAACTCAATGAAATACTTAAGAAAGTTGACACTTGGGGCGAAGAACAGTTGAAGGAGCGAATGGACTGGATGGTGGAACGGTTCATTAGGAAGGTCTGGCCAATGCCAGAGGCGAGATTTGTCTTGAGCAGAGGAGGCGGAAACTTGGTCGAGTGTAGTCTTGCGGAAAATGGAGTGGATTATTATACAGGAAAGACACTGGAAGCATACGAGTTTGAGGGGGAACGAAAGGGGTATGATGTGGATTGGAAGAGTATGGCGCTTTACGTGTTGGGTCAGATTGTAGAATCGGATGATGGTGAGGTGTTGAGGGAACTATGTGAGAGTAACCAATTTGGGTTGAGTGTATCTCCAAATGATTACAGAAAGGAGTTTGCAGATGGGTTGTATTTTGTTACAGGTTGTGACACGAAAACGAAGATTTCTAACCTGCGTCAGATATTCGACAGGATAGGGAGACAACAAGAGGATTTAGTGTTCACGATGAGTGTCAGTTGAGGGGGATAAGGATTAGTATTATGAACAGGATAGAGGCGGGGTGAGCGGTGGGCTTGCCTCGCCTTTTAGCTGTGGTAGGCGGTAGAGGAAGGGGAAGAAGGTGCGGGGTGGAGATAGAAATTGAGGGAGAGGGGGAGAATGGAAGGGGGGAAAGTGTTAACTTTGCGGGAGAAAAAGAAAGAAATCAGTGAGCAAGAAGATATTACGGTGGTTGCCGGCACTACTTATCACGAGTTGTAGTTTTTACCTGTCGTCGCAGGAGCATGTAGCGGGTATGCCGTCGTTTGCTATGGCGGACAAGTTGGTCCACTTCGTATGTTTCGGGGTGCTAGCGTTTGCGGTATCGTTTGCGATAGACATCAAGAGGTATGTCATGGTGTATGCTCCGGTGCTGATAGTCTCGGCATACGGGGTCATAGACGAGATACATCAGTCGATGGTGCCTGGGCGAGAGTGCTCGGTCGGTGACTGGGTGGCGGACACGATAGGGGCTGTCGCCGGGGTGGCGATGTACGTCGTAGTATCTGAATGGATGGTAGAGTGGAGGGAGAGAAGGAGCGAAGGGGGAAGTGCGTCGGGGAGGCTCAGTCGAGCATAATGGTGTAGACTGAGACGAGGATAATAACCTGAAGGAGGATGATGACTGGCACGCCATAGCGGAAGCGGGCGTGACGAGTCTTGTGGTGGAAGAATTTCATAGCGAGGAGGGCGCCGAGGCTACCGCCGATAGCGGCGAGAGACAGGAGTACGCTCTCGGGAATGCGCCAAAGGTTGCGCTTAGCCTTCCACTTGTCGATGCCGTAGATGAGGAAGGTGATGGTGTTGAGGATGAGGAATACGGCGGCGATAGTCAGGAGGAGTTTCTCGGTCATAGGTTTTCAATTTGGCGTGGGTAGCACAGGTAGAACATTACGCCACGTTCGGGAGTGTCTCCGCGTCCGATAGCGCCGGAGAGGCTGGAGATATCTGCCACCTTGGAGTCCCGGAGGATGACGTTGATAGTATCTGAGGAGGCGTTGTAGATACGGTTGCCGACGGAGCCACGGATGACGAGGTATTTGCAGAGGTCGGCAGGGATATCGAGCTGACGAGAGACGAGGTCGATAACCTGATGCTCACGGTCCTCGGAAATCTGGGACCAGCTCGTCTCAATCTTGAAGAGGTTACGGTTGACGAGACCTTGGCTGAGGAAGCTGAGGATAGGGTCGTCGTCGGTCATCCAAGCCTTGAGGGAGGCGGTGACGTCGTCGTCGTCGACAAGGCAGAACGCATGGAGGAGGGACTCGTCGGCGGCGAGCTGAGCTGCGTCGACAGCGTTCTCGAGGAAGAAGCCGAAGTTAGGAGTAGTCCAGGGGCGGTTGCCGGAGGTAGTCAAATCGCGTGCGCGGTAGATAGCCTGTCGGAGCATATTCTCTGCGGCTACGACAGTCTTGTGGAGGTAGACCTGCCAGTACATCATACGGCGCGTCAGGAGGAAGTTCTCGATAGTATAGATACCCTTTTCCTCGACGGCGAGGTGTTCGTCTGGGGTGAGGGTGAGCATCTTGATGATACGTTCGGAGCCTATCGTACCCTCGACGACGCCGGTGTAGAAGCTGTCTCGCTTGAGGTAGTCGAGGCGGTCCATGTCGAGCTGGCTGGAGATAAGTTCGTGGATGAAGGGGCGACATTCGCCGTCGAAGGCTCGGATAGCGTCGGAGATAGGCTCGCCGAAGATGCGCTGATAGTGGCGCATGATAAGGCGGGTGATAGTCTCGTGGTCGGTCGGGATGATGACACGTTCGAGGGCGTGGGAGAAGGGGCCGTGGCCGATGTCGTGGAGGAGGATGGCTACCTGGAGGGCCAGTTTCTCGTCGTCGCTGATAGGCATGCCACGGGACTCGAGCGTATGTAGGGCGAGCTGCATAAGGTGGAGGGCGCCGACGGCGTGCTGGTATCTAGTATGTTGTGCGCCGGGGTAGACGAGAGGCGTGAGTCCGAGCTGCCTGATACGGCGGAGACGCTGGAAGAAAGGGTCGTCGATAAGCGTCAGGAGAAGTTCGTTCTCGACCGAGATAAAGCCGTGGACAGGGTCGTTGAGAATCTTATGTTTGATAGTAGGCTCTTGTCTAAACATAGTCAAAACTCTTTAGAGGATAGTCGGCTGAGGGCGGCGGCGTCGATAGCGACAGACATGTCCATCGGGTCGACGTTGATAGCTGCGAGCCTTTTATGGGCGTCTTGGGAGAGGTCCTTAAGGTTTTCTATAGAGAATCTAGAAGCGACGGCGACGGCGGAAGAGTGCTCGTCCCTGAAGAGGGCGATAGCCATGAGCATATAGTGGTCGTCTTGAGATTTCTCGTCGTCTGGGATAGTGTCGTAGGCCTCTTGGGCGTCGGCAGGGGAGCCGAGCATAAGGAAGGCTTGAGCGCGTAGGCGAGCCACGGAGGCGTCGTCGGCGAGAGGTCCGTTGATGCCGTCGAGAGATTCGATGGCGGAGTGGTAGTCGGCGGAGAAGTAGGCAGCTGAGGCGGCGATAAACCTCATCTTGTCGGAGAGGCGTCGTAGCTTGGCAGCCTCGTCGATATAGTAGAGCGTCGCAGCGTAGTCCTCCTTCTCGAAGGAGCACTCGGCAATTTTAACCTTAATCCAGGAGTTAGCGTCGTCGATAAGGTCGGCACGTTTCAGGAAGAAGAGGGCGTCGTCGATATTGCCGCAGTGGATAAGGCAGAGGGCGTATTTGCAGAGCCAGTTAGCATCGCCAGCCATTTCGCCTTGTGCCTTGAGGCTGTAGGTGGTAAGGGCCTCCTGCCAGAGGTCGCAATCGACGAGGAAGGAGCCGAGTGTGTCGATGTCGGCTGGAGTCGGGTAGATGAGGAGGAAGAGTTCCGACTTAATAAAGTCGATAAAAGACTCGCTACGGAAGAGGGCGTCGACGCCAAAGTCCTCGGAGCGGAGACGCCAGAACCTGTAGAGGTCGTGGACGAAGCCGTTGATACGCATGTTGAGTCGGCTCACGTGAGCAGGGAGCGAGTCGTCGTTGAGGACATGCTCGTTGAGCTGTTTCACTTCGCGGAGGAAGTGGTTCTTGAGCGTCTCGCGGTCGGAGGAGGAGATATTGTCGAGGCCGAAGATCATAGAGTACTTGTCGGAGTCGCAGAAGCTGAGCGTCTCCTCGGAGACGGAGACCAGTTCGCTAGCCGTCGAGTCGTCGAAGCGGCGGAGACAGTCTTGTAGCTGCGTGGCGGAGGTGTCGAATGGGCGGAGCCAGTTGACGGGGTTGTTGAAGAAGTCGTCGTCCTTGAGGTGGCGGTATGAGTTGAAGGCTATATCGGCGCCGTTCATCTGCCAGGTGGCGAGCTTCTCGAATTTCGAGACCGTCTTGCTGCCCTTGCCGAAGAGTTCCTCGAGGTCTTGCTGTTCGATGATGATAGTATGTTGACCAGACAAAGGCTTATCGCCGGAGAGCAGACGCCGGGCCATCTTACGGATCTCCTTCTCGATATCGTTTGAGACGAACTTAGCGATAGCGTCCGTCATAAGCGTCTGGATGAGGGAGCGGAAGGCGGAGCGGAGGAACTTAGGCAGGGAGGGGTCGGACTCGACAGCCGCGTTGAGGTAGGAGAGGAGGGCGTCTTCCTCGCCGCCGGTCCATCGGTCGTGGTCAACAATCATTGATGCCATGATGCCGACAACAGCTCGGGCCTTGATAACTTCCTCGTCGGACTTGGCGGCCTCGGTCAGGAGGAGGAAGAGATGATGGTCGAAGCGGGAGAGGAGGTTGTGGATAGCAGTGCTAAGGACGAGGGCTCGCTGAGCGAGTGGGAGGTCAGTATTGAGGATGAAATCGGAGAAGAGGGTGTCGGCCTCGGACTGAGACATCAGCTTAGCGTCTACAGAGTAGGCGAGAGAGAGGAGCCAGGACTCCGTATCGTCGTCGGGAGGGGAGAGGAGAAGGTGGCGATGCCGCACCTCGGCAATTTGCCTTTCGCGGGCGGAGGCAGAGGTGTTGTCGGCGACGGCCAGTTCCTCGCGGAGCGTCTCGGTCAGCCGATGGGCACGTTGTTTCAGTTGGAAGAGGAAGTCGTGCTGCTCGTTGTCGACAGCGTCTGAGACGAAGAAGTCGAGCATACGTCGGTAGTCGTCGGTGGCGAGCCTAGCCTGGTCGGCGAGGGGGAAGGCGGAGAGGGAGAGTGCGGACTGCCTAATCTCGAGGAGGGCCGAGAGAATTTCGCCACGAGAAATCTTGTCGTGGAGCTGGCGGATAGTATCCGAATTGTCGAAGTCAGGCTTGTTGAACATAGGGAAGACAGGAATTATTTTCTGCCGAAGTCTGCGGGGATTTCGCCCCACTTCTCAGTTGGCCATTTAATAATCTCGTTCTCGTAGGAGTTGTTGGCGAGCCACATTTCAGCACGACGGACGATGTCGAGGAGGTCTCTAGTCTCGTCAGTCTCAGCGAGTTTAGTTCTACACTTCTTTGCCTTGACCCATCCCATAGCGATCTTAGAGTCGGAGTAGATAGCAATTTTGCCGCCATGCTCCTCCTTTTTGAGTCTAGCGAGAGCCTCGACGATAGCGAGGAACTCGCCGATGTTGTTAGTGCCGAGCGGGAAGGTACGGCGGAAGACCTCCTTGTTGTCCCAGAGCGTTATGCCACGATATTCGAGGACGCCTGGGTTGCCACCGCAGGCGGCGTCGACAGCGATAGCGTCTTTGAGAGGAGAGGCGTTGTTGTCTGCTGGAGGTTCTGGGGAGGAAGGCTTCTTAGTCAAGAAAGCCGGGAGAGGAGGTGGCTGAGACTTGAAAGCCTCGGCCGCCTCCTCTTCGGTCAGGAAACCCTTGAATCGAGCGCCCTCGAAACCGTCGACTTGAGACTTGGCCTCTTGCCAGTTGTCGTAGACCCCTGGGACTCGTCCTGTCCAGACGACATAGAATTTCTTAGTGCGCTTAGACATGCAATACTTATCCGAAGTGAGACATTAGGGAGCTAAGGTTGGAGGCGAAGAGCCTGACAGCGATAGCGAGGAGGATGATGCCGAAGAACTTCTTGAGGACGTAGATGCCGTTGGCGCCGATCAGCTTGTTGATAAAGTCGACACTGCTGAGTACTACGTAGACGATGATCGTATTGATAATCAGTGCTGCGACGACGGAGAGAGTGTCGAACTCGGCGCGGAGTGAGAGGAGCGTCGTGAAGGAGCCAGGTCCGGCGAGGAGCGGGAAGGCGAGGGGGACGATAGAGGCGGAGGACATATTATCGTTGCGGATAATATCCTTGCCGAGGACCATCTCGAGTCCGAGGATGAAGAGGACGAAGGCACCGGCGACAGCGAACGAGTTGATATCGACGCCGAAGAAGCCGAGGACAGCCTCACCGAGGAACATGAAAGTGAGGAGGATGATGAAAGCGACGAGGGCTGTCTGGAAAGGCTTGATGACAGTCCCGCGGTCTCGCATAGCCATGACGATAGGAATAGAGCCCAGGATATCGAGGACTGCGAAGAGGACGATCGTAGCGGAGAAAGTGTCTCTGATACTAAATTCGAGCATTTTGTAGTAGTAAATTATTGTAGTCAATTAAGTTATATAAGGGAGCCGCCCGGAACAAGTCCGGGGTCGGCTCCCAAATTGGCTGCAAATTTACGAAAGAAAAATCAGAGCAAATCGTTAGTACTTGCAAAAATTGTGAATGTGTACCCAAGAATTAGGCCGATGACACCGACGAGGATGCCGATGAAGACCATATCCTTCTGCTTGAGGTAGCCAGTCGCGTGAGCGAGGGTGTTAGGCGGGGTGCTGATAGGCAGAGCCATAGCGAGGGAGGCGGAGATGGCGATACCGATAAGCATAGCGGACACGCCGCCGTAGGGAGCGAGGGAGTCTCCCATGCCGACGCCGACAGCGGCGAGGATAGGCACGAGGAGGTTAGCGCTGGCGGTGTTGCTCATGAAGGTAGACATCGTGCAGCAGAGGAGGCCTGAGCCGCCGAGGACGAGGATAGGCGACCACTGGTCGAACGGAATCGTCGTCACGATATGCTTGATGAGGCCGCTCTCCTGCATGCCGAGACCGAGGGCGAAGCCACCGGCGACGAGCCAGAGGACGTCCCAGTTGATATTCTTCAGTTCCTCCTTGCCGATGATGCCAGTCGTCGCGAAGACGGCGAGCGGGATGAGGGCGACGACGTTGCTATTGACGCCCGTAAGTTTCTCGAAGGCCCAGAGGAGGATAGTCACCGTGAAGGTGATATAGACGATGATCGCCTTGCGGTCGGTCCGGAAAGAACCGTCGATCTGGAGTACGAAGCGGTCCTGCTTGAAGGGGTAGAGGTGGATGATCAGGAACCAGGCGATAGCCATCAGGATGATGACGAAGGGGACCATGACGCTCATCCAGGAGAGGAAGTCGATATGGACATTGAGGTGTTCCTCGATATACTTGAGGGCGATAGCGTTAGGCGGAGTCCCGATAGGCGTCCCGATACCGCCGACGTTGGCAGCGATAGGGATACAGAGAGCGAGTGCAGTCTTGCCATTGTGGTCGTCGCCGAGCTGACGGAGGACCGGTGCCATGATGGCGAGCATCATAGCGGCGGTTGCCGTATTGCTCATGAACATAGAGAAGAGCGCGGTCGAGACCATGAAGCCCATGAGAACCATCTCGCTCTTAGTCCCGAAAGGCTTGAGCATGACGCGGGCGAGGTTGAGGTCGAGGCCGACCTTAGTAGCGCCTATAGCGAGGGCGAAGCCGCCCATGAAGAGCATGACGATAGGGTCGGCGAAGGTTGCCATGATGCTCTTGAAAGGAATCAGTTTGCCGAACTGCTCGGCGCCGAGCTCGTTGGTATAGTTAAGGAAAGAGAACTGCGAATTGGAGACCATGAGGAGCATGAGGACGATGAGGGAGACGGAAGTCGTCCAGATAGGGATAGCCTCGAGGATCCACATAAGTGCGGCGAAGATGAAGAGAGCGATGACACGCTGCTCGATGACCGTCAGGCCGTCCATGCAGTAGACTTCGGGAGGCACTACGAGTGCGAGTAGCGACAGTCCGATAGAGATAAGAAGTTTGATAGCCTTACTATTACTATCACTTGCAGTTTTCTTGGATTCCATTTGCCTATGATTATACTAATAGCCTAGAAAAAAATGGTGGAGGCGATGCACTAGAGTCCGTCTCCGACTCCCATTTCGGGGCAAAGATACCAAAGATTTCTTAGCAATCAAAAGGGAAGTTAAAATTTGTTGTACGGCGCGAAAGGAAGATAGATTGCCCTAAGAGAGGAGTGGAAATCAGAATGGGCGATAAGGGAAAGAGGAGTAGGGTAGGAAGGTAGAGTGGAGTGTGTGTGGAGAGGCGAAAAAAGACCCGCCGACGTGGAGGCATGTCGGCGGGTCGGGGGAATGGAGGGTACAAGATTTTTTGTTAGTAAGCGAGAACCTTCTTGCCGCCCGAGATATAGAGACCGTGGCGATTCATCTGGCGCACCTTTCTGCCAGTGAGGTCGTAGGTGTCGGAGTCGGTAAGGACATTCTTCGGATTACGGATAGAAGAAGGATTGTCGAGGACATAGAGGATGGAGGCCATAGCGTCTACCTTGCCAGCGCCAAACTTCTCAGGGCTTGCCGTGACAAATTCGTCTTTAATCGCATTGGCGACGAGGGCCGTCTTGATCTCAGCAGGGGAGAGGTTCGGATTGGCCTCGAGGAGGAGAGCGACGATGCCGGAGACGCAAGGAGTTGACATGGACGTGCCGTCCATAGCGCCGTAGAAGGCGCCGTCGTGAGCCATACCTTCAGCGGGAGTCTTGTCAGGCTCTATGGACTCGGTGTCGTAGCGGTTGATAGCTGCGATGACGGAGACACCCGGAGCGGAGATAGTCGGGACAGTGACGCCGTTGAGTGCCGTCCCGTAGCTGGAGAAGTCTGCGATGTCTCCGACGGTAGTATACTCGTCGGTCGTCGGCTGCGAGTAGGTGTCTCTGATGATGTCGGTACCGGAGTAGGCTCCGACCGTTATGATGCCTGGTGTCGTCGTCCAGTCGTCGAAACTCATCAAGTCGTCGCCCTTGACGAAGCCCTTGAGGCCACTGTCTTCGAAGCCGCTGAGGGCGTCGTCCCAAGCGTCGATCTCAGTGTCGGCAGCGCCGACGATGTTGAGGGCGAGGCCATAGCCATCGTCGATGCCTCCATTGACCAATACAGACACTTCAGTCTGGTCGATGTCAGGGTCGTACATCGTCCCGTAGAGGATGTCGCCGAAGAAGCCGCCGACGATTTTCTCCTCCTCGAGTATTTGAGAGGAGAAGACCTTCTCCTCGTCGGTTTCGGCAGTAGAGGAGACGAAGGGGAAGCGGTAGAGGATACTGCCGGTCGTCGTATTGATAATGTCGATAGACACTGCGAGGTCGGCCTTTTTGCGGCTGAAGGCAGAGATCTCGCTTTCGAGGGAGTAGGAGTAGGTGTTGAGGACCATCTTCATCGTGTCGTTGTTGGCGGAGAGCTTCTTGTAGGCGTGGAGCGGGAAGCCGGCCTGGTTGCCGGCGGACATGACGATAGGGATGCCCATGTCGACGACGTCCTGGAGCAGTTCGGGCATGTCTCCCTTGCCGTTGTGAGGGCCCTCGCAAGTTCCGAGGCTCATAGAGATGACGGCAGGCTTGTCGCTATTCCTCACGTAGTCTGTAATGAAGAGAATAGAGCCGAGCACGAGGTCGTTGAGTTCAGGTGCGTCCACTTCTTCTTCTTCTTCCTCCTCTTCAAGATCGTTGTCGATGTCCTCTTCAGCCTCGTCGTCTGGGATATAGCAGATGACGATGTCGGCGTCTGGTGCCATGCCGCCGTAGCCGTTCCAATGAGAGCCGGCGGCGGTAGAGGTAGTATGCGTGCCGTGGCTCTCGGCGGTGTTGTCGGTAGTGAGTGTGGCGATAGCATCAGGGGTGAGGTAGGCGGAGCCCGGCAATTCGAAAGACTCGCCGTCGTCTTTGACGGTCACCTTAGAGCCATTGTTGTCGAGGTAGGAGTAGACCGCCTTGATGCGCGAGTTGCCGTTGGCGTCGGAGAAGGCTGGGTGCTGGAAGTCGAAGCCGCCGTCGATCATACAGACCGTGACACCCTTGCCGGTGAAAGCCTGCGGGAGTGGCTGAGAGGCGTTGAGGACGTCGTCGACCCTTGAAAGCCTGCGGGAGTTGTCGGTGCGCAGCTTTGCACCGTGAGGCATGGCGATACGCTTGACAGCGTCGAGAGCCTCGATCCTCTTGAGACTATCGACAGGGGCCTTGCCGATGACATGGCGGCCGATGATGCCGGAGACCTTGACGCCCATAGACTTAAGCGTCTTGGCGAGGGCCTTAGCGTCCGCCTTGCTGGTGCGGATCATGACCGTCAGAGAGTCGGAGGATGCTGACGCCGACTTGTTGCCGGTCCTCAAAGACATGTGTCTGCGGATGTCTGGAGCCATCTTGCTCTGAGCGAATGAATTGACGCCAATGAGGGTGGCGAGAATCAGCGAAAAGATGTACTTAATTTTCATAGCTACACAACAATTAGTAATTCACTGATTGATTGATACGCAAGAGCGGGAAGAAGGTTGCAAAATGAAAGTAGGAGGGTGAAGCAATTAGGAATTAGGAATTAGGGTCGGAGAGGGGGGCAGGTCTAATAAAGGTCTAACCCAATTCAATTAGGAATTAGGAATTAGCGATTAGGAATGAGGAATGGTGAGGAATGCCATTCGCAGGAGGAAAGGCCTGTGATTATTGCAGTAGGATAATACGACGGAAAGTAGTAATTTAGGCTTGCCGATAGCACGGAGTTGAATCCAGAAGAAGGACAACGATGAACAACAACGAGATACAATTTCTCCTATACAGCCTGCCCGAGGAGGAGGGGCGTGTGCAAGTCGTCGTCAAAGACGAGACGATATGGTGCACGCAAAAGGCCATGGCGCAACTATTTGGCGTTGGCGTTCCTGCCATAAGCAAGCATTTGAAGAATATTCTCGAGGAAGGAGAATTGGACGAAAAAGTGGTTGTTTCCAAAATGGAAATAACCACTCAACATGGCGCAATGGAGGGGAAAACTCAAAAGAGCGCGACTGCATTCTACTCTCTCGATGCCATAATCTCCGTTGGCTATCGAGTGTCGTCGGCACGAGCGACGAAGTTCCGCCAGTGGGCAACAAAGGTACTCAACGAGTATATCCGCAAGGGCTTTGTTCTCGACGACGGCAGACTGAAACAAGGAACGGCAGTATTTGGTGTGGACTATTTCCGCGAACTCCTCGAGAGAGTTCGCTCGATACGCGCAAGTGAGCGTCGAATCTGGCAGCAGATAACAGACATATATGCCGAGTGCAGCATAGACTTCGACAAGAACGCGCCTACGACACACGACTTCTACGCCATGATTCAGAACTGCTTCCACTATGCCATAACGGGCAAGACGGCAGCGCAGATCGTCTTCGACAGTGCTGACCACACCCAGGAACACATGGGGCTCACGACGTGGAAGAACGCCCCCGATGGACGAGTGCTGAAGAGTGACGTCTCGATAGCGAAGAACTATATACCAGAGAAGGAGATACGCCAGCTCGAGCGAGCCGTGACATCGTATTTCGACTACATAGAGAATCAGATAGAGCGGCATAATGCTTTCACTATGGAGCAGTTTGCGGCGAGCGTGAATAAATTTCTGACGTTCAACGACTACAAGATTCTGCCAGACAAAGGCCATATCTCCGCCGCAGAAGCCAAAGAGAAGGCAGAGAGCGAATACGACATATTCAACAAGACGCAGCGCATCGACTCGGACTTCGACAAAGAGGTAAGAGGGATGATGGGGAAGGGAGGAGAATAGAAGCTGAAAAACATGAATAAAGTCAAAATGACAAAGCAACAGACGACAGAAATGGCAACTATGCAGGGAGAGCTATTTCAAGATGCATGTTCCATAATCGAACAAGCTCAGGCTGCTGCATACCGTTCCGTAAATGAGACCATTATCAAACGCAATTGGCTTCTCGGCTTACGCATTCAGCGCGAAGTCTTGAAGGAACAACGTGCAGAGTATGGAGAGCAGGTAGTCAAGAAACTAGCAGAGGAACTGACCGTGAAATATGGTAGAGGTTTCAAAAAGTCCAATCTTTACTCGTTTGTTTCCTTTTACCAAAGTCATTCAGACTTTTTCCAATCACTGACTGGAAAATCTATAGACTCGCCCGATGTTGAGATTTTCCAATCACTGACTGGAAAATCTCCAATCCGCCTATCATGGACGCATTATTGCATTATCCTTCAAGAGCAGGATGCCGATGCCCGTGTATGGTATGAAAACGAGGCTGCAAACGAGATGTGGAGCACTCGCACCCTTCAGCGCAATGTGTCTTCGCAATATTATCACCGTCTGCTACAATCGCAAGATAAAGCCATCGTACATGACGAAATGGTGAAACTGACCAAGCCGTTGCAGGATAAGTTGGAGTACATGAAGAATCCTGTCGTGGCAGAGTTCCTTGGATTCAAGAGCAATCCAAACTACACGGAGAGCAACTTGGAGCAGAGCATCATTGACCATCTTGTACCTTTCTTGATGGAATTGGGGAAGGGCTTTGCATTCGTCGATCGACAGAAGCATATACATACCGAGAAGGAAGATTATTATATCGACCTTGTTTTCTACAATTACCACCTTCGATGCTTTATAGACCTAAAGACTACAAAGCTGCGCTATCAGGATGTGGGGCAGATGGATATGTATGTCAAGATGTACGATGAACTGGTGCGCCCCGAAGGTCACAACCCGACCATTGGCATATTGCTATGTGCCGATACAGACGAGGACGTGGCTCACTATTCAGTATTGAATGGAAACGAACAACTGTTTGCTGCTAAGTATCTTACCTATATGCCAACACAAGAAGAACTGCGCCGAGAGATAGAGCAGCAAAAGGAATTCTACAGACTTCAAAATGAGAAGTGATATGGAAATGAAGAGATATTAATTATCTGACGTTGCCAAGGTTGAGATTAGCAGCGTTGACAAGAAAACTAAAGATGGTGAAACGCTTGTAAGGCGAGAAGGAAAGTATGTTCCTATTATACGTCTACTATCGGTATGTCCGTATGATATTGGAGCTGACACATATCTTCATCAGATAATCTCTCGTATGACTTTCAAAAAGAACGGCTCTGTTCGGCAGCAAGTAACTGTTCCGGAATTGTCTATAATGCAAATTCCATATCCATCTCAACAAGAACTTGTTAGATATGAAGAAATGACACGTCCGCTTATTCAGCAAATAAACCAAAATAAGAATGAAAATCGATACTTGACTAAGCAGCGTGACGAGCTCCTGCCTCTTCTAATGAACGGTCAAGTGGAAGTGTCAGATGTTGAGAAAGAAGTTCAGATGGCGGCAGAATCGTAGGCAGGATATGGGGTGTCGTAGGGAATTTAGGCAGCCTTACCTATTTCGTAAAGATATTCGGGTGCGAAATCTGCACCATTTTCCCATTCCACAGTGTTGAACTTAATGCAGAACCTCTTGAAAAAGTCAATATTGCGCAAAGGTTCAAACACTTCTCCTACGAGTGAAGAACCAAGATCTGCAATTCTGACTTCACCATTATTGAAGAATAGGCGAAGGCGATAACCATCTATATATTCTGCTTTTATAACTTCAAGAAACATAAGAATACTATTTTAGAGGTTCAATCCTATTGAGGGGAGCTCCATTCTGGGCACGAGTCCAATTGTCCATAAGTTCGTCTCTATGCAAATCAAGCCATTCGAGTATCATGCGGATTGCTCGTCCTGGCATTTCGCCCTTAACTACACCGTCCTTTATGTTCACTATCGCACGATACTCTCCATACCACGCATGGAAATGTGGTGGCATGTGGTCGTTATAGTTCAACCAAATAAAATCCCGTAGAAGTCACTAATCTGTGGCATAATCTTTTTCGCCTTTATACGACAAAGATAACAAAAGGTTTGCCTCTATGCGACCTCTAAATTGCGACTGAGGTCGCTATTTGCGGCTTCGCCTCTGCAATTCAAAACACGTTTTGATTGCGCTCGGCTTGCACGCAAATTCCGATTTATTGCACGGCAATGGATTCGTTGTCTCAAGAAGACTGTCAATGAAGATTGCTCATCTCTCTAGACAATCATGAATCCGAACGGAGGTCTTTCATTGTGGGAGAATGGAGGGTTGAGGCGTTGGGGAGTGGTGGTCTGGAAAAGATTTTTCATAAAAAAGGGGTGGAATGCTTGGAGAGTCGGAAAAAAGTAGTAATTTTGCATTGCTTTTGAGGAGGCAAGGGAGCAGCAGCCGCATAACTTGCCAAAAACTCGGGAGCTATCGCGCAAGCGAGAGGGCCTATAGCTCAGTTGGTTAGCAGCACCTGACTCATAATCAGGGGGTCGTAGGTTCAAGCCCTACTGGGCCCACAGAAGAGAGGAGACATTGGATTATAGCCGATGTCTCTTTTTTTTTGTAGGGTCATGGGGGTGGGGAAGTAAAAAACGAGTAACTTTGAACGGGGAAACAAGAGAAAGGAGCAGACAAATGGAAGAAAATGCGAGCCGTCCTGTGATAGAGTGTGACAACGTGACACACAGGTTTGGAGCACGTACGATATACAGTGGTCTGTCGTTCAAAGTCGAGGAGGGTCAGACATTGGGACTTCTCGGGAAGAACGGGACAGGCAAGACGACGATAATCAACATCTTGAATGGTTATCTGCGTCCGACGTCTGGTCATTGTCGGATATGGGGCGAGGACTCGTCGAACTTGTCTCCGGCGACGAAGGCGCGGATAGGGTTGCAGCTCGAGGGTCACGTCCAGCACACATATTTTGACGTGCGAGAGATAGAGAAGTTTTACTCAAAGTTTTTCGAGAAGTGGAATTCGGACGCGTATTACAGCCTGATATCGCGGTTGCGGATTTCGCCGCGCCAGAAGATATCGACGATGTCTTGTGGTCAGCGGTCTCAGGTGGCTTTGGGTCTGATCATGGCTCAGAATCCGGACTTGCTGATATTGGACGACTTCTCGATGGGGTTGGACCCTGGTTATAGGCGTTTGTTCGTCGAGAAGCTGAAGGACTTCAGCCTGATGGGGACGGAGGGGCATCCGAAGACGATGTTCGTGACGTCTCATATAATCCAGGACATGGAGAAGGTCGTCAGTCACTGCATGATATTCGACTATGGTCGGGTGATATGCCAGGTCAAGACGTCGGAGCTGCTGGAGAAGATCAGGAGGTATACGTTCGTGAGTGGGATGGACGAGGCGCCGTCGTCGAGCAAGCTGATAAACGTCGAGCGGATACGCGGGAACCAGTGGGAGGCGTATTCCATGGAGGACGAGGGACTTGCGCGCGAGGAGATAGACAAGATTGGCGGTCGGGAGGTGACAGTCGAGCGACTGAACCTGCATGATGCGTTCATAGGGCTCACGGGAAAGTATTAAAGGAGGAGAGATGCTAAGTTCGATGTTTTTCAAGGAGTACACGAAGACTCGTGTCGGGATAATAGCGACGATAGTCGTGATAATGGCCGTCATAATATCGTCGATAGTGTCGTTGTCTCATGACATACGTATAATGAGTGCGACGCAGTTCTTGTCGATGAGGGTAGTCAGTGGGTGGACGGTGTCTCAGTTGTTGAAAGTCATACCGATAGTTGCGGGAGTCGTGCTGGCGATAGTACAGTACGTCCCGGAGGCGGCGTATGGTCGGTTGAAGCTGACGCTCCACCTGCCGTTGAAAGAGAACGAGATAATAGCGATGATGTGTGTGTACGGCTGGCTGGTCCTTGTCGTCATGACAGTCGTCTCGATACTCGTCTTGACCATAATGGAGATGCAGTATCTGCCGATAGAGATGGTCGGGCGAGACATAAGCGAGGCGGTGCGCTGGTCGATGTGCAGTCTTGTCGCGTACAACTTCACGACGTCTTGCACGCTGGAGCGTCAGACGGGAGGTCGGATACGCTGGGGGCTGACGGGATTGGCGGTCATAGGGGCGTTGTTCTTGTTGCCGCGCGCGGCGATGGAGACATACATCTTCACAATAGTATTCGTGATATTGTCGTCGGCGGCGCCGTTTGTCAGTGCACGTCGTTATAAGGTAGGATTGTAGATGAGGAGGAACAGCATATATTACTGGTTGGTAGTGGCGTCGATGACGATGGCGTTGTTAGTCGTGTTGCCTGAGGCGTTGCGGATGGTGACTCAGCGTTCGCAGCACATGGTGTTGTTGAGTTACAGCCACGTGCTAGGTCAGATAGGGCGGTTGGACTACACGAACAAAGACTATCCGTTGGTAGATAAGGAGGGTCGTCGATATACACTGAGGGAGACGGACTCGATATATCCGCTGAACAGTTTTCGTCAGCTGATGATAGACGGGAGGATGCCGGACAGCATACTCGGTCAGGAGGCGACGATGAGGAACATAGCGGCGAAGCAGGTCATCACGCGACATGACCCGTGGGATGGTCATGACGGGAGCCTATCGTGCGGGATGAACATACTGTATGAGAACATGCCTAAGCGAGTCGGGATAGAGTTGCCGGGTGACCTTTTCGTGATGGGAGACAGGATGGAGTTCATCGGGTGTGACGACTTGAAGGTTGACGAGAAGAAGAGTGTGACGTTCACGGAGACGATAAAGCGCAGTGGTTTCAAGTTTCCGTCTTTAGCAGTATGGGCTAACAACAGTCCGAGGAAGCGGTATGACAATGGCGTGTTTGCGATGGACAGTGACTCGTCGCTCTTCCACATCATGATGGTGAACAACAGGCCGTTCGTACGTCACATCGAGATGCCGTGGGACTTCCACATAGCAGACATGAGTCCGTTTGAGGCGAACGACAAGAGCATATATGGCTTTCTCTTTGGCACGGACGGCAAGGTAGCGTTGCTAAGTCCGGCAGACGACGGGGGGTATGATGTCCAGGTATTCGAGCAGGCCAATGGAGACATCAGCAAGAACAGAGTCCAGATATCGGGCAACTTGGCGAGTTGGACCATCAACGTGATAAACGACGAGACCATCACGGCGTACGCATACGACAGGAACAGTTTGAAGCTGCTGGACACCATGGTCGAGAAGCGAGGGACTACGACGATGGTCGAGAAGGTGGCGTCGGCGTTAGTCCCGGTGCACCTGCACGTCGGGTACAGGCAGTCTGGGAAGGAGTATGTAGATCTCGAGATAGGCGACTCGCTCGGGTTGTCGTGGGTGATAGCCGTATTGATAGGCATAGCGTATTACGGGATCAAAGGCAGGAAGCGCGGGACGCGAGGAGTAGTCTATACCGTCATAATATGCCTGACGGGACTGAGTGGTCTGGTAGCGATAGCGTTGGTCCCGAAAGAGACAGAATAGGCGGAGGGGGCGGAAGACGTCGGCCTTCGAGAGAAGATAATCAACAGAAAAAACAAAGAAACACGAAAATGAAGAGCGTAAAGAGCATCGTAATGGGCGTAGTGTCGGCGGCAGTGCTGGCAGCATGCGGAACTGGGAATGCAAAGACAGAGGAGGCTGCACCGAGCGAGTGCATACAGGGCGTAGCGATAACGACAGACTCGTTGTTGACAGTAGCCGAGGGCCTCGTCGGAGACACCGTGTACGTCAGGGGTTACGTGCGTCACGTCTGCAAGCACAGCGGAAAGAAGTGCTTCATCTCGGACAAGGAGAGGAAGATGCAGATACGCGTGACGGCTGGCGGCGAGATAGGCGGGTTCAACAAGGAGCTGATAGGCAGTGAGATAGCAGTCAAGGGAATCTTGAAGGAGAACAGGATCAGCAAGGAGGACCTCGAGAAGGCTGAGCAGGAGATAGAGGCAGAGAAGGCGCAGGGTGATGCTAGCAAGGTCCAGACATGCGAGACCGAGCTGAGCGACATAGCAGCGAAGAAGGCCTTCATGGACCTCAAGGGACTCGGGTACTATCCGGACTATTATGTAGCGGGCTTGGACTTCGTCGAGTGCGCAGCAGGATATTAAGATAATGGAGCCCTGTAGGTCGCTTTGCATGTGGCTTACAGGGCATATTTTACACAAGAAGAGATGACAGAAGAGGGAGTATTGATAGTCGTCGTAGTCATAGCGATACTTGCGCTGGTCGGGCGGATAGTGCTCAACCGGGGTGAGGTCGGCGGGCTCAAGACGGGGCGGATAGTCGTCGTCGTGAGTGCAGTAGTAGCCGCGGCCGTCGGGTTCGTCTTGACAGACCCGTACAGGGTGGAGACGATGAAGATGGGGGAAGTAGGGACGGGAGACCTGAAGGGAGGATACTTGATAGGGCGCGAGGCGGCGAGTGACGTCGTGACACTCGACAGAGTCGAGCCGGAGACGGCGCCAAGATTTTTCGCAGTCGCCATAGACAGCGTCAGCGAGACAGGATATTACAGACTGAAGACGAGCGTCGAGAGCGAGGTCATGAGGACCGTCGAGGTCAGCAGGGAGGACGAGGGAAAGGTCGCGATAGAGCGGAAGACACAGCTATTCGAGGTGACGAACAGGCCGAGCAAGGCGAGCGACTATACAGCCATATACAAAGTCTATCTGAGTGGCGGGCAGAGCATACTGGGCGTCATGCCAGAGTATGACGCGAAGGCCGGGAGGAGCAGAGTCGTCACATTGGCGGACAGCGAGGGGAAGATAGGGACCATAGCGGAGAAGAGCCAGACAGACATAAAAGACTATTACATAGACGGATATGACAGGGCGAGACATACGGCGCACAGCGAGACGTATCTCATCTACAGAGGCATAGGCGGTCTAATCCTCGGGATAGTCGCTGTCATAGTAGCCATGATAGTAATCAGAACGAAGAAGAGATGAAGGCAACGAAGAAGATAATAATAGCTGTCGACGGACATTCGTCGTGCGGGAAGAGCACCCTCTCGAAAGAGGTTGCGAAGAAGATAGGGATAGGGTATGTAGATACTGGGGCAATGTACAGGTCGGTGACCCTATATGGCATGAGGAAAGGGATCGTCAGTGACGACGAGCTACGGACAGAGGAGCTCGTCAGCAGACTAGGCGAGATCAGCATAAGTTTCAAGTTCGACCAGGAGAAGGGGAGGAACACCACCTATCTGAACGGGGAGAACGTCGAGGACGAGATAAGGACCATAGAGGTCAGCAGAAACGTCAGCAAGGTCAGTGCGATAAAGGAAGTCCGGGCGAAGCTGACCGACTGGCAGCGGCACGCGGCGGACGAGGGGAGCGTCATCATGGACGGGCGCGACATAGGGACCGTCGTCTTCCCGCAGGCAGACCTGAAAATCTTCATGACAGCGACTGCCGAGGTGAGGGCTCAGAGGAGGTATGACGAGCTCATAGGGAAGGGCGAGCAGGCCAACTATGAGGAAGTCCTGGCGAACGTCAAGGAGAGGGACGAGATAGACTCGACGCGAGAGGTCAGTCCGCTACGGAAGGCCGACGACGCGTTGCTGCTCGACAACAGCAACCTCAGCAGGGAGGAGCAGTATGACGTCGTGATAGGCTGGCTAAAGGAGAGGAACCTGGTAGAATAGGGGCATGATAGTAGAGATCGACAACAATTCAGGCTTCTGCTTTGGAGTCCGGCGGGCGATAGAGACGCTCGAGGAGGGACTGCGGAGCGGGGAGGAACTGTATTGTGTCGGTGACATAGTGCATAACGAGCGGGAGATAGAGCGGCTGAAGGCGCGCGGGCTGAAGGTCACGGAGAGCAGCAGACTCGGGGAACTACACGGGAAGAGCGTCCTCTTCAGGGCGCACGGGGAGCCGCCGGGGTCGTACGAGATAGTGAGGAAGAACGGGCTAAGGCTGACGGACGCGACGTGTCCTGTAGTCCTGAAGCTCCAGCAGAGGATACGCGAGGCGTATGCGAGGCAGAAGGAGACAGGGGGGCAGGTCGTCATATTCGGGAAGCATGGGCATGCGGAGGTCATAGGTCTCGTCGGGCAGACCGGAGGGGACTGCATCCTCATAGAGGACAAAGGCCAGATAGACCAGATAGACTACGAGAGGGACGTCGAGATATTCTCTCAGACGACGAAGGACCGGAAGCACTATCAGGAGGTCGTCGAGGCGATACGGGAGCGAAGTCGCGGGAAGGTCGTCGCACACGACACCATCTGCAGGCAGATGACGGAGCGGGCGGAGCACCTGCCGACGTTCGTCAAGGGGCATGACGTGATAGTCTTCGTCGGAGGGGCGAAGAGTTCGAATTCCAAGATGCTATTTGACATCTGCCAGACGCTGAACGAGCGCAGCCACTTCGTCACGAGGGAGGAGGAGGTCGACAGCAGCTGGTTTGCCGGGGAAGAAGTCGGGAGCGTCGGGATAACCGGTGCGACATCGACGCCACTCTGGCTGATGGAGAGAGTTAAGAAGAGGATAGAGAAACAAATAGGAGACTGATGGGAGTCATAATCACATTTTTACTGTCGCTCTATCTGTTGGGCCTGCTGGCTCGGATATTGCTGCCGTGGCTGCTGAAGGTGTTTGTAGGGAACGTCATGCGGTCGCAGGGAATGAACTGGGGCGGAGAGAGCCAAGGTGAGAGCGAGAAGAAGAAGGGGACGAATGGACGCAGCTCGTCGTTCTTCGGGAGGAGGAGCGAGGGTCTCAAGGTCAGGCGCAAGGAGGGGCAGACGCTCAGCGATGTTCTTGGAGGCGAGTATATAGAGTATGAGGAAGTGTAGGGAATTTCTATAAATTGATTTTTCTAGAATTCCCATGTAATGAAGGTGGGAAAACAGGACAAGAGAGGAAGTTCCAAAGACAAAAAGACATAAGAAAAAGAGAGCGCCGTCACTCCGAGCAGGGTGACGGCGCTTAGCGTTTTATAGCACCGGGAGAACTATTCCTCTGGGGCAAAGAGAGGATCCCAAGCTGGGAGCTTAGTCGGCTTCTGCTTGAGGACGTCGAGGACCTTCTGGGAGACATATTTCTTGTCGACGACGAGGCGGAACATATACTCGTTGAACCACTTGTCGGTCATGATGACATGGCCCTTGTAGCCCGAGTCGGCGCCCCAGGAGTTCTCGACCATCCACTTAGTCGGCTTGCCATCCTTGTCGAGGTCGACAGCCATGAGCGTCATAGCGTGGCTAGAAGCCGAGTCGAAGCTACGGATACGGTCAGCCTTGTCCATGTTGAACTTGATGCCGAAGAGCGACTCGTAGTCGTAGTTGTCAACAGAGAGGACGCCCGTCTTAGAGTTGTAGCACTTGCCGACGTCGCAGGAGAAGTACATCATCGTGCTATCCTTGATAGAGGCGATAGCGAAAGGCTTGATGTCGTCGACAGGGAGGTTGACGAAAGTCCAGTTGTCGCCGTCGTAGACGTGGCGGTCCAAGTCGATCGTGTAGAGCTTGTAGTACTCGCGAGTCGGGTCGTTCATGAGCATGATGTAGGTGTTCTTGAGGTCGATGCCGACCATTTCCTGGTAGAAGCTCTTAGGGGTGTAGGTCTTCGTCTCGACAGGCTCGCCCTTAGAGTTGCTACGCGTCCATGAGAACTCGACAGGAGGCTCACCGAGGCAGACGGCGAGGATGTGGTAGACAGTCTTGAGCATCTCCGTCTTACGCTTAGCGAGGGCAGCCTTCTTCTCGCCGGCGGCGGCAGCCTTACGGAGCTGGAGGCCCCATTCGCGGAGCTGGCTCTTGAGGATCTGAGCCATCTTGGAAGTGTTGTTGGCGTTGAAGCTCTCGGGCATTACCTCAGCCGGGACGAGGCCGTACTTAGAGACGATGTCCTGGATGCCGGTGAACTGGCCGCCGTCGGAGAGAGGATTCTGGAAGAGCCATTCGACGAGCTTGTCGTCCATAGGCTTGGAGGCGTTGTCGATAGTTGCCTGGAGGAAGAGGTTGCACTTCTCGAGCTGGTCGTAGAAGAAGCAGTAGGACTGAGAGAACTGGAAGTCGCCGAGGTCGAACTTAGCGATGGCGCGAGCGCGCATGACGTTGAGTCCGGTGAAGAGCCAGCAGCGACCGCTGTGCTGTTGGTCGGTGATTCCTGAGGACTTGACCTTGTTGGAGAAGTGCTTGTCGTTGACGGCGGGGTTGTAGGCCGTCGTGCTGAGGCTGTTGATACTGTTGGCAGCGAGAGCGTTGCGTAGCGCCTTGTCGGCAGGGGAGAAAGAGTTGGCGTCTCTTAGTTGCTTGAGCGTCTCTGCCGATATGCCGCCGTCGGTAGCGTTTTGGGCCAAGGAGGCTGCGGAGATGGCGAGAGCACAAATAAGTGTGTAGAATCTCATTGTATATTGTTGTAAATAAGTAACGAGTGCGAAGTTACGATTTTGCTGTCAAACGGCAATGTGCAATTCAATTAGCAATTAGCAATGGTCGGAATGGTCGGAGGGGTCGGAAGGGGCGTCGGAGGGGTCGGCGACGCGTGTTTTTTTTAGCCTCACACAGAGGGCACGGAGGCACAGAGTTTTTTAGATCACAGAGGCGAGCTTGCGCTCGCTGGGAGAACACAGAGGGTCGCCTGCGGCGGAGGGGAGAGCACAGAGAGGGAAGGAGAGAGAAGAAGAGGACACGGAGGACGAGCTGACGCTCGGGAGAGGACACAGAGGGCGCCTTCGGCGAAAGGGAGACGGAGAGGCGGAAGGTTAACATAAGATGGGACAGGTCTAATACAGGGCTAACCAAATTAGCAATGTGCAATTAGGAGTTGGAATGGTCGGAGGGGCGTCGGAGGGGTCGGAGACGCGTGGTTTTTTTAGCCTCACACAGAGGGCACGGAGGCACAGAGAGGTCGCCTGGCGGCGACGAGAGAGCACAGAGAGGGAAGGAGAGAGAAGACGAGGACACGGAGGACGAGCTGACGCTCGGGGGAGGACACAGAGGGTCGCCTGCGGCGGAGGGGGACACGGAGGAGGGGGCGGAGTCGTCAGAGGATGGCGGGAGGGAAAAGGTAAAGAAAAGCGCATCGTAGATGCTTATACTCCATGGAGCGGGATTACAAATCCCCGCTCAACATCGGAGGGGTCGGAGACGCGTGTTTTTTTTAGCCTCACACAGAGGGCACGGAGGCACAGAGAGGTCGCCTGGCGGCGACGAGAGAGCACAGAGAGGGAAGGAGAGAGAAGAAGAGGACACGGAGGACGAGCTGACGCTCGGGGGAGGACAC
>JAFPZF010000081.1 GCA_017417385.1 Bacteroidales bacterium
AACGTCGTGAGACAGTTCGGTCCCTATCTGTTGTGGGCGTAGAGATTTGAGGGGAGCTGACGTTAGTACGAGAGGACCGCGTCGGACGCACCGCCGGTGTACCGGCTGTCCTGCCAAGGGCACTGCCGGGTAGCTGAGTGCGGACGGGATAAGCGCTGAAAGCATCTAAGCGCGAAGCCCTCCCCGAGATGAGATCTCATCATCAGGGCCGTCAGAGACGATGACGTCGATAGGCCGCAGGTGTAAAGGCAGCGATGCCAAAGCCGAGCGGTACTAATTGCCCGAGCTCTTCTTCAAGCGTCCGGTCTCCTGTTCAAGTGATGTCAAGACATACTGGAGTCAGTCCCCAGAGAAGGCTGACGAAGACATTAAGGCGGTTATAGCGGTGGGGTTCCACCTCTTCCCATCCCGAACAGAGAAGTTAAGCCCACTTGCGCCGATGGTACTGCACACGAGTGTGGGAGAGTAGGTTGCCGCCACTTAAAACAGGCTCCCCCGAGGTCGGAACGGCTTCGGGGGAGTTACTTTTTAGGTGTACGAGATGCTTTTTTCAGTTCGGAGTTGTAACGACGGCATTTAGAACAATTTTCCAATTCGGCACATTTTTAGTTACATTTTGTACAATTTGGTTCTTTTACTTTCAGTTTTACACGTAATATTGCCTAAATCAGAAAATTCAGTACTTTTCTGATTGTATTTATTTACAATATGTCGTACTTTTGCGTTGTAATTATTCAAGCAAACATACTTAGTTTGAAACAAGCTATAATGAGAAGACTATTACGAAAAGCTTCCGCCTTGCTCTTTGCTGCGGCGTTGCTGACAGAGGTGCCAGCTCTCGCACAGACCAAGACAATCAGCGGTACAGTGACCGATGCAAGTGGAAACCCACTTCCGGGAGTAGCTGTTGTCGTACCAGGTACGACTCATGGAACAGTAACCGACATCAATGGTCGGTATTCGATTCAGGTCCCGCCTGAGACCACAAACCTACAGGCGTCGTTTATCGGCTACCAGTCGGGCGACATCAATTTGGCAGAGGGCCAGACGGACGTCAGTCTTGCAGACGAGAGCGTAGATGTCGATGAGGTCATCGTCGTCGCGTATGGTACATCTAAGAAACAGGCGTTTACGGGTTCTGCAGCTGTCGTCAGCGCAGACGACCTTTCGAAGCGTACGGCTGCTAACGTCACGAGCACTCTTGCTGGTCAGGTCCCAGGACTTCAGATTCGTGGTAACTCGGGTGACCCAGGTGCTAACAATGGTAAGCTGATGATTCGTGGTATCAGCTCGCTCTTCGCAGCAACGGACCCTCTCGTAGTAGTTGATGGTGCTCCGTTTGACGGCGACCTTTCTGCTATCCCTACGGGTGATATCGAGAGTGTCACCATCTTGAAGGATGCGGCTTCTGCAGCACTTTATGGTGCTCGAGGTGCTTCGGGTGTCATCCTCATCACTACGAAGAAGGGTAACAGCGCACGCAGCGAGATCAACGTAGACTGCAAGTGGGGTGTCAACTCTCGTGGTGTCAAGGACTACGACGTCATCACAGACCCTGCCGAGTACATGAAGGCATATTACACGAGCCTCTACAACCGTTACTTCTATGAGGACGGTCTGACGGCTGCAGCTGCTAACAAGAAGGCAAACAATAACCTGAACACGCATCTTGGCTACCAGATCTACACTTTGCCTACAGGCGAGGGCCTCTTCCAGGAGGATGGTACCATGAACCCGAATGCGTCGCTCGGTTACAAGTACACCGGAACGGACGGCAACGTTTACTATATAACTCCGGACGATTGGACGGACGCACTTTACTCGCAGACTCCACGTCAGGAATACAACGTCAGTGCAAATGGCGGCAACGAGAAGGGCAACTACTACACGAGTGTTGGCTTCCTGAAGGATAAGGGTATCATCGAGCACACAGACTTCCGTCGTTTCTCGGCACGTGTTAAGGCTGACTATCAGATCAAGGAATGGCTGAAGGTCAATGGCAACGTCAACTACGTGAACTCTAAGGCCTTGAGGAACTCTGGTATCTCATATTCTGGTGATGGAGAGGCCGAGAGTCCGGAGCTTAGCGAGAACAATGCCATGTACTTCGTGTCGAGCATCGCACCAATCTATCCGATTTACGTTCGTACAATCGATGCTAATGGCAACCCAGTCATTATGAAAGATGCTTACGGTGAGAATCTTTACGACTTCGGTAAGGGTGCTGACTTCGGTGGCTATGCGCCTGAGACTGGAGTGGCTAATTTCAACCGTTCCTCTTCGTTCCTCTCTGGTAACCCAATAGGTAACAACGTCTACAACTATGTCGAGACGACGCGCAACATTCTAAACTCGTCTCTTGGATGCAGCTTCTCATTCCTCGACCACTTCAAGATTGATGTCACGAGCAGCTTGATTATTGTCGGCTCAATGTTTACCGACTATCAGAACTCTCGCTATGGTTCGAAGAAGTCTGTCGGTGGCACGGTCCAGAAGGTGTTCACGAACAATATCCGTCAGAACCACGTCCAGACGATCAACTATTTCAACACTTTTGCTGAGGTCCACAACTTGACGGTGATGCTCGGACATGAGTACCATGACCGTCGTCAGCATCAGTTGCAGGCGGACGCTCAGGGTAGCTTCTCTTCTGCTATCAAGGAGATTAACGCCTTCGCAAAGAAGGTTGATAGCAAGTCTAGTGAGACACGCTACAATGTCGAGGGTATCTTTGGCAACCTCCAGTACAACTATCTCGAGAAGTATTATGCACAGGGCAGTTATCGTCGTGACGCATCCAGCCGTTTCGCAAAGGAGCATCGTTGGGGTAACTTCTGGTCAGTCGGCGCATCTTGGATGATATCCAAGGAGGATTTCATGAGCGGCCTTAGCTCAATCTTCGACGAACTGAAGGTCAAGTTCTCTATCGGTCAGCAGGGTAACGACAACATCGGCAACTATGCTTACACTGACCTCTACAACCTCGAGAAGTCTTCAGACTCCTCTATGGGTGCAAACTTCGCTCGTCAGGGCAACGAGAAGATTACCTGGGAGACGACTACGAACATGAACACAGGTATCGAGTTCAGCCTCTTCTCAAGGAGACTTTCTGGTAGCTTCGACTTCTACAACAAGAAGACGACTGACCTTCTCTTCTCGCTTAACGTCCCTGAGAGTACAGGAACTCGAAACTATTACGCCAACATCGGTGACATCCGTAACCGTGGTTTCGAGCTTTCTTTGAATGGCTCAGTTATCCATACGGACGACCTCGACTGGTCTATCAATGCTAACATCGCGCACAACGGTACTGAGATCCTGAAGCTCCCTGAGAGCAAGAAGCCGCAGATTTCGACTGCAAGTGGCAATGTCGGTTACGGTAACGGATTCCTCCGCTACAGTGTCTGGTATGAGGAGGGTAAGGGACTCAACAACTATATGACCCGTGCTTACGCTGGTGTCAACGAGAAGGGTGAGGCTCTCTACTACTATGATGACGAACTCAGCCCAGCTGGTGGCAAGGTTGAGAACAATACGACAAGTGCTCCTGCAAAGAAAAAGAGCGGTGTCACGACCGAGCCTAGCTATGCTAGCTACTATGAGACTGGCTCTCTCCTGCCTAAGTTCTACGGTGGTTTCGGCTCTACCTTTAATTGGAAGGGCATCGATGCAAGTGTAGCATTCGACTACCAGATAGGTGGCAAGATCTACGACGCTCGCTATGCAAGCCTTATGTCTCCTGCAGCTCGTGAGAAGAACGACCCAGGTCAGAACTACCACAAGGATTGGCTCCGTAGCTGGTCTCCGACCAATACAAGCAGTGACATTCCTCGTTGGCAGCAGGGTGACGAGAAGAGCTTCAACGCTTCTGATCGTTTCTTGACCAACGCAAGCTACCTCAACTTCAGCTCTGCTGTCGTAGGATACACGTTGCCGAAGGACCTCAGTGAGCGCATCCGCATGAATAAGATTCGTGTCTATGCGAGTGCAGAGAACATCACTTTCTGGTCTGCTCGTCAGGGTCTCGATCCTCGCTACTCTTACAAGGAGACTGAGTCAGTGTCCAACTATAGCCCAGTCAGGACAGTATCTGGTGGCATACAGTTGCAATTCTAATCAAACATGAAGATGAAAACATTAAATATAGCAATCCTTTTTGCTGCAGCAGCTGGTCTCGCCTCTTGTATTGACGAGGTTGAGCCTAAGAGCTCATCAGCAACGAAAGAGCAGGTCTTTGCGGTTCCTAGCGCTTTCCAGGGTTTCGTCGACAACCTCTCTACTAGCCTCAGTGGTCAGTTCATCTATGGTACCGACGATGATTCTTACCCTTACGACTTCGGTTACCCTTCGATGATGCTCATGCGCGACGTGATGGGTCAGGATGTCGTCTGCACCGGTACTTGGTTCAGCATGTGGTATCAGTGCTACGCACTTCGTGCCAACACCCGTTACGCTCAGTATCCTTGGACGGTCTACTACGGCTGGATCAAGACTTGTAACATGATTATCGGCAACGAAGTTGAAGATCGCAAGCGTGTCGGTATAGGTAGGGCTTACGCAACGCGTGCTATGCTCTACAGCGACCTCGCTCAGCTCTACGCTTCTAAGACGTATGCTATCGACAAGAACTGCAAGACTGTTCCTATCGTCGACGAGAATACCACTGCTGACGATGCTACTCACAACCCAAATGCAACCAACGAGCAGATCTGGGAGTTCATTCTCTCCGACCTCAACAAGGCTGAGGAGTACCTCCAGGACGCTAAGTTCGATGTCTACGAGATCTCTCTCCCTGTAGTTTACGGTCTCAAGGCTCGCGCCTACCTCATCATGCAGCGTTGGGCTGAGGCTGAGAAGTACGCTAAGCTCGCTCAGGAAGGTTTCACTATGATGAGTAAAGAGCAGTGGACTGATCAGATGACTGGTTTCAACACTCCTAACAGCTCTTGGATGTTCGGTGTCAAGTACAACGAGGATGATGCTAATATCCGTCTCAACGACGGTGACTCTAGCTGGGCTGCTCAGATGTGTATCGAGATCAATCCTGAGACTTCTGGTTGCGGCTACGCTGCTAACTATGGTCAGCCTAACTGTATCGACCGTCACCTCTTCGAGACTATTCCTGCGAGTGACTTCCGTCGTGATGTCTTCGTTGACTTCGCTGTTGACGAGATGTCGAAGGCTGACGCTACTGAATACATCAGCCGCTACACGGAACACCCAGAGTGGATTGTCAAGAATGGCAACAGCTCCCTTAAGACCAACGGTGGTGGCCTCGAGCTCAAGTTCCGTCCTACCGGTGGTAAGGAAGGTCGTGACAATCAGCTCATCGGTTTCGCTGTCAGCGTGCCTCTCATGCGTGTCGAGGAGATGAAGCTCATCGAGGCTGAGGCTGCTGGTATGCAGGACGAGGGCCGTGGTATCGCTCTCTTGACTGAGTTCGCTCAGACTCGTGACGAGAATTATGTCTATGGCAAGCACAACGAGGCTTACGGCTCTGCTTCTATTGCTACTGCGTTCCAGAACGAGATCTGGTGGCAGCGTCGTGTAGAGCTTTGGGGTGAGGGCTTCAGCGGCTTCGATATGAAGCGCTACAACAAGGGTATCATCCGTAGCTACGAGAACACCAACCACCTCGACAACTACCAGTGGAATACTGCTACGCCAGCTGATTGGATGACGTTCATTATCCCTAACACGGAGCGTGACTACAACCTCTCTTGCGATCAGACTTCTACCCCGATCGCTCCTAGTGGCAACTCAACTCCAACGGTTATCTTCTAATTTTTTAGCAACTATCAAGATGAAGAAATTCAATATATTTCTCTCGCTTGCAGCACTCCTCTTCGGAGCTGCTGCCTGCGAGGAGGATCCCGAGGGAACTCTCGCCGGAAGTGACAGCACGCCTGTCATCACGGTCTACCAGTACGACATCAACGGCGATACGGACGCCAACGGCAACCCTATCGACGCTGACTCCAACACTAAGCTCCGTCTTGCTGCCAACTCTTCTGTTCAGTCTGCAATCGTTTTCTACGAGCCTGTAGCTGACTACGAGAACCGCATCAAGGGTGGTAAGGAGGCTTACGCTGAGTATGCTGCTGCCAATGGCTCGCAGGTCTCTGTTACGCCTGGCGCTGCAGTCGATACCTATGTCGCTCTCCCTCTCGGTGAGCAGATGGTGACGGTCGTCGCTGTCGGCAACGGCGCCAAGACCTGCCAGTCTGTATCTTTCACGAGTGTCACCTGGACTGACGTTCGTACTGACCACTTCTTCAATGCTTACTTGGGTTACGATGGCCAGTATACTCTCCAGCGTAACGATATGAATGGTGATCAGTATCGTATCAAGGGTCTCTTCGGTGCACGTAGCCTCGTGTTCAACATCAATCGTGGTGCCGATGGCGAGCCTGTACGTTTCTCTAGTGGTACGTTCATCACTGTGCCTAAGCAGCAGACTAACAAGTCTTCTAAGGATTATGGCGCTATCTCTGTCGCGGGTGTTGAGGACAACTGCGCTCTCTTCGACGACTACTCTGTCTACATGGTTTGGGATGTGACTGTCTCCGCTGGCTCTTTCGGTCAGAAAGAGGCTACATTTGCTATGGACGAGGAATAGTATAATAGACCAAATAAAACTTCAACGCCTGCTCAAGCTCTCTTGGGCAGGCGTTGCTTTTCTTGTCAGATTATGTCCTTCTCTCCCCTTATGCTGGCTGCCACTTGCAGCGCACTGGCGACACTATCGCTCCCTCCTTCTTCAGCTCCGCAAAGGCCTTGTCGACTTCCTTCCTGTCGGCTTCGAGCGCCTTCGCTACTTCTCCTGCCGAGACTGGCTTTCCCGCCTCTTTCATGGCTTTCAATACTTCGTCTTTCATATTCTTGCAGTTTTTGTTTCCTGTTCCTTCTTGTTTAGCGTCTCTATGATGCTGTCGAGGCTTCCCTTCATCTCCTCATATCCCTCTATGTCTATCGGACAGCTGCTCAGGCTCTTTATCATCCCTTTCGGGACGCTCAGTGCCTTCTCCTCCATAGCCTTCCCACTCTCCGTGAGGCCGACTATGTGCTGACGCTTGTCCCCCTCTGCTGTCTTCCGTGTCAGTAGTCCCGCCTTCTCCATTCTCTGAAGTAGCGGTGTGACTGTGTTCGACTCTAGGTATAGCTTGTGCGCTATGTCGTTCACCCTCTGGCCGTCCTCCTCCCACAATACCATCATGACGAGATACTGCGGATACGTTATCCCGAGCTCGTTCAGCAGCGGAGTGTACGCCTGTGTGATGAGTCTGCTCGCCGTGTACAGCCTGAAGCACAGCTGGTTCTCTATCCTTAGCTCTTCGTGCATCTTTATAGCATCTCCTCTATGCTCTTCGCTATCTCCTCAGGTTCTGCCGTCGGCTCAAAGCGTATCACCTTCTCCCCGTCCTTCGAGATTAGGAACTTTGTGAAGTTCCACTTGATGTCCGGCTTCTTGTCATACTCTGGGTCCTGCTTCCTCATCATGTCGTCCAATAGCTTCCCGAGCTTGTGCTTCTGGTCGAAGCCTCCAAAGCCTGCCCTGCTCTTCAGGTACGTGAAGATGGGATGCTCCCCCTCCCCGTTTACCTCTATCTTCTTCATCATCTGGAACGTCACTCCGAAGTTCAGTTGGCAGAACTCTACTATCTCCTTGTCTGTCCCAGGGTCCTGACCGGCGAATTGGTTGCACGGGAACCCGATGACCTCCAGTCCCTTCGCCTTGTACTCCTTGTTCAGCTTCTCCAGCCCCGCAAACTGTGGCGTGAATCCGCACTTGCTCGCCGTGTTGACTATCAGTAGCACCTTGCCCTCGAACTTCGAGAAGTCCAGCTCCTCGCCCTTGTTCGTCAACGCCTTGTAGTCGTAAATCTTTGTCATCTTATTGTTGAAATTAAATCGTTCACGATGCAAGTTAGCATTATTATTTTGTATCGCAAGCGATTTGTCTGTGTTTTTTTCTCCCTCCCCTTCGATTGCTCCTTCTGTTGTTCCTGTAACGCTCTGACTTACTGTGTCTTCTGGCGTTGTTGCCTTGTCTGTGTTCGTGCTCTCTCCACTCCTTCCGCAGGCACTGAGTGCTACCATCGCCGCCACAACGCTGCCGATTAGCCACTTCTCTGATTGTTTCCTCTGTCTCATGTCTCTATTGTTGTTTATGTTTGTTCTCTATCCCGTTCCTGTTCGCCCCCCATTCTTCCGTCTTCTTTCCCGTCTCCCCGCTCTCGCTTAGCCTCCTTTTTCTATCCCCCCCTCTCTCTCTCGTATATTTTCTGTTTCTTGTTCTCCCCGTCGTTATCAGCCGGTCTGTTTCCCTTGCCATCCTCCTTATCCCTCCCCGTTCGTCGCCTTTCCTCTTTTGTGTATGCAATATCCCCTTCCCCTCTTCCTCTGTTCTCCCGTGTCCTCTCTTTGGTCTTTCCTTTTAGGCTATTTCCCCCTCTTTGGGTTAGTCTTGGATTAGCTCTGGGTTAGACTTGGTATAGACCTGTATTAGCCTTGCTATGGTCTATGTACACCTTATCCCCGTCGCAATTATCTTGTGGCACGTCTGTCTCCCTACTTTGTTCCCTGCGTAGAAGCTAGAATTGAGGCTCCCGCTTTGCACTCTGACAACTCTGATAATTCCTCATTCATCATTTCTAATTCCTAATTGCATTAGCTCTGGGTTAGCCTTGGTATAGACTTGGATTAGCCTTTCTATTGTCTATGTACAACTTCTCCCCGTCGCAATTCTCTTGTGGCACGTCTGTATCCCTACTGTCTTTCCCGTTTTCTTTTCCTCTCGAGCTTCGTCCTCCCCGCTCCTAATCTTCTATCTTGACTCGCCCCTCTGCCTGCACCAGTCTTAGCAACATCATGACGACCTGCGTCGTCTCTATCCCTATCGCATCCGCCAGCGCCATCAGGAACTCTACTTCCTTCCTCGTGACCACCCCGTCTGCCAGCGCTACCGCCGTGCACGCCTTCATTATCTCTGTCCTGTACTCCTCGTTCTCCTTCGAGACTCGCTCCGCAACCTCCCTCAGGTCGCTCTGGCTCTCAAACTCCTCCCTCACCATCCTGTCGAACGTCTGTAGGTCCTGCCCCAGCTTTATGGCCATCTGACGTATCAACTGCACTTCTTTGATCTCTGTGTCGCTGTCGTTCGCCGTCACGACGGTCATGGTCGTGATCGTCAGCGCTACGAAGTCTCTTAGGAATTTGTCGTCTCTTTCCATGTCTTTGCTATCCTTTCTTCGGTTAACTTTCGCTAAGATAGCAATAATTATGTTTCATTGAACTTTTCCGACGACTCTTCTTGCTCTTCTCCTTATCTCTTCCTCTGTCTCAGCGCCTTTCCATATCGCCCCAAGTAGCGCTGCCCCTCCAAATCCTGTCTCTCTCGCTTCTTCTATCTTCTCTATGTCTATCCCCCCGAGCGCCACTACTTTCCTGTCTATCTTCCCTGTCCTGACGCCTTCCCTGAGCACCTCCCTGCTGTATGCCGAGCTGTACCCTTCCTTGCTTATGCTGTCATATATGGGGCTCAGAAAGACGTAGTCGCATCTTTCTTTCATCTCTGCCGCTTCCGCTAAGCTGTGGCACGACGCACTGACTCTCCCCGTCCACCCTTTTATCACTTCTCTGCACCTGCCGCTCAGGTGTACCCCGCCGGCCCCTGTCTCTTTCGCAGCCCTGTGATGGTAATGGACGCACAGTCTCTCTCTCTTCGCCTCGCTTATTGTCTCTATGAGTCTCCTGACTTCCTCCTCGCTCGCCTCCGGCTTCCTGATGTGGACGTAGTCTATTCCCTCTTCTATTAGCGCTTCTATCATCCTGCCCTCCCCTTCGAATATCTCGGGCCGGCTGATGACTATGGTCTTAAATCTCTCCACTTCTTAGTTCAGCACCTCGTCCCAGTCTTTCCATACTGGCTCCCGTCCTGCCCTCTTTATCGCCGCTGCGACTTCTGCTGTCTTCCTGTCGTCCGATACGTGGAACTGCTCCAGCGTCTGTGGGTACGAGTAGTATCCCCCTGGCTCTGTATGGCTCTCCGCACTCATGGTCGTCACCCCGAGTGCACACATGTGGTCTCTTATGTTCGCTGGCTCTCTCGTCGAGTAGCTGATATCTACGTCGTGGTCGAATATCCTGAATGCGAACGTTAGCTGCGCCAGCTCCTTGTCGCTCATGATGACGTTCGGCTGGAATCCTCCGTTCTCCGACGCCCTCATCCTCGGGAAGTTGACGCTGTACTTGGTCTTCCAGTAGTGCTTCTGTAGGTATCTGAGGTGCATCGCCATCATCGTCATGTCTGTTCTCCAGTCTTCCAGTCCTACGAGGACGCCCATCCCTATGGTGTGAACGCCTGCCATCCCCATCCTGTCAAACCCGTTCACTCTCCACTCGAAGTTGCTCTTCATTCCCCTCGGATGGTAAACGTTATACCTCGCTCTGTTATATGTCTCCTGGAAGCATATCACCCCGTTCATACCGTTGTCTGCCAATAACTTGTAGTCCTCCGCCGAGAGGGGCATGACTTCTATCTTGACGTTCGAGAAGTATTCCCGCGCCTTGACTATGGCTCTCCTGATGTATTCTACTCCCGCCAGCTTGGGGTTCTCTCCAGTGACAAGCAGTATGTTCTCAAACGGACCAAGTCTCCGGATGGCCTTGTACTCGTTCTCTGTCTCCTCCTCTGTCAAGATGGTCCTCTTCATTGGGTTCGAGATGTGGAACCCACAATAGACGCAACTGTTTGTGCACGAGTTCGTCAGGTACAGAGGGATGAACATCTGCACTGTCTTCCCGAATCTCTCCATGGTGTACTTCTGGCTGAGTCTCGCCATCTGCTCGAGAAACGGTGCCGCCGCTGGCGATACGAGGGCCATGAAGTCCTCAAGGTCTAAATGCTCCTTGCCGAGAGCTCTCCTGACGTCCTCCGCCGTCTTTGTCTCTATCTTCCTTGTCGTCTCCTCCCACGAGACTTTTGACAGTTCGTCTGAAAACATCTGTTCTTTTCCTTTCTTTTTCGCTTCCGCAAAGTTACCTTTTTTTCCTCTTCCTCGCCTACTTTCCTGCGACAAACGTGTATGCTCTCTCTACGTAGTCTCCCGCTTCGTCATATACTGCATGCCCATAGCCCTCGTATATGTACGCCTCCCCGCCTATCAGCCTCGCCGTCTCCTCGGCCTCCTCTCTCCCGAATATCTTGTCCTCCCCGGCTCCGATGACGAGTGTCCGCCACTTGGCCTTGCTTAGTTTCCCCTTTATGTCGAACTTCCCGACGGCCCTCCCGAATGTCGCCATTCTTCTCATCTCTGCTACGCTCGCTCCACCTGCCGACTGCCTTATCGACTCACCGTATTTCTCTATTGTCGCCTCACTGTATATGGATTTCATGAACGATTCTATCAGGGCCTCCTCGTCCCCCTTCTCCGCCAGCTCGACCCATTCGCCTATTACTTTCTGTCCCTTCTCTCTCGCCTTGCTGGCTGTCGAGCCGAGTACCATGCTCTCTACTATCTCTGGCCGCTCGACGCCTATCGCCTGCGCTATCATCCCTCCCATCGAGATTCCTACTATGCTCGCCTTCTCTATTCCTATCTTTTCTATGACTTCTATGGTCTCCCTCGCTATGTCCTCTATGCTCTCGTCTTCTCCCGGCTGCTCGACTCTGTCGAACATATACGTGGTGTACTCTTCGTCAAATATCCCGTAATACGACGCCGCACCCTCTGCTATCCCCATCAGGCTCTTTGTGTATATCCCCGGCAGTAAGATGAGGGTCTTTTTCCCCTTGCCCCATTTCGCATACTGCATCTCGAACGCCCCGCTGTATTTCCACGTCTCTACTCCCCCGGCTTCCCCTGTCTTCTCTGTCATTCCTCTCTCTTCCCCGCTCTTACCGCACGACGTCATGACGAGGCCGAACGCTATGCTTATCCCGACGATGACTGCACTCATCGCTCTTCTGATTCTTCTGCTCATCTTTCTTCTTGTTTTTCTTCGCTTTCTGTCGCTGTTCCTATGACTCTGAGTAGCTCAAGGAACAACCTTGGGTCCCCGTCGTCGTCCTGCGCTTCCTTCTCGTATGTGTCCCCATGTCTCTGCGCGAATCCGTTCTCTTTATACCATTTCCCGATGGCTTCCCTCACGACCTCCTCTGCTCCCTCCACGCGGAACTCTATTCTCGACTCCCCGACTTTCATGTGTTTCAGGTACTGAGCTTTGTGTTTCGGCTCCTTCGCCGATTCGCACTTGTACCAATATTTGCCTTCTATGCCTCCTTTGCTCCCTATTATGTCTTGACTGTCTCCGTCCTGTACCCATCTGTCTGTTTTCCCTTCGTCTATTATCTGCCTATCGACGTGTATTCTCTTGTCGTATGTCTCTCTCATTCTCTCCCTACTTTCTTCCCATCTCTTCATCTCTTCCGACTCGTATATTGCTTTCTCTATCTCTTCTGGTATCCATACGTCCTCGACTGTTATGTCTTTTGCGCTCTCTTCTCCATACTTCTCCTTGATTACTGTCTCCGCCGCCTGCCTCGCCCTTTCTCTTATTCCTTCTATCGCCATCTCCATTCCCTTCCACTCGAAGCTCTCGTAGTCCGGCAACGTCTCTTCCCATATCTCCTTTATCCCCATCTCTATCACCCGTGCCACTTCCTCGTTGCTGAGCTCTATCTCTGTCTCTATCTCGTTGTCGTACTTCAGCGGATGCCCGCTCGGGAGCTCCAGCCCTAAGCTCACTCTGTATTTCTTCTTCCCCATATCTTTTTACTTCCCTGTTATTGTCTCCCCCTCTCTGTTCCCGAGGTGTCTCTTCCAGTTCTCTATCGCTATGGTCTTCGTCGTGTTCGCATAGCAGTATTCACACAGGTGCGGACATGTGTTATACTCCCCGATGTCCTTCGACGCCATGCACTCGCAGAACTGTCTCTGCCCCTGGTCTTTCTTGTGTGTGCTGAGAAAATACCGTCCGTCTGGCAGTAATATCGCCCCCTCCGGCATAGTTGACGGACCTAAGAGTGACGGCCCCTCTATCTTGACTTTCATGGACTTCATCAGCTCCGTGTCCTCCCACGCAAGTCTTACTATCAGGTCCCCGTCTATGCACCTGTTATGCTCTATGCCGTATTTCCGTGTGTCTATCTTCTCCCCGCACGTCGCTATCCTATATCCCCATCCCCTCTCTCTGTTCATCTCCGATAGTCTCCTCGCCATTTCTTCCATCTCCTCTGTCTCCCACTCCTTGTACTTTATGCCGCTCGCGTCGAGGTTGCTCTTGACTTTCTTGTATGCCGCTATGTCTGCATAGCTATACACGAGTTTCTCTGTGTACCCCTTCAGCTGGTCGCCTATCTTCGCTATCCTCTCCAGCAGGTCGTCGACTGTTATCCTGTCTGTCAATATCAGTGGGTCAAACCTCCATATCACTGCCCCCTTCCCGAGTTTTTTGACGAGTTTCCTGAATGTCTCTATCCTTTTCTCTATCGGCGGGACTTTCTCCATTCCCTCCCTCTCATAGTCGTTCAGTGTGTACTGTATGTAGCACCCAATCTTCCTCTCCTTCCGCTTGTCGAGGTGCTCTAACAGCGGCTCGGGATTCTTCGACCATAAGACGACAAAGCGCATCTTTTCATACGAGATGTAGCTCCTCGCATTGTTGAACGGGTTCGTCCAGACTGAATACCCTTTCTCTAGTCTCTTGAAGAACCAGTCTGCATAGAACGCCGGTATGTCTGTGCTCCTGCTCGCCGAGACTATCACGGGCGCCATCATCGAGACTTTCCTCCCGTCTTCTGTCGCCCTATCTATCTTATCCCATGTCGCCATCTCTTTCTTCCTTTCTTCTTTCTCGTTGTCTTTTGGTCTGTTCCTTCTCTTTCCTTCTCTCCCTTTCCTCCCCGTCCTCTGTCTTTCTCTTCTCTCTCCCCTTCTCTTCCTCCTTCTCTTCCTCCTTCTCTCCCCCTTCCGAACTCTCAAATTTACTTCTTTTCTCTCTATTTTCCGCTCTTCCCGTCTGTCCTAAAAAAGTGAGACCCGCAGCTCTTGTGTGCCGCGGGTCTCCTCTATATTGTCTCTTCTTCTCCTCTTCTCCTCTCCTATTCTTCTACGTATGTGTTCCCTGTTCCCCAGTTCTCCTTATACGCCTCTGTCGTCCCCCTCGGTATGCTTATCGTTATCCCGCTTATTCCTATATTGCTCCGCTTCGGTGCAGCTATCTTGCTCTTTATGCTCTTTATCTTGTTGCTGTAGCTGAAAGCCCCTTCGCCTATGCTCTCGACGCTGCTCGGTATCTCGACGGTCTCCAGGTCTCCGCAGCACGAGAACGCTGACGCTCCGATTAGCTTGACACCCTCGGGGATCTTTACGCTCTTTAGTCCCGCACAGCCCGAGAACGCCGACGTGCCTATGACCTCGACTCCTCCCGGTATCTCTGTGCTCCTGCACCCAGCTACCAGTGTCTTCGTCTCTGTCTCTATTATCGCGTTGCAGTCCTTCCGACTGTCGTATTTCTTGTTGCCTTCCCGGACTTTTATGCTCTCTATCTTTTGGCACCCGACGAAGGCATACTCGCCTATGCTCAAGACGCTGTCTGGTATCTCGACGGTCTTCAGCCCGCTGCAGTTCATGAACGCCTGCTCGCCTATGCTCTTGACGCCCTCCGGTATTCTGATCTCTGTCAGCCCACTGCACCCCTCAAAGGCTGCATACCCTATGCCCTTGACACCCTTCGGTATTCTGACGTTGCTTAGGCTGCTGCACCCGTCAAAGGCATACTCGCCGATGCTCTCGACGCCTTCCGGTATCTCGACGCTCCTCAGGCTGCTGCAACCCTCGAAGACGTGCTCCTCTATCTTCGTGACTCCTTTCGGGATGACGACTTGTTTCAGCGAACTGCAACGCTTGAACGCCCCGCCTCCGATGCTCTTGACGCCCTCCGGAATCTCGATGGATGTCAACTCCTCGCAGTTGAAGAACGAATACCACCCGAGGCTCTCTACGCTCTTCGGGATGACGACGCTCCTTAGCCCCGTGCACCCGTCAAAGGTCCTGCTCCCGATGACGCTCACGCCCTCCGGTATCTCGACACTGCTCAGCGAACGGCAGCCCTCGAAGGCATAACCTCCGATTGTCCTGACGCTCTTCGGTATCTCGACACTGCTCAGCGCACCGCATCCCTCGAAGGCATACCACCCTATCGTGGTGATCCCCTCAGGTATCTCGACGCCCGTCATCTCGCTCTTACCCGCGTATGCGTATGCCTTTATGCTGTGTGCGTCCTCTGTGTTTACGACGTCCTTCATGGTGCTGCTCCTTTCGTTTGTTTTCGCATCCCTGCTTTTCGCAAAGATACTAATCTATTATCACTTTTCTATCTTTCTTTCTTTTTTATTTCTGTTTTTCTTTCCGTGCAGCAAAAAAAGCGAGACGAAATCTACGCTTCGCCTCGCTTGTCTCTATGTCTCGCTTCTTCAGTGTTCTACTGCTTTCTGCCGCTCTTAGTCCCCCTATCCCTGTGCCTGTGGTCGTTCCGTCCGCTGCGCTGTGCCGGCTTGTAGTCGTTCCAGTCGTTATGGCTGTTGCCGCCCCTGCCTCTTCGGCCCCTGCGTCCACCACCCATTCCGTCCTCGCCGATCTTATCCTTCCTCGGCTCTGTCCGCTCGACTATGAGTTTATACCCGTCTATGACGCAGCCATTGAGCGCTTCCAGTATGCTGTCGACAGCCGACGCCTCGACGTTCATGAACGAGAAGTTCCTCTTAATGTCGATGCCGCCTATCTTGATCTTCTTCTTCGTGTGGACGAAGTCGTTGACGAGCGCTATCAGGTCCTGCGGACGTACTGAGTCTATCTTGCCGACGTTGATGAATAGGCGCTCCCATCCATTGTCGGCCTTTCGCCCTTCGTCCATCCCTATGTTCAGGTCCTCTGCACTCTGATAGTACTTGCTGACCGACGCAAACTCCGCTGTGATGAACTTCGCTATGATATCCTCCTTGCTGTAGTCCGCCAGCCTCTCTATGGCCTGCGGGATGAACTTCGCGACTGGCGACTCCTCCTCGATTGCCTGACCGGCTATGCTCTCAGTGAAATACTCGAGCTTCCGCTGGCATATCTCCTCCGCCGTCGGGATCTGCTGCTGCTCGAACTTCTTCCCGGATATCTTCTCTATCTGGCGTATCTTCGAGACTTCCTTCCTCGTGATGATGACGATGCTGACTCCTGTCTTCCCAGCCCTGCCCGTTCGACCGCTCCTGTGGATATACACCTCGGTGTCGTCCGGCAGGTTGTAGTTGATGACGTGCGTCAGGTCCTTCACGTCGATGCCGCGTGCCGCCACGTCTGTCGCTACCAGGATCTGCAGGTGGTGTATCTTGAACCTCTGCATGACCATGTCTCTCTGAGCCTGAGACAGGTCGCCGTGTAGCGCGTCTGCGTTATACCCGTCTGCTATCAGCTTCTCCGCTACTTCCTTCGTCTCCTCCCTCGTCCTGCAGAATACTATGCTGTATATGTCGGGCTCCATGTCGACGATGCGCTTCAACGCGAGATACCTGTCCGACGGACGTACCATGTAGTAGTGATGCGCGACGGTGTCCGCACCCTGATTGGTCCGCCCGATCTTGATCTCTATCGGGTCCTTCATGTACTGGCTCGTGACTTTCGCTATGAATGGAGGCATCGTCGCCGAGAATAGCAATGTCTGCCTGTTCTCCGGCGTCTCAGAGAGTATCCGCTCCAGATCGTCCTTGAATCCCATGTCGAGCATCTCGTCCGCCTCGTCAAGCACCAGCCACCTGATGTCACCGAGCTTCAATACGCCCCTCTCTATGAGGTCTATGACTCGTCCCGGCGTGCCGACTACTATCTGGCTGCCGCTCTTGAGCTCCTTGATCTGTCTCCTGATGTCCGCACCGCCATAGACGGCCGTGATCCTGTGACCTCTCTTGTACTTTCCGAATGCTGTCAGGTCTTTCGAGATCTGGAGGCACAGCTCGCGAGTCGGACTCAGTATCATGGCCTGAGTCCTCTCGTCTTCCGAATTCGTCATCTGTAGTATCGGCAGCCCGAATGCCGCCGTCTTGCCTGTGCCTGTCTGCGCGAGCGATACTATGTCGCGCCCTCCCTGCAGTATCTCCGGTATGCTCTTCTCCTGTACCGGCGTCGGCTCCACAAATCCTAATTCTCCAATAGCCTGCAACAATTCGCTGTCAAGACCTGTTTCTTCAAATGTCATCTTACTCTTTTTTGAGGTTTCTCTTGGGGACGAATTGTTAACGCAGAATATTGTTGACCCGGACGTGGGCCCCTCCTCGGTCTCTCCCTACTTCTCGGTTAGACCTGTATTAGACCTGGTTTAGACTTTTCCTCCCGAAATTGCCGCAAAGTTAGACATATTTCAGCCGCAGAACTACACGAAAATCATTAAATTAAGTTATTCATTGTCATATTCGCCCCCTCCCTCCGCTCCCTTGTCTATCTCTATGCACAAAAAGAGAGGGGGCAAGCTCCTCTGCTCACCCCCTTATATTCTACTTCTTCCCTTCTTCCTTTCTTCTCTCCCCTTCTTCCCCCTCGCTAACCTAATATCTTGTACAGCAGTCTCCCGCCTATCAGCGTCGGCAGGTATCTGATGCCGCCAGATACGTAGACTGACACCCCGCCTATCTGTACCGATATGCTGTTCGCCGGCAATACTTCTACTATCGTCCCGACTGGCGGCACCGGTGGCGGCACTACGACTGGTGCTACTACGTGATGATGGTGATGATGATGTGGCGCCACTACTACCGGTGCCGGATGTACTACCACCGGACCATGATGATGCCTATGTGACTGATGCACTGCCGGACCCGCCGGCGCTACTACCTTCGTCGTGTGACGTGGGCTGTGGTCCTGATGCCCGTGCCCCGCTGCTCTTCCCTGTGCCTGTGCTCCTATCGAGACTACTATTGCTACTACTGCTGCAATGACCTTGCTTATTATTGTCGTCTTCATGGCTTTCAGTTTTTAATTTGGTCGCCCCCGCAATGTTGCTTGTGGAAGCTCCCATTGGTTAAACTTCATCTATCCCTTTTTCAAACCGCGTGCCAAACTTCCTCCCTATGCCAGACAGCATAATCTCCTCTCCTTACACTTTCCCTTCTCCTCCCCTTCCCCTGCCCATGCGAATACCTCTTCTCCCCTTCCTTCCATGTGCCCGTGGTTAGACCTGTATTAGCCCTGTCTCGTCTCTCCCCCCTTCTCCTCCGCTCCTCCCCTTCCACCTCTTCGTGCCGTTTTTTCTTCCTCGCCTGTCTTTTGTGCCTTCCTCCCTTTGCATTCCTCTCGAATTTATCGTAATATTGTGTTCCTAACATATATAAAAATATGACCAAACATCATACTCGTCACCTTTCTTCCCTCTCCCCACGCCCTATCGTCTGCCTCGTCGCAGGCTCTGTAGCCGCTGGCGCAACGGCCCAGCAGAAGGCTACCCCCGAGCGACCCAACATCGTATTCATCCTCGCCGACGACATGGGCTACGGCGACCTCTCCTGCTACGGCAACAAGTACATCCAGACCCCAAACATCGACCGCCTCGCCGAGACGGGCACACGCTTCGAGCAGGCCTACGCCGGCAGCGGCATCAGCTCCCCCTCTCGTTGCTGCCTCATGACGGGTCGCAACTCCGGCAATAGCCGCATCCGCGACAACCAGTGCTACGAGGGCGGCATGGTCGGCGTCAAGATTAACCCTAAGGGCGACACGACCTACGTACGCCGCGCCAACCTCCTCCCTGAAGACACTACTATCGCTACTGTCCTCAGCGCTGCCCACTACCGCACCTGCCTCGTCAACAAGTGGCACCTCGACGGCTACGACCCGGGCTCCGCGCCCAACCACCGTGGCTTCGACGAGTTCTATGGCTGGACTATCTCGACTGTCCATAGCAACGCGCCCTACTACTACCCCTACTACCGCTTCCACGGCGATTCGCTTATCAATATCCGCGAGAACTCCGACGACGCTCACGTACGCCACAATACTGAGATCTCGACCGACGACGCTATCGCCTTTATCCATCGCAACAAGAACAACCCGTTCTTCCTTTACCTCGCCTACGACTGCCCCCACGAGCCTTATATCATCGACAATGTCTCGTGGTACGACGGGCAGGAGGACTGGCCTGTCGACGTCAAGCGCTACGCCTCGCTCATCACTCACATGGATGCTCAGATAGGCCGCGTCTTGGGCGCTCTCGACAATCTTGGTCTCCGCGAGAATACTCTCGTCATATTCGCTAGCGACAACGGCGTGGCTGTCATGGCTCCTCGCGAGCAGCTTGGCTCCGGCGCAGGTCTCAAGGGCCGCAAGGGGCAGCTCTACGAGGGCGGCATCAAGGTGCCTCTCATTGTCAACCAGCCTGGCCGCGTCCCCGTCCGCAGCGTCGAGAATCTTATCTACTTCCCGGACTTCATGCCGACTCTCGCCGCTATTGCGGGTGCTAAGGACCACCTCCCGCAGGTGCTCGACGGCATGGACATCTCCCCGCTCTTCTATGGCAAGAACGTCGATACTGATAGCCGACCGCTCTATTGGGAGTTCCCAGGTAAGCAGCGCGCTCTTCGCCTCGGCGACTGGAAGTGTGTGACGGTCAAGAAGGGCGCTCCGCTTGAGCTCTACAATATCTCGAAGGATAAGACGGAAAGCAACAACCTCGCCGACAAGTACCCTAAGAAGGTCAAGGAGATGGATCGTATCATGAGGCGTATGCACAAGCCTTCTCCTAACTATCCGATCCCCGAGGACAACGAGAAGATTGACTGATTATTAGTCGCCCGATGAATCTTATCTGGAAATATCTCCGCCCTCACTGGAAACTGGCGTGCCTCGCCCCGCTATGCGTCCTCCTCGAGGTCTGGGCGGAGCTCGAGCAGCCAGACCTTATGGCTGTCATCGTCGACCGTGGCATCCTCGGCGGCGAACCTGATGTCGTCACCCCGACGGGCATCAAGATGGTCGTCATCATGATTATCGGCGTCGTCGGCGGCATCCTCTCTATCTATGCCGCCGGCCGTGTGGCCTACCGCTTCGGCGCCGACCTCCGTAGCGACCTCTACTCCCGTATCAGCCGCTTCTCTTTCTCCGATGTCGACCGCCTCGAGGCGCCCTCGCTCATCACTCGTATGGGCGACGACGTCAACCGTGTCCAGCAGGTTATCCAGGCCTCTATGCGTCTCCTCTTCCGAGCTCCTTTTATGTTCGTCGGCGCTGTCGTGATGAGCTTTATGATTGATACTAACGTGTCTGTCGTTCTCCTCGCTCTCATGCTCTGCTCCTTCGTCTTCGTTATCAGGATTATGCGTAGCAGTCTCCCCCTCTTCGTCGACCAGCAGCGCAAGCGCGATGGCTTCGTCTCTGTCGTTCAGGAGATTCTCGTCGGCGTCCGCGTCACCAAGGCTTATACTAACGAGGATGTCGAGAGCCGTAAGTTCAACTCGGTCAACGCTAACCTCCTCGACTCTACTATCAAGGTCAGCCGCCACATGAGCTTCATGATGCCTTTCGTCTCCTTCGCTCTCAACGCGGGTATCATCGCTGTCATATACTTCGGCGCTGGTGAGATTGAGGCTGACCGTATGAAGGTCGGCGGTATCATGGCTACTATCAACTACCTCGCCCAGATTCAGATGGCTCTCATGATGGCGAGTCACGTGATTCTGAGTATCACTCAGGCTGAAGCCTCTGTCAACCGTCTCCGTGAGGTCCTCGACACTCCGACTGAGGCTGAAAGCGACGAGCGTCTCCGCGACGGCTCGACTCCGCTCCCTTACTCCCCGGGCGACGTGGTGTTCGACAATGTTTCTTTCTCCTACGACGGCAATCGTCACCAGCTCGACGGCGTCTCTTTCAACCTCCACCGCGGCGAGACTCTTGCTATCCTCGGCGAGACGGGCTCCGGCAAGACGACGCTCGTCAACCTTATCCCGCGCTACTACGACCCCTCCTCGGGCTCTATCTCTATCGACGGCAAGCCGCTCACGTCTATCGACCGCCGCGAACTGCAGTCCAAGGTGGCTATGGTGATGCAGCACTCCCTCCTCTTTAGCGGCACTATCCGCGACAATATGCGTATGGGTAAGCCCGACGCTACCGACGACGAGATTATGGCTGCCTGCGACGCCGCTCAGATGGGAGACCATATCAGGAGCCTCGCAGACGGGCTCGACCACGTCCTCGACCAGGGCGCTACTAATCTCTCTGGCGGTCAGAAACAACGTCTCTGCATCGCCCGTACGCTCCTGACTCGCCCTGATGTGCTTATCCTCGATGATAGCTTCTGCTCCCTCGACCTCCTGACTGAGAAGAAGATTAAGATGGAACTCGATAAGCTGACGATGACTAAGATTATTGTCGCTCAGCGTATCTCCTCGATCCGCAACGCCAACCAGATTCTTATGCTCCGCAACGGGCAGGTCGAGGCTTGCGGGACGCACGACGAACTGATGAACTCCTGCGAGACCTATCGCGAGACTTTCCGCGCGCAGACTGGTCTCTCGAACTCTAATTCAGGAAAGGAGGCTCTGTCATGAGAAACCCTATGGCTCAACGTCCGCATATCGGCGGCACTCCAGAGAAGGCTCGCAGCAACCGTAAGACGCTCCTCCGCCTCCTCCCCTACTGGAAGGAGCATTGGCTCCTGATGACGGGTCTGCTCCTCTGCTCCGTCGCCTCGGTCGGCGTCACTCTCGCTGCCCCCTATCTGATTGGTAGGACTATCGACGACTGTATCTCGGTGACCGACGGCATCTCTATCGACTACCCTCTTATGTCGATGTACCTCTTCGCCCTCGCTGTCATCTATGTCCTCGGCTCTCTCGCCTCCTGGGCTCAGGAGTTCGGGATGACGTGGGTCAGCCAGCAGATTGTCGCTAAGCTACGCCGCCAGATGATGGACCACCTCGTCAATCTCGACGTCAACTACTACGATACTAATAGCCGTGGCGATATTCTCAGCCGCTTCAGCAACGACGCCGAACTGGTCAAGGATGGCATGGGGCAGGCGCTTATCCAGGTCGTGACGACGGTCGTCTCTATGATCGGTATGATTACGACGATGATTGTCCTCAGCCCCTCACTGACGGGACTGGTATGTCTTAGCATCCCTCTCGTCCTCCTCCTGACTCGTATCATCGTCCGCCGCTCTCGCCGCTTCTTCGACCGCCAGCAGGTCGCCCTCGGCAAGATGAACTCGGTCGTCGAGGAGAGTATCAACGGTCTCCGCGTCATACGCTCCCTCGGCAGGGAGGAGGATTGGCGTCTCTCCTTCGAGAAGGCTAACACGGAGATGCGTCTCAGCGGCACTAAGGCGCAGATAAATAGCGGTCTCCTGATGCCTATGCTCCGCGTCCTCGACAACTTTACTTATATCCTCGTCGCCGTCGTCGGCGGTATGATGGCGCTCCAGGGGGCTCTGACTGTCGGTACTATTCAGTCCTTTCTCCTCTATACTCGCAACTTCCTCCGCCCTGTCAATATGATTGCGACGCAGATGAACTCTCTCCAGTCTGCCTTCGCCGGCGCCGAGCGTGTCTTCGATATGCTCGACGTTGTCCCTAAGATTATGGACAAGAAGGACGCTGTCAACCCTTCTGCCGACGTCAAGGGCCATGTGGTCTTCGACCATGTGCAGTTCGGCTACACCCCGGAGAAGCAGATTCTCAAGGATGTCTCCTTCACTGCTCTCCCCGGTCAGGTCGTCGCTATCGTCGGCGGTACCGGCGCAGGCAAGACGACGCTGATGAACCTCCTCTCGCGTTTCTACGATGTCGACGGCGGACGTATCCTCCTCGATGGTGTGGACGTCCGTGACTATGGGATCACGTATCTCCGAGACTCGATGGCGGTCGTCCTCCAGGAGCCTATCCTCTTCACCGATACTGTCCAGAACAATATCTGCTATGGCGACCCGGCACGACACTCTCTCGAAGAGGCTCAAGAGTCTGCACGCCTGGCTATGGCGGAGTCTTTTATCGAGCGCTTGCCTCATGGCTACGAGACGGTCCTCCTCCGTCAGGGTGAGAACATCTCCCACGGGCAGAAGCAGCTGCTCACTATCGCTCGCGCTATCCATAGCCGCGCACCGATCCTCGTCCTCGACGAGGCTACGAGTAATATTGATACGCATACTGAACTGCTCCTCCAGAAGGCTATCGACAACCTGACCGCCGGTAAGACTTGCTTCATGATCGCTCACCGCCTCAGCACTATCCGGGGCGCCGACCTGATTCTTGTCATGGAGCATGGCCAGATTGTCGAGCAGGGCACTCACGACGAGCTCCTCGCCAAGGGCGGTGTCTACAAGGGTATTTACGACGCTCAGTTCGACGTCGCTTGATTTTACAAACATATCTGCTTTAGAGAAAAATGGCAAAGAACGAATGGAATTCTGAGGTTCCCTTTACACTAGACGACGGACAGGTTGTCACCGTCGAAAGGGATCATAGTCACTTTGAGGGTGTCCGGCTCAATACTGAGAAAATCGGCTCCGAAGGTAAGTTTAAGAGGGAGTTTACCCCGGGTGCTAAGCTCCAGATGCTCCCCGGCACGGGTTACTACACCCGTGAGGGCGACCATAGCAAGGCTGTCCCGATGCCCCTCAAGTCTGCCTCCTGCTCTTCGGTCGGCGCTAAGGCTTTTTCGGTGCTGCTTGCAGGCGTGGCAACTTACTTTGCCTGCACGAGTGGTGGCTTCTGGCTCTGGTCTCTCGCCGTCCTGATGATTCTCTCGGCTCTCGGCACGTTGAACAAGAAGGCGACAATGAAAGAGTCTGCACAGCTCGACAGGCTTCGGAAACTGAGCAAGAGAGACGATGGTCGTATGGAGACGGTCATCGCCCGCACCTTCGTCAAGGGCTACGACATGGGTCTCAATATGCGCACTATCGACGCCCTCGCTAGAAAACTCCGTATCGCCAGCGACGAGAGGTTCTCTAAGTACGAGGAGGAGCTGCGCAAGAAGTCGACGGAGTATGTCTCCGAACTCTTTAGCAGTGTCGCCGACGTCAGCAAGGCGCGCCTGGCTACTTACCCTCATCTATGCGCCGCCGCCGAGGAACTGCTCGGTCTGGAGACATGGTACGCACAGCTCCGGAGGCATTCGCTGAACTACTCTAAGTGGAGCGACTACAAGAGTATCAGGCAGGAGGCGCGCGCCTTCGTCGGTGCTTTCAACTTTATCCGCAACCCCTACGATACCCCGGTCCTCCAGTGTGCTGACTTCCGCCTCTACTTCTACCCCTGCTTCATCGTCAAGGCTATGTCCTCCGCTCAGTTCGAGGTCATCAACTACGACGACGTGACGGTCTCGACTGTCGCTGTCGAAGACTATCAGAGGGTCGTCATCACTATCGCCAAGACTATGCACGGCTTCCTCTTCGCCGCTAAGGAGCCCGCCGAGAAGTTCGCCCGTATGCTCTCGCTCCTCTGCGAAAACAAGGTTGTCGAGGGCGCTGAAGACGTAAGCTCTAAGGTCTCCGCACCTGTCAAGACGACGAGCGGGACGAGGGTCAAGGACTCTGAGGGGATAAGGAAGGTCATGGCGGCAGCCTCTGAACTTGTTGCTCATATCGAGTCGATGTCTGCTGACAACGATCTCGTCTCGAGAATCAACGCTGGCTCGGGCATGGACGTCATCGACCGCGTCAAGACTCCTCGCCTCAATAAGAGGCTGACGCTCCTCGCCATGATGGATCTCGTCAACTGCTTCGCTAAGATTGGTCACCCTGCCGAGGGTGATGACGACGAGAGTCTCTGCCTGATGAAGACGCTCCTGCTCCTCTCTGTCGAGAAGCCCGAGGCTGACACTGTCGAGGCTCTCCGCGCCGCCGCTAAGAAGTCTATCGCCGAGGTCCGGAGCATTAAGACTAACACACCCGATGGTAAGCTGGCCTTCGTCTCGTTCTTCCGCAAGTATGACGAGAAGGCTGTTAAGCAATATGTCCTCCTGCTCAGAAAGCTCATCAGCGAGGTCGCCGTCCTCGACGACAATATGTCTAACGAGGAGAAGTTGATGCTCAATGCTATGGACGAGATGGGGAAGGACAACGGCTCCTCCAACGTCCAGCGGGAGAGACAGCAGGAACAGCAGAACGAGGAGAAGAAGGAGGGCGCACAGGAGCCTGCGCAGGAGACCGACCCACTAGCCGACCTCGAGGAGATGATAGGCCTCGGTCCTGTCAAGGAGGAGGTCAAGAAGCTCGCCAGCTACGTCAAGGTGCAGAAGCAGCGCGAGGCTCTCGGCCTGAAGTCTCAGTCTGTCTCCTACCACTGTGTCTTCACGGGAAACCCTGGCACTGGCAAGACGACTGTCGCGAGAATCGTCGCAAGGATTTATGCAAGTCTGGGTGTCTTGAAGAGAGGCCACCTGGTTGAGACTGACAGGTCTGGTCTCGTCGCGGAATACGTCGGGCAGACTGCCAAGAAGACTAACGACGTCATCGACAGCGCACTGGACGGCGTCCTCTTCATCGACGAGGCCTACGCCCTGGCTAATGGCGGCAACAACGACTATGGCGGCGAGGCTATATCGACACTCCTGAAGAGGATGGAGGACGACCGCGAGCGTCTCGTCGTCATCATCGCCGGTTACAATGACGAGATTGACGGCTTCCTCGAGACGAACCCTGGTCTGAAGTCGAGGTTCAACAGGTATATCAACTTCCCCGACTACAGCGCCGACGAGCTACTGAAGATCTTCATGCTGAGGACCTCGAAGAGCGACTACAAGCTGAGCGACGAGGCGAGAGAGCGTGTCGTCGAGCTGATAAACTACAGTGTCGCCCACAAGGACAAGAACTTCGGCAACGGTCGTTTCGTCCGCAACCTCTTCGAGAAGATCGTGCAGAATCAGGCTGTCAGGGTCTCTGAGCAGGCCGACGTCACGATAGACGCCCTGATGACTATCGAGTCTGAGGACGTCAGGATGTAGACTGAAAGGAAACAGAATTCTGAAGGTGACAGACGACTAAATCCCGCCTGTCACCTTTTTGTATAGGTCGAGCGCATAGAGGTCTGTCATGCCGCTGACCGTATCGACGGCGCAGAGGAGACGGTCGTAGACCGAGGCGTCATCATCGACATTGTATTGACTCGGGATGAAGGTCCTGATGAGTTTCGAGTAGTAGTTCTCGGGCTGAGTGAGGGCGGCGGCGAAGCGGTCGAGAAGTGTCCCAATAATCTGGAAGCCCGACAGTTCCACCTGTGCGACAGTCTGATTGCGGTAGATGCGGCGGATGGCAGTCTCGGCGAGCGTGTTCATGGCTGCGCCCTCGACGCCGCTGAGGTGGCTCGTCAGGGAACCGGTGAACTCGCCGCGAAGTATGGCCTCGATATTGTCGCAGAAGATGCCTACCGTCCGCTCGACGAGGCGGCCAATGACGATAGAGCGCATATAGGCGACCTGCTCGTGAGTGTCGGTGACGATGTGGCGCACTCCGTTGAAATTTCTGAAGACAGTCTTGTCCGCCTCCTTGTCGAAGAAGCCCATGAGGAGCTCGTAGGTCTCGTCGAAAGAGAGGATGCCAAGACGACAGGCGTCCTCGGCGTCCATGACCTGATAGCAGATGTCGTCTGCCGCCTCGACGAGGAAGACCAGAGGGTGGCGGGCGTAGAGCTGCTTCGCCTCGTCGACGAGAGGTATGCCGAGCGACTCGGCGATATTCATATACGTCTGCCTGTCCTGCTGGAAGTAGCCGAACTTCTTGACGCCAGCAGAAGACCGTGGATACTTGACGATAGAGGCGAGGGTCGGCATCGTGAGGGCGAAGCCGCCTTCACGTCTGCCCTTGAAGTTGTGGGAGAGGAGGCGGAACGTGTTGGCGTTGCCGTCGAAGTTGCAGAAGTCGCTCCGCTGCTCGTCGGTCAGGGATGAGCATAGTTCGCGACCGGCGCCGTTGATGAAGAAATGGCGGATAGCGTCCTCGCCAGAGTGACCGAAGGGCGGGTTGCCGAGGTCGTGAGCGAGGCAGGCGGCGGAGACGATGGAGCTGAATGACTGCTGGATAAGCTGGGCGTCGTCTGGGAACAGCTGCGACAGCTTGAGGGCTGCGTTGTTGCCGAGCGAACGTCCGACGGAGGCCACTTCGATGCTGTGAGTCAGTCTGTTGTGGACGAAGATGGCGCCAGGGAGGGGGAAGACCTGCGTCTTGTTCTGCAGCCGTCGGAAGGCTGCGGAGAAGATGATACGATCGTAGTCTAGTTGGAACTGGCTGCGGTCTTGATGATTGGCGCCAGTCGATTTACCGAGTCTTATAGGTCTGAGAAGCTCTTCCCACTTCATCTTGTCAATATTTGGTCTATGATGATACCCTTGCGTTCCGTCGAGACGCAAAGTCTGTGCTGTCGGCCCTTGACGGCAGGCAGTTTGAGTCTTTGTATGGCTTGATTGCGGAGGACGTTTTGTTTCCATTCCTCGCTACGTCCTTCGGTCTTGATGTCGAACGACTTGACGTCCTTGCCGTCGGCGGAGACAGAGACCTTGAGGTTGACCTCGTCGCCCAGCGGGTGAGTCGGGAGGAAGTGGAGCTCGACCTCGACAGTGTCAGTCTCGTTCTCCGTCTCGCAGTTGTAGAACACCTGTTCGTCTGGGAGGAGTTGCGCTGCGTTATTGCTGTAGCCGAGGCTGGGCCATACCTTGACCTTACCCTTCTTGCAGTCGGAGCCTGGTATCGTACTTTTCCAGTTCTCACTCTTGACCCAATCCGTAGTGCTGGCGCGCTGCTGAACCTTGTCGAAGACGGGAAGCTGTCTTGGGTGGCAGTCCATGATGCCGTTCCACTTGGCGTTGTTGTAGCGAGCCGTCATGGAGACGATACTGTCGTAGGCGACATCGGCAGACGCGAAGACATCGTCGCCGTGGCGAGCCATCTGAGCGGAGAGCATCTTCTTGTTCATCTGGTAGGCGGCCCATACGGGGTAGCCGACGAGCTGGAAGAAGGAAGGCTGGAGGGTGGCGGGGAGTTTCTGAGCAATCTTTTCAACCTTGTCGCTGACATTCTGGTACTGAGCGAGGCGTCGGATGACCGTCTTCTTGCTCCACGGGAGGTCTGATACGACCTTGTAGCTCGGGTCTTTCTCCTCCGTGCGTGTGTTGCCGAGGAACTCGGGACGGCAGATGAAAGACAGGCGGTAGTGCTCGAGGAGGGCCTGAGCCAGATTGTCGGAGAAAAGTTCTCCGAACTCGCGAGCGAGGAACTCCTTCAGATGTTGCTGGACTCCAATCTTCTCGACGTTTTCGACGTCCCAAGCCATATCGAGGAAGAGTTCCGTCTGATATTCAAGAGGCTTGATGTCGCCGACGTTGAGGATCCATATCTTCCGGATGCCGTTCTCGTAGGCCGTCGAAAGCTGTTGGAACATGAGGGCGGGGCTGAAGGTCCCGAGCCAGAGGTAGTCGTGCGGTCTGCCCCAGTAGGAGGCGTGGTAGTAGAGACCGTTGCCGCCGCGGCGTTTAGCCTCGTTACGGTTAGGAGTGTGGCGGATATAGCCATAGTTGTCGTCGCACCACATGAGAGTCACGTCGTCTGGAACTTTCATGTCGTCGTTGTAGGCGTCGAGGACCTCCTTGTAGGGGATGAAGACTTGCGGAATCTGGTCGACAGGCTTGCCAAGTTCTGAGGCGAGGAGGGTGCGTTGCTCCTTTATGACCTCCTCTGTCAGGATGCGGCGTTCCCATTTGTTGTTGGCGCCGAGGATGCCGCTGTCGTGGATGCCGCGCATGCCGAGGGTGTATATCATCTCCTGCGAAGCCGTCTCGTGGACTCGCTGTCTCCAGAAGCTGAGGACGCTATCCTTGTTAGTCTTGAAGTTGTATTCGCCATTGCCACGGACACGCCATTCTCCGTTGGCGTTGCAGCCCATAGGCTCGCAGTGAGAGGTCCCGATGTAGATACCATATTTCTCAGCCATCTCTCGGTTGCCGTCGGTCAGGAAGAAGGGACGGGAGCAGGAGTGCATAGGTGGCCAGTAAGTATTGGCGCGGAGCCTCAGAAGCAGTTGGAAGATACGTTCGGTAGTACCGGGGCCGATGACACCCTTCTCCTGCGGGTCGTTAGTCTTCCAGCTCCAGGGGTTGAGCCCCCAGTCCTCGTCGTTGATGAAGATGCCACGATAGGCGACGGAGGGGGACTCTACGCGATGGTAGTTCTGAGCGAGACGGTAGTGGCGACGCGGGGGGACAGGGGAGTCAGCCCACCACTCCCAGGGGGAGACGCCGATGAGGCGAGAGACCTCGAGGAGGCCGTATGCCACACCATGAGCGTCGGAGCCGGCGACGATGAGTGTGCCGTCGGCAGAAATGTTGATAGAGAAGGCCTCGGCATGGTCTTTCAGCTGACGGGCGTTGACCATAAAGCCAGAGAGGACCGGGTCTCCGACTACGCCGGCGACGATGCGGGCGGCGCCAGGACTCTGAGGAGTCTTAGAGGAGACGAAAGTCGGAGAAGTCGAGAATACACGTTCCCAGTCGGAGGCGAACATGGCGAGCGCTGTCTTCATGACAGGCTTAGGGGTGGCGCCGATGACGAGTTCGAGTCGGCCATTGGCGACGACAAAATCGTCGGCGAGGGAGTATATGCTTGAGACGACAGCTACGAGCAGAAAAACGAATAATTTTTTCATAGCATACAACGAAATATGCTGCAAGGTAGCAAAAAAAAATGGCATACAGGCAATAGAAGGCGTTTAAGTTTCATATACGCCGTCTTAACATAAGTTCAGGAGCGTCTAGACTTGAAGAAGTCGAGGACGAGGGCTTGACATTCGTCGGCGAGGACGCCCGAGGAGACCGTCGTCTTAGGGTGGAGGGGCGAGGGTGAGAGACGGCGGTAGCCGCGGCGGTCGTCGGTGGCGCCGAAGACAATCCTGCCGATTTGCGCCCAAGCCGTTGCGCCACTGCACATCGTGCAAGGTTCGAGCGTCACGTAGAGCGTGCAGTCGACGAGATACTTAGCCGAGAGGGACTCCATGGCGGCGGTGAGTGCGATCATCTCGGCGTGGGCGGTGACGTCGTGGAGACGTTCCGTCTGATTGTGACCACGACCGACGACGTGACCTGCGCAGACCACGACAGCGCCGATAGGGACTTCACCCTCGGCGGCAGCCAGACGAGCTTCGGCGAGGGCCTCTCTCATCCAACGTTCGTCCTCGTTCATCGGCGTGTGTTGTTTTTCTTGTCGCCCAGCTTACGGTAGAAGCGGTCTGGAGTAAAGTCAGACTTACGGAATTCAATATGGATATCCCAGTTGGCCTTCACCTTGACCTTCTCCATATAGTAGATATAAGTCTCGGGCTGGCGGCGGGAGTCGAAGTCGCCCGTGTCCCACTTACCATTGCGATTGCGGTCGTCGAGGATACGGATAAAGTAGTCGCCCGGCTTGACGTATTTAAAGCCGACCTTGCCAGACTTGCCGGCGTAGTTTTGACGAGTAGGGGCACCATTGCCCGTCACGATCTGAACGAGGTCGTTTTCGCCGACGCTATCCACGTCGATATAAATAGTCCCGTAGCGGTCGGCCGTCGCGACCTTAACCTCCTGCTTGATAGGACGGTTGGCGACGCCGTAGATATCCTTGATAGCAGCGGAGTCGATAGTTAGGCGATAAGTGTCGCCGAGAATCCACTTGTGCTTGATACGTCGGGAGCAGATGTTGGAAGAGTCTGGTTCGATAGAGTAGGGGACATCCTGGAAGATAGTGTCGACCTTGTGGCCGAGGCGGACAGCCTGCCAGTCGAGGGAGTCGATAGGAGTCGGCGAGGAGATAGACAGGACGCTGAATGGGCCGAGATTCTGAGAGACCTTGACGTCGAGGACCGGGATTTTCGGCTTGTCGTCAGTCTGTTTCTTACGTCGGCGCTCGCGCTTGTTCTCCGTCTTAGGCTTCTCCTTGTGCCATTCGCGGAGGGTGTCAGTCTTGGAGACCATATTGCCGATAGAGTCCTTGACGAGGTATTCCATAGCGATGACGACCGAGTCCTTGTTCCAGAGCGTCGAGTCTATCATCCACATATTGACCGTGTCGTTGGTCGGGCTGTACTGGACAGCGGCGAAGTCCTCCGCCTTGCCCCAGTCGACGAACCAGAGGCCTGGGCGGCGTGGCATAGGCTTGTTGAGAATCAGAGTGACCTTGTTTCTCAGCTTACGCTCGTCCTTGGCGATATACTGTTCGTAGGAGTCCTCGTTGTAGGCGAAGAGGACGAGGGAGTCTGGCGTCAGTGTCAGCGTGTCCCTCATGATATGGTTGTAGACGTAGCGGACGCTATCTCCATCCATATAGGCCGAGTCAGTCCGGACAGAGTCTGGAACCTGACGAATCTCGAAGGAAGGGCGGACGTGGCGACCGAGCCAAGCCACCTTCTCGCCGGGCTGGTCGAAGATAAAGTTACGGTTCTGGTCGTCGAGGGCGAAGACATCGTAGTCAGCGTCTGCGGGGATATTCTTGATAGCGAAACGGCCGTCGACGTCAGTCTTAGCGATACGTGCTGGGACAGTAGTTCGGAAGGCCGAGTCGGCGAGATTAGGCTGGAGGAGGACGTAGATAGCGTCGACAGGCTTGAGAGTGGCGGCGTCGTAGACGTTGCCGGAGATCATCATAGTATCAGTACTCTCGCCAGTCGAGAAGGAGAAGGTGAAGCCCTGCTTGATGTTACTCTCGTTGAGGTCCGATAGACAGTCGGCGAAGTCGAGCGTATAAGTCGTCGAAGGGAGCAAGTCTTCGTCGAAGGTGACCTTAATCTGTTTGCCGTGAGCCTCGACCTTAGGTTTTTTCATCGTCGGGGGCGACATGACAAATTTCTTGTCGGCGTCCTTGAGCTGAACATTCTCGTCGAACGTGATGACCACTTGACGGCCGACCCAGCCAGTCTCGCCCTGGCGTGGGATAGAGGAGAGTAGGACAGGCGGGCGTACGTCCTTGGGTCCGCCAGTCGGGGTGCCTGGGTTGGCACAGCGAGCGAGCGACAGCAGTAGAGCTGCCGTCGCTGTCGCTGAGAGTATCGTTCGGAGAGATTTCACGTCGAAGACAGAAGGCTACTTGTGGAAGCCGATAATCTGGCGGACCTCGTCGAGCGTAGCCTGAGCGCTGATGCGTGCCTTCTCTGCGCCTTCGCGTGCGACGCGGTGGAGGAGCTCAGTGTTGGACGAGTATTCCGTAATCTTCTCGCGGATAGGAGCGCAGAAGGCGTTGATATCCTCGGCGAGCTGCTTCTTCATGTCGCCGTAGCGGATCGAGCAGTCGTTCCAAGCGGTGTCGAAGTGCTCGACAGTGTCTGGAGTCGAGACGACCGCCATGATGTCGAAGAGGTTCTGGATGACCTCAGGCTTCGGGCTGTTAGGCTGAGAAGGGCCGCAATCCGTGACAGCCTTCATCACCTTCTTGCGGATCGTCTTCTCGTCGTCCTTGAGGTAGACGCAGTTGTCCTGGCTCTTGCCCATCTTGCCGCTGCCGTCGAGACCTGGGATCTTGACAGCCTGAGCCGTGAAGTGGAAAGACTGAGGCTCTGGGAAGAACTCGACGCCGTAGATATTGTTGAAGCGGCGTGCGCACTTGCGAGCCATCTCCATATTCTGTTCCTGGTCCTTACCAACGGGTACCTTGAGTGCGCGGTGGATAAGGATATCCGAGGCCATGAGCGTCGGGTAGGTCAGGAGTCCGGCGTTGACGTTGTCAGGTTGCTGACGAGCCTTCTCCTTGAAAGTCGTGACGCGCTCGAGTTCGCCGAGGTAGGCGTTCATATTGAGGTAGAGGTAGAGTTCGAGAACCTGCGGGACGTCGCTCTGGACGTAGATAGTAGCCTTAGAGGGGTCGATGCCGCAGGCGAGGTATTCGGCGAGGATCGTGTCGACACTCTTAGTGATATCGCCCGGTTTCGGGTGCGTCGTGAGCGAGTGCCAGTCGGCGATGAAGAACATGCAGTCGAACTGCTCCTGCATCTTGACGAATGAGGTGACAGCGCCGAAATAGTTGCCGAGGTGGAGGTTGCCAGTAGGCCTGATGCCGCTTACTACTTTTTCCATTTTAGTCTAGTTTGTTGAAAGCGATTTCGCCCGGAGAGTGGTGAGAGAGGTGAAATCGGACACAAAGGTACAAAAAGAGGGTGAAAAGACAAGGGAGGGGGAAAGAATGGGGCGGGGCGAAAGAGAAGAAAAAGATGTCGAGGTTAACATAATAGGGGGTCAGGGCTAACCCAAGTCTAACCCAGGGGAGATAATTGGAGGGGGCGAGAGGAGTGTGGGAGAGGAAAAATGTTAGTAACTTTACGATTTTAAGAGCGACAAAGAGCATAGAAAACAGACGGGCAGAATGTGGCAGGAAAACTTAGAGGGTTCGGTAGCGGGCAAGTTCAGTGCGGACGAGGTTAGGGCTGCGAAGAGACTTGTGGTCAAGGAGTACAAGGTCGACGGGACAGTCAGGGCGAAAGTCACGGACGTGAAGGTGCGTGAAGTCAGGATGGTGTTCAAGCAGTATTCCGAGCAGGAGCGGCAGGGGATAGTGAAGGCGCTGTATGGAGATGACACGGAGAAGGTAGAGATAGAGAGACGCGTCTTGACGGACAGGGCGGTAAAGATAGTGCGGGAAGTCGTCCCATCGTTTCTCTCGTATGCGGACAAAGATTTCAGCTTCGAGTGCAGTTGTGGAGTCGGAGGGGGGAAGATATGTCGTCATGGATTGTCGCTTTTCCTATACTTCATGATGGACCTGCGGTTGAACCATTTCAGAGTATTTCAGGTAAGAGGGCTTGACATACTCGGGGAGTTCAACCAGAAGAAGCCGGAGCAGCCAAAGGAGCAATTCTCGATATACCTGCCGAAGCTGACGGACATGTTTGTCCCACGGCGACTAGAGTGGAGCCAGGAGGGAAATGCGGCGGCGTATGGTGCGAGGCTGAAGCCGATGGGGCAGGCGAAATGGGGAGTGTTTGACGCGCCTAATACGAACAAGGTAGATCGCGGAGACGGGACGACGGACATAGTACTGAACGACGAGAAGGGGTATGGGCGAGAGGACTGGCGCGACATTCAGATGAGGGATGAATATGGGGGCGGTCTGATAGCCAAGAGCATAGATTGCTGGAAAGAAATGGAGCAACAGGGAGAAGAGAGGACATATAGTGCATACGGGGGAGTCAACTGGGGGAGACTCTGGAAAGTTTTTGAGAATGATATAGACAGACTCGACAAAGAGGAGGTCCGACTGGAGTACCACATAGATGAAGACGCGCTGAAGCTGATAAACATTACGTCGGCGGGGAAGAAAGCCATCAGAATGGATCAGCTACTATTAGTCGGAATACAGGAGGCGAAACAGGAGGACATTGGCGACTATCTGGACGACGATGAGGACGGCAGGGATGAGGACTGGGATGAAGAGGACTATGACGACTTGGGTCAGATTATTCGGAGTGTGATACAAGGGAGGGTAGGTGGACCCATAAGAGTGAAGTCGCATGGAGTGATAGTCAGTGCGGCGGTAGCGGCGTGGCGCATCCTGATAGAGATGGAGAGTGCGCCGCGGCTATTCAAGGGGAGGAAAGAGGACAGCTGTCAGGCGTATTGGGTACCTGTGCTACAGCACAAGTGGGTGCGAGAGCGGATAGAGGAGCTCGACAGGCAGTTGGAAGGGAGCAACATCGTCAGCATCAGGAGGGGCGGGAACTGGTTTGGAGTGGAGCGTCCCGGGCTGTTTGTCGTGACGATGCTGATGTCCGAGTATATGAAGTCATTCTCGGTGGTAGTTCAGGAAGATGAAAGCGAGCTGAACTCCCGTAGGCGGATGTTGAATGCCATGGTGACCTTTTTCACAGGGAGTGGGAATAAGATCAAGGCGCAGGAAAGTACACGGGAATTGGCGGACCTCCAGAAGACACAAGACTCGCGGAAGATAGAGAACACGAGCTACAAGCTCTTGCTGAGCCGGAAGTCGTATCCCTTTGAACGCTTCAAGACAGTCGGGGTCAAGTCTCTGAACAGGATAGAGGAGTGGAGCCGTACAGTGCTGGCAGGCAGAGAGACAGAGATGGAGCCGCGGATAGTGATACGGGAGCTGCCGTATACCGACAAGTACCTGAGCATGGAGGTCGTGATAAAGAAGGGGGGCGAGATAGTCTCGTATGAGAGAGCCCTTGACATGGCGGAGACGACGTTGGAGTGGAGAGTCTTGAGTCGGTTGCGGGGAGTGATAGTCGGGGTGATACCGAGCATGGGTGCGTATTTCGACACATTTCGTCCCGTCTTGACCAGAGTAGACACAGTCTTCGACATGATAAGTGACAGGAGCTTTGCGGAGCTATGTTTTCAGGGGGCCGTAGTTAACCTGCCGAGTGGACTGGCGACACCGATAGAGCCCGAGTCGGCGTTATGGATAGACGGCAGGAGTGGGGAGGACCTTGACGGGATGCTGTCGCTCGACAAGATATTGAGTTTTGACTGGAAGGTAGCGATAGGGGACAAAGTCGTCTCGATAGAAGAGTTTCGGAGGATATGCAAGGGCACACATCTCGTCAAGATAGGCGGCAGGTATGTGTATTCAGATGCTAGGCGACTGGAGAGCCTGGGGAACGTCGTCAAGGACGTACAGGAGAAGCCGAAGGGAGTGACGTTGCTACGAGCGGCGATAGGCGGACGCTATGGAGAGACGAGGACCGTCTTGAGCCCGCGGATGCTGACGCTCGTCGAGAGACTCAGGAACGAAGGGGACAGCAAAGTCCCGGCGAGCCTAAACGGGAAGCTGCGTCCATATCAGGAGAGAGGATATTCGTGGATGATGAAGAATGCGCGGCTCGGGTTCGGGAGCATATTGGCGGACGACATGGGACTCGGAAAGACCATACAGCTGATCACGTTGCTATTGGCGCTGAAGGAGAACGGGAAGTTGGCGAAGGGTCGGGCGATACTGATAGTCCCGACAGGTCTGCTCGGAAACTGGCAGTCGGAGCTGAAGCGATTTGGTCCGAGCCTGGAGGTCGGGCTGTACTGGGGGCAGAACAGAGAGTTGCCAGGGAAGGGGACAGACGTAGTCTTGACGACATACGGAGTAGTCCGGAGCGACATAAAAACGCTGAAGGAAATATACTGGGAGGTGATAGCCATAGACGAGGCGCAGAACATCAAGAACGAGACATCCGACCAGAGCATAGCAGTGCGGTCGTTGAAGGGCGACGTCAGGGTGGCGTTGAGTGGTACGCCGGTGGAGAACAGACTATCCGAGTATTGGACCATAATGGACTTCACGAACCACGGGTATCTCGGGAGCCTGCGGTCGTTCAACCAGGAGTATGTCAAGCCCATCCAGAAGGAGAGGAACAAGGCTATTGCAGAGCTATTCAGGAAGGTTACGGCGCCGTTCATGATGAGGAGACTAAAGACAGACAAGAACATCATCGACGACTTGCCGGACAAGATAGAGAGTGACGACAAGATAGCGCTCACAGTGGAGCAGGCGGCGCTATACCACAAGACCGTGGAGGAAGCGCTAATGGGGATAGAGGCCGTGAAGGTCAAGGATCACAAAGACGAGTTCAAGCGTCAGGCTCTCGTCCTGCAGATGATATTGAAACTGAAGCAGATATGCAATCATCCGTCGCTATATCTACACAGGGAGAAGCATAAGAAGGAGGAGTCTGGGAAGATGCTACAGTTGATGGACATGCTGGGCGAGATAAGGGACAGCGGTCAGAAGGTGCTGATCTTCACGCAGTTTGTAGAGATGGCGAAGATAATATCGGCGGAGGTCGAGAAAGAGTTTGGCGAGGCACCGCTGATGTTGACGGGAGACATGACGCCGAGACAGCGGGGTGCAGTCGTGAAGAAGTTCCAGGAGGACGAGGGGAGCCAGATCTTCATACTGTCGTTGAAGGCAGGCGGGACGGGACTTAACCTGACGGCTGCGAGCAACGTGATACATTACGACTTGTGGTGGAATCCAGCAGTCGAGGCTCAGGCGACGGACCGAGCGTACAGGATAGGGCAGCATCAGAACGTCCAGGTGCACAGGTTCATCTCGTCTGGGACCTTTGAGGAGAGGATAGACCAGATGATAAAGAGCAAGAAGGAGATAGCTGAGATGACGATTTCGACAGGGGAGCATTGGATAGGTCAGTTGAGTAATGAGGAGCTACGAGAGCTATTTGCGTAGGGAGTGGCATAAAAGAGCGAGGCAGCCGACATGAGAGCGTGCGGCTGCCTTGGCTTGTAGAATAGGTTTCGCTACGTCATACTATGCGTCCGTTCTTGAAGATACGGCCGACAATTTCCTCGATGATAGGCAGGTCGCTTTGAGGCCATGCGAGCGTCATCAGTTGCATAGGCATGAACCATTCGGCGCGAGAATGGTGTGACAGTTCGACCGTACCGTCGTCGACTTCAGCGACGAAGGGGTAGATACGGAAGAGCTTTTCCGCGTCGACAGGAACCTCGTAGGGTTTCAGTTCGTCGAGGACGTTGATATTGATATTCAGTTCCTCTCTGACTCGTCTGACGACGCAGTCCTTAGGGTCCTCTCCTTGTTTAGGCTTTCCGCCAGGGAACTCCCACTTGCCGGCGCCAGATAGGGAGGAGCCGCGGTTAGCTGCTAGAATCATACCTTCTCGGACGATGATAGCGCAGGAAACATCTGTAGTCTGCATTACTCTTAAAAGGTTAAAGAATAGAGAATAGCGTGAGCGTTCTGACGTATAGCGTATGGTCGTCGAATTAAGTTCGCGTCTCATAATCCGTAACAAATAATCTATCGGCGACGTCTCACAATCGGGTGTACGCTGACGAGACTAATATGTTGCAAGTGAGAGACTTAAAAAGGCTTAATGAAATCTAAAGGTCAGTATTCCTGCTTATTTTCAGTAGCTTGCCAGAGGTCGAAAGTCTCGATAGCCTCTTTGCTGAGCATCTGAGTCTCGGGGATACGACGCTTGTCGATCGGGAGAGCGAGTTGCTTGTAGATATCGGAGTCGTCGAAGCCGATGCGAGCGGCGTCGAGCTGGTTGTTGCCGTAGAATATGTGAGATATGTGAGCCCAGTAGATAGCGCCGAGGCACATAGGGCAAGGTTCGCAGGAGGTGTAGATGATAGCGCCCTCGAGGTCGTGCGTGCCGGCGTTTGCGGTAGCGTCTCGGATAGCCATGACTTCAGCGTGGGCGGTAGGGTCGTTGTTGGCGGTTACTCGGTTGACGCCTCTGCCGAGGATAAGACCGTCCTTGACGATGACAGCGCCGAAGGGGCCTCCGCCGTTCTTGACATTTTCGGAAGCCATCTTTATGGCTTCTCTCATATACTTTTCTTCCATGTTGTCTTATTAGATAAGTACTAAGTTACGAAAATTATGGGAGAAAGCAAAGGCTGGGAAAGCTTTATTTTTGTAAAAAGGATAAAAATAAATGTCAAAAGAGGAGGGTAGGGATGTGGGAAAAGGGGTAAAATAATAGCATAGATGACATTAGCAGAAGGAATTCAGGATAAGGAGGATGAGTATAGGGACAGGGAGAGACAGTCGGGAGGTGGCAAACGTATGCGTCATGCCAAATGAGTTCTCCAAGTATCCAATAGTGAGTGGGTGGTGTGACCCGAGGCAGCTGATAAGAGCACTCTACATAGGATTGCTAGGAATATGCGTACGGGAGACGGATTGGTTTGAACGCTCCGGAGAAGGAGGGAAGTGGGAGGACTTTCGACTCGCTACGTATAACAAGCTACAGTCCAATATAATAGAGCGTTTCATTACGGCGGGGAAAGATGATGATTTTAATAGCGAGCCGAGACAGAGGTTTGTAAGGAGTGTTGAGGAAATGTTAGCTGACTTCAAGGAGCTGCAAGTCAAGTTGAAGGATTGAGGGGAGAAGGGGGGTGAGAAGTGGGAGGAGAGGGGAGAGAAGGGGAGTAGAACCGTCAGGAGAGGGTGGCGGAGAGGGAGAGAGTATCGAGGGAGAGGGAGCCGAGGGAGACGGGGATGATAGTATTGACGAGGGAGTCTGGGGAGACGGAGGATGGGAGGGAAGATTTCGGTATAGAGACGCGGACATAGTTCTCCGTGAAGCCAGTGAGGGTGTCGGAATCCGAGCTGGACTCGACGAGGACGCTGGCGGCCCTGCCAATCTGAGAGCGGTAGAAGTCTATGCGATGTTGTTCCGAGATAGCGTGGAGAATGGCGTTGCGATGGTGGCGTTCGGCCATGTCGACGACTGGGCGGTAGGAGAGGGCGAGCGTCCCTGGGCGTTCCGAGTAGGTGAACACGTGGAGCTGTGAGAAGGGGAGGTTGCTAAGGAAGAGACGAGACTCCTCGAACATGTCTGGGGTCTCACCGTTGACGCCGACGATGACGTCGATGCCGATGAAGGCATCTGGGAGGAGGGATTTTATGCGGGCGACCTTTTCGGCGAAGAAGGAGGAGTCGTAGCGCCTTTTCATGAGGCGGAGCATAGAGTCAGAGCCACTCTGGAGGGGGAGGTGGAAATGAGGCATCAGTTTCGTTGACTGCTGAGCGTGGAGGAGGATCTCGTCCGTCAGGAGGTTAGGTTCGATAGAAGAAATGCGGTAGCGCTGGATGCCCTCGATGTCGTCGAGGTGCTGGAGGAGGGCGAGGAGGGACTCGTTGCTATCCTTGCCGAACTCGCCGACATTGACGCCGGTGAGTACAATCTCCTTAGCGCCGTCGGCTGCAGCCTGGCGGGCGCGGTCGACAGTCTCGCTGATAGAGGCGCTGCGGCTATGGCCACGGGCGAAGGGGATAGTGCAGTAGGCGCAATAGTAGTCGCAGCCGTCCTGCACCTTGAGGAAGGCGCGAGTGCGGTCGTGACCGGAGAGGGCGCCGAAGAAGTTGCGGTCGCGGGAGATGTCTCCGCAGACAACCTTAGCGTTGTCGGAGGGCAGGTGGTTGAGGACCTCAGAGACGAGGAGATGTTTCTCGTTGTTGCCGAGGACAAGTCCGACGCCGTCGATGTCGGCGACCTGACGTGGTTGCAGTTGGGCGTAGCAGCCAGTCACGACGATGAGAGCGGAGGGGTTGATACGTCGGCAGCGTCCGATCATCTGTCGGCACTTACGGTTAGCCTCTTCGGTGACGGAGCAAGTATTGATAACATAGACGTCGGCGGGGTCGTCGAAGCTGACTCGGACGAAGCCGGCCTCCTCGACGAGGTGACGGCTCATCTCGCTAGACTCGCTGAAGTTGAGCTTACAGCCGAGAGTATGGAAGGCGCAGCGTCGCTGAGAGGAGGAGAGGGAGCCGAGGTCTAAGTTGGTTTGCATAGAGAAGATTTTAAAAAATGAAGCGGCAAACAAGGGAACTTGTTGTGCCGCTTCGTTTTAAGTGTCCGTAGATGGCGTGAGGTAGTAGCCTTTACGCCCGATAGGACTTGAGTTGTTGATGTTCCATCGATACGGAGATGCATCGTGGAGGTAGAGAAGGGAGAGCCGCTATTACTTCTTCCTGTTCTCGAAGTGCTTCTGGTAGCGGTTCATGAACTTATCGACACGGCCAGCGGTATCGACGAGCTTCATCTTACCAGTGTAGAACGGGTGAGAGCTGCTAGAGATTTCGAGCTTGACCTGTGGGTAAGTCTCACCATCGATCTCGACCGTATCCTTAGTGGTAGCGGCAGAGCGGACGATGAACGTCTCGTTGTTTGACATGTCGGTGAAAGCGACGAGACGGTAGTTTTCCGGATGAATACCTTTCTTCATTTCCTTTATAGGTTAATTAGTTAAGCCTATTCGAGGCTGCAATTGCGGTGCAAAGTTAAGGATAAGGGAGGAGAAAAACAAAAGAATTTTCGAGGAGGCGGGGCAAAGAGGAATTATGAATGAGGAATTGTCTGAGGATTGTGCAAGGCTGGAGCCTTGATTTCAGCAACGACGTAGACTGGAGCCTACGCCGAACAAGGGCGGAGAGGAGCGAGGGTGGAGGCGTGAGTGGTTAACATAAGATGGGATAAGTCTAATGCAGGGCTAATGCAATTAGCAATTAGCAATGAGGAATTGTCAGAGTCGTCAGAGGAACGGAGGGGAACGAGAAATGTGGAGGATGGGAGAAAGGGAGAGAAGAGGGAGAGAAGAGGGAGAGAAGAGGGGGAGAAGAGGGCGAGAAGGGGGAAGAGAGTGAGGGCGAGGAGGGTAGAAAAAAACGTCGGATAGGGGGTGATGACAGAAAAGTGGCACAATGATGGTGATTTTTTATACCTTGTAAATCAGGGTAGTAGGATAACTTCGCTAACGGTATTTGCAGAAAATAGCAGAATAACACAAAGCGAAAGAACATGAAAAGAGAAGGAATGATAGCGAGAGGAGCGTTGAGCCTGATGGTCATGACCATGATGGCGGGGACGGCGGAGGGCGTTGTCAAGGTACACACCCTCGGGGACAGCACGATGGCGCCATACGACGAGAGTGCGACAGTCACGAGAGGGTGGGGAATGTACGTCCAGCAGTTCCTGAGCGACGCCAAGGCGATCAACTATGCGCGAGGCGGGCGAGATGCGAGGGGAGGCCTCGAGGAGCTATGGCCTACGGCGAAGAAGGCGGTCGAGGAAGGCGACTACGTCATAATCTCGTTCGGGCATAACGACGAGAAGAATAGCGGAATGGACGGCGTCGAGCTCTATAACTATTATGTATCGACAGGTCAGACAGAGAAGGCGAACAGCGTCGATAAGCGCGGGACAATACCGACGACGACATATAAGAAGTGCCTCGGGGCGATAGTCGATGAGGTGAGGGCGATGAAGGCGACGCCAGTGTTAGTCTCGCCCGTTTGCAGATCGTATTTCAGCGGGAGCACCATCAAGAGGAACGGGAGGCACGACCTCGGTGACAACTTCTCAGTCCTGACGAGCGAAGGAGTCAAGGAGGGGCAGAAAGTCGGGACGGACGACCACAGGATGGACTATGCGTATCACTGCAAGCAGTTGGCCGACTCGGTAGGAGTCCCGTTCATAGACCTGACGACGGCGACCAAGGAACTGTATGAGAGCTACGGCGACACGAAGAGCCACGAAGTCCTCTTTGACGGGGATGGGAGCACACACTTCAGTTCGACGGGAGCGGCGATAGTGGCGCGGATATGGGCGCAGGAGATGCAGAAGCTCGGGCTCCTCGGGGAGCATATAAGACTCACGTCAGAGCTTAGCGTCATGCCGACGGAGGCGGCGTTTGGAAGTGCGTATGCAGGGCATAAGATGACAAAGGAGCTGATGATAAACGGATTTGACCTGAAGCCAGAGAACGGCGAGATAACCGTCACAGCCACGGAGGGCATAGAAGTCTCGGCAGACAAAGAGAACTGGTCGAGCGAAGTCAAGGTAGCGTATAGTGGCGGGACAGTCGTCGAGAACGTATATATACAAGTCACCTTGCCGGCAGAGGGCGGAGTAGAGGGGACAGTCAGCATCAGACAGGGCGAGACGAGCATCGAAGTGCCAGTCACAGCGTCGACAGTAGCACTCGGGGAGGGTGAGGCCGTTGAGGTCCGGTGGAGACTCGAGAACGACGCGAAGTATAGCCTAAGCGGGCCGGCGGAGCCCATAGAAGAGAAGTATGAAGGGATGACGCTACAGAGCTATAACAGTCCGAAGGGCGGTGCAACGCTATGGGCGGACGTCGAGGGCGGTAATGACGAGACGCACCCGAACACATATAAGATGCAGAGGAACGTCATAGACAGCGAGGGCGGCACATGGCCCAAGGACGAGATCGACGACAACCCGACGAGATACATAGAGTTTGCGGTGAAGGCCGTCGAGGGGACCACGCTACAGATCAGCGACATAGGGCTGAGGATAGCAGGAGCGGGCGGAAACGGCATGATGTGCCACGTCTATTATTCAGTCGATGAATACGAGACGAGGACCACGATGTTTGCGCCGAGCAAGATGACGAGCAACACCATATACGAGATAGAGGCCAAGCCCGTCGTCAAGATAAGCGGTGAGCAGGTGCTCAGACTGAGAGTGTACCCGTGGTATAATGGCGGGGCGACAGGGAAGACCATCTGTCTCTCGGACGTCGTAGTGAAGGGAGTCGCAGTAGCCAACGTCGAGGAGCCTACGGGAATGGAAGAGACGAGGGTGACGGGCGGAGAAGATGTCGCCAGCGAGGAGATATACAGCATAGATGGTCGGCGAGGAGGCAAGACACGGGGGCTGGTAGTGTCCGTCAAGAAGTATGCGGACGGGAGAGTTAAAGTAGAGAAGAGACTAAATAATCTATAGAAAATTCCCAAATCAACTAAATAATGAAAGCAGGAAAGATATTCAGTACAGTGCTATGGCTCCTGACAGGAGGAGTCGTAGCAGTAGCCGAGGAGGCGCCGCAGACAGCGACGTGGAGTCTCGACCAGGGGGACGCCAATGCTACGGCGGCAGTAGTCAGCCAGGAAGGAATCCTGAGTGCGACAGGGTTCACGATGGGCGACAAGCTATACATCCCGGCGACGTCGGCGACAGTGAAGGCGGGCGACGAGACCATGACCAAGTTTCAGCCGACCGAGAAGTTGACGACGAAAGACGAGTCGGCGTATATACAGTTCTATCTTACGCCGAAGAAAGGAGTCACGCTGACGCCGAAGACCATGAAGATAAAGGCGACGAAGATAGGGACGAACGGCGGAACCATAGACATCGTCGCCAAGGCGGGGGACAAGACAGTCACGCTAGTCGAGAGCCTTGCGCCATACAGGACTAACGACAAGGACGACACGACGCCGGAGTATTCAGACGAGACCCTCGACATGAGCGGGGTAGGCAGCACGGCGGAGAGACTGACAGTCTATGTCTATGTCTATAACCTCAATTCAGACAAGCAGATAGGCATCTCCGACATAGAGATAGCAATGGCAGTCGAAGGCGAGGCGCAGGAAGTCGCTCGGTACACCCTCAGCGTCGGCGGCAATATGGAGGAGGCGGGCAAAGTGACCGCAAACCCATCGGGCGCAGAGTTCGACGAGGGGACAGAGGTGACCGTCACGGCTGGCGAGAACTTCGGCTATCACTTCCAGAAGTGGGTAGATAGCGAGGGAGCGACAGCCTCGGAGGAGAACCCGTATACATTCCAGATAGAGAAGAACACAAGTCTGACGGCGCAGTATAGTAAGAGCGAAGTCTATTCAGTCGTCGTAGAGCTCGAGGGCGGGGCGAACTACAACCTCGTCCAGTACAATCCCGTCGGGAACGTCGTCGATGGAGTCCACTATTACGAGGAGGGGACAGACGTCAGGCTGACGGCGGTCAGCAACAGAATACTGACCTTCACGTCGTGGGAGGACAACAGCACGAACATCGAGAGAGACATAAGAGTGACGGGCGACATGACATTGAGGGCCACATTTGCAAGTGAGGACTACATAGTAGGGTGGGACCTATATGACGACCAGCCGTCGAAAGACAGGGCGGCGGACTACAAGAGCGACAGCGAGAATGCGGGGATGCTGAGCCTCAGGAATGCCGAGGGGCAGACGACCAGTTGGCTGACGAGGGGCGTCAACAACGGCAAGGAGAACGGGCGATATGGTGCGAGAGTCTGGAAGGCCCTCAGTGAGGGGTGGTATTTCGAGATCACATTCTCGTCGAAGGGGTATAAGAACCTCGTGCTCTCGGCGGGAGTCGATGACGACTATAACGCATACGCCAAGACCGACGTCCAGTATAGCGTCGACGGGGAGAACTACACCACATTCGGCACGTATGAGCTGCCGTACAGAGGATGGGCCATGAACGAGTTCGCATTGCCGGAGGCTGCCAACGACCAGGAGAAAGTGTGGATAAGATTCTACGGACAGGGCTTCATGACAGACGGAGCGGAGATGCAGGGCGTCGAGAGCACCAATGACGGTACGACCGTCGGCGAGATATTCGTGCTCGGTGAGCCGGAGGCGGCGAACGACGAAGTAGCGCCGAGCCTCGTGACAATACTGCCGGCCGATGGCAGTGAAGGAGTCGGGGCGTCGGGCTCAGTCGTGCTGACCTTTGACGAGAAAGTCAAGGCAGGGGAAGGGCAGGCCACGCTGAACGGACAGGCCATAGAGGCGACCATAAGCGGAAGGACGGTAGTCTATAGATATGCGGGACTCGAGTATGACACAGAGTATGAGTTCGTAGTCGGGGCAGGAGTCCTGACAGACAGGAGCGGCAATGCGTATGAGGGGACGACAGTCCGATTCAGGACAATGAAGAGAGAGGAGCCAGAGATGAAAGTCGTCGATGCAATAGTCGCACAAGACGGCAGCGGGGACTACACGACAGTCCAGGCGGCGATAGACGCAGCGCCGACGGGGAGAGTCAAGCCGTGGATGATACTAGTCAAGAACGGAGTGTATCAGGAGCATATAGACGTCCCGGCGAACAAGCCATACATAAGCCTCATCGGGCAGGACAGGGACAAGACCATCATAGCGGACGACAAGCTATGTGGAGGCGACAATGCGCTGCACGTCAGTGTCGGTGCGACAGTCGTCGTCAAGGCGGACGACTTCTATGCAGAGAACATCACCTTCGAGAACTCGTATGGACACGAGAAACAGGCGGGACCGCAGGCGTTGGCGCTCAACACCATGGGCGACAGAGTAGTCTTGAACAACGTCTCGCTCTTGAGCTATCAGGACACGTGGATCACTACGAGCACGTCCAACAACAGACACTATGCGAAGAACTGCCTGATAGAGGGCGCGGTAGATTTCATCTATAACAGTGGTAACGTCTATTTCGATGGCGATACGCTCGAGATAAACAGGCCGAGTGGAGGTTACATAGTAGCGCCGAGCCACAGCACCGACGTCGAGTGGGGATACGTCTTCGTGAACAACGTCATCAGGGCACGGAAGGGCGTCAACGTCACGGACATCTGGCTCGGGAGGCCGTGGCATAACAACCCGTTGACCGTCTTCATCAACACCAGGACGTACGTAGGCATACCTGCGGCGGGGTGGTATGAGACCATGGGTGGCCTGCCGGCGATCTGGGCAGACTATAACACGACCGATGCCGACGGGAATCCGTTGGACCTCTCGATGAGAAGGGACACATATTATAAGACCGTCGATGGTGAGAAAGTCTATGGGAAGGCCAAGAACAGCCTGACGGCAGAGGAAGTCGCAACATATACAATAAGGAATGTCGTCGGTGGCAAGGACAGTTGGATGCCGGACCTCCTGACGGAGGCGCCAGGGGTGCCAGAGGTCAGCGAGGAGAATGGATGGATAACGTGGGAGCCGGTAGAGTATGCGACGTGCTACATAGTCGAGGCAGACGGCGAGATAGCGGCAGTCACGACAGAGAGCAAGTATGCAATAGGCGGAAATAAGACCGCGAAGTACACAGTAAGGTCAGTCGGCGAGTATGGGGCGTTGAGCCAGAGGGCTGTCGTCGGCGCGAGTGCAGTCACGTCAGTTAAGGAGACCGGATGCGGGGCGAGCGTCAGGAGGAAAGTATATGACATGAGCGGGAGAAGGAACGTCGGGAGCAGGAGAGGAGTGAATATAGTTGTGGAGACGGATGCTGACGGGAGGAGCAAGGTAGAGAAAGTAGTTGTAAGGTGAATTGAGTTTTATTTGTGTGCAGAAGCCCGGCGCAGTTGATTGCGTCGGGCTTTTCAATAGGCAATTAGCAATGAGCAATTGTCGGAGTCGTCGGAGGTGTCGGAGTCGTTGGAGAAAGAGTGGGAGAAAATATTAAGTTGCGGATATGCATTATGTACTATTTGTTTCTCAGAACCGTATGATTTGAATGAGTGGGGGAATTTTTTGAAAGTTTTGCCAGAATTATTGTTGTTCGTAATGTATGGCAACTCTATGAGACCGTAGCCCCTCTGAGGCAATGGCTCCACTTTGTGGCGGCTGAACACGACGACGCGAAAGAAGCCCAGGCTTGCCTTCGGGAGGCACGCCTGGGCTTCAACCACAAACATATTCTTTTTATCATAGCGGGTCAAGATACGGGACGTCGACTTGCAAGGTGTCGGGATACTTGATGCCTGCCCCAGTGTTGAGCAGCACGACTCGTTCTCCCTTCGCTATCCACCCCTTCTCCCTCAACTTTCTGGCTGCTGCATAGGTTGCAGCACCCTCGGGACAGACAAAGTGTCCTTCGCTCTGTGCAAGTGTCTTTACTGCTGATATGATCTCGTCGTCCGAGACAGATACTGCGCTTCCTTTTGTCTTCCGAATCGCATCGAGGACGAGGAAGTCTCCGAGAGCCTTTGGAACGTTGATGCCGAAGGCCACTGTCTGAGAGTTCTTAGCAAAAGTGCTCTCTGCCTCTCCCTTGTCGAATGCGTCCACGATGGGCTTGCAGCCCTCGGCCTGGACGGCGACTAGTCTGGGCAGTGGACCAGAGACCCAACCCATCTGGCGGAGTTCGTCGAGCGCCTTGTAGATGCCGATGATGCCGACTCCGCCGCCCGTCGGGTAGAGTATGACGTCCGGCAGTCTCCAGTCGAGCTGCTCTGCTATCTCGAGCCCCATGGTCTTCTTCCCCTCTATCCTGTATGGCTCCTTCAGGGTCGATGCGTCGTAAATCCCTTGCTCCCGAACCATCTTGCCGACTATCTTCCCGCAGTCGCTGATTAGTCCGCGGACGAGGAACAGGTCTGCGCCTGCCGCTGCGCACTCGTTGCGAGTAATCTTCGGCGCGTCTTCCGGCATGACAATGGTTGCCGTAATGCCTGCCTTGGCTGAGTACACTGCCCAGGCTGCACCTGCGTTGCCGTTAGTAGGCATGGCGAGTTGTCTCACTCCTAGCTCCTTGGCTCGTGAGACTCCGACGGCTGCTCCGCGAGCCTTGAATGTGCCAGATGGAATGATGCCCTCGTCCTTTATCAGCAGGTTCTCGATGTCGATAGCTGCCCCCGCCTTTCGCAGTGGAAGCAGAGGCGTCAGCCCCTCGCCGAGGGTGACGATATTCTCCTCCTCTTGGACGGGAAGTAGCTCCTTGTAGCGCCAGAGTGTTGCAGGACGGCCCGCAATGTCGGCCTTTGAGACTATCGAGGCTGCCTTCGAAAGGTCATACTTCACAAGAAGAGGGCTGCCGCAGTCGCAAAGCTGGTGTTGGTGGCTCAGGTCGTATGTCTTGCCGCACTTGGGGCAATAGAGGTTGGTAGCTGTTGAATTTGTCTTTGTCATATTGTTTGTGGTTTTAGTGGTATCTTCCGAAGGCTACGTAAGAAACCTTTCCACTAAGCCGACGTAAGTCCACTTTGTTGTAGTAATTGAATCTATTCTAGTGAGTATCCAGATATGAGGTGACCGAAGAAGATGGCGTTGGCTGTCAGCTTGTTGGTGCCGTACCAGACTGAGCGGAAGTTGGGGTCGATGGTGAAGGATATGACTCTCCCCTTGCCGAGTCTGTCTACCTTTGCGACAGGCGTCTCTGCAAGACTCTTCAAGACAGAGGGTAGAATGTTCCCTGAAAGCAACGGTCTCTGAGAAAGACTCAGCGGCGTCGCCGTCTTCACACTTGATGGATTCAGCACAATGGTGTTGTTCTTGAATATCGGCAACTTCGTCGACGTGTAGCCCCATCCGAGCGGGTGCGTAATGTCGAGCTGCGCTTCGAGAATGACGCCTGGCACGGACTTGGCCCTAAGGGCTACTGGGAGGTTCTCGTAGTTGACGTCTGCTAGTCTCCTTTGCGTCTTGAAGTCGAGGTTTGCCAGGCTGTTGCGTTTCAGCAACTGGAGTGACTGCTCTATGCCAATGAGGACGCCGCCATTCTCGACCCACGTTTTCAACCTCCCGAGGACATCTGGCGAGAATGTGTAGTTGCCGCATAGGATGAGCACGTTGTAGTCTGAGAGGTTGGCGTTTGAGATTCTGTCAGAAGAGAAGATGGTCAGTGGTATGGAGTATCGTGTGTCGAAGAGATGCCATATCTCGCCAACTGCCGTTGCCGACGCTCCGTTGCCTCCGACTATGGCCACCTTGGGAAGCCGGACAGGAGAGAAGACCGAGCTGCCGAGGTTGTGACCTGCTGTATAGCCTGTGGAGACGGCATAGATGTCGAGGTCGTTCTCTTCTGCAACTTTGTGCAAGATGGCGCTAATCTCCTTGGGCGTCTTTGTCTGATAGTTGCTGCCGACTGGTATCAGGATCGACCCGCGAGCCAACTTCTTCGCGGCTGGCAGCTCCGGCAGCGAGATAGAGACTTCCGACTGCGAGACCTTGGCGAAGATTCCTTGACGAAGCAGCGTGTAGAGTGCCCTCGGTGCATAGTAGCCTCCCCACTCGAAGATGTATGCGTAGGTGGCGTCCTCGGCGCCGATGACCTTGCCCTTGGGTAGATTGTCGACGGAGACCAGCTCGCCCTTGTCTGCTTGTGCCTTTGCGAAATCGACGTTGAAGGAGAATGGCAGGGTCCATCCAGTGATGTCGTAGGAGATGCTGTCAGCATATTTCTCTCGTATTTCGAAGATGCCCTCGATGAGTCGCTGTCTCGGCTGTCCGGCGGGGACGACGTAGCTGTTGGATGGCGAGAACTTCTTGCCGCCGACCGAGACCTCTTTGGCGAGGGTGTAGACCTCGATGCCGTTGCGCCTGATGAGTTCGGCGAAATGATAGGCTGATGCTCGGTCGTTTTCGCTTCCGAAGACATAGGTCTGTCCCGGAGTGGTGTAGGATGTGAAGTATTTCTGCTGATAGCTCAGAAGTTCGGTGCGCAAGGCTGCGCCACCCTTGACGGTAGCAAGCTCCGTCGTCAGCTGGTTGAGGATGGCAAGCGGGAATGTCAGGACTCCGTTGTCTGTCTTCTGATAGAAGCCGCGTGAACTCTGCTGCTCCCATAGCAAGGCGATGCCGCCATGAAAGTCGAGATACTCACGTCCGCGACCGATATAGTAGTCGTCGAAGACCTCACCGGAAAAGTAGAGCATGCCGCGCTTGTCGAAGGCGGGAGCGTAGAAGTCGCTTGCGAGCCTCCCAATCAGCTTCTGGCACTCGTCGACTATCAGTGGGTGAACGCGTGTCGGGGCTCCGGGCGAGAAGTGGTAGTTGGCGTTCGAGCCCTGTTCGTGTGCGCATGTGTAGATGTTCGGGAGCCATGAGAGCATCTCGACGTTGCGCCCGCGGCTTTCTGGCTGTTGCAAGTTCATCCAGTCCCTGTTCAGGTCGAAGTAGTAGTGGTTGAAGCGCCCGCCAGGCCATGCCTCGGTGTGGTCGATGTTGAGCTGGTCCTCAGACGGAATGCGGCTCCAGTGCTGGTTGGCCCATTCTGCAAATCGGTCCCCGCCGTCGGGATTGAGGCTCGGGTCGATGATGACGATCTGCTTTTCGAGCTGGCGGAGCGTCTCCGCATCGTTGGAGGCGGCAAGATGGTAGAGGAGTAGCAGCGAGGCGTTCATGCCAGATGCTTCGTTGCCGTGGATGGAGTGCCCGAGCCATGTCACGACTGGTAGTTGTGAGAGGTCGGCGTTCCTTGCCTTCCCCGGTTCTGCCAGTTCGCCATGTCTTCTCTTGATATCATCAATGTTGGCGATATTCTCCGGCGTGCTGACGATGGCGATGTAGAGAGGTTTCCTCTCATAACTCTCGCCGTACTTGACAAGTTTGACTCTGTCGCTTGCGGCGGCTACGGCCTTGAAGTAGGCGACTACTTGAGCATGTGAGGCGTGCAGCTCGCCAACTTCGAAGCCGAGAATGTCGCTTGGAGCGGGTATCGACTTGGAGTAGGATGTGCTGGCCGGCAGGTAGTAGTCCAGTGTGACCTTGGCTTGTGAGAACGTCGTGGTGGCTACCACCAGGGCGATCAAAGAAAAGATAAGTCTAATCATATATAAATAAACGGTTTAGGTTAGTTACTCAATCAGAGACCCTTGTTTTGGGACAATTCTTTACCATCGCGAGAGACCAGTCTCCTTTCTGCGAGGTCGTACTTGTCCCCTGCTTTCAGGAATCGGTATCTTCCACTCGTGTGTTTCGCTTTTTCGTCAGCGGAGTGGACTGCCACGTAGCTCTTGCCTATGACCTCCAGCTCATCTTTCTGGACGACTACTGCCGTGCTCTCGTCGATGCCGATCCCGATGAAGCGTGGGGCAATGCGGATAAAGGCCTCTAAGTCGTCTTGCCTGTTGCGAACGAGGATATGCTGGTCGATAGCCGAATTGCGGAGAAAGCCGAGCCCCTGAGTGTGGTCGCCAATTATTATATGATAGCCCTCCGTGTCGCCTCGCCAAAGGAGTGAGCCTTGAATCGAGGCTCCGGCTGAGGTGCCGGCAATAGCACCGCCTCGTGCCAGAAGTTTAAGCATCTCTTTGTGTGCCAATGTGTTCAGGTAGACTTCGGAGATGCGCCACTGTCTGCCTCCTGTGAAGAATATGCCAGTCGCCTGAGTCAGAGGCTTGATAAGTTTGGGATCGTTAGCCTCCTCGATAGTGGAGAAATGTAGGCGTGTGACATTTTTAGCACCCACCTTGGCTGCTATATCGTCAATCGACTGCTGGATGTACTTCTCGTCGTCGGCCGAGGCGTTGCTCACGACTACAATCTTAGCGTTGGAGGCGCCGCCTGCCAGGGCGACGAAACGGTCGAGAATGTCGTCGCCGATCTTGCCACCGCCGATGATGACGAGCGCACCATTCTCTGGACCATGCTTAGTCGTGAAGCCAGACTGGGCAGTAGGATTCTGCGCTGCGGCTGAGAGTAGAAACGTGAAGAGCAGCGAGAATGCAGCTATTATATTCAGATTCTTCATGTCGAGATTGATTAAGATAAATGATTTAGGTTAGTTGTTGAGATTAATAGCCTGGGTTCTGCGTCAGATCCGGGTCGGCGAGGATGACATTGTTAGGGAGCGGGAATACCCAGTAGCGGCTGTCCTTGTAATTCTCGTTGTAGGCACCGAAGACTTCGGCAGCGCGCCCTGTCCGGATAACATCGGAGTACCTATGCCCCTCGAATGCTAGTTCGACTCGTCGTTCCGTCTCGAGAGCGAGGAGGAAGGCGTCGACGCTCAGACCGCTTGTTGAGATCTCCTCGACTGCTGCTCTACGTCGGATCACGTTGAGGTCTTCGACAGCTCCGTCGAGGTCGCCCAGATGGGCTCTCGCCTCGGCACGAATCAAGTACTGCTCAGCGAGTCGGAGAAGGAATATGGAACTGGAGCCATCCTGCCTGTCATATTCACGGATGACGTAGATTCCATTCGAGTTCACCTTGACGAACTGACTACGGAGGCCTGCGACAGACGGCTCGTTGAGAATCTGAACAAACTCGGGATTCGGGACATAGTCCAATCTTCCGCCCTCGGCAGCGGAGAGGTAGTATGTGAAGAAAGGATTCCGATCAGAAGTGCTGAACACCAGTTCGAGGATAGCCTCTGAGGAGAGCTTATTAGAGAAGAAACCGTCTGGAGTCGTAGTCAGCGAAAACAGTCCACTCTCGATAACCTTGGAGGCATAGGTCGCGGCAGACTGCCAGTCCTCGGTGTAGAGGGCTAGTCTTGCGTGGAGGGCGTAGGCAGACCAGATAGAAGCCCTGGCGGGAGAGGAGAGAGAGTTGTCGAAAAGACTCTCAGCCTCGGTAAGGTCGGCGAGGACTTGGGCGTAGACCTCTTCGCGTGAAGACTGCGTAATCCCATCGGCAGAGTGACCAGACGTCGAAGGATGGAGGACGATAGGTACACGGCCGTAGGTGCGAGCCAAGTCGAAGTAGGCGAGAGCGCGGAGGAAGTGAGCCTCGCCGAGGATTCGAGACTTGTTGGAGCCAGTGAAGGCACCGTCGTTCAGACTGTTGACACCGTCGATAATGCTGTTGATCAAGTTGATAGCCGAGTAGTAGGTGTTGTAGCCTCCGCCGCTCGTCGGGTCGAAGGCAGAGGATCCGGCTGCTTGCAGGTGTGGTATCACATTCAGAGTGCTCGTAGAAGCCACGACGTTGTCGGCAGCCGAGTTGAAAGCCACGACGCTGACACCGGCGAAACTCTGAGCGCCGCTATAGGCGCCTACGAGAGCCACTTCGGCAGACTTCTGGTCGGCGATGACATTGTCTGCATCGATAGCTGTCTCGGGCTCAGTATCGAGGCAGGAGGAGAGGGTGAAGAGGACGGCAGAGTATGCCAGTATATAATTCTTTCTCATTCTGTTTGGATTAAGATATAGTTAATATTGGTGGAGAGAGATTAGAACGTGATGTTGAGGCCGATGAGAGCCGTCCTTGGCTGAGGAGGGGTGCCGAAGTCCATACCTTGAACGAGGCCATTAGGACTCTCGCCTTCGAGGTTGACTTCCGGGTCGGGACCGCTATACTTGGAGACGAGGAAGACGTTGCTAACAGTGAAGTAGAGCGAAGCCTTGTCTGCGTGGAGTCGATGGACGGCACGTCGAGGGAGGGCGTAGGCGAGGGTGACGTTTCTCAGTCGGAGGAAAGAGGCGTCTTCCACGACACGGCTTGACTGACCTTCGTAGTTGAAGCTGCCGTCAGCGTTAGCTTTTGACTTAGGTCTCGGGAGGACGCCAGTATCGCCAGGATTCTTCCAGTAGTTGAGCGTGCTGCTCTGCATAGAGCGAGTGACGCCGCGGGTGCCGCCACTCTCGAGGAACATACGGGTATAGTTGAAAATCTCGTTGCCCTGCTTGAAGTAGAAAGTGAAGTCGAGAGAGAGATTGCCGAAAGACAGGACGTTGCGGAGTGAGCCCTCGACGTTAGGCCAGGCGTCGCCTACGACCACCTTGTCGTCGACAGTAATCTTGCCGTCCTGATTGACGTCGCGATAGATAGCGTCGCCAGTCTGAGGGTCGACACCGAGGTATTCGTAGACCCACATAGAGTAGAGAGGCTTACCCTCGAAGAGCTTGAACATCTGGTAGCCGCCAGTCACGTCGACAGGGAGTTTCTCGACGACGTTCTTGTTGTGGGAGAGAGAGAGAGTCGAGTTCCAGGAGAAGCGACGGGACTTGACATTCTGTGACTGGAGGATAAACTCGAGACCCTTGTTGGACACCTCGCCGGAGTTAGTCGTGACGGAGGAGAAGCCCGTCTTGCCTGGGACAGTCTCGGCGAGGAGGAGGTCCGTCGTATACTTGTCGTAGTAGTTGAGTTCGACGTCGAGACGCTCCTTGATGAGGTTGAACTGGACGCCGATGTTCCATTGACGAGTTGTCTCCCAGGTCAGGTCGGGGTTGCCGAGACGAGATGGTGCGATGCCGGCCTGCCCGTTGTAGTTCCTTCCTCCGCTCCAGAGCGATAGTGAGGCGAAGTCACCGATGTTGTCGTTGCCGGAGAGTCCGATGCTCGTCTTGAGTCTCAGGTTGGATATCACGTCGTTCTTAGAGAAGAAGCTCTCGTTTGAGATATTCCAAGAGCCGCCGAGAGCAGGGAAGAAGCCCCAACGCTTATTCTTTCCGACGCGTGACGAGCCGTCTGCGCGGGCAGTGAAGTCGATACTGTATCTATTGTCGAAGGAGTAGTTGATGCCGCCGAAGAAAGAGAGGACGGCGGAAGTCGAGCCGGAAGTCGAGCCAGTCTGGGTGGCGGATGACGTGATGCGACGCAACTGGTCTGAAGGGTAGCCCTTGCCGTTGACGTTTACGGACTCGCTACGGTTCTTGTGGAAAGCCGTCCCGAGGAAGGCCGACGTCGTATGCTTCTCGCCGAAAGTATGGAGGAAGTTGAAGAGCTGTTCGGCGGAGAAGATATTCTTAGTTGTCGTAGCGTCGGTCGCTGAGCCGTTAGGCTGTCCGCTGATGAGGAAGGAGTCGTAGTAGAAAAGCTCGTGGTATGTCGAGTGGTCGTTACCGAGACTACTTTTGAAGGTGAGTCCCTTGGCGAGGTCGAGTTTCAGGTAGACACTGTTGTTGAGTCGGAGCCCCTTCGCCTTGGCGTCGTAGTGGTCGAGCATAGCCTGATGGTTGTCGAAGGCGACAGGCTTGTTGTATGAGCCGTCTTCCTTGAAGACAGGGTAGAAAGTCGGAGTATGGAGGGCGGCCTGGAAGAAGCCAGAGGGGCCGTCGCCAGTACGGACGAGAGAGCGGTCGGTGAATGATACGATGTTGCTCGTGCCTATCTTCACCTTCTTAGCCACCTGGTGGTCGAGGTTGAGGCGGAAGCCAAAGCGCTCGAAGTCCTGAAGTTTCAGGGTAGCCTCCTGCTTAGTATATTCGCCGCCGATAAAGAAGTTAGTCTTGTCGCTGCCGCCGGATAGAGAGATGTTGTAGCTATGCTGGAAGGCGGTACGGAATACGTCGCTAATACGGTCGTAGGTAGGCTGGTCCTCAGGGTTGCCGTAGGCGGGGTAACCTGGAGCGGCCTCGCTGACGGGTCGGAAGGGTCGCGTCTCGTAGGAGCCTCCGTCGTTGAGCCAAGCCTGGTTGACGACAGTAGCGTGCTCGGGTCCGGAGACGAGGTCCCAGAGGTCGGAGGTGCGGGACCAGCCCCATTCACTCTTGACGTTCAGTCGTGTAGGTTCGCCCGTTGCGCCACGCTTAGTCTCGATAAGGATGACGCCATTGGCACCCTTAGCGCCGTAGGCAGCGGTAGCGGAAGCGTCCTTGAGGACCGTGATCTTCTCGATGTCGTCTGGGTTGATGTCGGCGAGAGGGTCGGCACCCTGGCCACCGATGTCGACAGACTGGAGGACGTCAGTATTGACGATAGTCCCGTCGATGATATAGATAGGAGTGTTGGCAGCCGAGATAGACGTCGCGCCACGGAGGCGGATAGCCTGAGAGGTGCCGGGAACACCGCTAGAGGAAGAAATCAGGAGCCCAGGTACTGCGCCTTGGAGCTTATTGCCGAGAGTGGCCGAGGCGACAGCCTTGAGCGATTCAGGTTTCAGCTGAGAGATAGCGCTAGTCAGTGAGCTTTTGACAGCCTGAGCGTATCCGACGACGACAATCTCGTCCATAGCGTTCTTTTGTTCCGAGAGATAGATCTCGACACCTTCGGAAGGCTCGTAGACCGTCAGTTCCTCGTCTTCATAGCCGATGTAGGACACGCGGAGGTCGAAAGGAAACTTGTCTGAGACCGTCAGGGAGAAGTTGCCGTCGATGTCGGCGACGGTACCCTTAGCTGAGCCTTGGACAGAGACCACGGCGCCGATGACAGGCTGCTGAGTCGCGGCATCCAAGACCTTGCCGGAGACAGTCCCCTGAGCGGAGGCGGTAGCGGAGATGAAGAGGGCTGTTGCGGTAGCCAACCAGTAGAGTAATCCGTTCTTCATTTGCAAATTAGGTTAGGTTAATGAAAAAGAAGATATATGAGGGAAGAACTTCAAGACTTGTCGATAGAGAGGGACTCCCCCTCCTGCTTAGCGACGAGGACAGCGACGCACGTGTCGCCGTAGACATTGACGGCAGTCCTCATCATATCTGCGACCCTATCGACGCCGGCGACGAGGGCGACCCCCTCGACAGGGAGTCCGGCAGCGGAGAGGACGACAGTCATCATCACGAGGGCAGCCATCGGGATGCCGGCAGAGCCTATAGCGCAGAGGAGCGAGGTGATGCAGATGCTGACAGTCTGTAGGAGAGAGAGGTTGACGCCGTAGGCCTGAGCGACGAAGACGACAGCGACACATTCGAGGAGGGCGCAGCCAGCCATGTTGACAGTAGCGCCGAGAGGGATGACAAAGTCCGTGATTTTAGAGGAGACGCCATCCTTCTGAGAGACAGCCCGGAGGGAGTAGGGGATTGTTGCTGCCGTCGATGCGGTGCTGAAGGCGACCAATAGTACATCTCGCATATTGCGTAAGTGGCGCCAGGGGTTGACATTTGCGACAAAGCGGAGCAACAGAGGGAGCCAGAGAAACGTATGGATAGCGAGTCCGAGGAAGACCGTCAGCAGGTACATGGCGAGAGCAGAGAGCAGAGACAGGGAGCCGCTTGCCTTGGCGAACTGGACAGCCACGACGGCAGAGAGGCCGTATGGGGCGAGTCGGAGAATCCAATCCGTCAGCGTATAGGTCGTATCAAGGATGGTTGACAGGAAGTCCGCCACCTGTCTAGCCTTGTCCGCCTGTTGACTTGCGAGGGCGAGTCCGCCGACGACAGCGATCAGTATGACGGGCAGGGTGTTGTTGTCTGCCAGAGCTGCAAAGATGTTGCGCGGGACGGTCCTCAGAAGGATATCTTGCGGGGCGAGGAACTGCACTCCAATGTTGTCGGTGGGCAGTGTCAAGTTGCAATTGACGCCTGGAGCCAGGAGTAGCACGAGCGACAGTCCCGTCAGGATTGCGATCGTCATAGTGAGGAGGTAAAGAACTGTTGTCCGTCTTGCGACGCGTCCGAGGTTCTTGTCGCCCGTCGTAGCGAGGGAGAATACACTCTTGAAGAGCGAGAGTAGCACGATAGGCACGACGATCATCTGCAGAGCGTTCAAGAATAGCGTCCCGATGAAGTCCAGATATTGAGCGGCGTCGGGGAGAAAGACGCCGATAGTTGCGCCGGCGGCGACTCCGATAAGGATCTTCGAATACTGCTGCATAGTCGAGGCGGCGAGTCGGGTTAGGAAAGGAAAGAATGGGTTAGGTGTAAGAGATTAGGATAGGTGGCTTCGGTTCATCGTTGAGCCTGCGCCTGGTTTTCAGACCTAAGGAATCCGTACTCGTTGAGGAAGCTCTGCCCGTGGTCGGACACCCATTGAGCGAAATCGGCGAGAGCCGGGTCGTTGGTCTGAATCTCAATGCTACCGATAGCCAGTCCAGCAGCTCCGACATTCTCGACATAGCTAATGAGGGCGTCGATATCCGAGACAGCCTGACGTTCCTCCTCGCTGACCCGGCCATTGCCGTTGATGTCTGGGGCGATGACTGCGATGCCCTCGACAGGTCGGCGATTATCCTTGTTGTAGATGAGGTTGGCGACGTTGAAAGACAGAGCCTCGTTGTCCTTCTTGACGGCGGCGAGCGCCTTGTCTTCGCTACCGAGGATCTTACGACCCTTCAGTTTTCCCGGGTTAGTGTGGAGTAGACGGGCGAAGAGAGCCGTAGTCACATTCTGGTTGCCGGCGAGAGTATATACATTAGAGTGTATCTCCTTACGTTCACGTTCCTCGTAGATAGCCTCGATATCGTCGTTCTTGACGAAGAGCTCTCGTTCGGTCTCCTCGTTGATACCCTTTCTAATCTTCTTAGACTGGAGTAGGGAGTTGTCAGCATTAGCGATCGGGAGGACGAGGAAACGAGCGACCGACTTGGAAGAGGGGTCGGTGCTGAGGACCACTCGTGCGTTGGCAATGGATTGCCTGTCTGAAGTGACGATGAGGTTCGACTTAGGGTTCTCCTTGACGTATTCGCTGACCCACTTTTCGACGAGAGGGAGGGTGAAGGAGGCGCCAGAGACGTTTATAGCGTTCTGAGCGGAGGCAGCATAGAAGAAGGCAGTGGAGAGTGATGTAAGTAGTAGTTTCTTCATATTGTTGTCTATTTAGTTTATTGTTCTATTTTGATGCTGCAAAGTAATAGATAATTCTAAAGATAGCAATTAACCATAGAATGGTATATTTCTACCGCAAGTGTGGTATGTTGAGGCTAAAAGATGCGAGAAACCTCGAAAAACGGGGGAGAAAATAGAGTCAAGTCTAACTCAGGTCTAACCCATAGGGGGAGAATAGGATGAGAATCGGGGAGGATGAGAAGGGGAGGAGAGGGGACAAAAGTCGCAGGTAGTATTGCGTTAAGTTAGGGGAAAAGAGTATTTTTGCTTAATGACAGGGAGGAAGGATTAGAGTCGGAGAAGAGGGAGAATTTCATAGAACACGTCAGGGGGAGTAAGACATGCAGAGGTCGAGTCAAGAGAGTCTCAACAATTAAAGCAACATAATAAGATGAGTTGTAGTCAGAATAACTACCCCCACACAATCAAATAGTGTCTTATCCTGATAAAAGTTGACTCTCAAAGAACGAGAGTAGATGAAGTACAAGACATTTCTTTGCCTCCCACAGGAGAAACACAGACATAGTAAACTTATCTCAGTAATTAACTAAAGAGTAAACCTACACTAGTAACTAACTACTAACTGAGTCAACCAAAATCAGGAAAAGACAGGTCGGAGGTGTCAGAGGGGTTGGAGAGAGAGTGGGAGAAAAAGCCTCACACAGAGGGCACAGAGACACAGAGCTTTTTATGTTCACAGAGGCGAGCTGGTGCTCGCGGGGAGAACACAGAGACGGGGAAGGTGGTGATGGAGGGGCGGGGCAATTAGCAATTGTCGGAGTCGTCAGAGCCGTCGGAGCCGTCGGAGAGAGTGTGGGAGAAAAAGCCTCACACAGAGGACACAGAGACACAGAGCTTTTTATGTTCACAGAGGCGAGCTGGCGCTCGCGGGAGAGGACACAGAGACGGGGAAAGGGTGTCAGAGTGGCGGGGCAATTAGCAATTGTCGGAGTCGTCAGAGTCGTCGGAATCGTCAGAGGTGTCGGAGGTGTCAGAGGTGTCAGAATCGTCAGAGGTGTCGGAGTCGTCGGAGGTGTCGGAGTCGTCAGAATCGTCGGAGTCGTCGGAATCGTCGGGGCTGTCGGAGTCGTCGGAGGGGACGGAGGTGTCAGGGGGGGCGGAGGAGCGGTGAAAAATGGAGGAGGACAAGGGATAGAGAGGGTTGATAGAGAAAAAGCAGCATCGTGAGTGTTAAATTTTAGGAATTAAAGAGATTATCATTAACTTTGCGTAGAGAAGTACGGTAAAGATGGACAAATACATAAAGAAGCTACTCGCTACCGATTTCAGGGTAATAATCCCGGAGTTTGGCGCCATCCAGGCATTGAAGGATGAGCCGAACGTATTGTCGTTCAATAAGTTCTTGAACTTTGACGACGGTAGTTTGACGAAGATAATTTCAGATAGTGAGGGCATAAGCCAGGAGGATGCGAAGGCTCGGGTGTCAGAGTTCGCGACGCAGATGAACGACATAGTCAATCGCGGCGAGACGGCCGAGATAGAGGGAGTCGGCACGTTTGCGAAGGACGAGTTTGGCGCTCTCGAGTTCAAGGCGAATCCGCTGTATGCCCCGATGGATCCTAACGTGAGCGTAGGTTCGGAGAGCGGAACGACGACGGAGGAGACGGGCGAAGGAAGTCCTGTCGGCGTCGTAGGCGGAGAGACGACAGACGGCGGCGAGAGCAAGGGTGAGACAGCGGAAGGCACGGAGAGCAAGGTCGATGGTGGAGCTACGAGCACGGAGGGAGAGAATGGAGAGAAGACCGATGGAGAGGGGACGAAAGAAGAGAAGGGCGACACTGTATATGAGTATGGCGAGGAGAAGAAGAGCAACAAGGGGCTCTTGATAATCCTGATAATATTGTTGCTACTCCTGGGCATCGGGTTGACGCTGTTCGTCTTCAACAAGGACAATGCAGTCTATAGACTGTTCTTCGGCCCGAAGACCGAGCAGGTGGACGAGGCGGCTAAGGCCAAGGCAGAGGCGGCCAAGGCAAAAGCTGAGGCAGAGGCTAAGGCAAAGGCAGAGGCAGAAGCAAAGGCCAGGGAGGAAGCAGAGGCAGCAGCCAGGGCTGAGGCGGAGAAGAACGCCAACAATCCGAAGGTGGCGAGGCCGCTTGAGAAGAGGTATAACGTCATCGTCGGCAGCTATAAGGACGAGAACGTAGCCATCAAGAGAGTCGAGGACTTGCAGTCGAAGGGTTTTGACGGAGCGTTCGTCGGCATCAGGAAGAACTATTTCGTAGCTGTCATCGGAGCCTTCAGCAGCATCACTCAGGCCGAGGCCATGCAGGAGGAGATAGTAGATGGCAAGTACCACATAGAGAGCTGGATAACGAACTCTGGCGAGAACGAGAAGCGGTAGGAGCAGAGTCGGGATGCCCCAGACTGTCGGCGGCGAGAGCCAAAGACGGGAGGAAGGTGGTGTGCCGATGGGCGCCGGAGAGAGAGACGCCTGAAAGAAGTTGGCGGAAAGACATATTCGGGAAAAAACTCAGAGAAAAAGAGTGTCGAATAGTCGGAAAGTCAGAATAATAGTGTAATTTTGCAGCGGGTTACGAGATAGCCCGACAGATAAAAGAAGAAAAACAAAACAAGAAGAAGACGAAAAAATGGCAGTAAAGATCCGTTTAGCACGTCATGGCCGTAAGGGCTACGCATTCTACCACATCGTGGTAGCAGACGTAAGAGCGCCACGTGATGGCAAGTTCATTGATCGCATCGGAAGCTACAATCCAAACACGAATCCTGCGACTGTAGACCTTGACGCAGACAAGGCAATCAAGTGGCTCTACAATGGAGCACAGCCTACGGACACCGTCAGGAGCATCTTGAGCCGCGAGGGTGTTCTCTTGAAGAAGCACCTCATGGAGGGAGTCAAGAAGGGCGCATTTGACGAGGCAGCAGCAGAGGCTAAGTTCAACGCTTGGAAGGAAGAGAAGCAGAAGAAGGTAGACGCAATCGTCAACAAGGCAGCAAGCGCAAAGCAGGCAGCAGCTAAGGCTAAGGCTGAGGCTGAGGTCAAGATCAACCAGGAGAGGGCTGAGGCAATAGCAAAGCGCAAGGCAGAGGAGGCAGCAGCTAAGGCTGCAGCAGAGGCAGAGAAGGCAGCACAGGCAGCGGCTGAGGCAGCAGCTGCAGAGGGTGCGGCTGAGGCACCTGCGGCACCAGCAGCAGAGGCATAGAGCACTCCACTGTAACAGCATAAGGAAGAGAGGCGGATCCGGAAGGGTTCGCCTCTTTTCAATTAGGAATGAGGAATTAGCAATTGTCGGAGTTGTCGGAAGTGGCGGAGGGGGCGGGTGCGATGAGTTTTTGCCTCACACAGAGGTCACGGAGGCACAGAGTTTTTTATGTTCACAGAGGGTCGCCTAACGGCGACGGGGAGAGCACAGAGACTGGGGGAGGAATTAGCAATGAGGAATGAGGAGTTGTCGGAAGTGGCGGAGGGGGCGGGCGCGAGGAGTTTTTGCCTCACACAGAGGGCACAGAGACACAGAGTTTTTTATATTCACAGAGGTTCGCCTAGCGGCGACGGAGAGAGCACAGAGACTGGGGGAGGAATTAGCAATGAGGAATGAGGAGTTGTCGGAAGTGGCGGAGAGGACGGGTGCGAGGAGTTTTTGCCTCACACAGAGGTCACGGAGGCACAGAGTTTTTATGTTCACAGAGGGTCGCCTAGCGGCGACGGAGAGAGCACAGAGGTCGCCTTCGGCGGAGGGAAGCGGAGGAATTAGCAATGAGGAATAGGAGTTGTCGGAAGTGGCGGAGGGGGCGGGCGCGAGGAGTTTTTGCCTCACACAGAGGTCACGGAG
>JAFPZF010000082.1 GCA_017417385.1 Bacteroidales bacterium
GAAATAGCATGTCGGGGAGGCGGGGTAACTTTGCAACAAGAAAAGATCATAACCGCTATGACCTAGACAATAGGGTCGTCAAACACGATGAGAAGTCACATTCCGGGTTTCGCACACATGGGAATTGGGTAGCACTGGGGTTCGAAGGGAGTCTGGTGCTACTATTTTTTATGGGGTAAGAGGGAAATAGGGAAACGAGACGATTATGGGAGCGAATAGAACAGAACGGACGGAGAAGGCATTAGGGAGAATGAGAGGGAAGAAGGGAAGAAGGGGAAAGAAGGGAAACACAGAGAAAACGGTTGATAAAGAGAGGACAAAGAGGAAGAAGAGGATAGGACCAGAGGGAGGGGGAAGGGCGGAAGAAAAGGGGAAAAGTACCAAAAGGGATAGGAAAAGGCGAAGAAAGTCCGAAAATTGATAGAAAATGTACGAAACGTGAAATAGCATATCGGGGAGGCGCGGTAACTTTGCAACAAGAAAAGATCATAACCGCTATGACCTAGATAATAGGGTCGTCAAACACGATGAGAAGTCACATTCCGGGTTTCGCACACATGGGAATTGGGTAGCACTGGGGTCCGAAGGGAGTCTGGTGCTACTTTTTTTTCATTAACTTAGAGGAGTCAAACAACCAAATAAACATGAAAAAGATAGCATTGATAGTAGCGATAGCAATAGGCGGATGCACTAACGGAGTCCAGAATCAGCAGAACGGGACGGAAGAAGTTAAGACCGTCCAACAAGAGACGCCCAAGGCAGAGGAGACGCAAGCACCAGTAGACGAGGCGCAACAGGCGATGACAGAAAGCATGGCGCCGAACGAGCAATGGACAGAGACAGCAGTAGAAAAGAGAGTGAGGGAGATATACGAAGAGGTGAACAAGTATTCAAAAGTAGAGACGCCAGCGCAGGAACTGCATGAGAAGTATGCGACAGAGTACTTCATCGAGACATACAGGAAAATGTGGGAGATAAACGCGAAGCACGACCAGGAGACAGGGGGAGTATTCTTCAATCGAGACTATTACTGGGATAACGGGATGCCGATGCCATTGAGAGTAAAGGACGTGAAAGTAGAACTACTGACGGGGAACATGGCAGAAGCACAGTTCAAGGTAGAGAGCGAAGACGGGGTGATGACGACAGATGTCAAGTGGAGCATGGACTGGGAGCGAGGAGAATGGAGGATAAGCGACTGGATGGGACTCGGGGAAAGGGAAGAAAGCCTGATGGCGTCGATGGAGAAATACATAGAGGAATACGGGAAGTAGAGAGTGGAAAGAAATAGATTGAGAAGGGAAGAAGAAGAGAAGGAAGAGGGGGAAGAAGGGAGAGAAGGAAGAGGGGAAGAAGGGAGAGAAGGAAGAGAAGGAAGAATGGTAAAAAGAAAAGGAGTTGAAGGAAAGAGGAAGAGAAGGGCAAAGAAGGAAGAGGAATAGCATAAAGGAAAAGAAAAAGGCGACCAATCGGAGTAGACACCGAGAGGTCGCCTTAATAATATCGGGAGGAGAGGAACTATTCGTAGCGAATGGCCTCGATAGGGTCGAGGTTGGCAGCCTTGGAGGCGGGGATATAGCCGAAGCCGACACCGATAACGGTACAAACTGCGAAAGAGACGAAAATACTCCACATAGGAATAATAACGGGGAACCCGACGAGGAGACACAGACGAGTCCCGAGGAAGCCGACTAAGACACCGAGTGCCCCTCCTGTGACACTGATGAGGACAGATTCAATCAGGAACTGGTTGCTAATATCTATACCGCGAGCGCCGACGCTCATACGGAGCCCGATCTCCTTAGTACGCTCAGTGACAGAGACGAGCATAATATTCATGATACCAATACCGGCGACGAGGAGAGAGAAAGCAGCAGCGACGACGAGAATAATAGTGATAGTATCCATAGTGCTGCTCATAGTCTCCATCATCTCCTGCTGGCTACGGATAGTAAAGTTGTCTTCACCGGAGAGCTTATGAGAGGCGCGGAGGATGGAGGTGAGCTCGCTGATAGCCTCGTCGGTAAGTTCCTCAGTGATAGCGGAGCAGTTGATAGAGCTAAAGAAAGTCTGAGCCTGGATACGCTTCATGACCGTCGTATAGGGAGCGATGAGGACGTTGTCCTGGTCCATACCCCAGCTGTTGTAGCCCTTGGACTTGAGGACGCCGACAATACGGAAGGGGATAGACTTAAAGCGGATAGTCTTACCGACGGGGTCAGCATTCTCGCCGAAGAGCTCGGTGACCACAGTAGTACCGACGACGCAGACCTTAGCGCTGGAGCGGATATCCTCCTCGGAGAAAGTCTCGCCGTCCTTGATAGCCCACTGCTTGATATCAAAATAGTCGAGACTCTCGCCATAGACACTGACAGAAGTATTGTTGGCGCCATAGATAACCTGACCGCTGGAGGTCACCTCTGGGCTGACATAAGTCACATAGCGCTTGTCGCGGAGGATAGCCTCGTAGTCCTCCTGACGGAGAGTCTGCATCTCGGAAGGGTCTCGTCTCACGCCGCCACGGCTATCAGCGCCAGGACGAATCATAATAACGTTAGTACCCATCTGAGCGATATTAGCACGTACACTCTCCTTGGAGCCCTGACCGATAGCCATCATGATGATGACGGCAGCGACACCGATAATAATACCGAGCATCGAGAGGAAGGAGCGGAACTTATTGCTTGCGATCGCACGGATAGCGACCTTGAAGAGGTTAAGGATATTCATTAGTCGTCGTGATTGACCGGCAGAGCGGCGAGAGCGTCGGCCGCCGAGAGGATATTGTTGTTGATAGTATCTTCGCGGATCTTACCGTCGCGGAGCATAATATTGCGTGAGCTATATTGTGCAATCTCCGGGTTGTGAGTGACGAAGATGATAGTACGACCCTGAGCGTGGAGGTTCTGGAAGAGTACGAGCATCTCGAAAGACGTACGGGTGTCGAGGTTACCCGTAGCCTCGTCGGCCAGAATAACCGCAGGGTCGTTGACGAGTGCGCGGGCGATAGCTACGCGCTGCATCTGACCGCCGGACATCTGATTACTCTTATGCTCGAGACGGTCGCCAAGGCCGACAGCCTGAAGCGCCTTGACGGCAGCCTCACGGCGTTGGGAGGCGTTGTACTTAGAGTTGTACATCAGAGGCAACTCGACATTCTCGACAGCAGTCGTCTTGGGGAGGAGGTTGTAGTTCTGGAAGACGAAGCCGATCTTACGATTGCGGAGACGCGCACGCTGACTCTTGGACATCGTGCGGACAGGAGTACCATCGAGGATATACTCGCCGCTGGTCGGAGTATCGAGGCAACCGAGCTGATTGAGGAGAGTAGACTTACCGGAGCCTGAGGTACCCATGATAGTGACGAACTCACCCTCGTAGATCTTGAAGGAGATGCCGCGGAGGGCGTGGACAATCTCGTCGCCGACCTTGAACTCACGCTTGACGTTCTGGAGTTCGATGACGACGTGACGGTCGTTATTGTCGGTGACGTTGTTCATTTTGCGGCAGGTTTACCGTTAGCACCTTGTTGTTTGCTAGCAGGCCTCTTAGGCATGAAAGGGTTAGAGTTCTGATGCCCATCCTGAGCATTCATGCCCATAATCTCGAAAGAGGTGACGACCTGCATACCCTCGGTGACGCCGTCGGTAATCTCAGTGTGCGTACCGCCCTGGAGACCGATAGAGACAGCGTGAGCCTTGAAAACATTATCGTCGAGCGTCCAGACCTTGAAAGGAGCGTCGACGTCGGAGACAGACTGCTCCTCTGTCAGGAGAGTAGCGTTAGGGGAGAAGCGGAGAGCCTTGGAAGGAATAGTCAGGACGTCATTACGTTCCTTAGTATAGATAGTGATATTAGCCGTCAGACCAGGCTTGAGCTTCAGTTCCTCATTAGGGGCGGAGATGACGACCTCGTAGGTGACGACGCTGCTAGTCGTCGTAGCCTCCTGGCGGACCTGAGTAACAGAGCCGTTGAATACGTCGTCTGGGTAGGCGTCGACAGTGAAGGAGACGCGCTGACCCTCCTTGACGCCGCCGATATCAGCCTCGTCAACGTTGGCGATAACCCTCATGTCAGTCAGATTCTTAGCGATGATAAAGAGAGTAGGCGTCGTCATGCTGGCAGCGACCGTCTGACCCTCCTCGACCTCGCGGCTAAGGACGACACCGTCGATAGGAGCCGTAATCGTAGCGTAGCCGAGGTTAGTACGAGCGCGGGTGACACTCTGCTGCTGGACGACAATCTGCTGACGGGCCTTATCGAAAGAGAGGCGGGCCTGCTCGTAGTCGTTGGCGCTAACGAGACCCTTCTCGAAGAGCGTCTTGTAGCGGTTGAAGTTACTCGTCTGATAGTTGAGTTCACTCTGAGCGTTGGCGAGATTACTCTGCGCAGCAGTGAGTTCGGAAAGGAGGTTAGTCTTATCAAGTTCGGCGATAACCTGACCGCTCTTGACGACACTATTGTAGTCCACGTAGAGGTGAGCGATCTTGCCGGAGACCTGAGTACCGACCTCGACACGGGTGACAGGCTCGATAGTGCCGGTAGCCGTGACGCTCGTCGAGATATTCTGGCGAGTCACAGGAGCCTTAGTGTAGTTGACCACTGGAGCCTTGGAGCAGGCCGAGAGGAGGAGGGCCGAGACGAAGAGCAGATTTATGATAAGTTTCATAACAACATATTTTTAAAGAGAAATAGGCTCGCCGGCGTAGAAACGCAGGAGGGCGATATTGAGAAGGGCGGTGTACTTAGCCTGTAGGAGCTGTTGTTCAGCCTTCAGGAGATTGTTCTTGCCAGTAGTCAGTTCGACAATATTCTTAAGGCCGAGGCGGAACTGCTCTGATACAAGACCGTAGCTCTCGCGTGCGCTGAGGACAGAGGAGCGGGCGGCGAGATACTGAGCCTGAGCGGAGCTAGCCTGGAGCCAATAAGTCTCGACCTGCTTGCGAACCATCTTCTGTTGGTTGGCGAGAGACAGTTCACTCTGATGCTTCTGAATAAGCGCCTTAGACTTGTTGACCTTCGTCGAGCGGTTGTCGAGGATAGGGACCGATATATTCAGACCGAGGGAGTTGTTGACGTTCTGCTTAATCTGAGTGCCGAGAGGGTCGTCGCTGGCGCTAGTATGACTCGTCGACATACCGGCGGAGAGGCTGACCGAGGGGTATCTGCCGCTGCGGGCGATACGCTCCTGAATCTCAGCCTGCTGGAGAGCGAGCTGACAGTTCTTGAACTCCGGGCGGGAGCTTAGAGCGCGGTCGTAGGTCTCGTCGATAGAAGGGATAGGCGAGAGGACGACGTCGTCGGCCGTCGAAGGGTCCTCGACGTCGAAAGAAGTCGAAGGGTCGAGTTCGAGGATCTGCCTAAGCTGTAGCCTATAGGAAGCCAGTTGAGAGCGGGTAGAGACCGTAGAGTACTGGTCCTGCTGCGCCTGCGCCTCGAGCTGAGCGAGGTCCACACGGGCGAGACTACCAGCCTCGACCATCTGAGCGGCGCGGTCGCGCTGAAGGATGCTGATAGCGAGAGTCGAGTCGGCGACACGAACAGCCTCAGCCTGATAGAGGACCTGGACGTAGAACTGCGTAATCTGCTCCTCGATAGAGTTAGCAGTCTGCTGATAGTCGTTCTCAGCCATTTCGGCAGCGAGCTTGTAGTTCTCGAGGTTGCGATATTTACGTCCGCCGTCCCAAACCGTCCAGTTGGCGGAGAGGGAGTAGCTACCGTGGTAGCTGACATCGTTCTGAGTCGTCGTCAGGGTTCCTCCGCTAAGGTTGACAGTACTCTTACTCCAGGGTCTCCAGTTGACGTTGTGCCCAGTAGAGAAGTTGAGCGTCGGGCCGATATTACCACGTCCCTGTTCGACGTTAGCTTGCGACTGCTGGATAGCCAGGGCGTCTTGTTTAAGCTCGATGTTGTTTTTGATGGCGAAGTCGATGCAACGTTGCAGGGACCATGTGTCATCTTGTTGCGCTTCTACGTTTAGAGCGAGTGAAACCCACACCAAAAATAGTAGAGCTTTGATGGGCTTTTTCATTAATTAAAAAATAGTGAGTAGGTCGGGGAGGGACCATGTTGTCGTCTTGAAAACGACGCAAAGATAGGGAAAAGTCGGGAGACAGAAAACTATTTTGTGGAAAATAGTTTTAAAGATTGATTAGTCGTAGAAGTACTTGGAGACCTCGTCAATGGACATACCTGTCATTTTGGAGATCTCCTCGACGCTAAAACCACTAGCCTTCAATTTGCCGATGAAAAAGGAATTTCTTTCAGTTTCTGCCTCGATCTTGCCTTCACTATGAGCTTGCGTGATGAACATTTGAGAGTCACGGTACTGCTTCAAAGACTCTTTATATTTCTGTTGTTCCTCGCGGTTGAGGGAGGCGATCTCGGCTATCTCCGCGAGACGTGCGAAGACAGAGTTACGTGCTGCTTCTGGCATACGATTAAGAATTTCAATTTGGGTTATTGCTAAAATAAAACGATCGAAGTCGGTAGTACATTCGGACCAGTCCTTATTAGCGAAGAGAGGGAGCTGGAGGTAGATCAGACGTAGCTTGTCAGTGAAGAGTGGGAGTCTCTCGCCTTTTTTCTTCTCGGAGTCGAGGTCGACAAGACCGACGTCAATACGGAACTTAGACTCGCCGGGAAGGGTGAAGTTCATGAAGGCTATACAGTAGACAGCCTTGACGTTGTACTGCCACTCTTCGCCTTTCTCACCTTGACGGGAGATAGACTCGGCAGCGTAGAAGAGAGTACGCTCGCGGAAGTTAGGGTGCGAGCGGTTCTGCATCTCGACAATGAAGTCCTCGCCGTCGTCGGTCCTGCAGTAGACATCGTAGATGAGAGTACGCGAGTCGTTGTTGAGTCTGACTTGCTCCTTGTCTAGAAAGGAGAGGTTCGTTATGTGCCTCTCGCCCTCGAGCAGGCAGTTGAGGAAGTGGAGGAGAATAGGCTTAGAGACCTCGCGCCCAAAGATGAGCTTGAAGCCATAGTCGGTGAAGGGGTTGATGAACCTAGATTCCATAATCGCCTATCTTCTGATGGAGGCTAAGTTAATAAAAAAATGGGAGATGAAAGAGAATAATCTCAACAAAAGAGCTCAGGGATGAGAATGGGAAGAGAAGGAGGACACCCCTACCCCATCGGGGGAAAAGACTAAAGAAGGGCGAACAAAGTTAACATAAGATATGACAAGTCTAATGCAGGTCTAACCCAATCAGCAATGAGGAATTAGGAATTAGAATGGTCGGAGGGGCGGAGTCGTCAGAGTCGTCGGAGGGGTCGGAAGGGGTCGGAGGAACGGATGGTTTTATGCCTCACACAGAGGGCACGGAGACACGGAGAGGTCGCCTGACGGCGACGAGAGAGCACAGAGAGGGAAGGAGAGAGAAGAAGAGGACACCGAGGACGAGCTGACGCTCGGGAGAGAGCACAGAGGGCGCCTTCGGCGAAAGGGAACACGGAGAGGCGGAAGGTTAACATAAGATGGGATAGGTCTAATACAGGTCTAACCCAATCAGCAATGAGGAATTAGGAATTGGGAATTAGGAATTAGAGGTCGGAGATGGAGGGGAGGAAGAAGAAGAGCAGAAGGAGAGAAGAGAATGAACAAAATAAAGAAAGGTAGATAAGAGCGGAAGTGAAACATAAATAGACAAAAAACGTAAAGGTTGTTAAAGGGTTCTTCAGCAAATTGCAATTTCCAGGAGAGCCATAAAAAGAGACAAACAGACGAAATAGCATGAAGATAAAAATCGATTGTCCACAGGCAGGTGGAGTTTGCGAGATAGAGGCAGGCATGACGCTTGCGGAGATAGCGGAGAGCCTAAAGATCGAGCTGCGCTACTCAGTACTCGGAGCGGCAGTGAACAACCATTGTGTAGGGTTGACGTACAGGATATATCAGCCGTCGCTGGTCAAGTTCTATGACATTTGCGAGCCGGAGGGACGTAGGACGTACAACAGGAGCCTCATCCTGATGATGCTGGCGGCGATAGAGGAGGAGTATCCTGGGGTGAGGCTTCACGTCTTACATGCAGTATCGCGAGGAGTGTATTGCATACTCGTGAAGGACAAGCAGATATTCGTCCCGACAGAGGCTGACATCAAGAAGATAGACAGCAAGATGCGGGCGCTATGCAAGGCGGAGCTGCCGATAGAGAGGCAGACGATGCCGACGGAGCAGGCGATCAAGAAGATAGGGAACTATCTCTTCACGAGCAGACTGCTGGAGCAGCACGGCGACCTGTATACGACAGTGCACAGCATAGGTGAGCACTCGGCAGTCTTGTATGAGGACCTAGTCCCGAACACGAGGATACTAGACTCATTCGAGCTGCACACATATTTCAAGGGACTACTGCTAATGCCACCGGCGGAGAATGACCCGGACGTCATACCGGAGATGACAAGGCAGGACAAGATGTTCGCGACGTTCGTCGAGGCAGACAAGTGGCAGTACCTATTGAAGGCGAGCAGCCTGTCGGACCTGAACAAAGCGATAAGCGACGGGAACGGGTATCAGGTGATACAAGTCGTCGAGGCGCTACACGAGAAGAAGATAGCGGAGATAGCGGACCTGATAGCGTCGAAGAGGGACAAGATAAAGGTCATACTGATAGCAGGGCCGTCGTCGAGCGGCAAGACGACATTCAGCAAGAGGCTGGCGATTCAGCTCGTCGTGAACGGCATGAGGCCACAGAACCTGTCGATAGACAACTACTTCGTCGATAGAGAGCACACGCCGAGGGATGCGGACGGCAAGTATGACTTCGACACGATAGACGCCATCGACGTAAAGTTCTTCAACGAGCAGCTACTGGACCTCATCAATGGGAAGGAGGTCGAGCTGCCGAAGTTCGACTTCAAGCAGGGGAAGCGCGTATTTGACGGAGAGAAGATGAAGTTGCCGGAGGGAGCGGTCCTGATAATCGAGGGGACACACGGGTTGACGCCACAGCTGACGCCGATGATTCCGACGGAGAACAAGTTCAAGATATACACGGCGCCCCTGGCGAGCATCAACATCGACGAGCTGACGAGAATCCCGACGACAGACAACAGACTGATCAGGAGGATAGTCAGGGACTACTACAACAGGGGTCACAATGCCGAGGCGACGATAGCGCAGTGGCCGAGCGTCCGACGGGGAGAGATAAAGTACATCTATGCGAACCAGGAGGAGGCGGACGTCATGTTCAACTCGGCGCTACTGTATGAGCTATCTGCGCTGAAGACACTTGCGGAGCCGATATTGCTGGAGGTCAAGCAGAACTCGCCGCAGCATCCGGAGGCGGTTAGGCTGCTAAGGCTACTAAGCTACTTCAACCCGCTGCCGTTTGACGCGATACCACCGACGTCGCTGCTGAGAGAGTTTGTAGGCGGAAGCTCATTCAAGTATGATTGATTAGGTTGATAAGGACAGAAACAAAGGATAGAGCATAGATATGGCAAAGAGGAGAAGTCTGCGGAGGCAGTTTATCACAATATTGTCGATAGAGGTGATACTGCTGATAATCGTGTTCAGTTTCGTGCTGATAGGCAACATGCTGAATGCGAAGAGCTATGCGGAGACAGCGATAGCATCGAAGTCGAAAGCCGTCATAGAGTCGATGGAAGACCGCATAGTCAAGATGCGGAATGGCATCGAGATAGTGAAGATGAACAAAGAGGAGTTCAAGACGGCCATAGAGGACGGTGACTTCAGCAAATTGGACATCAAGATGCGGTATGCAGTGCAGGCGTTCAATCTGATAGGCTTCATAACGACGAATGCGGAAGGCGATGTAGTGAGCACATCGGACGAAGGGATAGACAGAGAATGGATAAAGAGCGTGAGCGAGAAGACACGGGAGGAGGGATTCATAGTAGGTACGATGAGTGACCAGCGCCATTTCAGCATGGTCGGAGCGGACAAGGTAGAGGACGACGAAGGCGAGGTGATAGGCTCGGTGATATTGTTCTGCTATGACATAACGAAGCCAGACGAGATAGTCAAGCTACGGGAGACATATCAGATACACATGACTCTCTTTGACAAGGAGAAGTGCCGTCTGACGACAGTCGACGTAGCGCCGACGTCGGTCGAAATGCCGAAGGAGGTGCTAGACTCGTGCATAAAGATAGGGAAGCCGTGGGGAGGCCTCGTAAAAGTCGGTGAAGATGATCTGGTATCTTTTGCGATGCCATTTCCGGACGTTCTGACAGGGAAGAGCGTAGGAGCCTCGGTCATCAGCCTGGACATGACGACAATCAAGAAGGCTGCGACAACGATCAGCAGGGTAGTGTTCGTGGCGATAATGTTGATAATCTGCTTCACGATCTTCATAGTATGGGTATTGCAGAGAGTCGTGACGAAGCCAGTGGAGACGTTGCTTGAAGAGATGCAGAAGGTAGCGAGTGGAGATTTGCGAGGAGAGATAAAGACAGACTGGCGAGCGAGCAAGGAGATAAGCCGCCTGGCGGACGGGCTGACGGAGGTAAAGACGAAGATTAAGGCGTTTGCGCTGCCGATGAACAAGCTAACGCATACGATAGTCGAGGCGAGCACAGGACTAACGACGAGTTCGCAGAAGCTATCTAACGCAGCGGGAAGGCAGGCGGCGGCGCTAGAGGAGATTTCGAGCTCGATGGAGGAGATGGGCGGCAACATCCAACAGACGACCGACAACTCAGTCCTGACGAACAAGGAAGCGGAGAAGATCAATGCTCACCTGAAGGAGCTGACGACGGCAGTCACGAACAACCTGGAAGCCGTCAAGAGGATCTCGGAGGACACAGAAGCCATCAACGACCTCGTCTCTCAGACGAACATACTGGCGCTCAATGCATCAGTCGAGGCGGCGAGGGCGGGAGAAGCCGGGAAGGGCTTTGCAGTCGTCGCGAAGGAAGTCGGGAGACTGGCCGACCAGACGCATGGTACGGCAGACAACATCACGGAGACCGCATCTCAGTGTCTTGACGAGGCTCAGAATGCCTCGGAGCGACTCGGGGAGATATCGCCGATGATTGAGAAGTCCATCTCCCTCATCAAGGAGATCACGACGAGCAGCATCGAGCAGAATGCAGGTGTCGGACAGGTGAACAGTGCAATCATGGACCTCAACAGAGTGACGCAGGAGAATGCTGCCACGGCGGAGAACGTCGCGGCAAGTTCTAAGAAGTTGCTGGATGATGTCAAGGAGCTGGAGAAGCACTCCAAGTACTTCAAGATATAAAGGGTAGCTCTATAAATTGCTTTTTCTAGATCTCCCCATAAGGGACTAAAGAAAACTTCATGGCTAATACGTCGGGAGGGGAAGAGTCAGACTAGACGTCTGAGTCTTCCCCTCTCTCTATCGTAGTAACAATCGAAAGAATCACTTCACACAAGTGAAAAATCTAATTTCTAGAAATTCCCTCAAATATAATGACCAGAGAGGCCGTGCTATGCCAAGCCGCCAGTGAAAGCCATAAAGAGGGCAGCGACGAGCCAAGCCAGCACAGAAGTATAGACAGCTACGAAGGCAGCCCAGCGCCACGAACCAGTCTCGCCACGGATAGCAGCGAGAGTCGCGATACAGGGGAAATAGATCAGGATAAAGAGGAGGTAGGCGCAAGCTGAACGAGGAGTGACGCCATCCGATATCATCATCTGACGCATAGCATCGTACTTGCCAGAATCATCCGCGGAGGACTCAGCATCGGTAGCCTCTGCATCATTGTCGCCGACATAGAGGACGCCGAGAGTAGAAGCGACAATCTCCTTGGCGCCGACACCGGCGATGATACTGACATCCTGCTTCCAGCTGAAGCCGAGAGGGCGGAACACAGGCTCGACAAACTTACCAATACGGCCGATGATACTCTGCTCCTGCTGTTCGGCAGCGCTAAGAGAGTCGTCGTGGGGGAAGTAGCCGAGCGCCCAGACCGTGATACTGGCGACGAGGATGATGCCGCCCATCTTCTTCAGATACTGACGACCTTTCTCCCAGGTATGGCGGAAAGTAGCCTTAGCTGTCGGGAGACGATAAGGAGGGAGCTCCATGACAAAAGGAGTATCCTCGGCACCCACAATGAACTTACAGAATATCAGGCTCATAATACCGGCGAGAATGATACCAGTAGCGTAGAGGCCCAGAAGAGCCAGACCCTGATAGGAAGAAGAGAAGAAGATCCCGACAATCATGACATAGACAGGGAGACGGGCCGAGCAGCTCATCAGAGGGACGACCAGCATAGTCACGAGGCGGCTACGGCGGCTCTCGATAGTACGAGTTCCCATGACAGCCGGGACGTTGCAGCCGAACGCCATGACAAAAGGAATGAAAGACTTGCCGTGGAGGCCAATCTTGTGCATAATCTTGTCCATGATAAATGCAGCGCGGGCCATATAGCCAGTATCCTCCATAAAAGAGATAAAGAGGTAGAGGATAAGAATCTGAGGGAGGAAGACAATGACAGCGCCGACGCCAGCGATAGCGCCATCGACAATCATATCCCGGACAGGGCCGTCGGGGAGCAGACCACTAATCCACTGACTAAACATATTGACAGCGGCATCAATCCAGTCCATAGGGTACTGTCCAACGGCGAAAGTAGTCTCGAACATGCCAAAGATGACGAGGAAGAAGATCGGGAGGCCCAAGATAGGGTGAGTCGCAATACGATCAAACCTACGAGTCAGTGCGTAGGCACCTTGACCATTTCCGGCGACATAGCCAGCCTCCTTGAGAGCTCCGCTAATAAAGCCATACTTAGCGTCCATGATAGCCGTCTCGCTATCCGACTCAGTATCCTCGAGGATAGTGGCGGCAGCCTTGTCGCGAGCGGCGAGAATAGCGTCGGCCGTAGCAGTCTGGCGGATAACCTCCTCGGCGTTCTTATCGTTCTCGAGGAGCTTGATAGCGAGGTAGCGGGTACTATAGCGAGCTCGGAGACCTTGCTCCTTCTGGATAACAGCCTTGAGGGAATCGATAGCGCTCTCGACATACTGGCCGTGGTTGACGTGGATATGGCGGGCGACATTGTTGTGAGGTCTAGAGCCGGAGGCGAAATCCTCGGCGTGGTCAGCGTTGTGACCGTGAGACGTCTCGTTGTCGTGCCATTTCTTAATATCGTCAGCGACCTCGGCTGGGAGGTTGCCATGCTCGTCGAGGAAGTCGCCACCCTCGTAGAGGTTGATAATAACGTGGAAAAGAGTCTTGACACCTTCGCCAGACTTGAAGACAGTCGGGATGATAGGGACTCCGAGAAGAGTCGCAAGCTTATCAATATCGAGCTGGTCGCCACGGGTCTTCATCTCGTCGTACATATTGAGAGCGCAGACCATACGTAGATTCATGTCGATAAGCTGCGTCGTCAGGTAGAGGTTGCGCTCGATATTGCTAGCGTCGAGGACGTTGATGATGACGTCGGGTGTCTTGTCGAGAATCTGTCGACGGACGTAGACCTCCTCTGGGCTGTAGGCAGTGAGGGAGTAGGTGCCAGGGAGGTCGACGATATTGAACTCGTAGCCCTCGAAAGAGGCGTGGCCCTCTTTAGCGTCGACCGTGACGCCGCTGTAGTTGCCGACGTGCTCGTGGGCGCCGCTGGCGAAGTTGAAGAGAGAAGTCTTGCCACAGTTAGGGTTGCCGACGAGAGCTACATTGATAATCCTACGCTTACGCTTAGCCTCGTCCTTCATACGCTGGCGGACGAGCGTCGGCGTCTCGTCGTCGCCGAGGAGTTCAACAAGATTGGGGCTTGAATCCTGAGTCGTGCCAGCGACGACCTCGATAAGCTCAGCTTCGTCTCGGCGGAGCGAGAGCTCGTAGCCCATTATTCTATACTTGATAGGGTCACGGAGGGGAGCGGCTTCGAGGACTTCGACAACCTTACCCTTGATAAACCCCATTTCGACGATACGCTTACGGAAGCCACCGTGTCCGAGGACCTTTACGACGACACAGGAGTCGCCGGTATGGAGATTTGACAATCTCATCACTTCAATTATTACACTTCGTGGACATCTATAAATTGCTTTTTCTAGAAATCCACTTCAAAGTTAGTCATTATTTTTATTTAAAACGAGTTTTAATAGAAAACAATCAAAAGATGCAAACAGGTTGCAAAAGCGAGAGACGAAAAAGAGCCGCACGAAATCGTGCAGCTCGATGGCGTGAGGGAGGAGGCAATAATAAACAATCTAGTAGTTGTTGGCCTTGAGTTCGAAATAGCTCTGAGGGTGGTCACAGACAGGGCAGCGCTCTGGGGCAGACTTGCCGACGACGATATGGCCACAGTTGCGGCACTGCCAGATGCAGTCTCCGTCGCGCGAGAAGACGACCTTGTCGTTGATATTCTTGAGAAGCTTACGGTAGCGCTCCTCGTGCTCACGCTCAATCTTGGCGACGCCACGCATCTGAGCTGCGATGTCGTGGAAGCCCTCCTCGTCGGCCTCGCGTGCCATACGCTCGTACATGTCGGTCCACTCGAAGTTCTCGCCCTCGGCAGCGTCGAGGAGGTTGTCGGTAGTCTGAGGCACAGAGCCACCATGGAGGTGCTTGAACCACATCTTGGCATGCTCCTTCTCGTTGGCGGCAGTCTCCTCGAAGATAGCGGCGATCTGCTCGTAGCCGTCCTTCTTAGCGCGTGAGGCGTAGTAGGAGTACTTGTTGCGAGCCATAGACTCGCCAGCGAAGGCTTCCAAGAGGTTTTTCTCGGTCTTGGTGCCCTTGAGATTGTTGTTTGACATAAATCTGTTGTTAATAAAGTTATGGTGTGGGGCAGAAAGGATTACCAAAGATAGTAAAAAAGAGGAGAGAAAGGGGAGAAAGGGAGAAAAAGATTAGAGAGATGCATAGTTGACATGACCACACAGAGGATCGGGGTTGTCGTCGGGAGCAGTGTTAACAACCTGAGTGAGGACAGTCTCTGAGGGAAATAAAGAACGGAAGTATTTCAAATTATTGAAGAAATCGGGGTAATGATCAACACTTTAAAAATGCTAGCGAGACGGAGCATCTCCTTTTCTAAATCTCTATTATACATAGACTTACAAAAATTTTGACAAATCTAAAGTTGTACTTTAGATTTGTCCAAAGATAGCATAAATATTTGACATATAAAAACATAGAGACACAAATATAGAACACCGCCCAGACATGAAGCCATATCTGGGCGGTGAGTAGATTTAGAACCTACCTACAAGAGGCGGGGTACTACTTTACAAGGAATGCCTTACCATTCTTGATGTAGAGACCCTTCTTGAGGTTAGCAGGATTCATCTTCTGACCAGCGAGGTTGTAGATCGTGTTGTCGGCGGATTTCTCGTTTACAACATCATGAACAGCAGTTGTCGTCGATTCGACAACTATGGTGCCTTTTTTGGTCAGGAGGTTATCGGTGTTCCACGTCATACCCTCAGGTAATTCTGGCAGTGAAACAACGACTTTGTTACCGAATCGAGCACTTGTAGCATCCCAAAGGACGAAAGTATCACCGACTTTAGGCTGATAGCTTTCATCGAGGAATACTCTGACGGTTCCATTCATAGTGAAAAACAATGTCACCTTGAGAGACGAGAGCGACGTCACTGCCTGCTTGTCATCAACGAGGGTAGAGCGGAATTCTCCACCTTCGTTAATTGTGATATTTGTAGCCTTCAGGTAGCCCACATTTTTCTCAGCGCGATAGTCTCCAGGATAAAGGATTCCACCCTCTTTAACTTCGATTCCATTAACTTGAGCCCTTCCCATCAGAGTTCCACCTTTTTCTACCATAAGAGTCTTATCGCCGAAGAAGTTAGTAGTGATAGTCATCGGCTTGAGGTTCAAAACGCCCTCTGACACACTAACACTCTTCACGTCAGCCTGTACTTTAGTCAGTGTCATAGCCCCAGTGCCTACCTTATTGATACCGCAGCCAGTAAGAGTGCCACCGAAACTAAAGTTCTCATCGTCTACGCCGATTGAATATGTGCCACCACCGCTAAAGGTTCCGCTGCCAGAAATCTTGCCGAGCCTGTAAGAAGCGCCATTGTTGTCCCAGACGTTTCCATTGTCAATTGTCGCCAACGGCATACCTTCACCATTGGTAAAGAAGAGCATCGGGTCGTATTGACCAGTCTTTGTGCCAGTAAGTTTCAACGTACCACTAAAGCTGCTCCAATTGCCTTGTATGTAAGTACGGACGTTATGCGAGACGACGTTTAGAGTACCATCGCCGGTAAGCGTCCCCGTGACGTTACTTCTGCTGTCTACGGAATAGGTTCCAGTCATTCCTTTGACGACTTCCATATTTGTCGCACAATAAGATGGATTGCCAAAGATGTTATCAAGCTCACTGAAAGTGCCACCCTCGTAGATAATCTTATATGGTCCCGTCAATCTACTGGCACCTGTTTCGCCGCCCCTGACAGTTCCTTCTCTAAGCCTCAGAGTTCCACCATTCGGATTATTAGAGAGAGTCAGCTGACCAGCACCTATCTTAATCCACTCCGTGTTGTTGTCAGGGGTCTCGATCCCTTCAGTCAAGAGAAGAGAAGAGCCAGCGGGGATACAGATTGTATCGGCACCTGCAAGGGTGATTTTGTGACTACAGTAAACACTACCCTCAGTCTCCAACGTACCACCACTGATATTTATGGTGTTGCTGCTATAGCCGAGGGCACCGAGTTCGCTCCCATCAGTATATGCTAATTGTCCGACAATCAATCGTCCGCCATTGATATAGACGCCGCCAGTCAAGCTATTGGTGTTACTAATCTTGACGCTTCCAGCCCCAGTGACATAAAGCTTGGCGTCGCCAATCAGGTTATCTCCCGACAGAGTGAATTGTTGTTCTGACATCGGCACGAAAACGATCTTACCAGGCTTCAAGTTATCTCTAACAACGATAGTGTTTGTGAGAGACTTCTGACCGAAGACGACAGTATCGCCCGACACGAAGGTTTCGATGACGCCATGCTCATCGACAAAGTTGTAGGTGTCAGCGAAGTCCCACGTATCGCTTTCACGACCGACCCAGAACAGTTTCTTAGGCTGCCTCATATCAGCGACCTCCAGATAAAGACTCTTATCTTCATCAGAGTAGGTCAGTTTTGTCTTTAGCCCAGGGAGTCCAACTACAGAGATGTCGTCGATAGAGCCTTTGACAGCCTCGATTGTGGCGATCTTGTATCTACCAGGCTTGAGGAACTCATCGCCATCAGCCAAATGAGGAGTGACGCTCACTACCGGACCAGTATAAGGAAGATAACCTTCTGCAGGGGCGAATTTCGTAATAGTCAATTCCTTGCTAACAATCTCATCGGAGCTCAGATCATCAGCATAAAGATCGACCTGCAACTTAGCACCGAAGTCTAATACAAGTGTATCTATGGTCACAACACCCTTCTCATTGCCAGCAGGAGCAATCGTTGCATCGTATAGTGCGGTAACCTTACGCTTGAAAATGCCCTTAGAGTTAAGAGTCGCAAACCTATTGAGCCAGACAGGGCTATTAGTCATAGTCCCATCGAAGGACAGAGTTCCAGCCCAAACGGAAGTCTCACCGGTATAGGTCTGTTCGACATCGGGGAGAGAGAGAGTTCCATCGCCCTGCTTAACAAGTCGCATATTGCCAGTGAAGGCATGACCTGTTATCGTATGCGTATAGTAGTCATATATTATGCCATCGTTGTTTTGCGTCCCCTGGACCCAAGAAGGTGTGTTGATGGTCATAATGTATGGGCTACAGTCTTCTGGCACACTAAAGGAAGCGTCCTTGGTCGGAGAGAAGACCAGATGCTTGTCGTTCATTCCAGGAGTCAGAGTAGCGCCATCAGGGATGCTCACCCTACCATTCATGATAAGAGGGGGAGGAGCCACAGTAATATTCTCCAACTCGCCGAGGAAATAGGAAGCATGAGGAGGCTGGTTATAGCCATTCATCTGCCAAATGATAGCATTTCTATACTGATGGTCGTCCATCAGAGTATAGTTTCTCCACTTAGTGCTAAAGGTAGTGGTGTAGATCCTAATTGAGTTGCTCGGAGTTCTGAGGACTACCTCCTCACGCCAGTCTCCAAAAATATCGGCACTCAGACAAGGGGTTGTCTTTGTGGAGTTGTTGAGTTGAGTACCCGTGAACGTCTTAATGGGCGACCAGGAGCCCAACTTGTATATATTTGCCGGACCATTTTCGGCGCCATCCATAGTCTCCTCGCACAAATCGCCGTCCCAGTATATTCTGAAGTTCAGAGAGACACCAGTCCCGTCAATGCCAATATGTTGGTTAGAAACGCAGTTCACGGGAACATCATGTCCGGAATAGCCCAAGGCGCCCAGATAGTCGTTGGAGAAGTTGCCGCAAATTGAGCGGCCATCATCCCTACCGCTTAACTTACGATAGTAAATCTTACTTGTCGTAGCATCACGATAGTTATTGTCAGGATTATCTTCATTGCAAGCGAAAATTTCGCTCCCATGCACATAAGGATTAAAGTCGCCGACGTGCTGAGCATCGCCATGGCCAAGGCCAGTGGTTGAAAGACCTCTACCGTTGTCGTCGATCACCATAGAGCCGAAGACGATTTCGTCTCTTCCATCCCAATCCACATCGGCCACAGAGTAGTTATGGTAGCCCTGCCCATACCATGGTCCGAGCGTGGTAGAGTTCCATCGCCATCTTGTAGTCAGTTGGTGAGTAGAAGGGTCGACATCGTAAGCAATCATCTTGTGGCGGGTGTAGATACCTCTTGCGAGGAAGATGCTTGGTCGCTCGCCGTCAAAATAAGGAGCGCCGAAGAAATGCTTGCTTGACCTATGGCCATAGCCGTCGCCCCAGGCATCCTTGAGATCAGTTTCACCCTTTTCAAGACGAGGAAGAGGATAGACTATCGGAGTCCAATAAGGCTCAGCAGTTTCACCATCGAGATATAAAAGATATTCAGCTCCAGAAAAAGTAAAAGTAGCAGTAGTGGAATGACCATATTCGTCTCTGACAATTATATTTCGCGTATTTACAGTTGCATCGCCCACTACAATAGTATTACCTTTTGCTGTATGGAGAGTCATTCCGTCAGCGCCACGGAGGATACATTCAGCCTTTCCGTCGCCATCCCAATCGTAGGCAGCAATATTCAGTTCGTTGCTCTGGAAGTCGACCATATTTGGACCGGCATCGATCCACCATAGTTTAGTCCCATCGAGCTTATAGCATTCGATAATATCAGCTTCCTTGGAGTCGACAGGGTAGCCAGCGTTTGCGTCGGTTACGTTTCTGAACTTAATAATGAGCTCCAATTCGCCATCGCCATCGACATCAGCTACCGTTGCGTCGTTAGGTTCGTAGACGCTTGTCAGTTGACCGTGGTCTGGGGTAATTTCCATGTAGTCAGTCGTCCATGGTGTGACAGCCTTACTATCATCCATCTCGACACCTCTCACGACAGCGCGCACAGTGTATGAACTTGATACGCTACCGTTTTTATCGACAAAATTAGACACGTCGAGAGGTTTAGAGTTCAGTTTCGTTCCGTCACGATATATGTTGTACTGAACGTCATAGTACTCGCTTCCATTTATACGCCACGAGCAGAAGACGCCATCGTCCGTCTTGATGGCCACGAGTCCTCTGTCGAGTTCGGCAGTATTCAGGCGTTGTGCAAAGGCTCCAAGGCTAAAGGATACCGCTACTAAAAGTGTAGCTACCAGTTTTCTTATCATAATTCCGTAGTGTTAGTTTCATGTAAAAACAGTTTCCTCACACAAGAAAGAGAAAGAGCCGCCGCACAGCGGCGGCGGCTCCAAGCACTATTCATAACAGAATTGGTGGGGAATAATCTAACCTAAGTCTATACAAACTATACGTCTTATCCCATAATGCCACCTATCCTATCACAACATTCGGTTTGCTGATTACTTAACCTGTATCAACTTGCCGTTCTTGATGTAGAGACCCGGCTTGAGGTTCTTCTCATTCTGGAGCTGACCAGCCAAGTTGTAGACTTTGCCGTCGTTGACATCAGCAGCCTCAACAGTCTTGATAGCAGAAGGCAGCTCCGGGAGGATCTTGATGCTCTCAGCACCATCCTTCAAAATGAGGACATAGTCGTAGTCAGCAGACTGGTTGTAGAGAGTTCCATCACCCTTTCCGTCCTTACCACCGAGAGTCAGAGCGACACCCTTAACACCTTCAGCATTGGTGCTATCGCAATCAGCTTCCTCGACTGTAAATACTGCATCGATGTCGCCAAGAGCATCAAACAGAAGATTATCCTTGAACTTATCAGCAGGAGTGCTCTTGAAGCTACGTACTACGAGGTTTCGGCCCTGGTTAGCAGTGATCTTAGAGATAATCCTATAGGTGCCAGGAGTGAAGAAGCCGAGCTGAACGAGCTTATCAGACTGGCCATTCTTACAACCAACGACCTGACCGATCATACCCTTAGAAGCACCTACAGTAGCAGCTGGGAAAGGAGCTACATCCTCTGCCTCTGTGTAGAACACGAGTCCCCAATTAACACCTTCCTCAGTGTTGAAGAATGTACCCAATGTAAGAGCTGGGATCACGAAAACCTGACCATCAATCTTAACATCGACAGAGTAATTATTTGTAGCAACGAAATATTCCTGCTCTTCTGGAGAGTAAAGTTCCTTGAGGTCACTAGTGTTCGTTGCACCGTAATAGACAGTACCATCCGCTGCGACAGGCCAAGCAGAGTAGCTTGCAATAGCTTCATCAGCGAAAACAACACCTGTCTCGCTCGCTACGAGAGTCCCCTCATCGTTATCCATGAAGTTAACTGTGTAGGAGAGCTTTGTTACACTCTGGAACTTGATGTTGACCACAGAGCCAGTCTCTGCCAACGTAACTTCATCGAAGTCGTTGCCAACGTAGTTGTACTTGGCGTTATCAGTTACAACAGAAGCGTCATCGCCAATGAGGAACTCTGCTTTGCCACCAATTTTGCCAGTACGTGTGATTGCCTCCTTAATCTCAGTACCATTCTCATCGACGAACTTAACGGTGTAGGTAGCAGTGTTCTCTGCAGTCAGCTGCTCGACGTCGCAGAGCTCGATCTTGGTGAAACCGCCAGTACGGTTGAGGTAGAAAGAAGCAGAACCATCAGCCGTGACGTCGAACGTGAGCACCTGCTGCATGGTAGCAGGATCAAAGTCAGCCTCGGCTACACCCTTAGTACCTGCAGTCACCTTGTTGCTGATAGAGCGCAACGTAGTGTTCAGACCGACGTAGGCGCAAGTTCCATCGCCACCGACACGACCACCTTCCTCAATCTGTGCAGTTACGAGGATACGCTGACCTGCCTTAACTGCCGGGTCGTAGATGATGACCTCACGACCACCAGAGTTCTGGTTGTGTACGCCATTGTAGAAGTAGTAGAACTTATCAGCACCTTGAATTCCAAGACCAGCAAGATCAGCAAGACCTGCGTTTCCACCTGCCTTACCTGTTACAGTCTCAGAAGAGTATTGCGCATCCAGCGCAAATGCCTGAGGCGACCATGTCTTGGTACCTGGCTCCCAGGTCTTGACAGGTGTCAAGTCCTGCGCCTGCGAAAGCATAGCGACTGAGCCCAATGCGAGAGAAAGTAATAATCTATTCATCTCTTTCGGAATTAAGTTAAACAATTAGTTGCTAATTAATGTTTTGTTAGTTATTGATAATTAACAGGTTGAAGAGTCGATTACCAGCCAGCATTCTGAACGAGTGCTGAGTTCTTGAGCAATTCGGACTGAGCGATCGGGAAGAGGTACATCTTGTTGTCCCATTTCCTGCTTATAGTCTTACGCTCGTAGGAGAAGGAGCCGTCGGCGTTCTTGATGATAGTCATGCCGTCGACGCTTTGCATACGGTGCTCAGCGTCAACACCGTCGGAGTCGCCCTTCCAACGACGAAGGTCGTAGAAACGGTGTCCCTCGAAAGCGAGTTCGACGAAGCGCTCATTCTTGTACTTACGCATCCAGTCGTCGCCAGCGAGCTCCTCAGGAAAGGCGGGCATACCTACACGCTTACGGACAATGTTGACAGCCTCGTTGGCAGTCATGCCCTCGACAGGAGTTGTCGCATTGCCAGTAGCTCTGAAGGCAGCTTCGGCGAAGTTGAGATAGAACTCGGCGAGACGGAAGGTGACCCAGCAGTGCATAGCCTCTGTCACACCGATAGCGCCAGTACGGAAAGTGACGCCATTCTTGTAGGAATCCTCTGTGCCGCCCTGAACACCCTTCTTGAGGAGGTAGGAGGTCGGCGTGCCACCAGAGACGTTCGGTCCGCTGATGCCGATGTTGCCAGAAGCGTCGTAGGCCCAGGTCTCGAGACGGAACGCATTAGACACAGTGTCCTTGTAGACAGCAGGCCAAACGTCGCCATTGCAAGCGATAGTCATAGCGAGCCTCGGGTCGCGACCCTTGTAAGGGTTAGCCGGGTCGTAGCCGGAGCCTTCCTCGTTGATAGACTTGCCAGTCGCCTTCATTTCGTAGGCGTCGACGAGAGTCTGGCTTGGGCAGTTCAGACCGCTACCGCCACCCTCGATACCGACAGGGTAGTTCCATCCCTCACGCTTGTTGTTCTTGATTGGATAAGGCATACGAGCGAAGATGACCTCACCAGTCTCGAGCGGGAAGGCCGAGGTGATGATGGAGTAGTCGTTAGTCAGACCGTGCTTACCCTTACGGGCGTTGCTTTCGTCGATCAGCTGCTTAGCAGCCTTAGCGGCAGCGGTCCAACGCTCGGTGCTTGGAGCAGGGTTGAAGAGCGGGCTTGCTGCGTAGAGGGCAGCGCGGGCCTTGAGAGCGAGGACGAAGAAGTGGTCGACACGGTAGTTCATACCGTCGTAGCTACCGATCTCGTAAGGGTTGTCAGAGAAGTCGTATACGACAGTATCCTTGATAGCGTCACACTCGGCGATGATGTTGTCGAGTATCGTGAGAGCAGGAGTGCGTGGCATACTGTTGGCGTTGTCGACAGATACGACATCGGTGAAGTAAGGAACATCGCCGTAGTTACGCACGAGGTCGAAGTAGAGGTATGCACGCAGAGCACGAACTTCCGGGAACGAGTAGTAGTATCGGATCATATCCTTCTCGTACGAGCCGTTGTTCTTAAGGTCGTCGAAGGTCATGCCCTGGAAGTTTTTGAGGTAGTAATTGGCGCACTGGATGCCCTTGTAGGCATCTTCCCAACGCTTAGCGTCGAGGTTGTTGGAGGCGCTCCAGTTGCCATTGGTGAAGCCTTGCACGGTGTTGCTCAGGGCAGCGCATACAGCCTCGTCGGTAGCGCAGCACTGCATAGCACCGGAGTAGTTGCCGTAGTCGACGTCCAAGTAGTTGTAGACGTTGTTCGACATATTAGTGACGCCGCCGAAAGTCTCGTCGACGTATTCTCGCGTATTGAGGACGTACTCACCGTACTCCATGTCGTCCTTGCACGCAGAGAAAGCGGAAGCGAGCAAAGCGGTAGCAAGCAGTATGTTATATTTCATTGTCATAATGAGCTGAGTGGGAGAGTTAGAAATTAAGGGTGATACCAGCCACGACACTCTTAGTCAGAGGGTATCCCTCGCCTGGAGCCTCAGGATCAACGACTTCAAGTTTGTCGAAGCAAGCGAGGTCGATGCCTCTGACAAAGATGCGAGAGCCCTTGATGACCTTAGTAGCTTCGAGGAGACTCTGAGGAAGGTTGTAGTACAGTTCCACGTTGCGCAACTTGAGGAAAGAGCGATCCTGGATCCAGGTGCTGTTCTCACGGAAGTTGTTGGCGTTGGAGACAGCCGAGAGACGCGGGTACTTAGCGTTAGGCGTAGAAGGTGTCCAACGGTTGTCGTAGTACTCCTTGGAGATGTTCGTATTGTCAACAAGCGGAACGTAGACGCTCTTCGTCTTAAGGTAGATGGAGTACTTGGCGGCGCCCTGGAAAAGGACGTTGAACCCGAGCCCGTTCCATTCAGCACCGAGATTGAACGAGTAGTAAATCTCCGGGCAAGTTGCGTTGTCGCCAATTGCGGTCAAGTCGTTGGTATCGACAAGTCCATCGCCGTTGACATCGGCATACTTCAAGTCGCCGGCCCTTACCGTAGTACCACAGTTCTGCGTGTAGCCAGCAGCAACATCAGCATCGGTCACGAAGCCAATAGACTTCATACCGAAAAGCTGTCCAACAGGGTGACCAGTCGTCTCGAGGTTAGAAGAGTACTTCGTTTCCTCGTACTGTTCCTTAATCTCGTTGTGGTTGTAAGCGAACTTACCACCGATGTTGAGTGTCAGGTCGCCAATCGGCTTGATGAAGTTCAGTCCTGCCTCGAAGCCGGTGCTAAAGACCTTACCTTCCGTCTCGTAAGGAGCAGTGAAGCCGAGGAGGTTTGAGTACTTGTTAGAAGCATCCACCCATATACCATGTCTACTCTCACGGAAGTAATCGAGGGTGAGATCGAGGCTGTCGAAGAGCTTTGCGTCGAGGCCGACGTTAAACTTGTCAGACAACTCGTGGTTGTTGTCGTCGTTGGTCACAGCGCGGTCGATCATACCAGTGCTGACAGCCGTCGTAAACTTGCTATCGAGCATGACAGCTGCAGGTCCACCGCCGTAGGTCTGCTCCCAGTAGCCCATTGCCGGCACGTTGCCTACGTGCAGACGGCCCCAAGAAGCCCTCAACTTAAGGAAGTTGATAGCGTCAGAGTTAGCGAGGAAGTCCTCCTTGGACAAGGTCCAACCGAGACCGAAAGATGGCGACACACCCCATTTGTGACCTGGAGCGAAGAAGTTGTGCTCAGATGCTACCAAGTTCGCATTGATGGTGTACTTGTCGAGCAGCGTGTAGAGAGCGACTAAAGAAAAGTTCTGATAGTAATTAGTGGTGTTAACGCCACGCGTATCACGCTTTTCGAAGTCGTAGCGCAACTGAGCATACAGTTTCTGAGTATCTGACAGTTTCTTGTCGTAGTAGAAGCCACCCTGAATGTTTGCAGCGCGCGAGTAGGTGATGTTGTTAGCATCGGTCGACAACGAAGTAGCAATGCTATTACCGTCAGCATCGGCACTCTTCGTCAGCGTAAGTGCGTTGATCTTCTCAGGATCGAGGACGCCATCCGTAGTAACAGCGGCACCGCCGTTGACCTTGTAGAAGGCGTAATCGTACTTACGAGTGTAGTTCTCAACATAGTAAGACTTGTTGTCGTAGGCGAGACGGAAGAAACCGCCGAGGCCCTCTGCAAAGATAGACAGATTCTGATCAATGTTAAGGTCGACGAAGATACCACGATTGTGGTTCTTGATGTAACCTGCGTCGGATGAGATAGCGACAGGGTTGTAGGTACCGTCAAGGCCGGTGCCGTCTGTGTGACCACCCCAGTAATTGGAAACCTTCACAGGGAATGCGTTAGCTGGGACTGAGTAAAGAGCATCCCAAACGCTCGTGAACTCATAGGAGTCCACCTTGCTGCTCCACTTGAAGTTCGAGCCAGTCTTTCTTGCCTCGGCGATTGTACCAAGCACATTGAGAGTCATCCGTGTAGTCTCTGTGATGTCGATGTCGACATTAGAACGAAGCGAACCACGGCTATACTGATCTTGCGTACGATAGTCGGCATTGTCTTCACCATGAGCGTTGAAACCACGGTCAGAGTTGACGTTCAGCATCGTGTAGTACTTGAACTTCTGGCTACCGCCGTGGAAAGTCAGGTTGTAGTTTGCCGCATGAGCCCAATCGCGGAGAGTCTCCTTCTGCCAGTCTACGTTAGGGAAGAGGTCAGGGTGTGTACCCTTCTCGTATGCGCTGATAGCAGCATCGTTGTAGTAGGCCGTCGAAGCGCCGTCGTTGATGACAGCCTCGTTGTATGCACGGGCGAATGTCGCAGCATCTACGAACTCCGGCTTACGGCTTTGACGCTCAAACGAATGCTCGTAGGAGAAATCGACATGAAGAGCATCGTACTCACCTCGTTTGGTCTTGATGTTGATGACGCCGTTTGCACCCTTGTAGCCGTAAATGGCCACAGCAGTAGCATCCTTAAGCACCGTGACACTCTCAACTTCGTATGGCGTGACGTCTTCGATCTCACGCTCGATGCCATCGACGAGGATAAGAGGATCGTTCGAGAAGTCGGACAGTGTCTTCAGACCACGAACATAGAATGTAGTCTTGGTGTCAGCGTAGTGACCGCGACCCTGCAGCGCCGTCAGACCAAGTCCTTGACCGATGAGAGCATCACCGATGTTCTTAGAAGTGCGAGATTTGAAGTCGTTTTCGCTTATGACAGACACGGCACCAACATTCTCTTCAAGGGTGATGTCCTTGCAGTAGGAGTTGCCGACATAAGTCTTCTCAGTCTCCTCGATCTTCAAGACGACATCGAATGACGAAGCGGTCTGAACGTTTATACGCTCCTGCTTATAACCCACGTACGAGTAGGAGACGATTGGGGACTCACCATCTACCTTGAGCGAGTAGTTGCCGTTGGAGTCCGTTATGGTCCCAGTCGTTGTACCATCGACTACGACAGAGACACCGGCTATAGGTGTTCCCTTTTGGTCGACGACACGCCCTGTCACAGTATCCTGCGCCACAATGGTGGAGCAGAAGAAGGCTGCGCATGCTAACGTCGCCGATAGTCTTGCCTTTATATTGTTTTTCATCTTAGTCTTCTGTTTGTTGGGAAGTCTTGATTACCAGCCTGGATTTTGAACCAATCCGTAGTTCTTGTTAATTTCAGTGACTGGGATTGGAGACAGGTACCACTTCGGGTCGAAGCCCTGTGTCCACCAGTAGCGAGGGGCCGACATCTCGTTGGACCATTCAGCACGCACATACTTGAACGTCGACGGGTATGCGCCTCGGGTAATCTTGTTGCCATCATACCATGCAGCCTGGTTGACCTTACCATTCTTGAGCCAGTAGATCTTGAGGCTATGAAGAGGCTTTTCGAAAATATCCTTACGCTTGTAACGCACGAGGTCGTAGAAGCGCGAGTCCTCAAGACCGAATTCGCAAGCACGCTCACGAAGCAACTCGTTGATGAATGCCTCCTTGTCTGACGTGAGGTTGAGCTCAGGATTGCTAGTCTCGATAGCAGGGAGACCTACACGTGCCCTGACAACGTTGACCTGCTCGCAAGCCCTTGACAAGTCGCCTGTCTGAGCAAGAGCCTCAGCATACGTCAAGTACATGTCGGACAAGCGAATCGTTGGCCATACCGGACGCAAACGCTTATAGTCTTCACCCATGACGAACTTCTGGAGACCGTAGCCAGTCGCATAACGGCCAGCCTGCAGCTCAGGGCTTGTCGTCGCATGTGTACCACCGACCCAAGTCTCGACGTTGTAGTCGGTCATCTCTGCCGTATTCCAGTCGAGACGATAGTTGAGTCCGTTGACCCACATCTCCTCATACATTCGAGGGTCACGTGTCAAGTTGTAGTGCTTCGGGTTCTTGCCGCTAAGCTCCATGACACCGAACATCTTCTGGAGAGTATGGTCTGCATTCGGATTTTCCTCGTCATTCTTCGCAGCCTCATCCCAGTCGAAGTTCTTGCCGTCCTTCCATGGGAACATCTCGGCGTACTCCTGCGTCGGGTAGTAAGCTCGGTTGATGTTGCCACCACCATTGTCGGAGTCGCTTGTCGGACTCATCCACTGATGCCATACGTACTGACCAGACTTGTAAGCGTCAGAACCGATCACCATCACACAGTGAAGTATCTCAGGACTCTCTGGCTTTGCGTATGCTGTTCTGTAGGCAAGCCTGTAGTCTTCAGGACGGATCGATCCGATGTTAGCATTGTCCTCAGCCTGTACAAGCTGATAGTATCCATTCGCACTAAGGGCGGTGAAGAACTCCTCGCAAGCCGTCCGACAGCGCTGCCAACGTGCCTGATCGTAGCCACCATACCAGACAGACTTGTTGTTTGAAGCCTCCGGATGATATGGCTCGACATCATTGAACAAAGGAGACGCTGCAAAGGCGAGAATCTTACACTTGAGTGCCATGACACCTGCCTTTGTCCAGTGACCGATCTCAAACTCGTCCACCTTCCATGGAAGATCCTTGGCTGCCTCGTCACATAGCCCTACAAGATACTCCACATAATCCTCCAACGTGGCACGCGGCATTGTGAAGCTGCTCTCCGTTCCTGTGAAAGCATGGTCGACAATGGGCACAGCACCATAATTCTTGAAGATGTCGAAACAACGTGAAGCAATTATTGCCTTCGCCTGTGCGACGTAAGACTTCTTGAGGGTCTCGCTCATGCCTGGAACCTCGTCGATACGCTCGATGAGCAGGTATGCGTAACGGACAGCGGTCCATACACGGTTGTGGAGGTAGTGGAATTTATCACCCCTGTCTCCATACTTGCTGGTGTGGTTGCCCTTCAAGTATGAGTTGGTCAAGCCGAAACCGTACGTCGTGACATAGAGGTCGGTAAGCATGTCGACCTTACCGGTGTAGATGTCCGAAGACTCCTGAGGGTCTGACGTGCCAGAGATGTAGTTCCTGTATGGAATCCCATAATACTGCATCGCGTAGAGCGTATTGAGATACTGCCCGACGTAGGTTATGCTGTTGAACACTGTGTCGGCAGTGAAGTCTCCTCCCGACGCCTTCTCGAGGAAGTTGTTGCCAAACTCCACATCGTCGACACACGAAGTGCTGACGAGCGCTAAAGCTGACACTCCAGCGAGAATGGATTTCCTTGTACTGAATTTTTTCATTTTCTGTCGGAGTTTACTTGATTAGAAGCCCAGTTTAAGAGCCGCTGTGAACGTGCGGTTGAGCGGGTAAGATGGCTCTGTCGATGCCTTGGCTTCCGGATCTCCCCAGATGTACGGAGTGAACGTCACTAAGTTGTAGCCTGAGAGTGCAAGCTGCAATGTGTTCATCTTTATCGTCTCCATCCATGGGAAGTTGAAGTTATATGTTATCTGGACATTTTTCAGACGCAAGTACTTCGAGTCCTGCTCCCAGAAGTCACTTCCTGCATAGTTGTTTGCAGCCCTCTGGAATGTCGGACGTGGATACTTGGCGTTGTAGTCTGGATTGTCTGTCGTCCAAGAATTATCGTAGTGATACTTGAGGAGGCCTCCCTGATTAGATCCATCCTTTGCCCAGAATGGAGTCTGGAACGAGCCGCCGATTCCACGGCTGACTTCCCATGCGCCTGCCCAGAGCATCGAGAATGAAAGGTTCTTCCATGTGAAGCCTGCGTTGATACCACACATGTAACGTGGGTCGTCAGTCTTACCAAGTGCATGGGTGAAGTCGTTTGCGTTGATCTCACCGTCACCATTCTGGTCTACGTAGACGCAGTCACCAGGCATGATGGTTGCAGCAAGCTGGGTCGGCATCTCCTGACCATAAGCAGCACGATAGCGCTCCTCGGTCTTTCCCGGCTCGTAGAGCTCGAAGAACTCAAGTTGATTTCGACTTCCAATCCTGTAGCCCTTCTCGTACAGGTACTCCCAGTTCTGCGGTGCCTCGCGCTTGTCAATAATCTCGTTGTCGTTAAACATCAGGTTGACACCGAAGTTTACCAACCAGTCGTCATTCAGGCGTGAGTTCCACTTCGCCGTAACCTCCCAGCCCCAGCTGTCAACCTTACCGAAGTTCGCATAAGGAGTAGTGAAACCGAAGACTGCCGGTGCCGTACCATCCTGAAGAAGAATGTCACGACGCTTGTCAACGTAGTAGTCGAACGTGAACTTGAGCTTGTCCTCTATGAAGTTGAGGTCGACACCGAAATTCTGCTTCGTCGACACCTCCCACGTGACATCCTGGTTGTTCTTGCTGCTCTCGTATGTTGCAAGAGAACTGCTCGGGAAATTGGTCAAGGAACCGAATGTCGGCTCGTAACCACCACGGTTCACAGATGCGTCTGTACCAGAAGCTGTCTTGTACGGGTCTGGAGTGTACATGAATCGGCTACCACCGATCTTATCGTTACCGACCTGACCTACCGTGTACCTCAGCTTGAAGTAGCTAACTATGTCCTTCAGATTGTCCCAGAAACCCTCCTGAGATATATTCCAACCGACGGAAACTGCTGGGAATACACCAAAACGCTTGTCCTCAGCAAAATTCTCCGAACCGTTGTAGCCTATATTGAACTCCGCCATATATCGACTTGCATAGTCGTACGTGAGACGGCCGACAAGTCCTACGTAACCCTGCGGAATCTCCGGATATGTCTTTGGATAATATGTCTTGCTCTGGTTGTAGAGTGCAAGCAATGTGACGTGATGTACGTCAGCAAACGTGCGGTCGTAGTTGATCGCCGTCTCCATATACCAGTTCCTGCTCTTTGATGGCGTCACGTTCGTGTACGACAACTGACCATTTGAGCCATATTTTCTATATGTCATGCTTCCATCGTCTGCAAGCCATGGCGTATATGTCGGGATGCCATACGTAGCCCTTATGTAAGACGTGAAACCACTATTGTACGAACCTTTAACTCTGAACGTGAGACCCTTCGTCAGGAAGTCGAGCTTCTGACGAAGCTCAAGGTCCATGTTGAGCGTGTTGTTCGTGTCGCTCATGAAGCCGACCCCATAGTATTGCTGTATACCATTGCCACCGACAAACGGCAAGTTCGTGCAGTCTGTGTAGTCAGATGCTGCATTGACGAGCTTCCCGTCGACAAAACCTGGGCTCGAGAATGGCGTAGCTCCATAAAGGCCCTGCACCATAGTTCCCGCCGCCTGTCCACTATACGGACGCCAGTTGGTGTTGTGGTTACCGCCCACACCGACAGCCAACGTCGTAGTTGGCGTTACGTCGAGGTCAAGATTTGCGCGGTAGTTGAAACGTTTATACTGGTACGAACAGTCGTACGGCAGGTCGAAAGTCTTGAACAGACCATCTTGTGTATAGAAACCTGCGGAAACGAAATAACGCACCTGCTTGTTACCACCCGATATGTTGAGGTTGTGCTGCGTCTGGAGCGTACGCTTCTTGAAGCAGTAGTCCACCCAGTCCGTATCCGGGAATCGCAGCGGGTCAGAGTGGTTCTTGAATTTCTCTATCACTTCCGGAGCAAACGGCAGGTTCGCCGTGTTGAGATTGCCGTTCTCGTCAATCCAACCACCTTCCGCTCCCGGCTCGTCATATTCATGGTCCATCGTGACGAGCTTGTTGTAGAATGTCGCATACTCGTACGAGTTTGCACGCTCTATCAACTTCGTAGGCATGAGCATTGAGTACGATGTCGTCGCACTTATCTTCGCCTTCCCCTCGGCACCACGCTTCGTCGTGACAAGCACGACACCATTAGCACCTCGCACACCAAAGACCGCAGTCGCAGATGCGTCTTTGAGGATTGTTATGCTCTCAATCTCGTTCGGGTCTATGTCGTTGAAGTCACGCTCGACACCATCAACCTGCACAAGCGGCGATGCGTCTACCCACGTTGCCTTACCACGGACAAAGATCTCTGCCGCATCAGCACCTGGCTGACCAGACGACTGGACTGTCGTAAGACCTGCAAGCTGACCCGTAAGCATGTTCGACACCGAACCGACTGGCGTCTTCGAGAGCTCTGCACCATCTACGCTCGAGATTGCACCCGTCACGGTTACTTTCTTCTGTGCACCATAGGCGACGACCTGAATCTCGCCCAACTGCTCCGACTGGTCGACAAGGACGACCTTCATCCCGTCGGCAGCCGGCAATTCTTGATCCTCAAAACCTAAGAACGAGAACTTCAACTTCTGACCTGGCTCGACGCTGATGGAGAAGTTACCATCGAAATCGGTGATTGTTCCCTTGGTTGTACCAACGATGATGACGTTAGCACCCGGCACAGGCTCGCCGTTCTGATCGACGACGACACCCTTGATGACACTTTGCCTTGCTTGGGCTGCCGTTCCTGCTTCGCTATCGGCAGCGAATGCCGATGGAGCAAAGTTTGGTGAGGCAAGCAAGGAAAGGATGAAGAGCCACTTGGCAGTCGATGTTCTCCCGAACGTCGGCAGCCCGTGTGGAATTGTGGTATTGAATCCCATGCTCATGCTTGATGTTAAATGAGAGTAGTTTTTAGTAGGTTTCTGCTGCATTTAAACGACCAACCAGAATAGGCCTTGGGGAGAACTGGTCCACTCCGCCCAGTCGTATGCAATGCAAAGGTATAACATTTTTTAATACCGACCTCGGTTCAAAGTAAAAAATGTATTCATTCGTCATCAAATATGTTCCATTCGTCAAACAAAGTACGTGCCACACGCAAGGGGAAAGTGAAGAATTGTTTAAAGGTTGCGATTGTTCACAATGGGGCGAGAGGAGACGGGAAAGACATCCAAATGCAGACGTGTCAGAAGATGTGAGAATAGAGAAAACAAGATTCACACAAGGACGTGAACAGGCCGACTAAAGATGGAGGGGACGACAGAGGTGAGTGCGGCGACATAGGCTATCCATGCGAGACGGGTCAGGTCTAATACAGGTCTAACCTTGGCACGTAAAAACACCAGTTATCTGCTAATGCTGCACATCTTGCAGATGGCGACAGTTCATGTTGTCTTGTAAGTATAGCAGCCACAATCGAGACTAGACATCAACATGGGGAACTTGCGAGACTTAAGTCAAGAATCAGATAGAACAAAGCTCCAATTTACAGAGGAGGACAGCGTACTCTTGCCCGGTAGACACATTAGTCCAATAGACGACAAAACAGACCTCGGCAGAGAAGGGGCGAAAGAGGTGATAGTGAGACTTAAGATGTTCACTGAACGACCGAGAAAAATTGACAACAGGAACGCCGTCGGAGAGGAGGAAGTCTCCACTAACCTCTAATGGGGAGCCGCTACGAAGACGCAAGACTTCAGGCTGACAACGCGAGAAGAAGCCAAGATTGACATCCTTCATGCCAAGTTCAAGCATGATAGACTTTGGCTTAGCTGGGTAATTGGTAACATAATGATGCTTGACGCCATCTGCGACGACATAAGAGAACTCGTCTCCAAAGCAATGCAGAAGCAACGTCCGCCTTGCTCTCGTCATAGCGACATACGTACATAGGCAAAAAAGCCAGTGAACTCTGGGAAAGCATTCAGCAAGCCACAATAAATACCCTGAAGAACAACGTCCATACTGTGCCAACAAGCGACTTCTGACAAGAGAAGGTCTCTCGCCTTGACACAATCGTTGACAGGATTGTTCATCTGGTCGGTAAGAAGCTTATCATCCTTGAGTAAATTGCAATAAGGATGAGCAGGGAAAAGAAGTGGAGAAAGATAGAGAGTATCAATCACAGGTAACTTCATATTTGCAACTCCACCGAGATAGTGCAAATCGTGATGAACAATGTTATGACCACAAACAAAACCAGCAGTTGACATGAAGTCAAGCAATTCCGCTTCCTTGATTCCCGAATATTTAGATCCGTCCGGATACAACAATGCACCTATTGAACGGACTCGCAAATCTTTGAGTCCAACCTCAACATCTACAAATGCTATCCTACCTGCATCTTCCTTCATGTCTGCGATTCGGAAAGGAACTATCTGTCTGCAATTTAGCAAAAAAACTCAACTCTGACACTACAAGAGCGTCAGAGTTGAGATAGTTAAAGCTAATTAGTAGTCTTTCTACTGGGAGATTAGATCTCCTGGCTGTAGTCGATACGGCTCAGGCGTACGTAGTTGGCGTAACGATCCTGTGCTGCCTTCTTCGTCGCCTCGTAGAGCTCGTCTGCCTTCTCCGGCAGTGCCTTACGGAGCGAGAGGAAGCGTACCTCACCATCAAGATACTCCTGGAACTTGTCCCAGTTAGGAGCCTTGGAGTCGAGCTGGAACGGATTCTTGCCCTGCTCTGCAAGCCTCGGGTCGAAGCGCCACAGGTGCCAGTAACCGCACTCTACTGCCTTTGCCTCCTCTGCCTGGCTCTTGCCCATGCCGCCCTTGGCCTTCAAGCCGTGGTTGATACATGGTGCGTAAGCGATGACGAGAGATGGTCCAGGATATGCCTCTGCCTCCTTGATAGCCTTCAGGCACTGTGCGTTGTCAGCACCCATTGCTATCTGTGCGACATAGACGTATCCGTAGGTTGCCTGCATGAGGCCGAGGTCCTTCTTCTTGACCCTCTTACCAGCTGCTGCGAACTGTGCGACAGCTGCGATAGGAGTAGCCTTCGACGACTGACCACCCGTGTTGGAGTAAACCTCGGTGTCGATGACGAAGACGTTGACATCCTCGCCCGATGCGAGCACGTGGTCGAGACCGCCGTAACCGATGTCGTAAGATGCACCGTCACCACCGATGATCCACTGGCTCCTCTTGACGAGGTAGTGGCTGAGCTCGTCGAGCTGCTTGCATACCGGGCAACCAGCTGCTGCGCTCTTCTTGATCTCCGGGATGAGCTTGTCTGCTGCCTTGCGGCTTCCCTCTGCGTCGTTCTGGTTGGCAATCCACTCCTTGGCTGCCTCCTTGTATGCCTCAGACGTCTTGTCAGATGCGATCATCTCCTCGAGAAGCCTCTGGATGCGCTCCTTCATCTTCTTGTTGGCGAGGACCATACCCATACCGAACTCACCGAAGTCCTCGAAGAGGGAGTTAGCCCACGCCGGACCACGACCCTGCTCGTTCTTGGTGTATGGTGTCGATGGGATAGAGCCTGAGTAGATTGACGAACAACCTGTTGCGTTTGCGACCATCTGCCTGTCGCCGAAGAGCTGGCTGATGAGCTTGACATACGGAGTCTCGCCGCAACCAGAGCATGCACCAGAGAATTCGAAGAGCGGAGTAGCGAACTGGCTGTTCTTCGGGTTCGCCTTGACATCGACGAGAGCCTGCTTGCTCTTGACGTTCTTGACGCAGTAATCCCAGTTTGCAGCCTCGCCGAGCTCCTGCTCCAGCGGAACCATCGTGAGGGCCTTCTCCTTTGCAAGACATACGTCAACACAGTTGCCGCAGCCGAGGCAGTCCATGACGCCTACCTGCATGCGGAAGAACATGCCCTTCAACTGTGCCGGTGCCTTCATCTCGCGTACGTCGCCCTTGAAGCCTGCCTTCTCGTTTGCGTCCATGACGAACGGACGGATACAGCTATGAGGACATACGAATGCACACTTGTTACACTCGATACACTTCGTCGGATCCCACTTCGGGACGAATGCAGAGACACCACGCTTCTCGTATGCTGCCGTGCCCTGCTCCCATGTGCCGTCCTCGATGCCCTTGTATGCTGATACTGGCAGGAGGTCGCCATCCTGTGCGTTGATCGGACGGACGAGCTTAGAGATGTACTCTGGCTCGTTGCGCTGAACCGGAGCGTCGTCTGGCAGGTTAGCCCATGCCGGATCGACTGCGAGCTTCTTGTACTCGCCACCACGGTCGACTGCTGCGTAGTTCTTGTCGACAACATCCTGTCCCTTCTTGCCGTAGCTCTTGACGATGAACTTCTTCATCTGCTCGACTGCAAGCTCGACTGGGATGACCTCCGTGATGCGGAAGAATGCCGACTGGAGGATGGTGTTCGTGCGGTTGCCGAGACCGATCTCCTGCGCTATCTTCGTAGCGTTGATGTAGTAGACGGTGATGTTGTTCTGCGCGAAGTACTTCTTGACCTTGTTAGGCATGTTCTTCACGAGCTCCTCGCCCTCCCAGATGGTGTTCAAGAGGAACGTTCCGTTCTTCTGCAGACCACGTGTCACGTCATACATGTTCAGGTATGCCTGGACATGGCATGCGACGAAGTTAGGGGTCTTGATCTGGTATGTCGAACGTATCGGGTTGTCACCGAAACGCAGGTGCGAGCAGGTGAAGCCACCAGACTTCTTAGAGTCGTAGCTGAAGTATGCCTGGCAGTGCTTGTTGGTGTTGTCACCGATAATCTTGACTGAGTTCTTGTTTGCACCGACGGTACCGTCTGCACCAAGTCCGAAGAACTTAGCCTCAAACATGCCCTCACCACCCATCGGGATCTCGACCTTTGCAGGCAGCGATGCGTAGGTGACGTCATCGTTGATGCCAATCGTGAAGTGATCCTTAGGCTGCGGGAGCGCAAGGTTCTCGTAGACTGTCGTGATCATCGTAGGCGTCGTGTCGCACGAGCCGAGTCCGTAACGGCCACCGACGATGACCGGAGCGTCCTTGACTCCATAGAATGCGTCCTTGACGTCGAGATACAACGGCTCGCCGTTTGCTCCCGGCTCCTTCGTGCGATCGAGGACTGCGATAGCCTTGACTGTCTTAGGAACTGCTGCGAGGAGTCTCTCGACAGAGAACGGACGGTAGAGGTGTACGCTGACCATACCGACCTTCTCGCCCTTCTTCGTCAAGTAGTCGATAGCCTCGCGTGCTGCCTCGGTTGCCGAACCCATGAGGATGATGACTCGGTCTGCGTCCTTTGCACCGTAGTACGTGAACGGCTTGTACTCGCGACCTGTGATCTTGCTGATCTCTGCCATGTACTGCTCGACGACAGCTGGCACTGCGTCGTAATACGGGTTGCAGCTCTCCCTGTGTGCGAAGAACGTCTCCGGGTTCTCTGCCATACCCTTTGCCTGCGGATGCTCTGGAGAGAGTGCACGTGCCCTGAACTCGCTGAGAGCCTTCTGGTCGACGAGCGGACGGAGATCCTCCATGTCCATGAGCTCGATCTTATGATACTCGTGGCTCGTACGGAATCCGTCGAAGAAGTTGAGGAACGGAACTCGCGTCTTGATGGTAGCCAAGTGTGCTACTGCTGCAAGATCCATGACCTCCTGAACCGATCCCTCGCAAAGCATCGCGAAGCCGACCTGACGGCATGCCATGACGTCAGAGTGGTCACCGAAGATACACAGCGAATGTGTAGCTATCGTACGTGCCGATACGTGGAAGACGGATGGGAGAAGCTCACCACCTATCTTGTACATGTTCGGGATCATTAGGAGCAGTCCCTGCGATGCCGTGAAGGTCGTCGTGAGGGCGCCTGCCTGAAGTGATCCGTGGACAGCACCTGCTGCACCACCCTCACTCTGCATCTCCTGGACGGTCACAGTGTCGCCGAACAGGTTCTTCCTGCCCTGCGCAGCCCACTCGTCGACGTGCTCAGCCATCGGTGACGACGGCGTGATAGGATAGATGGCAGCTACCTCGGTGAACATATACGCGATATGTGCAGCCGCCTCGTTACCATCACAAGTGATGAATTTCTTTTCCTTTGCCATATTTAGTAACTAACAATGAATGATTTATTTGTCGTTAATTTCTATTCTTTTAGTAGAGAAAGCCAAATAGCCACAACGGGATCTCCCTCCCCTTGCCGACCTCGACCATCTCGCGAGCCTCATAAGTGCCTCCGTCCCGACGCGACTTGGAGTCCGACCCGACACAAAAGCACGTCTCACCGTTCACGCAGAAGTCCCCGACCTCAGCCCTCGTGACCTCATTGCTGTATCCGAGCTGGTTGAAGAAGAATGTCTTGTAGAGTGCCTCCCTGTCGACTCCCCCGTAATTACACAGATACATGAGGTTCGGATTCTGCATGTATATGTGCGCAGGCTTCTTCCCGACGGAGTCCCCCGTCTGATACAGCAGGTGTATCAGGCGCGCATGCTTGAGGTAGACGAGGTAGTTCATCACGGTCGCCCTGCTCGCATCTATCTCCGACGCCAACCTCGACACGTTCGGCTGCATCGGCGCACGCTCCGCTATCAGATACAGCAGCTTGCGCAACTTCGGGACGAACTTGGTGTCTATCTGCTTAAGATACGTCACCTCGACCTCGAGTACGAGATTGATGGTCTTCACGAGGTCTACGTAGTCAGCACTCACCGTACCCCCTATCGTGTCATTCGGATTCTCTGAAAGCGGAAAGTACGGATAGAAACCATGTCGCAAATACTCTGAGAAATATGCCAACGGCTTGACCTTCGATATTATCTCCCGACATATCTCCTCATGCCGACTCTTGATGTCATCTAACGTGAATGTGCTGAAATTGTTCCTCGTCGCATTGTTCAGATACTCGCGAAACGAGAAGCCTTCAAGGCTGTACACCTGGACAAGTCCCCGCAAGTGCGGATTCTCGTCCTTCAGCCGCATGACTGGCGAACCGGTGAACACGATGTGAAGCTCCGGATAATGATCATAACAGTACCGCAACTCCTCGCTCCACGCCGGATACTTGTAGACCTGATCAAGCAACAACACCTCACCACCCGTCTTGACGAACTCGTCTGCCAACGAGACTATTGTCTTGGTGGAAAAGTAGAAGTCGTTGAGGTCCGCATACAGGCACCGACGCTGCCCCGCCAGCGCTTTCGCTCGGTTGAGTAGAAAGGTAGTCTTGCCGATACCGCGAGCACCCTTGATGCCGATGAGCCTATGAGACCAGTCTATCTGGGTCATGAGACCTCGCTTTATCCAAGGGCGAAGACCTTTTATCAGGTCCTGCTGTATGTTCATCAGTGTCTGCACTTCTCAACCTAAATTGATACCAAAATTATACAACTTTCGGCTGAAAATGCAATCTCTAGATAGCAAAATCGGGGTAAAACTGCTATTTATAATTATTAAAAATAGAAAACCGCCATTCTCCCCCACCCTACCACTTCAGTCCTATTAACTCTCAAATCGATGTAAATCAGAAAGGGAGACCACCCGACAGCAGGTAGTCTCCCATATTATCTTTCTTTCTTCGCTCCTGATCTATCGCACCATCTCGCTCCAGAGTATATCCTTCAGCTTCGCCACGTTCAGCCCGGAATGTGACGAGAATACGACGGTTGGTATGTCGGTCGGCAACTTCTTCTCGATCTTCTCTATCTCCTCCGCCGGCAAGATATCGGCCTTCGAAATGGCCAGGACGCGACGCTTCTCCATGAGCTCTGGATTATATCTCCGCAACTCGTTCACTAGAACTTCATAACCTTTCAAGACGTCCTCCTCGTCAGCCGGGACGACAAACAGCAATATGGAGTTCCTCTCTATGTGTCGCAGGAATCGCAGCCCGAGTCCCTTGCCCTCTGCCGCACCCTCGATGATTCCAGGTATGTCGGCCATGCAGAACGAACGACCGTCTCTATAAGACACTATCCCGAGATTCGGGACGAGCGTCGTGAACGGATAGTTGGCTATCTCTGGCTTTGCCGCCGATACGACTGAGAGCAACGTGCTCTTCCCTGCATTCGGGAACCCTACAAGGCCTACGTCGGCAAGCACCTTGAGCTCGAGTATAGCATGCAACTCCTCACCGTCCTCTCCCGGCTGAGCAAACCTCGGCGTCTGAAGGGTAGCTGTCCTGAAATGCCAGTTTCCCTGACCTCCCCTGCCGCCCTTGGCTATTATGCGCTCCTCGCCGTCCTCTGTTATCTCGAACAGCTTCTCGCCGGTGTCGGCATCCTTAGCGACGGTCCCGAGCGGGACCTCTATTATCTTGTCCTCACCGTCTTTTCCAAACGCCCTCTCTCTGCCGCCATTCTCACCGTCCCCAGCAAATACATGTCGCGAAAACTTTAGGTGGATAAGCGTCCAGAGCTGCTTGTTTCCTCTGACTATGACGTGGCCCCCACGCCCACCGTCTCCTCCGTCAGGTCCGCCCTTCTCGATATATTTGACGTGACGCAGATGTGCCGAGCCAGCGCCGCCATGACCCGACCGGCATGTTATCTTGACGTAGTCTACGAAATTCGATGTCTGTGCCATTCCTTCTGTTTTGTTTGTTACTTATTCTTATAGAAGCTTCTAGAAATTAGGTTTTTCAAGGCGCACGAGACTTTGAACACCGGAGTGTACTGAAGTACATGAGGATTCCAAAGTTGAGTGCAACGCAGAAACAAGCAATTTATAGAAGTTTCTTTGTGTCCCTTCTTCCCTTTGGGCTGACCTTATCCGAAAAATTCAGCCCATACCGACTCTTTCCTCGTCAGTAAGGGCTGAATATGCTACTCCCTTGCGGGTTTATTTAGCGGCGTCTACGGCCTTCTTGATATCTGCAAAGATACCCTCTATGCTTCCGACTCCCTTGATGTTCGCTACGACTCCCTCCTTCTTGTAGAAGTCTAGAACTGGCTTCGTCTGCTTCTCGTAGACGTCAAGACGCGCCTTGATGGTCTCAGGATTGTCATCGCTCCTGCCACTCGTCTTGCCCCTCTCGATCATCCTCGCCATGAGCTCCTCGTTCGGCACCTCAAGGTTCAACGTGACGTTAACCTTCGTCTTGTACTCGACGAGAAGGTTCTTCAACGCCTCTGCCTGTGCTACCGTGCGTGGGAACCCGTCAAAGATGACACCCTCAATCTTGCCAAAGTTCTTGTCAAGATAAGAGTCAATCATGTCGATGATGACATTGTCCGGCACAAGCTCGCCCTTGTCCATGTGCGACTTTGCCAACGCTCCAAGCTGCGTGTTCGTGCTGATCTCCTTCCTCAAAAGATCTCCCGTTGAAATGTGCGCCAGCTTGTACTCCTTGATGAGGTTCTCGCTCTGTGTGCCCTTGCCCGATCCTGGAGGGCCAAAAATAACTATGTTAAGCATTTTCTATGCAGTTGGATTTTTATGTGGTTAATCCTTCACTAATGTCATTATCTCCGGTATGTTCCGCCCGTAACCGTCATAGTCTAGCCCATAGCCGACTATGAAGTCGTTCGGTATGTCAAGACCGACGTACTCCGGCCGCCAGCCCTCTATCTGGCAGCTCCCCGGCTTGAATAGCAACGTCGCTACGAGTATCTCCTTCGCTCCCTTCGCCGCTATCTGCTTCTTCAATCCCTCTATCGTCATCCCCGTGTCTACGACGTCCTCGACGATCACGACTGTACGACCCTTTATGTCCTCGTTCAGCCCTATCAGCTCCTTCATCGTCCCCGTGCTCGACATGCCCGAGTACGACGCCAACTTTACAAACGATATGTTCAATGGTATGCTGACCCGCTTCATCAAGTCACTCGCAAACATGAACGCACCGTTCAACACACAGAGAAACAACGGATCCTTGCCGTCAAGGTCTCTGTTTATCTGTTCTGCGACGCGATTTACGACCTCCTGCATCTTGCCCTCGTCGTACGTCGTCTCGAACTCCTTGTCTAATATCCTTATCCTCGACATAATTGACGCAAAAGTAGTAATAATTTCGTCTCAACATACCTCCCTCTGCAATTTACTTTACTAATTATCCCCCGTTACGCATCTACCTCCACCTTTGTTTCATTTTATCCCTCGACTTTATTGCTTTTTATTTTTCATTAACCGTCTATCCTCCAACACTCTGCATTCATACTTGGTATGCCCCACCCATCTTCCGACGAACTAATTCCTATCTCACTTTCTTTGCTCCGTGACAATGCGTGCAGATATTTGTTCCATGACATGTCTTGCACGTCAACCCGTTGACTTTTCCGCCTGAGCAAAACGAACACTTCCCCCATCCATTACACAGATGACACACTCGCCCCTTTATCTGGTCCGAACAGCACCTGCTACACTTTCCCGTCCCTACACACCGGTCACACATGCGACCACTAATATCACCCCTTCCTCTGCAAAAATTGCAACTCTTGCTCCCATAACATAGGCTACAATTCGACTCCGACGTCCCCTGCCCATTGCTATGTACGTGTCTGCTTCCCGTCGTTTCATAACTCGTCCCCCCGCTCGTCGAATATCCTCCAGTCGACACTCCTCCGTTCGTCGAATACCCTCCCGACGCCTGAGTCGTTCCCACTGTCCGCCCCCGACGCGCATTGTTTATCTGCTGAATTTGTTGCAACCCGTTTATCATCTGGTTGTTGGCCTGCACTATCCCGTTCACCAATGCATTCCAACGCTCTTCCTTTGCCTGTCTCTCCCGCTCTGCCGCCTGCTGCCTAGCTATCTGCTCCTGCCTCTCCCGTTCCTCTCTTGCCTGCCTCTCCATCCTCGCATGCTCCTCCCGAGCCTGCCTCTCATACTCCTCCTGCTCCCTCTTTGCGGCAACGATGTCTCTCAATGCGTCTACGTATGCATTTAGTTTCTCATTACTCGAATCCATCCCGTATGCGTCCAACGCTATTTTGTATGCCCCCTCAACATCTCCATCTTCATACTTCTTCAGGCTGTTCTTTATCTTCGCCTTCCACTCCAAATCGGTAAAACCATAGTTCTTCGCATACATTATCACCTCCCTATACGGCGGCTCTCCCTTGTTTAGCAGCTCGTCAAACACTTTGCTCACAAGCTGCCCTTCATACGTAGCTGTAAACAACGCCCTGCCAGGCAACGTGTAACGCTGCCCCTCTTCATCAAACGACTTTATGGCTACGACAAAACAATTCGAGAGACAATGTATTTCATGAAAGCCTGGGGCTGCTATCGTATCCCCAGTTGTCTTGTTCTTCAGCCCGAATAGCCCGTCCTCCTCCAAGACCTCATACTTCTTCGCATGCTCGCCCTGAGCACTATAGAACACGGGCCTCCCGTTTGGATTCCACCTGTAATATTCATCGTCCGCCACCTCGGCAGCATCACAATATATGACGAGCTTCTCACAACCCTCAAACACTCCATCACCTATTTTCGTGGTCTTGATTGGTATCGTTATCCCCTTCAACTCCCTGCACTTCGCAAACGCCATCTTCCCGATCTCCTCGGTTTTCCCGCTCATCCCTACTCTCTCCAGATTATAGCAATTCGAAAACGCCCCAGCTCCTATCTTCACGACGCTATTCGGTATGTCTATCGACTTCAAGTATAGACACGCCGCAAAAGACAACGGTCCTATTTCCTTGAGAGTGCTCGGCAACTTGACCTCCGCTATCTTCGTCCCTATGAACGCCTCCTCGCCTATGCTCACTACTCTATACGTACCTCCACCTATGACGACGCTCGAAGGCACTGTCTCCCTTGGCCCGTCTCCATTATAGCACACGAGTCTCGCCGTCTTCTCCGTCTTCGATATCACCTCATACTCGAACTTCGGCAGCACTGTCTTACCCCACACTACATTCCCTCCATCTTTATTCCAGTCAAAGTCCCACCTATGCGGACGTGTCGAAGCATCCGGCTTTATCACCGCCTGACTGCATCCCACAAACGCGCCCTCCATTACTTCCTTCACCTCTATCGGTAAGTTTATGCTCCGCAATGCCTTGCAGTCTCGGAACGCCCCCTTCCCTATCATTCTTATCTCTTTCGGCAACTTGACTTCCCGTACACCCGTCCCTGCAAACGACTCCTGACCCAAACCCATCACCCGCAATGTCCTACCTCCGTAACTGACTTTTCCGGGAACTACTATCGTCTCCTCATCGCTTACGTACTTAACTATTCCTGCCTCCTCACCTTCCACTTCAGTAAAGAGAAAACCGCCCTGTAAAAACACCCCACCATAGACCTCCTGCTTTCCCGCTGCCCAATTGCCGTCCCAACCCGACCCGCCTTCATCTGACTCGCAGCATACGACACTCGACTTCGTATAGTTGAAAAACGCATGCTTCCCTATCTTTTCTACTGTCTTCGGTATGTATATCACTTCTGCCTCACACTCATAAAACGCCCTCTCTCCTATATCCGTCACCCCATTCGGGATTATCACCTCACGTATCTTCTTGCAGTTCATAAACGCCTCTTCTCCTACTCTCCTCAACGACACTGGCAACGTCAATTCCTCTATGCTCTTACAGTATTGAAACGCCCACTCACCGATACTTTCCACCTTGTCGGGGATGCTGACACTCACCAACTTCTCGCAACGCATGAATGCACAGTCGCCAATTGTCTCTACGCTGTTCGCTATAGTAACGGCCTCCAGGGCCTCGCATCCAGAGAACGCACCACCACCTATCTTCTTTACTCCTTCCGGAATGACTACCGACGTCAATCCCGTCCCCATGAACGTACAATCCGCTATCTCACTAAGACCATGCGGCAGCTCCACCCTCTCCAGACTTGTGCAATTCTTAAAAGCAAAACCACCAATCTCTCCCACCGATTCCGAAACTTTGACCTCCTTCAGGCTGCTACATCCTTCAAATGCGAAGCTCCCTATCTTCTTCACCGCGCTCGGGATGCTGACCGACGTCAACTTATGGCAATTTTTGAACGCATGACTCCCTATCGCGACGACGGCATAATCCGTCCCCCTATGCCGAACCTGACTGGGTATGTTCGCCACCACCGGCTTGTCTATCTTCTCTGTACTGAGCGGATCCAAAAGTTTGAACTTATGGGTCACCTCGACGCTCCCTTCGTCCAATATCTTGTAATAGAGTCCGTCCTCCTCGAAATCGTACGCCCTCGCCCCGACGACCATCATGAGCGCCAGAACTATCATTACTACTTTCGCCGTCATAATCTTTTGCACTGCCCGTGTCGTGCGCAACTCTTGGATTTATGTTTAGCCCGCCGTCAGGACGTCTTCCGCCTCACGCCTATTTGCAAAAGTAATAATCTTTCTCAACTACCACCCACCTATGCACACAAAAAAAGAAGCTGGACGATAATCATCCAACTCCCTTCACCCTCGTGGGTTTTGAGGGATTCGAACCCCCGACCCTCTGCTTGTAAGGCAGACGCTCTAAACCAGCTGAGCTAAAAACCCTCCAATATGTAAGTGTGGGCATTAACGGATTCGAACCGCTGACCCTTTGTCTGTCAGACAAATGCTCTAAACCAGCTGAGCTAAATGCCCATCCACACCATGACTGTTTCTTCACTTGTGGGTTTTGAGGGATTCGAACCCCCGACCCTCTGCTTGTAGGGCAGACGCTCTAAACCAGCTGAGCTAAAAACCCGTTCAACAGTCATTTCCGTTTTGCGAGTGCAAAGTTACTAATAATTTCTTTCCCTCCAACACCTAAACGAAAAAATATTTCATTTTCTGCTCTTTTTCTTCCTCACGCTCCACCCAAAGCGCCCTATTTTCTTCCCGACAGCGTAATATTCGCCGTGCGCATAGCATATCATCCCTATCTTCCCCATGTCAAGTGCCCCACTATTTTCGTTGATGTAGCGCTGGTCCGCCCTGACCTGCGTCACCTCGCCTATGAACATGTCATGACTGCCAAGCTCTATCACCTGTCTCACCTTGCACTCGAGCGACACAGGACTCTCCCCTATCGACGGCGCACCGACGGTCTTAGACGCTATCGCTGTCAATCCCATCGCTTCCCACTTATCTACGTCCTTCCCGCTCTTCACCCCACACCAGTCTGTCGCCCGCAACAGCTCGACGCTCGTCATGTTCACGACGAACTCTCCGGTCTCCTTGATCAACCGATGGGAATACCTGCTCTTCCTGACTGATATGCTGACCATCGCCGGGTCGGAACAGACTGTCCCGGCCCAAGCGATGGTTATGATGTTCGTCCCGAGCTCCTGGTTCCCGCAGCTGACAAGCACGACGGGCACCGGCGCCAGCATGTTCCCGCCTCGCCAATACACGCTGCTCACGACGACTTCCTGTCTCTCTCTGCCTGCCATGCTCCGGCTCCCTACTCTATCACGAGATGCTGCTCCGTCGTCACCTTCTCGCAGTACCTGCACTTCAACTCGAGAGGCTGCTTGCTGACTACGAAGAACCTCGTCACGATCTTCTCATGATTGGTGATGCACTTCGGATTAAAGCAACGTACGTAACCCTTGACTTCGTCCGGGATGCTGACGGTCCGCTTCTCGACGACTTCATAGTCCCGTATGGTGTTCAGCTTCGCCTGTGGCGCGACTAACGCTATCTTGTTGATCTCGTCGTCCGAGAACTCTCTGTCCGCGACCTTGATGATGGCCTTCTTACCGAGCTTCCCACTCTCGAGGTTCATTCCGAAGGTTATCTGGTTCCCGCTGTTCTCTAGCCCCAGCAACGAAATGACCTTGAAAAGGTTCTGCGACGGTATGTGGTCGATGACTGTGCCATTCTTGATCGCACTGACCTTCAACTCCTTATGCTGTTCCATCTTTCTCCTACTTTACGCCTAATATCGAGGCTATGATTGCCATTCTTGTATACACTCCGTTCTCGGCCTGCTTGAAGTAATAGGCCTTGGGATTTGAATCTACGTCGGTCGAGATTTCGTTCACCCTCGGCAGCGGATGTAATATCCTCATGTTGTCCTTCGTGCCCTCCAGCATAGCATTGTGGAGGACGTAGGTGTTCTTGACTCTCTCGTACTCTATCAGGTCGGAGAATCTCTCCTTCTGGACTCGCGTCATGTAGAGGATGTCTGCCTTCCCGAGTACTTCCTGCATGTCCCTGTGCTCCTCGTAATATATGCCCTTCTCGTCGAGGAATGTCTTGTACTCCTGCGGCATCTTGAGCTCGTCCGGCGCTACGAAGTAGAACTTTGGATTGAAATAGCTCATCGCCATCAGGAGTGAATGGACGGTCCTGCCATACTTGAGGTCGCCGACCATCGCTATCTCGAGATTGTCGAGATGTCCCTGGGTCTTCTTTATGGAGAACATGTCGAGCAACGTCTGGCTCGGATGCTGATTCGCCCCGTCTCCAGCATTGACGATAGGCACCCGGCTCTGCTCCGACGCATAACGCGCAGCACCCTCCAGCGGATGTCGCATAACTATCAGGTCGGCATAGTTGCTGACCATGATGATGGTGTCCTTCAGGGTCTCACCCTTCGTGGTGCTCGTCGCATTGACATCCGAGAATCCTATGACTCGCGCCCCTAGTCTGTTGATGGCGGTCTCAAAACTTAACCGCGTACGCGTCGACGGCTCGAAAAACAAGCTCGCTATGACTTTGTCACGTAGCAACGGCTGGTTGGGATTCGCCTCGAAATCCGCAGCCAACTCGATGATGCGCAGTATCTCCTCCTTCGAGAAATCGTCTATCGAGACGAGACTTTTTCCTTTTATCATATCTATTCTACGTAATCTAGCTTTATGACTATCACTCTCAATGTCTGGTCGGCCACCGGCGTCTGTACCTTGGCTACGTGCCAGTCGCTCGGGAAGAACAAGAACGCTGTCCCCGCATGCCCTACTCTGAACGTCGCCTTCTCGACGTCGAAATTGTAGTGGATGACGTCCTCCCTCCACTTGTCCCTCGGCTCCGATGTCGCATGGTCCAGCAGATAGAAACCCTCTACGCCTCTCACGACGACCTGCAGGTCTATATGGTGATAGTGGCTCTCGCTCTGCCGGTTCTCGACACTGGCATTCTGGGTGTCCTCGACACTGGCAGTCAACGTCGACCCCTCTATCGGATGCCGCCCCTTCTCTATGCCCTTGAGGTCATGGGTGCTCAGCCACTCTATGGCCTTGTCCCACTGCGCCTGGTTCTTCTTGTACTGCTGCTCGACTTCCTCCATGTTGGTCGTCGCGTCTAGCTTCAGCCCAGCAGCCGACATCTTCTCGACGACGGCCTTTCCTTGCGCCATGACGGTCACGACCGCAAGACTGAGCAACATGGTCATTATTGTCTTTCTCATCTGTTCTTTTGTTTGCTTTCGTCTCTTTTATTCTGTCATTCTGCTCTTGTTGCGGTCTCCGTCCCCGTCTCGCCTTTCTACTCTTTCTCTATCTTCACCTGCTGACCGCTCTTGTCAAAACCGACTACGAAGGCTCCTCCGAATCCCGCAGCCCTTACTGCCGGGACGTCCTTCTCCGCCTCCGCCTGGGTCTTATACTTCCCGTAGTAGAATCTGTATAGCTTCTTCCCCGGTATCTGCATCTGGCTCACCTTGCTGGCGTCCGGCAACGCCGAGACATCTGGTCTCTTCGCCGACGCATGGAACTGTATCTTATACATCTGTATGTCGGGATTCTCCGCCTTCTCTGTCTTGGTCTCGACACTGGCCTTCTCCCCTGCCCTTACTTCTGTCTTGGTCTCTTTCTTCCCTTCTCGTCCCCCTTCTCTCCCTTCTTTTTTCACTTCCTGACCGTTCGCCTTCTCTTCAACTTCTTTCTTTGTCGCTTTTCCTCCGTTCCTCTGGTTCTCTGCCGCGCCGACTTCTTTTTCGGCTTCCTCTACTTCCTCACTGACGCCTTTCGCGCTATTTCCTTCTTCTCGTTCCTCTCCGCCCTCGCCTTTCTTCTGGAGTGGGAACGTCCCGTCCTGATGCACGACAAACCTCTGCAGCGCCTTCTCGTATAGCGTCATCCCTCTCCTCCTCATAGTCAGGGCATCCTGCGCCTTGCGTACTGGCGCCGTCGCAGGGTCCACGTCCTTCACGAGGTCGAAATATCTCGCCCCCTTCATCTCGAGGTCTTCTATCTCCTTGGTCTCATACTCCCCGCCTAGTCGCTGGACGGCCGTGTCTATCTTCTTCTTATATATGGTGGCCTTCCTGTCCATAGCGGTCGTCATGAGTATCCTCGCCGCTGTCGAATAGTCCCTCGCTGTCTTCTGCTTCTCGGGATTCTCTCTCAATGTCCCTGCCTCTATGTCTATCAACTGTCCCCACGCCATCAGGCTGTCCTGCAGCTCTATCTCCTTCTGGTCCTTCTCGCTGAAGAGGGCCATGACGTCCTCGTCCTGCATATCCTTCACCTCCTTGAACACCACGTCTGAATACGTCGAGAAATTCTCTTTCTTCAGCCACTTCCCCCAGTCTATCGAGCTGCGCTTCTGTGTCTTCTCCCCAGCCGAGAGGCTTCTGTATTTCCCGCTCTTTATGAGCTCCTTGATTGTCTCTATCTCGTCGTTCTTCGCCGCCTCGGTCTTCTCGGCTATCTCGTCGTCGAGTGTGTATAGGCTCCTCTCTGTCCTGAGCAGTACTTGCAGCTTCTGATTTCTCTCTATCCCCGACGTGAGTTCCATGAACGCTTTCCTCTGATTTACCATGACTTGCAAGAGGCTGTCCTTCTCGGCCTTCGCCGCTACGACTTGTCTGTATGTCCGCGCCGCCCTCTGGCTCCGGAAATGCTCCCACTGTGTATACGTGAGGCTGTCGCATATCTGTAGTCTGAACGCTTCTTTTATGGCGACCTCGCCGCCTCCGACTTCCCTCCTCTGCTCTGTCGGCGCATCACTGACATCGCTGTCTATCGGCATCTCCATCGCCGCCCGTATCTCCTCTGTCGTCTTCGCCGTGCTCCTGATGACGCTCTCGTCCCATACTATCTCATAGACGGTCAGGGTGTCACTGCTGTGTGTCTCCCTCCCGGATGCAAACCACGCCCTGTGCTTGTACTCGTCCGCGACGAACAGCAGGTCGTCATACGCCGAGTTGAACGGGACGCCCATGTTCTCTGGCTCCGAGAAGGTCCTGCTCTCCGGGTCGTATGTGCTCTTGTATATGTCATATCCACCCATTCCGCCCTCTCTGTTGGACGCGAAATATAGTGTCTGTCCGTCGGTCATGAGGACTGGCATCTTCTCCTCCCCGTCCTCCGACGTGGTCCCCTCGAGTAGCTGCATCTCGCCCCATCCGCCTATCAGCTTCTCCATCTTCCTGAGCCGCTCCTTCCCCTCGTCGTCCGCCATCGAGAAATATACGGCGTCCTTCCTCTCGGTCATGTACATTATTCCCTCGGGGTCTATGTCTGCCTCGAAAAATCTGCTGTTCTTGCTGACGGTGCCGACCTCTGCCGACGCTTTGTAGGCTGTCAATATCTCGCCCTTCGCTAGGTCTCGCTTCGTGACGGTCTTCACCGCAAATATCTTGCTCGCTATGCGCTCCCCGCTCACTATGTCCTGGAGCCACTTCTCTGCCTTCGCCGATAGGACTACGTCCTTGCTCCCCTGTAGAAACTTCTCTATCGACTGCTGAGCCTGCTCATACTCGAACATCAGCATCTGTGCCCTACCTATATATAGGTTGCAGTCGTTCTTCATGTAGTTCTTCATCTGGGCCATCTTCAACCTCCTGACGGCATCCGCCAAGTTCCGCCCGTCCATGGCCTCCGACACTCCCATCAGGTAGTTCGCCCGTGCCTCCTTCTCGTTCTCGACGACTATTCCCTCCAACAACGTCCGCGCCTCGCCATATCGCTCCTCGCCTACGAGCTGCTGAGCCTTCGCTATCACCTCCCCTCGCGTCTGCGCCACCGCCTCGGCTAACCCGAATGCCAGCACAGCCACTATCATTATCGCTCTTGTCGCTATTATTTCTATCTGTCTCATTATCGCCTATTCGTATGATAGATGCGTAGCTACGTCCCTATATACCGTCAATATCTTCGACTTCGAGACGAAGCCCACATACTTCCAGTTATCCGTCACCGGCAAATTCCATGCCCCGCTCTCCTCGAACTTGTTCATGACGGTTTCCATCGAGTCGTCTTTGGATATTATCGCCGGCGGGACGTTCATGATCTCTTTCACGAGCGTCTCGTCATACTTGGTATGGTCAAACATGATGTGACGTATGTCGTCCAGCACGACGACGCCTATCAGCTCGTCCTTCGCATTAACGACTGGGAACATGTTCCTGTGCGAGTTCGCTATGCTCCTGACGAGATCTCCTAACGTCGATGTGCCCCTCACCTTCGTGAAGTCTGTCTCTATCTCGTTGTCAAGATGCATGAGGGTCAAGACGTTCTTGTCTCTCTCGTGCGTCAAGAGCTCTCCCTTCTCCGCAAGAGGCTTGGTATATATGCTCTCCGGCTCAAAGAACGCCATCACGACGTGAGAGACTGTCGCTACTAGCATCAAGGGGAGCAACAGCTCATAACCGTCTGTTATCTCGGCTATGAGGAAGATCGCCGTCATAGGCGCATGCATGACGCCAGCCATGACGCCAGCCATCCCGACTAGCGTGAAGTTCGCTGTCGGTAGTCCCGCTATCCCTATGGCATTCAATACGCTCGAGAAGAAAAAGCCCGCCACGGCTCCCATGAACAACGATGGCGCAAAGGTTCCTCCGACGCCGCCCGCCGCAGTCGTCGACGCTGTCGCCACGGTCTTCAGGAGTAGCAGCAACCCGGCATACAGCAGGACGCCCATCTCCCCGTCGCCTATCAACATTGTCAACGGCGACCCCTGCAATATCTCTGTCGAACTGCCTCCCAACAAGACACTTATGGTACCGTAACCTTCTCCATACAGCGGCGGTAGCACGAATATCAATACGCCAAGCAACGCACTGCCTACCAGCCACCGCACCCACACGTTCTTCACGGCTCCGACTTTCTTCTCGGTCACCCACAGCGTCCGAGTGAACAATAGGGATACTAGCCCGGTGAACACGCCTAGCAACAGGTAATACGGCATGTTGTTCAGCGCAAACGGATGTATCTGGCTCTGGCTGAACTCCACTCCGCTGCCTATGAACCAGTATGTTATCGCCGTCGCCGTCACCGCCGACGTCATCAGCGGCACCATCGACGCCATGGTCAGGTTCAACATCAAGATCTCGAGCGTGAACACGACTCCAGCTATCGGCGCCTTGAATACTCCAGCTATGCCGCCCGCAGCTCCACACGCCATCAGCAACGTGACGGTCTTATAGTCGAGTTTGAACAGCTTGGCTATGTTAGACCCTATCCCAGCTCCTGTCAACGCAATAGGTGCCTCGGCTCCGACTGACCCGCCAAAACCTATGGTGAACGAACTTGTTATTATTGATGAATATATGTGGTGCTTCTTCAGCGAACTCCCGGTCTGTGATATGGCATGCAATATCTGCGTGATGCCATGCCCGAGGTTCTGACGTATCACATACCGCACAAGCAACAGGCTTATCATGATCCCTATCGGCGGCGCTATCATGACGAGCGCCCCATATTCTATCTCGCTCAGCCTGTATACGAGAAACTTCACCGCCGTGATCGCATGCTTCAGCACTACCGCCGCCAGACCACTCGACACTCCGACAAGTAGGCTCAACAGCATCACGAAGTAACGCTGGCCTATCCGCTCAGTCGCTATGCTGCTGATACGTATCGCTATCCCGCTCGCTATTTCTATTAGTTTAGACATCTCTCCAATCCAGGAGTCTCCACCCTTCTATGGTAGTTCTAACCTACAAATTTACTCATTTTCTCTTTCCCTGCACTCCATGACTGCACTTTCCGCTATCTTCCGCCTTTTTTATATCGCTTCTTCTTTCCGCATCACTCCTTCTCTTCCCTTCTCCTCCCCTACCCCACGGGCATGAGAAAACCCACCAGCTTCACAGCTGATGGGTCGAAATCATTAAACCAAATAAAACTCTAAAACTATGAAAAATCACCACCTTACACTATCCAATTTCCGTGCCAAACATCTTTAAACAAACCATCTTTCCCTCAACATCGCCCCCAATACATCAAAAAAAGCAGAGCGACACCATGTTTTTCCCTCGCAACTCTCGAAGACTATTCTTTGAAATGGTGGTGGGGTGCCCACCTCTCCACCATCGATGTGAAGCACCTCCCTTACTTATACACCCCCGACTCCGTGCCGTCGGCATAGACAATCTTCACTGCGTATGCGTATTTGTTGTTCAACTTGACGTCGGCATCGAGATAGGTGCGCTCCGTCGTCCTTGCCACGATGCGCAGATTGTCGTCGTTCTCTGCGCGGAAGAGTATGTACTCCGCTATGCCGCGCTTGCTATCTACTGTCCACGACACATGGTTGCCCTTGTTGTCGTTGCGCCACTTTGTCTTCACCTTGTCCACAACCACTTCGTCTGTGTGGTAGTACGCCGACGAGAGACGCAAACTGTTGCCCGAGCGGTCTTGCGCAACTATGGCGTAGATATAATCTAGTCCGATGGTTGCTGTCTTGTCGTCATACGTATTCTGTACGTCGTTGAAGATGGCTATGGTGTCGTACTGCTCGGCTTGTGGCTCTTTGCGGAGCAGGTAGTGATGCACCCCGTCACGCATACCGCCGCGACCAGTGCCATAAGAATCATCAATCTGTTTCTCATTCTCTTTGTTTTATGTTAATGATTAGTATACTTTGAATTGTCTTGCTTATTATCACCGACACGTCGCCAATTGTTGTCATCGTCAGCTTCATATTTATGTGGCTTCTGCACTTCTATAAAATGTCCATCATCGGAGATGTTATAGACGTGATATTCAGCATATTCATGCAAATTATTATAAGTATCTTCATCCACTTCTTCTTTCCGCGCCCCATAATCCTCGTGTAGCACCTCCCATTGCGTTCTTTTACAGATTGTTATTTCAAAACTCTCATCGATATAACCTGACAATTCCAACCATTCGGGATCAAATTCGTCTTCCTCTAAATTACTATCATATCTCAATATAAAAAATGGTATCCTGTCTATACGAATTCCTTTTTTTGTGTACGTATTGATAGTATAACATTGGTAATAATTTGGATCAGCAAGCGGGAATGTATAAACAACAACTATATAATCTTTGTAATCGAAACAGCCAAAAGTATATGTGCTGAACATAACACGATAGCTATCATGACGCAACACAAGTGAATCGGAATCCATACAATAATCGTATATCGGATTAGTCATATAGTATTGCAATGTTGTATCGCAATCAAATATAAATGGCAAATCAAGAACAATATATTCCCCTTTCATATCAATTGCTCCATCGTTAATTTTGATATTATATGGCAATTCTCCTTTAGCATTTCTACATTCACTAAAAAACTCTTTCAAATATGCTTTATACTTCCCTTTTGGAATGCAATCGAAGGTTTGCGCTAAAGCACATATTGAGTATAGAAAGATTATTACTAAACATGAAGTTATTCTTTTCATTTTCGCATATCATTTGGACACGCGACACCACTAAGACCATGTTTGCGTATCTCGGTTAATATATACTCTCGTGTATCAAAGCCACGAGTGCCCTTTATTTCTGTGTTGTGGATATATAGTCTATTAGTTTTGTTTATGCCATTATCTTGGATAATTGTTCCAACTTCCATAAAATGATAGTAAAACAACTTCTTTTGCACATCAAAGCCTTTGCCATCAATAACAACAAAATGCATGGTAGGCTCTACAGCCGCATATCGTATAAGTCTTCGATTTTATGCCTACCGGCATCGGCATCTGCCTGTTCTTGATTAGCTCTGCTATAGAGCTGATATACCGCCCAGCCGCCCTCATGTTCTCGACTGCCGCCAGTGCGCTCCCGACTCTGCCCTCTGCCTCATGCGACCAGTTCAGCGACGCCTCCACCTTCTCCGCCTCGTCAGACGAAGAAACGTTATTCGTGGACGACCCTGCACACTCTACTCCCGTCATAGAAACGAGCAGCAGCAGTAATGTGCATTTTTTCAGTATCTTGTATTGTAGGTTTAATGCCCGCACCCGTAACAAGTGAAACTCGCCAACAAAATTATCATATTCCGCCGAATTATCGATGCGGTTTGCTGAATTTACTGCTGCCACTTCACGACCTCGCCACAACTTTGCTACGACCACGTAGCAACGGTGTTCCGATCGTGCCACGACCGAGATGTAATAGCGTCTCTATTGGTTGCTATTCTGCACTATTTCGTACGAATATCGACTCTATTGCGCTATGTCGTCTGTATCTACCGAACACCATTGGAGTCAGTTGTGATATTAACCTTGCGATGCCAATCAATACCACAAGACAACGAGGTCGAATCTCAATGAATATGGGGCTCCTTCCTATCATTTCTGCCCCCTCCTTTCCCTCCATTCGTCTCCTCTCCACTCAAAATCTCCGAGTTTCTTCTCTCTTCACTTCCCCACCCCATCAAACAAATAGCAGCCAGCCTTCCCCGAGACCAGCTGCCGCACGAATCCTTCCTTATTACTACTCAGCCTTCTTTTCACATACTAATCGCAAAGAACAACCATTACTTACTCCAAAACCTAGCCCAACATAATAACTATCCTCATCAAAGTAAAACTGGCGTCCACACTTTTCTTTTTGTATTGGGCTCTCCGTAGAACTCCAATAACAACCGCTCACCGCTACATTGAACACGGCATTTCCTCCTTTATGAACACAGCCAACTGCCGGCAAGAATATTGATTGCGACATACAGCTATCAACTTTAGAAGTCACCTTATAACCCTTAACTCCATTCAACTCGGCCCACTCCCAATTACACTTCTTAATCAACTCCTCCCACTCTGCCTGCGTCGGAACTCGCTTCACTACAGACTCCTGGACAACCTTCTCTGTTGCCGATGAAACTGAAATCCCTACTACACCTTCCTCCCTGACTGTATCTCCAAACTGACAATAACTCCCCGCTTCACTAGGACTTGCCGAATTGTAATTCTTACTAGCCCAACATACAGAAAGACCCAGGTGTACGAAATCAGTCTCTGACAAACCTGTCACTACTTTACGGTCTTCTACCGCCTCGTCTTCACACGAAACAATCATACACATGACAAGGATAAGCCATGTCCAAGAATACTTTGTTCTCATTTTTTTACTTCTTTTCAATTCTCCTGCAAAGTTACCATCTTCCACTCTCTCCAACCATTCCTCCCCCGCAACGATTCTCCCACGTTTCGTAGCTATATTCTCATCATTTCGTGGAACATTTTCCCACATCCGTCTGAAGCCTCTTGGAATACATATCGAAAAAGTCTACCCCGAGCGCCTTGCTTACTTTCATCAGCAACTCAGTATCTATGCTCTCACGCTCATAGATGTTATAGATGTTGGACCTCTCGTAGTTCAACACCCTCGCAAACCAAGACGGACTCCTGCCCTGGCGCTCCATCTCGGCCTTTATCACCTTACCTATGTGTATCTTTTCTTCTGCATCCATGTGTCTCTTGCTTTTCACGTCTTCCCGACCCTTCTCCTAGCGCAAAAGAAAAGGCATAAACCGTTTCGTTTTGCTCGTTCAGTCACAGGCTCTGGTAAACCTCGCATCCAACAAGCACGAAACGGCTCACGCCTATGGACGTGAACCCTTCCGCTCGCTTATTCTCGGATACTAAAATTTACCAGATTTTGTGACTTGAGAATAAGAGCGTCAAGCTCAGTATGTTACTACTTCTATTATCTTTATGTCTCCTCTATTTCAAATATTTACTTTATTATTTTTCAAGTATTTAGCCATTTAATCTACCTTCCAAATATTGCTATGCATCTATCACATCCTCGCCTTCATTCGTCTCCTCTTGCTTATTCTTCTCTCCTTCCGCCAACACAAATATACTAAAAATTCTTCCCTCCTCCCCCTACTTCATCTTTTCGAGCTCCGCCTGCAGCGCCTTCATCTCGTCCCTGTAATGCGCCGCCTCTATGAAGTCCATCTCCTTCGACGCCTTCTTCATGTTCCGCTTCGCCTCCTCTATCATCTTCTCGACCTGCTGCCGCGTCAATGCTGTCTTCTGATACTTCGCCTCGTTGTTCGCAACGGCCGAGACTGGCACTTCCTGCTCTCCGCCACCCTTCTGCTGTATCAGGCTGCTCTGACGGATCGCCTTGTTGAGCGCCTTCGGCTGCATGTGATGCGCCTCGTTATACGCCATCTGCTTAGCCCTCCTCGCATTTGTCGAGTCTATCGTCGCCTGCATCGACTGGGTTATCTTGTCTGCATACATGATGACACACCCGTTGATGTTCCTCGCCGCCCTGCCCGCCGTCTGCGTCAGGCTCCTCTCTGTCCTCAAAAATCCTTCCTTGTCGGCATCCAATATCGCCACGAGCGACACCTCCGGCATGTCGAGTCCCTCCCTCAACAGGTTCACTCCTATCAACACGTCAAACTCTCCCTCCCTCACCTTCTGCATTATCTCTATCCTGTCGAGCGTGTCGACGTCGCTATGTATGTACGAGCATTTTATCCCCATCCTGCTCATATATACGCTCAGCTCCTCCGCCATCCTCTTCGTCAGCGTCGTGACGAGCGTCCTCTCGTCTGCTGCTATCCTCTTGTTGACCTCCTCGATCAGGTCGTCTATCTGATTGAGCGACGGTCTCACCTCTATCCTCGGGTCGAGCAGCCCCGTCGGCCTGACTACCTGCTCGACGACGACTCCCCCACTCCTCTGCAGCTCATAGTCCGCCGGCGTCGCACTGACGTATATCGTCTGGTCTGTCATCGCCTCGAACTCCTCAAACTTCAGCGGCCTGTTGTCCCTTGCGGACTTCAACCTGAATCCGTAGTCCACTAGCGCATCTTTCCTGCTCCGGTCACCACCGTACATCGCATGTATCTGCGGGACGGTGACGTGGCTCTCGTCTATTATGACTATGAAGTCTTTAGGGAAATAGTCGAGAAGGCAGAACGGCCTCTGACCTGGCTCCCTCCTGTCAAAGTATCGCGAGTAGTTCTCGATTCCAGGACAATACCCGAGCTCCTTTATCATCTCCATGTCATACGTGACTCTCTGCTCGAGTCGCTTCGCCTCCATCTCCCTCCCGTCATTCCTGAACGCCTGTGCCTCCAGCACGAGGTCGTCCTGTATGTGTCTTATCGCATCATGAACCTTGTCCTGCGACGTTACGAAGAGGTTCGCCGGGAATATGCTGATCTCGTCCTCCTCTGTCAGCGTGTCCGCCGAGATAGGGTCTATGGTCTCGATGCTCTCCACCTCGTCTCCGAAGAACGTCACTCTATAAGCGTAGTCCTCATACCCGACGAAGACGTCTATGGTGTCTCCCTTCACTCTATAGTTGCACCGCTCAAACGAGACTTCATTGCGTGTATATAGCGCCTCCTGTAGCTGCCGCATGAACACGACTGGAGACAGCATCTGCCCAGCCCGTACTCTCACTACGCTCCCGTAGAAGTCCTCCGGGTTGCCAAGTCCATATAGGCACGAGACTGACGACACGACTACTATGTCCCTCCTCCCGCTCATCAACGCCATTGTCGAGGACAGTCGTAGCTTGTCGAGGTCTTGGTTGATGGCAAGGTCTTTCTCTATATATGTGTCCGTCGACGCTATATATGCCTCCGGCTGGTAATAGTCGTAATACGAGACGAAATACTCTACTGCATTCTCTGGGAAGAACCCCTTGAACTCGCTGTACAGCTGTGCCGCCAACGTCTTGTTATGGCTCAACACCAGCGCCGGACGCTTCACCTGTGCTATGACGTTAGCTATGGTGAACGTCTTGCCAGACCCCGTCACGCCTAGCAGCGTCTGAGCCTTCTCGCCCCGGTTAAGGCCCTCGACAAGCTGCCTTATCGCCTCCGGCTGGTCTCCCATCGGCTCATACTCGCTGACTATCTTGAAATCCTTCATTACCTTCTGTCATTTCAATAGCGAAGGGGAAGCCGCCTTCTTCTTGCAACTTCCCCTTCACTTATGTATTTTCGCACCTCTCGCGGCTCTCGAATCTATCGCCTTCTGAGCCTACGCTGGTTCCTCTCGTAGGAAGCCCTGTTTCTAAGGTAGTTCTTACGTGTATACTTCGACGATGTTACGGTAAACTTGCTAAAGTCGTATGGCCTGAACTGTGCACCTGCGGCTATCGTCCACAACGCGTCATACTTATGTCCGTTCACCCACGTAGCCTTCTCGTGTGCACCTGTCGGATATCCATGATGTGCATCGAACTCATCCGTGAACAGCAAGTCTCCCTTGCCCTCGACAAGGAGCGAGAGCCTCGGTGTCAACATGATCTTTACACCAAGAAGTCCTGCAAGGCTACCAGACACCTTCATACCGTCCTCGTATGTTCTCCATCCGACATAATCTGGATGCTCCGGCAAGTACTTCTCCTCGTCCATAGCCTTAGCGACCTGATCATCTGTCATCGACGCCTGTTCCTTAGTCTTCGTAACATTAACCGGATGCTTCTTGCAGTTGAAGAATATACCACCAATACCGATACCAAAATATGGATTGAAAGGCCTTCCGTCATCATACCCGCCAATGAGGTCCAGGAACTGAACCTTGCCTATTGCCTGCAGATTGACGAACCCTGTCTTAAACTCAAGGACTGGCTTCTCCTCTGTCTGATATCCTACTTTAAAGGTTTGGGTCTGGGCTCCATGACACTGACCGAAGTCAAGAGCAAGTCTCGCATATACCCACTCGTTGCACTGCTTCTCTGCAAACGCGCCAAGTGTCCACCTCGCCCTGCCTTTGTCCACAAGGTCTCCAAAGTACACAGTCGCACCGACTTTACCACCGTACGAAAGTCCCAATAAAAACTCTGGGACTCGTCCTCTTGGATTGTTGTACTGCGCCATTGCAAACTGAACCATCAGCAGCGATAGCACCAGCGAAGCTATTTTCTTTATCATCTACTTTCCTTTCTTTGAGACTTCTCCAGAGGGCCCTTCTTATTTCTCACCCCCCCTTTGAGCTCGCTTTATTCTGCAAATTTGCAAAAAAAATACATTATGTGAAACATTCGTCGCTATTTTTTGCGTATAAAGGATGACGCATTAGTAACAAACGTCCTGATATTCAACAGTATAACTACACAATTTTAATGCCAAAATATTTCTTGGCAAGCATTCACACTTTTTGACTATGATACTTTTTAACCACAATGTCAGCCTCAAACCCTTCAACACCTTCAGAATCGACGCCTTAGCGACAGAACTCGCTACGGTCCACGACAACGACGAAGCGCAATCCCTCGCCGCCTGCTCTTCCCCAGACAACACTGTCGTCATAGGCGGAGGGAGCAACCTCCTCCTCCTCTCCGATGTCTATAATTGCCGTATGGTTAGAGTTGGTATAGACTTGATACAGCAAATTCTCGATGACAACGACCACGTTGTCTTCCGCGTCGGCGCCGGCGTCGTCTGGGACGACCTCGTCAATATGTCTGTCAACAAGGGTCTTTATGGTATAGAGAACCTCTCTGGCATCCCGGGAACTGTCGGCGCAGCCCCGATTCAAAATATCGGCGCCTTCGGTCAAGAAGCCGCTTCGGCTATCCAAAGTGTCGAAGGCTTCTATATCGGCTCCGGCAAGCCTTTCTCTATCGATGCCGACAAGTGCAACTTCGGCTACCGTAACAGCATCTTCAAAAACGAACTGAAAAACAAGGTGATGATAACCAACGTTACTTTCAAGTTCAATAAGCAGGGTAAACTCAACCTCGACTACGGCGCTCTGAAGTCCGCCCCAGAACTTCAGAAGTCGAATCCGTCTCTCTCCGACGTCCGACAAGCTGTCCTTTCTATCAGAAACTCTAAGCTCCCAGACCCAGACGTCCTCGGCAATGCCGGCAGCTTCTTCAAGAACCCCTTCATCTCTCAAGAACAAGCTGACTATCTCAACAATACATTCGAGAAGGTCCCTATCTTTGTCCAAAAGGACGGCAACATCAAAGTCGCCGCAGGCTGGCTCATCGAGCAGTGCGGATGGAAGGGCAAGAGTCTCGGCCCCGCCGCAGTCCACGACAAGCAGGCCCTCGTCCTCGTCAACAAGGGAGGCGCTAAAGGTCAAGACATTGTCAACCTATGCGAGGCTATCAGAAAGGATGTGATGAAGAAGTTTAATGTTGAAATCTCCCCAGAAGTCAACTTCATTAAGTAAATCAGTCCGATTACTACAACAATTAAGGGCAGGCGTTCTTTCAACACCTGCCCTTAATCTTTCTTCTATTCGCTATGTGCGGTCCCGATTCGGTGACTTAGTTCGCTACATCTAATGTAGCCATGTCCTCCTTAGAACCTACAAGGTCATTAAGCAACTCTCTCGTTCCTGTACCTGCTGGTATCAGATGACCACAGATGACGTTCTCCTTCAAGCCCTCAAGGAAGTCGACCTTGCCTTGGATTGCACTCTCGTTCAACACCTTCGTGGTCTCCTGGAAAGATGCCGCACTCATGAAGCTCTTCGTCTGCAATGCCGCCCTGGTGATACCCTGGAGTACCTGGCTCGCCGTAGCTGGGATAGCCTCACGTACCCTGACGAGCTTCTGGTCTCTGCGCTTGAGCTGACTGTTCTCATCCCTCAACCTGCGAGCCGTGACGATCTGACCCTTCTTGAGCTCCGTGCTGTCTCCAGCATCCTCGACAACGTACTTGCCCCAGAGCCTGTCGTTCTCCTCCTGGAAGTCGATCTTGTCAACTGCCTCCTTCTCAAGGAAGATGGTGTCACCCGGATCCTGGATCTCTACCTTTCTCATCATCTGGCGAACGATGACCTCAAAGTGCTTGTCGTTGATTGCAACACCCTGCAGACGATAGACATCCTGCACCTCGTTGACGATGTACTCCTGGACCTTCGTCGGACCAAGTATCGTCAGTATGTCGGTCGGAGTGATCGCACCATCTGACAACGGCGTACCAGCCCTGACGTAGTCGTTCTCCTGTACAAGAATCTGCTTCGAGAGTGAGACGAGATACCTCTTCTCTTCATTGGTCTTGGAGCGTACGATGATCTCTCGGTTACCCCTCCTGATCTTGCCATACGATACCTCACCGTCAATCTCCGATACAACTGCTGGGTTACTCGGGTTTCGTGCCTCGAACAACTCGGTGACTCGTGGCAGACCACCAGTGATATCACCAGCCTTACCGACTGCACGTGGCATCTTAGCTATCGTATCACCCTGCTTGATCTCCGATCCATCCTCGACTGAGACGTGTGCACCTACTGGCAGGTTGTACGTCTTGACTATCTCTCCATCGACTATGATGTTCAACGCCGGCGTCTTAACCCTGTCATGGCTCTCGATGATGACCATCTCGGAGAAGCCGGTCTGCTCATCGCTCTCCTCCTTATAGGTGACACCTTCCTCCATGTTCTCAAACTGCACGAGACCACTCTTCTCCGTGATAATCTGTGCATTGTATGGATCCCATTCGCAGAGCGCTGCTCCCTTCTCGACTTCCTGTCCAGCCTTGACGAACAACTTCGCAGCGTATGGCAGCGGATGCGTGACCAAAGTGCGCTTCGTGTTCTTGTCGATGACCCTGAGCTCTGCCAGTCGGCTGACGACAATCTCCATGTCACGACCGTTCTGATCGGTGTAAGGTACGCTCCTCAACTCGTCTATCTCGATGATACCGTCATACTTACTCTTGACCGTGCTCTCGCTCGAGATACCGCCTGCAACACCACCCTGGTGGAACGTACGGAGCGTAAGCTGCGTACCTGGCTCACCGATGGACTGCGCTGCAATGACACCAACTGCCTCACCGATATGGACAAGCCTGTTGGTCGCAAGGTTCCTACCGTAGCACTTCGCACATACGCCTTTCCTCGACTCACACGTCAATACTGAACGTATCTCGACGCTCTCGATTGGCGAATCCTCTATTTCACGTGCCTTAGCCTCCGTTATCTCCTCACCAGCCTTGACGATGACCTCGTTGGTGATCGGATGGATTATGTCGTTGACTGATACGCGACCGAGAATCCTCTCGTAAAGCGTAGCAATGACATCATCATTGTTCTTGATCGCCGTGCAAGTCAGACCCCTCAACGTGCCACAGTCTTCCTCTGTGATGATGACATCGTTAGAGACGTCGACAAGCCTACGTGTCAAGTATCCTGCATCAGCCGTCTTCAATGCGGTATCAGACAGACCCTTACGTGCACCGTGCGACGAGATGAAGTACTCCTGGACTGACAATCCCTCCTTCAAGTTTGCAATGACTGGGTTCTCGATGATCTGAGGTCCCTCTGCTCCACTCTTCTGCGGCTTTGCCATAAGTCCACGCATGCCACAAAGCTGACGTATCTGGTCTTTTGAACCACGGGCTCCTGAGTCAAGCATCATGAACACTGAGTTGAAGCCCTGCTGGTTCGAACTCAACTGCTTCATCAGGATGTTCGTCAAGTCTGTGTTGACATGTGTCCAGATGTCAATGATCTGGTTGTAGCGCTCGTTGTTCGTGATGAAGCCCATGTTGTAGTTGTTCATCACATCCTCGACATCCTCATATCCCTTCTTGACAAGCGTCTCCTTCTCTGCCGGGATTATGACGTCTGACAAGTTGAACGAAAGTCCTGCGACGAATGCCATGTGGTAACCCATGTTCTTGATGTCATCAAGGAAATCTGCTGTACGTGGTATACCACACTTCTTCTGTACCCTGCTGATGATGTCACGAAGGCTCTTCTTCGTTATCAAGCAGTTGATGAACCCGGCCTCTCTCGGCACGACATTGTTGAACAAGACTCGACCCATCGTCGTATCGATCATCTTCAAGACTGGCTCGCCATTCTCGTCTAGATCATACGTGCGCACTTTTATCATGGCATGAAGGTCGACCTTCTTCTCGTTGTATGCTATCTCAGCCTCGGCCGGCGAGTAGAACACAAGGCCCTGACCCTTCGCGCCTTCCCTCGGCTTCGTTATATAGTACAAACCAAGGACCATATCCTGGCTAGGCACTGTGATAGGTGCTCCATTGGCTGGATTCAAGACGTTGAGAGATGCAAGCATAAGCATCTGTGCCTCGACTATCGCAGCGTTGCCAAGCGGCAAGTGTACTGCCATCTGGTCACCGTCGAAGTCTGCATTGAACGCCGTCGTAGCAAGTGGATGCAACTGTATTGCCTTTCCCTCGACCATCTTCGGCTGGAAGGCCTGGATACCAAGCCTGTGAAGGGTCGGGGCACGGTTCAGAAGAACTGGATGGTTCTTCATGACGTTCTCCAAGATGTCCCATACTACTGGCGCCTTCTTGTCAACAATCTTCTTTGCAGACTTGACTGTCTTGACGACACCACGCTCGATGAGCTTCCTGATGATGAACGGCTTATAGAGCTCCGCCGCCATGTCCTTCGGAAGTCCGCACTCATGCATCCTGAGCTCCGGACCAATGACGATGACCGAACGTGCAGAGTAGTCGACACGCTTACCGAGAAGGTTCTGACGGAAGCGTCCCTGCTTTCCCTTGAGACTGTCCGACAATGACTTCAATGGCCTGTTAGCGTCGCTCTTGACTGCCGTAGACCTACGTGTGTTGTCAAAGAGCGAGTCGACTGCCTCCTGAAGCATTCGCTTCTCGTTCCTCAAGATGACCTCAGGAGCCTTTATCTCGAGAAGTCTCTTCAGTCGGTTATTCCTTATGATGACACGCCTATACAACTCGTTGAGGTCGCTAGTTGCAAATCGACCACCATCAAGCGGAACAAGCGGACGCAAGTCTGGCGGTATGACCGGGACGACCTTCATGATCATCCACTCCGGCTTGTTCCTGCCGTTCGACGCCCTGAACCACTCGACGACCTGAAGTCTCTTCAACGCCTCATTCTTGCGCTGCTGGCTCGTCTCATGATGCGCCTTGTCGCGCAACTCGTAACTGAGGCTGTCGAGATCTATCTGCTGAAGCAGCATCTCAAGTGCCTCTGCTCCCATCTTCGCGATGAACTTGTTCGGATCGTTATTCTCCAAATACTGATTATCCTTCGGAAGCGAGTCCATGATGGCCATGTACTCCTCCTCGGTCAACAAATCCATCTGCTTGACACCATCCTCAGCCTTGACTCCAGGCTGGACGACTACGTAACGCTCGTAGTATACGATGGCATCTATCTTCTTACTCGGCTGACCAAGCAGACAGCCTATCTTGTTTGGCAACGAACGGAAATACCAGATGTGGGCTACCGGGACGACAAGTGATATGTGTCCCATGCGCTCACGACGTACCTTCTTCTCGGTAACCTCGACTCCACAACGGTCACAGACTATCCCCTTGTACCTGATGCGCTTGTACTTACCGCAGTGGCACTCGTAGTCCTTGACCGGGCCGAAGATCCTCTCGCAGAACAGTCCATCTCGCTCTGGCTTGTATGTGCGATAGTTGATGGTCTCGGGCTTGAGAACCTCGCCGCTCGACAACTCGAGTATCTCCTCCGGCGACGCCAATCCGATACTTATCTTCGAGAAATTGGTCTTTGATTTCTGATCTCTTCTGAAAGCCATGTTTCGCGTTTTTATTATTGTAGTCCTGCAAGGTCAAGGACGTCTCTGCCGACCTCAACCTTGCATGACGTAACTGTTCTTCTATTCGAATGAAATGCTGAGACCCAATCCACGCATCTCGTGCAAAAGGACATTGAGCGACTCCGGTATGCCTGGCGTCGGGAGGTTGTCTCCCTTGACGATTGCCTCGTATGCCTTCGCACGACCTACGACGTCGTCACTCTTCACTGTCAAGATCTCCTGCAAGATGTTAGCTGCGCCGAAGCCCTCCAGCGCCCAGACCTCCATCTCTCCGAATCGCTGACCACCAAACTGTGCCTTACCTCCAAGTGGCTGCTGTGTGATGAGTGAGTACGGACCAATCGAACGTGCGTGCATCTTGTCGTCGACCATGTGACCGAGCTTCAGCATGTACACGATACCGACTGTCGCTGGCTGATGGAACCTCTCGCCTGTGCCTCCGTCGTAGAGATATGTCTTTCCGACCTCCGGTACACCTGCCTTGTCTGTGTACTCCTTGATCTGGTCAAGCGACGCTCCGTCGAATACTGGTGTCGCGAACTTGACTCCGAGCTTCTGACCTGCCCAGCCAAGGACGGTCTCGTAGATCTGACCAAGGTTCATTCGGCTAGGCACACCCAGCGGGTTCAACACGATATCCACTGGTGAGCCATCCTCGAGGAACGGCATGTCTTCCAGTCGTACGATGTTCGAGACGATACCCTTGTTCCCGTGGCGACCTGCCATCTTGTCACCGACTCGAATCTTCCTCTTCTTCGCGATGTATATCTTAGCAAGCTGCATGATGCCGTTTGGCAACTCGTCTCCTATCGTGGCATTGTACGTCTTGCGCTGCTTGACTGCGTCGAAGTTCTTATACTTCATCCTGTAATTGTGGATGAGCTGATAGAGAAGCTCGTTGGTGTGAGCATCTGACACCCACTTCGCAGGATCTATCGTCATGTAGTTGATGTCCGCAAGTACGTTGCGAGTGAACTTGACGCCCTTAGCGATGACATCGACTCCGTAGTAGTCCTTGACACCGATTGACTGGCTTCCCTCGATCTTCGTGAGTATCTTGGCTATCAACTCGTTCTGTAGAGCCGTAATGCTTGCCTGGAATTCATCCTGTATGCTCTGGAGGACTTCCTTCTCAGCTGCTCGCGACCTGCGCTCCTTGACCTGACGAGAGTAAAGGTTTCTGCCTATGACGACTCCGCTCAACGATGGATTTGCCTTGAGGCTCGCATCCTTGACGTCTCCTGCCCTGTCTCCGAAGATTGCCCTGAGCAACTTCTCCTCTGGCGTCGGGTCACTCTCACCCTTTGGCGTGATCTTGCCAATCAAGATGTCGCCTGGCTTGACATGCGCACCAATCCTTATGATACCGTTCTCGTCAAGATCCTTCGTGGCATCCTCACTGATGTTTGGAATGTCACTCGTGAGCTCCTCCATGCCTCGCTTCGTGTCACGAACCTCGAGTGAGTACTCGTCGACATGAACCGACGTGAAGATGTCCTCCCTGACGACCCTCTCGGAAATGACGATGGCGTCCTCGAAGTTGTATCCCTTCCATGGCATGAAGGCTACCTTCAAGTTCCTTCCAAGCGCCAACTCGCCGTCCGCTGCCGAGTAACCCTCTGTCAAGATCTGTCCCTTGACAACCTTCTCGCCCGGCAATACTATCGGACGCAAGTCTATACACGTGCTCTGGTTCGTCTTCTGGAACTTCGGCAAGATGTACTCCTTGGTGTCCGGATCAAAACTTACATACCTCTCGTCGTCAGTCCTGTCATAACGGACTACGATCCTGTTTGCATCTACGTAGTCGATGACACCATCCTTCTCTGCCGTAACCTGCGTCCTCGAAAACCTCATGATCGGCTCCTCAAGACCGGTCCCGACAATCGGAGACTCTGTCCTCAACAAAGGCACTGCCTGACGCATCATGTTCGATCCCATGAGCGCACGGTGTGCATCGTCATGCTCCAAGAATGGAATGAGCGAAGACGCGACAGACGCAATCTGGTTGGCTGCGACGTCTATCAACTCGACCTTATCCTTCTCGACAACTGGGAAGTCACTGTCCTGACGGCTCTTGACCTTGTCTGTCAAGATGTTACCATCATTGTCCATCGGCGTCAAGGCCTGAGCTATTATCTTGTGCTCCTCCTCCTCTGCCGACATGAACTTGTATCCCTCTGGCGAGAAATCGACCTTGCCGTCCTTAACGACACGATACGGAGTCTCGAGGAAGCCCAGATCGTCTATCTTTGCGTAAATGGTGAGCGACGAGATAAGACCGATGTTAGGTCCCTCAGGAGTCTCGATTGGACACAGACGACCGTAATGCGTGTAGTGGACGTCTCGGACCTCGAATCCTGCCCTGTCTCGGCTCAGACCTCCAGGACCAAGGGCCGACAGACGACGCTTGTGCGTGACCTCCGCCAACGGATTGGTCTGGTCCATGAACTGCGAAAGCGCATTCGTGGCAAAATAGCTCGCCACAACTGATGCCAACGTCTTGCTGTTGATAAGCTCTGCTGGCGTGAACACCTCGTTATCCCTGACATTCATGCGCTCCCTGATGGTGCGCGCCATGCGTGCCAATCCCGTGCTGAACTGGTTAGCAAGCTGCTCACCGACGGTCCTGACACGACGATTGCTGAGGTGGTCTATATCATCGACATCGGCCTTGGAATTCAACAAGGCTATCAGTCGCTTTATTATCTCGATTATGTCCTCCTTTGTGAGTACTCTGACCGACATGTCTGTCGACAAGCCGAGCTTCGTGTTCAGACGATAACGACCGACGTCACCCAAGTCATACCTCTTGTCCGAGAAGAACAACTTGTCTATTGCGTCGCGCGCCGTCGCCTCGTCAGGCGGATCTATGTTGCGAAGCTGCCTGTATATGTAGACAACAGCCTCCTTTTCTGAATTACATGGGTCCTTCTGCAGTGTGTTGCTGATGATTGCAAAGTCTGCAAGGTTCTGACACTCCTTGTGGAGAAGTATTGACTTAGCCCCAGAGTCGAGTATCTCATCGATATGCTCGTCAAGCAACACTGTCTCGCGCTCGACGATGACCTCGTTACGCTCGATTGACACGACCTCACCCGTGTCCTCGTCTACGAAGTCCTCTACCCACGACTTAAGTACCTTGGCCGCAAGCTTCCTGCCTACACACTTCTGTAGCGTGCTCTTGCTGACCTTGACCTCGTCCGCAAGTCCGAAGATTTCCAGTATGTCCTTATCCGACTCGAAGCCTATAGCCCTCAACATCGTCGTCACTGGTAACTTCTTCTTACGGTCGATGTATGCATACATCACATTGTTGATGTCCGTAGCAAACTCTATCCACGAACCCTTGAACGGGATTATCCTCGCTGAATAAAGCTTCGTGCCATTTGCATGTACGCTCTGCCCGAAGAATACGCCTGGCGAACGATGCAACTGGCTCACTACTACGCGCTCAGCTCCGTTGATAACAAAACTGCCACGCTCGGTCATGTACGGTATCATGCCGAGATATACATCCGATACGACTGTGTCGAAATCCTCATGCTCCGGATCGTTACATGACAACTTCAAGGTCGCCTTCAATGGCACCTGATATGTCAATCCCTGCTCTAAGCACTCCTGGATAGAGTAGCGCGCCGGATCTATGCTGTAATCGAGGAACTCTAGCTCAAAGTTGTTCCTCGTGTCGGTGATAGGGAAATTCTCTTTGAAGACTTGATACAAACCCTCTTTCTTCCGCTCCTCTGGAGTCGACCCTAACTGGAAAAACTCCCTGAACGACTTCAACTGCACCTCGAGGAAGTCATTGTATTCTGGATGGTGCTTCAACGAGGAGAAACTAATCCTTTCGGCTTTTGTCGGATTCATCTATTTTGACACGTTTTGTTTTGTGGAGGCCGGGCTGCTTTGCCGCGCTTCGTCTCAAACTACCCCGCCCTAGGGCAGCCTGTGAAATTTGACAAAGACACGAAAAGTTTGGAGTCCACTCGCAAGTGGAACCCCAAACTGAATCCTGTGAGGGATGGTATTACTTGAGTTCGACCTCAGCACCAGCCTCTTCGAGTTTTGCCTTGAGAGCCTCTGCGTCTGCCTTAGAAGCCTTCTCCTTGACTGCCGTAGGTGCCTTGTCAACAAGCTCCTTAGCCTCCTTAAGACCAAGACCCGTGTTCTCCTTGACTGCCTTGACGACTGCAAGCTTCTGTGCACCTGCACTCTTCAAGATGACGTCGAACTCTGTCTGCTCTGCAGCTGCTGCTGCACCTGCTGCCGGTGCTGCTGCTACGACTGCTGCTGCAGCTGCCGGCTCAATGCCGTACTCGTCCTTCAGAACTGCTGCGAGCTCATTAACTTCCTTGACAGTGAGGTTAACCAATTCCTCTGCAAGTGCCTTTATATCTGCCATTGTATTCTAAATTAATTTGGTTCTTGTTTGGTTTGTTTAGTTTTCTTTCTTGCTCAAGGTCTCCAAGATACCGTGTATCTTGTTGCCCGCGCTACCTTGCAGAGCTGAGATAACGTTCTTCGCCGGCGACTGCAACAGTGCGATGATATCTGCAATGAGCTCCTCCTTGCTCTTGATGTGGACGAGCGTCTCCAGATTCTCAGCACCTACGTATGCAGACTGCTCTACGTATGCTCCCTTCAGGACCGGCTTCGCATTGCTTGCCGTGAACTCCTTGATGAGCTTAGCCGGAGCATTGCCCGTGTTGCAGAACATGACTGCCGAATTCCCTGCGAATACGCTGTCAAGCTCGCTGAAATCGCCTCCGAGATTGCCAAGCGCCCTCTTCAAAAGGGTGTTCTTGACTGCAACCAGCTTGATGCCGTTCTCGAAGCACTTCCTCCTCAACTTGCTCGTAGCCTCCGCATTCAGACCCTCAACGTCTACTACATAGAAATGTGCATACTCCTTGAGGGACTCCGTCAGCTGCTCTATCAGTGCGCCTTTTTCTTCCTTTCTCATCTTCCTTTACTGTGTTACTGTTCAACACTTACAGGTTAAGCATCGCCCTGCTTGAAGTCTACATGGACTCCAGGACTCATCGTGCTCGAGAGATAGACGCTCTTGACGTAGGTGCCCTTCGCGGTCGAAGGCTTCAACTTGACGATAACGTTCAGGAACTCCTTTACGTTGTCTACGATCTTGTTGGCCTCAAACGATACCTTGCCAATCGACGCATGTACTATACCTGCCTTGTCGACCTTGAAGTCTATCTTTCCGGCCTTGACCTCCTTGACTGCCTTCGCTACGTCCATAGTTACTGTGCCACTCTTTGGGTTTGGCATCAAGCCGCGCGGACCAAGTACTCGACCCAGCGCACCTACCTTTGCCATGATGCTCGGCATCGTGATGATAACATCAACGTCCGTCCATCCTCCCTTGATCTTGTCGATGTACTCGTCAAGACCTACATAGTCTGCTCCAGCTTCCTTCGCTTCGTTCTCCTTATCAGGGGTGCAGAGCACAAGTACGCGTACCTGCTTGCCAGAACCATGAGGCAAGGTGCAAACACCTCTCACCATCTGGTTGGCCTTCCTCGGGTCAACTCCAAGACGTACATCAACATCTACCGATGCATCAAACTTCGTCGTCGTAATCTCCTTTACGAGTGACGCTGCCTCCTCTATCGTGTAGACCTTGCTGCTATCTACCTTGGAAAGTGCCAACTTCCTATTCTTCGTTAGTTTCGTCATTTCACAAACTGATTTAGATTAGTTATTGGCTGGGAACTCACCCGTCACGGTTACACCCATACTACGCGCCGTACCTGCAACCATTCGCATAGCTGCTTCGATAGTGAAACAGTTCAAGTCTGGCATCTTGTCTGTCGCAATCGCCTTGACCTGCTCCCACGTGATTGAGGCTACCTTCTTCCTGTTCGGCTCTGCTGAACCGCCCTTGATCTTGGCAGCTTCCATGATCTGAACTGCAGCAGGAGGAGTCTTGATGATGAACTCAAAAGACTTGTCGTTGTAGACCGTAATCACAACTGGCAAGATCTTGCCTGCCTTGTCCTGCGTACGAGCATTGAACTGCTTGCAGAACTCCATTATGTTCACACCCTTCGAACCAAGTGCCGGTCCGATTGGGGGCGATGGGTTCGCAGCACCACCTTTAACCTGTAGCTTGATAAAGGCTTCTACTTCTTTAGCCATTGTAGCGTTTAAATTTTATATATAATAATATCAGTAGCCCGTATATTACTGGCCGTTGCCAGCTGGAAGCATTCGATACTTGACTACCCCTATTATCCTTTGTTAGTTTCTCTTTTAGTTTACTCTCTCGACCTGATAGTAGTTCAACTCGAGAGGTGTGTTCCTCCCAAATATCTTCACCATCACAGACAGCTTCTTCTTCTCCTCGTCGACCTGCTCAATCGTCCCCGTAAAGTTGTTGAACGGACCATCTATCACCTTGACGCTCTCGCCCAATACATACGGAACAACTACCTCCTGAGTGTCATCGACTGCCTCGTCTATCCTGCCTATCATCCTGCTAACCTCTGCTGCTCGCATCGGCTCCGGATGACCGTCACCCAAAAATCCTATGACGTTCGGGACGTTTGAGATCACGCCTGGAACCTCCCCGACAAGTGCACACTCGACAAACACGTAGCCTGAATAAAGCACACGCTCCTTGACGATCTTCTTGCCGTTACGCTGCGTGTACGTCTTCTCTACCGGTACCTCGACCTGACCTACTAGGTCCCCGAGTCCCCTGCGACGCACCTCTGCCTCCAGCGCCTCCTTGGCCTTCTTCTCCTTTCCCCCTATTGCCTTGAGGACATACCATTGCAACTCGACGTTTGCCATATTAGCGAAGCTCGTTTTGTCGTTTACAGTACATCGTACACCATCTTGAGCACATGCTCAAATGCAAAGTCCATAACCCATACTATCAGAGCTATGATCAACGAGGCTACCATCACGACCCTCGCCGAATTGAAAAGATCCGACCAACTCGGCCACGAAGTCTTCTCGACCAACTCTGTGTATACGTTCTTCAGATAATTGACTATCCTTTCCATTAGTCCTTGTTTCTTTTATGCACGGGTGGAGCGACTCGAACGCCCGACACTCGGTTTTGGAGACCGATGCTCTACCAACTGAACTACACCCGTATGAGGGGGCGTAGGCCCGTGAGCCTACTACCCTATCTCTTTCCTTACTCGATGATCTCGGTAACCTGACCTGCACCGACCGTACGACCACCCTCGCGGATAGCGAAACGGAGACCTACGTTCAATGCTACTGCATAGATGAGGTCAACCTCGATCGATACGTTATCACCCGGCATGACAACCTCTGTTCCCTCCGGCAACTTGATCTCACCCGTGATGTCCAATGTACGGATGTAGAACTGAGGACGGTAGTTGTTCTTGAACGGAGTGTGACGACCACCCTCCTCCTTCTTCAGGACGTAGATGGATGCCTTGAACTTCGTATGAGGAGTGATAGAACCTGGCTTGCAGAGGACCATACCACGCTTCATCTCGCTCTTGTCGATACCGCGGAGCAACAAACCTACGTTGTCACCTGCCTGACCCTCATCAAGAGTCTTGCGGAACATCTCGACACCCGTACATGTCGTCTTCTTAGCGTCTGCGTTGAGACCGACAATCTGGAGCTCGTCACCTACGTGTACGATACCTGTCTCGATACGACCCGTTGCGACTGTACCACGACCCGTGATCGTCATAGCATCCTCGACTGGCATCAAGAATGGCTTATCTACGTCACGCTTTGGCAGCGGAATCCACTCGTCAACTGCGTCCATAAGCTCCATGACCTTTGCCTCCCACTGTGGCTCACCATTCAATGCACCAAGTGCGGAACCACGGATAACTGGGCTGTTGTCACCGTCGAACTCGTAGAAGTTCAACAAGTCACGAAGCTCCATCTCTCCGAGATCAAGAAGCTCTGGATCATCAACAAGGTCTACCTTGTTCATGAAGACAACAATACGTGGGACGTTAACCTGACGTGCGAGAAGAATGTGCTCGCGCGTCTGAGGCATAGGACCATCAGTTGCTGCGCAGACGAGGATTGCACCGTCCATCTGGGCTGCACCTGTGACCATGTTCTTGACGTAGTCAGCGTGACCCGGGCAGTCGACGTGTGCGTAGTGACGATTCTTCGTCTGATACTCGACGTGAGCTGTATTGATCGTGATACCACGCTCCTTCTCCTCCGGAGCAGCATCAATCGATGCGAAGTCCTTCTGCTCTGCAAGACCCTGCTTTGCCAAGACAGTCGTGATAGCTGCCGTCAAGGTCGTCTTACCATGGTCGACGTGGCCAATGGTACCAATGTTCACGTGTGGCTTAGTTCTCTGGAAAACTTCCTTTGCCATAACTCGAATTATTAGACAATTAGTTTGTTTTGTTTTTCTATTTCAAACCCAGAATCAAGACCGACGCCGACAGACATACCTATCCACTTGGCCATAATTCTGAACGCAAAGGTAAACATTTATTTTTTAGTTTCAGCCGACTGAACCTAAAATAATGCTTAAAAATTATTTTTGCCCCCCTTTCAGGCCCCTAAAACCTCCGAAAGGCTCCCAAAAATAGGGCGAAGAGACGTGTATGTCGACTGCTCAGACGCCTTCATCTCGTCCGCTGACATCCACTTGCTCCCGACGATGTCCTCCTCGGTCTGCAGCACCGGCTCCACGCCCATGTCCTCTAGTCGCATCAAGAACCAGTCTGTCCGCTTCACTACGGTCTCACTACCTATATTATAGGTGTGATACGTCGCCGCAACATGATCCTCGATCTTCATTCCGCTCAGCCCGACCTCCTCGGCTACCTCACGGACCGCCGTCTCCTCGGGACTCTCGCCGACCTCTGTCTTGCCCTTCGGCAGGTCTAGATGGCCTCTCCTGTCTATGACCAGGCACTTGCCGTCTCTCACGACAAGTCCGCCCGCAGCCGTTATGAGTCTATGACGCCTCTGGTATAGGCTCATCATCCTGTCGACGGAATCTACGCTGATCTTCATGTCTGCTATCGCCTCGTCATGCTCGAACTGGCAGACTCTGTTCATCAGCTCCTCGTCTGTTCCTATCGCCTTGCCGTCCTCCGAGAACGTCAAGGCACGCTCTCCATAATATATTGTTACCATTTTACCCATTAGTCCACCTCTTAGAACTCTGCATGACCCGGAGTCCTCGGGAATGGTATGACGTCCCTGATGTTCGCCATGCCGGTGACGAAGAGGATCAACCTCTCGAAACCAAGTCCGAATCCAGAGTGAGGACAGCTTCCGTACTTCCTCGTGTCCAGGTACCACCACATGTCCTTCATCGGGATGTTCAGCTCCTCGATCCTCTGCATTAGCTTGCCATAGTCGGCCTCTCTCTCTGAGCCACCGATGATCTCGCCTATCCTCGGGAACAATACGTCCATCGCCCTGACGGTCTTGCCGTCCTCGTTCTGCTTCATGTAGAACGCCTTGATCTCCTTCGGATAGTCGGTCAGGATGACTGGCTTCTTGAAATGCTCCTCGACGAGATACCTCTCGTGCTCCGACGCCAGGTCACAGCCCCAGAATACTGGGAACTCGAACTTCCTGCCCTTCGCTACGGCCTCCTCGAGGATCTTGATGCCCTCTGTATATGGCAGTCTGACGAAGTCGTGCGATGTCACGAACTTCAACGACTCTATCAGCTCCTTGTCGATCATCTTGTTGAGGAACTCGAGGTCCTCCATGCAGTGGTCGAGTGCCCACTGTACGCAGAACTTGATGAACTCCTCTGCCAAGTCCATATTGTCGACTATGTCATAGAACGCCATCTCTGGCTCTATCATCCAGAACTCTGCCAAATGCCTCGGCGTGTTCGACCTCTCTGCCCTGAACGTCGGACCGAATGTGTATATCTGGCCGAGCGCCGTAGCCGCCAGCTCGCCCTCAAGCTGTCCACTGACTGTCAGGCTCGTCGGGACGCCAAAGAAATCCTGCGTGTAGTCGACCTTGCCTTCCTCGTTCTTCGGAAGGTTCTGCAGGTCGAGCGTCGTGACCTGGAACATCTGTCCTGCACCCTCGCAGTCACTGCCCGTGATGAGCGGCGTGTGGAAATAGACGAATCCCTTGTCATGGAAGAACTTGTGAATGGCAAATGCCATCTGGTTCCTGATCCTGAAGACCGCACCAAATGTCGTTGCCCTCGGCCTCAGGTGTGCCACCTCACGCAGATACTCCCACGTGTGGCCCTTCTTCTGCAATGGGAATGTGGCGTCTGCGTCACCGAGTATCTCTATCGACTCGGCCTGCACCTCTACGGTCTGACCCTTCCCCTGCGACGCTACCAGCTGTCCCTTGACACTCAGGCATGCGCCCGTCGTGATGCGCTTCATCACGTCCTCCGACACCTTCCCCGCATCGACAACTATCTGCATATTATTCACCGTCGAGCCATCATTGAGGGCTACAAAACTTACTTGCTTGCTATCGCGGCGTGTCCTCACCCACCCCTTGACAACTACTTGCTTCCCAATCTCCGGATTGGCAAACATCGATGAAATCCGCTGCGGAACCATTGTCTTATTGTTATTGTTGAGTTATTCTTAATCTATAAACGAAGTGCAAAGTTAGTGATTTTTGCTCTTCGTTGTCTCTTCCGCCCCCTAAACCTTTTCCGCTTTCCGTAAATCACTGCTTCCCCCCTCACCCCAATCATCAATTCCTCTCTCCTTCCCCGACTTCTCCTACCGCTACCAATTGCTAATCGCTAATTCCTCATTGCTAATTGCTCCTACGACTCCGACGATTCCCGTTGAGCGGGGATTTGTAATCCCGCTCCGTGGAGTATAAGCATTTGTAATGCGTTTTTCTTCCATTGAACACGAGAAAGGTCAGCGAAGCTAATGCGCTTGCCATCCTCACCATCTGACCCCTCCGACGACTCCGACCCCTCCGACGATTCTGACGACTCAGACGATTCCGACGACTCCGATGCGCTTCTCCTCTGTTGAGACGTCATTTGTAATGCGGCTCCGTGGAGTATGAGCATTTGTAATCCCTTTCGGTTAAGCGAGCGCATACTTTCGATTAAGCGAATGCAGAACGAGCTTGCTCGTTATGCTGAGCGTGAGAAAGTAAGACTCTAGTCAATGGAACTTGTTCCAATTGCCGAACTTTTCGACTGAGCGAGTGCAGAACGAGCTTGCTCGTTTTGCCGAGCGTGAGAAAAGTCGACAAAGTCAACGTGAGAAAAGTCAGCGAAGCTAACGTGAGAAAGGTCGACGAAGTCAATGCGTTTTTCTTCCATTGAACACGAGAAAGGTCAGCGAAGCTAATGCGCTTGCCATCCTCACCATCTGACGACTCTGACCCTTCAGACGACTCTGACCACTTCCGACGACTCCGCCCCCTCCGACGACTCTGACAATTCTGACCACTTCCGACGACTCCGACGATTCTGACGACTCAGACGACTCAGACTATTCCGACGACTCCGATGCGCTTCTCCTCTGTTGAGCCGTCATTTGTAATGCGGCTCCGTGGAGTATAAGCATTTGTAATCCCTTTCGGTTAAGCGAGTGCAATGGAGCTTGCTCCAATTGCCGAGCGGAAGAAAGGTCGACGAAGTCAATGCGTTTTTCTTCCATTGAACACGAGAAAGGTCGACGAAGTCAATGCGCTTGCCATCCTCACCATCTGACCCCTCTGACCCTTCCGACGACTCTGAACCCTCCGACGATTCCGACGACTCTGAACCTTCCGACGACTCTGACCACTTCCGACGACTCCGACTTCAAGCGCCCTGAAAGGGCAAAATAATCCAAGCCCAGGGCACTCGCCCTGGGTTATTGACGCCATGGTAACATCCGCCCTGACAACTTTTCGATTAAGCGAGCGCAATGGAACTCGTTCCAATTGCCGAGTGTGAGAAAAGTCAGCGAAGCTAAGGGCAAAATAGTCCAAGACTAGGGCAGCGCCCTAGACACCCAGTTCTGCGTAGGCTCCAGCCTACGTCGCGCTAGATACAAGGCCCCCACCTTGCGCAATCTGTTACTTCCAACAATTTCTCCCCTCCGACGCCTTCCTTCCCTCTACCGCATCAACCTTCCTACTTAAACCTCTTCTTCAGCTGCTTCCATATTCCATAGAGCCTACTACGCAGACTTTTCTTCCGTTCCATTCCTTTCCGACTCCTTCCCTTCTTGTTCTTCCCGTCCGCTCCTTTCTGCCCTTTCGGCTCCTCCGTCTTGGCGACAATCCTCTCGTAAGTGTAATCATACGTCCCCTTGCTTGTCTCGCAAGACACTATCTTCCCGCTCTCGTCCGTCTTGAACTTCAAGTCAAGCGTCTCCTCTCCCAAGGAACCTTTCAACGTGATGCGACTCGGCAACTTCCTCGGACCGACACCAAGCAACATCGCTGGTATATAACCGCCATAATCTGGAGAAATAGCATCTGCAAACACCTGTTGCCTATACTTGTTGTCAAGATCAGAATATGATATTATCAACTCATCATCATAATAATGTCTTCGATACTCTTCATCTCGATAATCTTCATCATCTTCAAACTCATCATCATATCTACCTTCAAAAGCCTCATGAAATATGCCTTTTACCTCATCTTTCTTAAACCTGCCTTCATATTCTTCATTATCACAATAATAATTTAGACCCATTCGCTTGATGGAAACAAGAAGTCCATCCTTCCACTCGTAGATTGTAACTTCCTTTTGACATACCCATTCATGATGCACACCATCATCATCATACGACTCCATTGTCGCTTCTACAACAGTTTTTGTGAGATGCCCTTCTGAGTCATATTCATACTTCATAGAGGCTGTACCATCACCACGACCCCCTGTCACATCCAACAAATAACCTCTTTCATTAAAACAAACACCAGCATAATCACAATCGGTTTCTCCCTCACTATTCAAGCCAACTCCAGGTTCGGATACTAAGAAACCACACTCGTCTGATGAATATTTCACCACTCCTATCGTTCCATTTGTTGCATACTGACACAACTCGTGTATGCAACACAATCTTTCATCAAATCCGCCTCCATAAGGTTCCGATATAAACACAATACCCATCCCTTTTGTCAACCGCAAACCCTTACCATCTATGTTCGTCGACTTTTCCGTCGTTCGCAATCTTTCCTCGCTCTCTCGCTCCATCTGTTTAGCCTCTCGCTCTATCCGTTTACTGTCCGCTTTAGAATATACGGATACTACTACACACAACACGATAAGACTCACTAACAGCTGCAACCACCAGCTTAGTTCTAAATACGCCATTAGGGCAGCAAGCCCGATTTCTACTCCCACAAAAAGAAAACTCTTCCAACCGATATATTTCCTCAACTTATTATCATAAATGTATACTGCAACACACAACACCAAAATACACACCCAGAATTGCAACAATCCGCTTAACCCTAAATATGTCATTAGGGAAACCAGCCCTACTACTCCACCCAAAAAGCACAGACAGCCAAATCTCGCTGCAACCCCTGTACCTTCACCAATAATATACCAACAAAAACATACTACCAGACATACTACCAAACACACGAACAACTGGAAACCCCATTCTAGACCAAAATATGTCATTAGGGCAACAAGCAAAAGCTCTACCCCCACACCGACAAAACAACCTATATTTTCTGATTTCATACCATCTATCCTTTTTTATCCTCTCTTCTTATGTTCTATCCCAAAAACTTTCTCGACTGCCTTGACTATCTTCTTTGCCCACCTCGGCAACCTCCTGTAGTTCTTAGACAGCCACTTGAAGAAGCTCTGCTTCTTGCCTGTACTCTCCTCCCTGAATGTCTTTATCCAGTTCCTTACTATGTCAACGACTCCTATGGTTACTAGAAAACCTACTACGCTGAAGACAAACCCAAGTAGACCAAACCACGTTTCGTTCTCCTCGTAGAAACTCTTTATGTCATTCAATAGCTCCATACGCTTTGCTTCTCGCCTGCAAAATTACCACCTTTCCTCCGCTATCTTCCCCATTCCCCGTTGCGGATGTGTCCACTAATAGTTGCCAATTTGTCCAAAAACTCTTCTTCCCTTCTTCTCTTCCCTTCTTTCATTTCCTTCCTCCCTTCCCCTCCTACATCTCCTTGCCCATCGACTCCGAGTATATCTTGAAGAAGTCTCGCCCCAACACCATCGAGATCCGCCTCAGTAGCTCCACATCTAGCGTCGCCTTCTTGAATATCTTGTATACGTTCGACTTGTCGAACGACAACCTCTGCGCCAGCCACTCCGGCTTCCGCCCTTGTCGCTCCATCTCATCCCTTATCTCTCGCCCTATGTGTATGCCACTCTCACTTTCCATGTCGCTCAACCCTTTTCGCTGAGCTCCCACCCCTCACCATACCGCACGACAAAAGGCGCTCGCCGTTTCTTTATCCTCGGATGATGCTTATTCTCTCGAATGGCTCTGGTAAACCCTTGCAACAATAAGCACGAAACGGCTCACGCCATGCAGCGTGAACCCTCCGCTCGCTTATTCCCTTGCAGATCAAAATTTACCAGATTTTATCGAGTGAGAATAAGAGCGTAAAGCTCAATATGTTATGCTATTCTTTTATCCTTTTTTCTGCTTCTTTCCTTAGTCTTTGATTTCCCAAATCTACTTCAATTCTTCGAATGTCACAACTAAAATTCGATATACTTCCTTCTTCACCTTCTCTCCCCTCATCATTTCAACACTCCCCGCGCCTCAACTCTTTCACTTATCCTCTACAAAAGCCCCAAAATGTAGTATCACGCCGCTGCGCCTCGGATTGAAAAGCAAATGCTCAAAATCCCTACGCTTCTGCTCCAGATCCGTCTCCCTCAACTTTTCTAAAAGAGCCTGCTTCAACTCTTGCTTACTTCCAATTCCGCATCTCATTTTCAAAAAGTCATAGTCCGGCTCGACTTGCTGCCACAAAAACATCGTATCGTAGAAATCTCTCCCCTTCCCTCGTGACAACAAGGCCGACAACTTCATCGACAACAGTACCGACTTTGATGGCGTCCGGGTCATGAACATGAAACCACATAGATTCACCGGCGACGACAGCGTTTCGTACGACACACCTTGATCCTGCGCCTCGACTTTCATTAGGAACCGCTCCTCCCTATGTCCTGTCAAGTGCATCTCGAAAAGTAATCCCGGGAAAAATATGTTCCGCCGATACGCCGTAAGATTGGGATTCTCTCTATCCCTGACCTCAACCCGCAGTCCATTACTACTCAATTGCTCTACCACCGAGTCCGTCATCTCCATGAACTCTTCCTTCGTCAACCCCTTACAATCAAAGTCCAGATCCTCTGAGAATCTGTCTATCCTCTGTATCAGCCGAAGGTTTGTCCCTCCTATGAAAGCTAGCTTTCCTGCCCATTCGGATTGCGAGATATACTCGACAGCAAGCAACTCTACATACTCCTTTAGTATATGCTTGTGGTAAGCTATGTTTCCTCCTATCTGCTGCGGATAGTATGCTGTCAATGCTTCTATGTCTATCATATTCTGTTCACTTTATTCCATACGACTTCAACAACACCTCAACTCGCTTCTCCAAACTCTTCACCCCACTCTGCTCGACATACCTTCTCAACCTCTCTTTATCAAGTTCCTCACTCATCCACCACTCGTCAAACCTCAATTCCCTCATGTCTTCCTCGCTCTCATACTGCGGATAGAGATACAATAGATCTACGATAGCCTTCTCTGGCTCTGCCAAGAGGTAGCTACCTCCTCTCTGCAACCCATACTGCCGATAGCCATAAAACAGCTCCGGCTTTACGCTTTGGTATGTATAATCCCCAAAAGCATTACTGTATGACGTCGTCCGCTTCGTCGTGACACTCGTCACTTGCGTCACCGCCTCGGGGATTATCCCGTAAAACGACAATGCACAATGTAGACTTATGTACGACGGCTGACACATCTTGTACGCTATATACCTGCTAAACTCCGCCTCCTTCAGCAACTCCCCAAAGGCATACCACCCCTGACGCAACCGGACAAGGTACCCCTTGCTCACCCATCGCGTCACGCTCGTCCTGTCAAAGTTCCTCCGCCATGCCCTGACCTCGTTCATGCTGAAGCAACCTAACGGAAACCACTGCTCTCTAAACTCTAAATACCCCATTTCATTCAAATAATGACGCAAAAATACATCATTTCTTGATTATTCCGCCCCTTTTTCTCCTTCTCGCCTCCTTCTTCCCCCCTTCTCTTCCCCTCTCCCCCTTCAGAGATTTCAGCTCCTGATTATATTGAAGGCGTTATGACAACCCTCCACGTCCCGTCATTTTCCGTCCGCTGTATGTAGCCTTTGCTCGTCAGCTGTTTGATATGCTTGTTGACGGCAGCAGTATTGATCCCGACTTCTTCAGACAGCCGTCGTATCGTGATGTCAGGCGTGGCGTACATGAGGTTTAGTATCTTCGATGTGGAGTCACTGCGGAAGTTGATCCTCTCGCCGTCAAACCACCATACGTTCTCTCCTCGTTCCGTCAGAAACCTAATGTTATAGCTTACCTCCTCGACGAATAGATTTGTAAAGTAAGTGAGGAATCGCTGTATCTCTCTCTTAGAGGCGTGCGCACCATCTGACGGCACCGCACCCACTGTGAGGTCGGTGTTGTGCAAGGCCTCAAAATATTGCTGTTTCTTCCGGCTCCTGACTACTATCATAGGATAATTGTGTCGCGAAAGAATGTAGTTAACCATCAGACGCGCGATTCGTCCATTTCCATCTTCAAATGGGTGAATGCGTATGTAGCGGTAGTGGAACATGGCAGCGAGTTCGACGGGTGTCAACACTCCCTCTCTCTCTGCATCATTATACCATTCGACAAGGTCCGCCATCAGAGCGGGTGTCTCTTCAGGCGAGGCATATTCAAAACGATCGCCATAGCGAGTGATGACGCTATTAGAACGTGTCTTGTATTGCCCTGCATGTATGACGTAACTCGTTGTCTGACCGCCAGGTAAGTTGCGATAGACTGTATAATCCTCACGCAATAGAGTTCTGTGAAGTGTGCGGATAAAGCTTTGAGTCAAGGGAACATCCTTGAACTGCGCCTCTTCAGTCATCATCTTCAGTCCGACGTTGCTGGCTGTCATCTCCTGAAGGTCTTTCACCTCTGCCTCTCCTACTATCTTACCAAAGAGAAGTAATATCTCGGTTTGACCATACGTCAGCGTGTTGCCCTCTATCTGATTGCTATTATAGTTGAAGTCTATGGTGAACCGCCTGCTCAGCATCTCTCTGTCTCTATCAGAGAGAGGCAACAGCGCGTTCCACCGCTTCATTACGTCTTCTACCTTATCCATAGTTCCTCTGCTTTGTGCAAGATTTCACCAGCAAAGGTATATAATGTATACCTTTTAGCGCATTTTCTTGCAAGAAATCACACTTGCGAGCATTGGATATTCCCTTCTCTCCCCTTCTCTCCCCTAGTCCGAGACGTCAACATCCGCCGCAATACGTATCTTATAGTCGGGATAGCTCTGCCCCAGCTCGTCATATAGCGTCTTGAGCGCCTCGTCAGGCTCTATGTCGAAACTCAAGACGACGTCAAACCGCATCTCTTTGGTCTCCATGTCGATGTAGAACCCGTGCATCTGCATCGCCCACTCATGCCTGAGGACGCTCTCCCTCACCGCCTCCTGTACCTTAGCCGCCTCGTCGCCCGTCGTGTTGTAGGAGTATAGACCGACGCCTGCGAGTACGACCCCCATCTCGCTATACACCTTCGCCTCCAGCTTCCTCGTCAGTCTGTCGACATCCTTCACCGTCATGTAGTCTGGCAGCTCTATGTGCACCGACGCGTAGTTCTTGTCTGGCCCGAAGTTGAACATGACGAGGTCGTATGCTCCCCGCACCTCCGGCTCCGACGCCATTATCTTCTTTATCTTGTCCGTCGTCTCCTTGTCCGCCCTTATGCCGAGTATCTCGTTGAGCGTCTCCCTCATCATCTCTATGCCAGATTTTATGATGAAGACTGAGATCACTACTCCGACGTACGACTCAAGCGACAACCCCGTCACGAGGAATACGATTGCCGTCACGAGGACCGACAACGACAGTATGGCGTCGAATAGCGCATCCGACCCCGACGCGACAAGCGACCCGGAATGTACCTCCTCGCCCTTCGCCTTGACATACCTCCCGAGGATGACTTTCACGACGACTGCCGTGCCGATTATAATGAGAGATACCATGCTGTAGTCGGGCACGTCCGGCTCGATTATCTTCTTTATCGACTCTACCAGCGACGTGATGCCGGCGTAGAGGACTATGCCAGAGACTATCATGGCGCTCAGGTACTCTATCCGCCCGTAGCCAAACGGATGCTTCTTGTTGGGATGCCTGCTCGCCAGCTTCGTCCCGACGATTGTTATTATCGACGACAACGCATCCGAGAGGTTGTTCACCGCGTCGAGCGTGACGGCTATGGAGTTCGACAGGAAGCCGACAACTGCCTTGAACGCCGCCAGCAGGACGTTCGTCACTATCCCTACCACGCTCGTCCTGACTATTACCTTGTCACGACTCTCCTGCGCCGTCTCCCGGTTATTCTGACTACTACTCATCTTATTCCGTGTTTCTATTGTTGCCTTATTGTTGATATTCTCTGTTCAGCGGGAAATACGCTCCTGCTCTTATGGTTCTTATGCCTATTAAACTATATGTTTAACTGACATACCTTCTGTACCCTCATACGCCTTGAGCATGGATTCATATACCGTCATCCCTTTACTATCTTTATCAAGTTGTTTAATATCTGCGCCTTCCTACCCTCATCAGCACACGCTGCTATTATCTCTGTATCAAGTTCCGAAAGCATATCCATGTCAAGACGCATGTCCTCCTCCAGATAGTATTGTAGCAATGGATTCCGAAGCATATATCGCTATTAACATCCCAAAGTAATAAATATTTGCACAGATAAGGAAAATATTCTTCCTTTTCTGTGCAAATATTCATAGCTCCTTCCGCCGCGTACAACACACCTCCTCACGCTCCCTCATCCTTCCTTTCTCTTCCCCTTCCTCCCTTCTCTTCCCCTTCCTCCCTTCTCACCCCCTTCCCCTACCATTTCCCCGTCCCTCCATACCTCTCCACCAGCAAAAACATCCCCCCCTCACCTTCTATAACATCAACATAATCACCAAATAACAAAACAATTGAAGCTGCTATCCGTACAATTATTATGTGACATGTAAATCTGAACGATATGGGAAACGACGTATGTAAGAAGATCGAGAAGTGCCCTATCTTCGTCAAGGGCGTCCTCGCTAACAAGTATACCGGCGTTGCATACCGGAAACTGTACTGCCTCTTACCTGGCAAATACAAGAACTGCAAAAGGTATCTGGCCTCTGAGCAAACGGGAAGACCCGTCCCTGAGAACATCATGCCTAATTCCAACAAGCCTCTCGACGAAATTGTCAGAATTGTCAATTCGAAGTGAGCAACGGATCCGGCATTCACAACCTTACGAGGAGGAGCCCCAGCTCCCCCTCTTTTCTTTTGCCTCCGTTGGGCGGGATTTGCAATCCCGCTCCATGGAGTATAAGCATTTGCAATGCGAGAAAGAGCCTCCTTTAAACCATTCCAAGCCCTCCGACTGTTCCGATTCCGACTGTTCCGACTGTTCCGACGATTCCGATCCCTCTGACGACTCCGACGACTCCGACCCTTCCGACTGTTCCGACGATTCCGACGATTCCGATCCCTCCGACGATTCCGACGACTCCGACCCTTCCGACTGTTCCGACGATTCCGACGATTCCGACGACTCCGATCCCTCTGACGACTCCGACCCCTCCGACCCCTCTGACGACTCCGACGACTCCGACGACTCCGACCTTATGACGATTCCGGCCCCTCCGACATCCTCCGCC
>JAFPZF010000083.1 GCA_017417385.1 Bacteroidales bacterium
ACCGGAGTTTACTGGAGGAAACCTTTCGATTAAGCGAGTGCAATGGAGCTTGCTCCAATTGCCGAGCGTGAGAAAGGTCAGCGCAGCTAAATGAGGATTTCAAAGTTGAGCGCAACGCGGAAAAAGCAATTTATAGAAGTTCCCTTTATAGAAATTCCCTTATATGCCTTCCTTGTTCCCAAAAATATCTATGTGCAACCTCGCGCAATACCTCCACCCGTGCCTGACTGCCACCCGTACGCACTCGACGGCTTTCTTTCCTATCGCCTCGCGTGTCACTCCCTCCGGCATGACGAGGATGTCGCTCCTCTCTATCCCGAGCTCCTCGGCGTCATAGTGTTTCGCTATCTCGTCCCCGTCCGCCATCTCGCTGACGACGAACTTTAGCTGGACGTCACCCCGTCGCTGTCCTATGGTCTCCCTGACTGTCCTCGCTGTCGCCGCCACTTCCTCCGCGCTCGCCCCGCTGTTGCTCATCTTCGGCGATATGCTGAGGAGGTCCACCTTCTCTGTCAACGCCCGGTCCGCTATGCTGCCGTTGGTCTCTATCGTGACGTGAAGCCCCCTCTCGTGGAGTCTATCGACAAGCTCTTCGACGGCCCTCGCCTGCATATACGGCTCGCCACCGGTGATGACGACGTGTCTCATCTTCCCGATGTTCCGCCCTATGGTCTCGACGACTTCCCCGGTATCTACTGTATTCCCGGCCCTCCCCCACGTATGCTTCGTGTCACACCACTTGCACCGTAGGTTGCATCCCTGTAGCCTGACGAAGAGCGACGCCACGCCTGCGAGTTTCCCTTCGCCCTGTATCGTACCGCTCTCCGCCCAGAAATCTCTCGGGTCCCCCGCCGTCGGGAATACGCCCTCCCGCGACAGCTCTATCTGCATAACGCCGGGTCTGCTATGCCGACCTCCGCAAACGCCCGTGCCCTCAGGAGGCAACTGTCACATGTTCCGCACGGCTTCTCACCGCCCCTGTAACAGCTCCACGTCAACGAGAAATCGACTCCGAGCTCCAGCCCGAGCCTGATCTCCTCGGCCTTCGTCATCTTCTCGAATGGCGCATGTATCTTGATCTTCCGACCCTGCTCCGCCCCCATGACGGTCCCGAGATTGATGGCCTTCTCCATCGCCTCTATGAAGACCTGCCGGCAATCTACATACCCCGAATAATCGACCTGACTGACACCTATATATATGTGCTCTGCTCCCGTCGCCTCGGCTATCGACGCCGCCACCGAGAGAAAGACCATGTTCCGCGCCGGGACGTATGTCGCCGGGATGTCCTTCCTGTCGGCATCGCCGTCCTCTATCGTGCGCGTCGAGTCCGTCAGCGTCGACCCGCCCCACTCTCCGAGGTTCAACGTCACTATCTTGTGGTCCTTGACGCCCGCATGCCGTGCCACCGCCCGCGCACACTCGAGCTCACGCCTGTGCTTCTGCCCATAGTCGAACGACAACGCCGTCACCTCATGACCATCTCTCTGCGCTACGCTTAGCGCCACCGCGGAGTCCAACCCGCCTGATAATAGGACTATTGCTCTGCTCATCGCTTCTGTAGTTTTGTTTAAGGACAGGATAGTCTCGAACTGTCCGTTACCACCCGCAAAGTTACATCATTATCTCCATTTTGCCCACGTCTCAATACTCTTCTACATTTCCACCACCCCTTTTTCTCTAGCGTAAGTAACGATTAAAGCCCCGCCACCGTCTCTGGCAGCAGGGCTTTATATATACAATTTTTCAACCTCTTACAACCCCTCAATCTCCGACAACGGAAGTCCCGTTATCTCGGCTATCAGTTCAAGTGGGAGACCTTTCTGTTTCATTGTTATAGCATCCTCTCTCTTCCCCTGTTCTATTCCCTTCTTCATTCCCCTCTTCTCGCCTATCACGATACCTTCTTCCACTCCTTCCTTCTTCGCATCCCCCATTGCGTTCGTCAGGTCCCAATAGCCTCGCAAGCTGTCCTCATAGTTACTATACTCCGTCTTCGAGAACTTGGCTATCTCCGCCTGCTCAAACAGTCGCGTGAACACCTTCTCCTGCAGCTCCGACGGACGCTCCATGAGCCGCGACAGGTTCTTCAGGACGAACAGCCACTTGTCGTACATCGTAACCAGCTCCTCTCGCTTCTTCTTGAACTTCGGCATCTCAAGATAGACATACACGAGCTTGTCATAGAACACCTCCTTCGTCTTCACGTCCATCAGCATCACGTCGTGTCGAATGGCATCATCGCCTTTCTTGCTGTCCGAAAACACGAAGTTCAATATCCCGACCATGTACACCTTCTGAAGCTCATAGCTCCATGCCTCCTGCCCCTCGCTGCCACGCTTCGCCATGTCCATTATCGGGAACGACGAGTAATATACGCT
>JAFPZF010000084.1 GCA_017417385.1 Bacteroidales bacterium
GAAGGGAGATACAGTACAGACGGGTTTTGCGTTGACATTCTGGAGGGCGCTGAAGAGGCGCGACATAGACTGTGCGATGGAGTCGATGAAGACATTCCTGGCGGGAGTCCCATACGTCGAGGGGTTCAAGAAGAAGTTGGCTCAGGCGGCGACGGCGGAGGGGTTTTATGAGTACACGATGTACTTGATATTCTCGATGCTGAACGTGTATTGCAGGACACAGGTGAAGTGCAAGGGAGGAAGGACGGATGTTGTCGTCACGCTGGCGGACACTACATGGGTGTTTGAGTTGAAGGTGAATGGGACGGCAGAATCCGCTCTTGAGCAGATAAACAGTAGGGGTTATTACCTGCCATATAAGGCTGAGGGAAGGAAGGTCGTGAAGGTAGGGGTAGAGTTTGAGCAGGAGACGATGACGGTCGGGCGGTGGAAGGTTGAACAATGAGGAATTAGCAATTATCGGAGTCGTCGGAGGAAGGCAGAGGATTTTAAGCCTCACACAGAGGTCACGGAGGCACAGAGAGGTCGCCTAGCGGCGACGAGAGAGCACAGAGGGGGAAGGAGAGGGGACGGAGGGATCGCCTAACGGCGACGGAGAGGACACAGAGGGCGCCTGCGGCGAAAGGGGAACACGGAGGAGGGGAGGCAGAGTGTTTTTAAGACCTCACACAGAGGGCACGGAGGCACAGAGAGGTCGCCTAGCGGCGAAAGGGGAGCAGGGTTGTCAGAGTCGTCGGAAGGAGTAAAAAAAGGTAGGGAGAGGAAGAAAAGCAGAAAAAAGTGAGGTGGGTGGGAACAAGAGAAAAGAATAATGACTATTTTTGCAATTCATTTTGGCGTGAGAAACTAAAATAGTGATGCGCAAGAAATACGGGAAGCTCATGATAGTAGTGCTGTCGATGATGTCGGCGGTGCTGAGTGTTGGTTGTGGAGAATTTCAGACACTACTGAAAGTTCAGGACTATGAACAGTGGTATGTAAAGGGTATGCAGTATTATCAGCAGGGGGAGTATGACAAGGCTGCCCGGCTGCTGGGTGGGATATTGTCGAAGAACGTCGGTAATGCGAGGTATGACACGATAGTGACGACGTATGCGTACTCGTTGGTAGAGCTTGGAGACTTCTATACAGCTGCGACATTTTTTGAAGACTACGTGAAGACGTATCCTTCGTCGTCGAAGTGTGCTGACTGCCAGTACATGGCGGGCTATTGCTATTACATGCTGTCTCCGAAGGTAGAGCTAGACCAGCAGGACTCGGAGAAGGCGATAGACGAGCTACAGACGTTCTTGAACCTGTATCATGAGGATTCGCGGAAGGAAGAGGCGGAGCGGATGATACACGAGATGGAGGACAAGTTGGCGTATAAGGACTATATCAGTGCGAAGTTGTATTTTGACCTCGGAGACTACATGGGGAACAACTATCGGAGTGCGGTGATCTCGGCTCAGAATGCGCTAAAGAAGTATCCGGACACGAAGCACAGGGAGGACTTGAGCTTCCTGATATTGAAGTCCAAGTACATACAGGCGGACAGGAGCATCCTCGTACGTCAGCCGGAGAGGTACAGGGAGGCGATAGACGAGTATTACTCGTTCGTCAACGAGTATCCGGGCAGCAAGTATCAGAAGGAGGCGGACAGGATGTTGAGGGACTCGGAGAAGGGCCTTGTGAAGGCGGAGAAGCTGATACCGCCATCGGAGGACGACATGGACTATTACAAGAACTTCGGCACGAGGCTAGACAGGGAGAGGGAGTCTAGCAAGACGGAGGATTAAGCAGAAAAAAAGTAAAACACAAATAGGAGCTATGCCAGTAGATTTCAAAAAGAGCCAGGCACCGCTTAACACGGTGACACGCGACACGGTGAAACTCTCGGAGAAGACGGGGAACGTCTACGAGATGGTGAACATAATAGCGAAGCGTGCTAACCAGATCAGTCTTGACCTGAAGGACGAGTTGTCCAAGAAGCTTCAGGAGTTCGCGTCATACACGGACAATCTGGAGGAGGTGTTTGAGAATCGCGAGCAGATAGAGATCTCACGTTACTACGAGAGGCTTCCGAAGCCGGTGAGCATTGCAGCCGAGGAGTATGCCGAGGACAAGTTGTACTTCAGGAGGGAGGACAGCGAGGCAGGCAGCACGAGCAAGGCAGAGGAGGAGTAGATCCTCAGAGCCGAGAACATAGAAAGGGGGCGAGGTCGGTAGTGGGTCTCGCGCCTCTTTTTTTGATGCCAAAACAGACATGGTGAATCTATGAAAAGGGAGAAGAAGAGAATGGGCGGACGTCTTGCGCTGATTATGATAGTACTGATGATGTCGTCGGGCGTCGTGTTGGCGCAGCAGAGGGTGACAGTCAGTGGATATGTAGTAGACTCGAAGTCCAGCGAGACGATAATAGGAGCTACCGTCGTTGACTCGCGGGGGCATCAGGGGACAGTCAGCAACCCATACGGTTTTTACTCGTTGACATTGCAGCCGGGCGAGACTCGGCTGACGTATTCGTACGTCGGGTATGAGAGGAAGGAGGTCCTGTTGAGCCTCAGCCGGGACACCGTCATAAACATCAGGCTTGACGGTAAGGCGGAGATAGAGGAGGTCAAGGTCGTCGGCACGCGCGCGGAGGCCGGGATACGGTCGACGGGGATGGGGAGCATGGACATCCCCGTCAGCATAATCGAGCACACGCCGGCGCTACTCGGGGAGACCGACGTCATCAAGACATTGCAGTTGACGCCTGGAGTCCAGGCGGGGAGTGCCAGTTCGTCATTCTTCGTCAGGGGTGGGGGAGGCGACGAGAACCTCATACTGCTGGATGGGACGCCGGTGTACAAGATAGACCATCTCTTCGGGTTCTTCTCAGTATTCACACCGGAGGCAGTCAAGAAGGTGACGTTCTACAAGTCGTCGTTTCCGGCGCGGTATAACGGCAGGACGTCGTCGGTCGTAGATGTCAGGACCAAGGACGGGGACATGCACAACTATCATGCGACAGCCTCGATAGGGTTGCTGACGTCTCGGATAAACGTCGAGGGGCCGATAGTCGAGGACAAGACGTCGTTCACGTTGTCTGGGCGGTCGACATACTTCTCTCTCATGACACGGCCTTTCATGTCGAAAGACTCGCGGTTCTCGTACTGGTTCTATGACCTGAACGCGAAGGTCAACCACATATTCTCGGATGACGACAGAGTGTATGTCAGCCTGTATAACGGGCGAGACATCTTCGGGAGCGACTATTCGGACACGTATAGCGGAGTTGGTGGAGAGGAGGTGAAGGAGAAGTACGGATCCGACCTAAACTGGGGGAACACCATAAGCACAATCCGATGGAATCACGTCTTCAGCAGCAAAGTATTCTCGAATGCGACAGCGTCTTACAATCATTACAGGATGAAGATAGAGAGCGAGGACGGGTCCGAGTCGCGAGGAGGGAGCAGCATGAGCGAGTGCGAGATGGGGAGTGAGATAATAGACTGGGGAATAGCGTATGACATAGACTATCATCCGAACTCGAGGCACACCGTCAAAGTCGGTAGCAACTATCTGTATCACGTCTTCAAGCCGCAGACCACGGCGAGCAGGATGAAGTCCACATACGAAGAGGAGAGAGTCGACACGACATTTAACAGCACGAGCAATGCCATATATGCACATGAGCTGTCGGTGTATGCGGAGGACGACATCAGGGTAGGGGCGTTGACAGTCTGTCCCGGCATGGCGTGGACAATATTTGGCGTCCAGGGGAAGAGGTTCAGCCAGTGGCAGCCGAGGCTGTCTCTCCGATATGCGATAGATGACGACTGGACAGTGAAAGCGTCGTACAGTCAGATGTCACAGTGCGTGCACCTCTTGACGTCGTCGCCGATAGCGATGCCGAGTGACCTATGGGTGCCGGTGACGAAGGACTTGAAGCCCGAGGTCTCGAAGCAGTGGAGCGTCGGTGGTTATTACAGTGGAATAGAGGGATGGGAGCTGACGGCGGAGGCATACCTGAAGAAGATGCGGAACGTCATAGAGTATAAAGACGGTATGAGCTTCATGGGTTTCTCGGCGGACTGGGACGAGATGGTAGCCCTTGGCGAGGGTCGGAGTTACGGGATCGAGTTGATGGCGAAGCGTAGCATAGGCAAGGCGACGGGGTGGGTCTCGTACACACTGGCCAAGAGTGACAGGAAATTCAGCAGGAGCTCGGGAGTGAACGCTGGGGAGAGGTTCCCGTTCACATACGACAGGCGGCACACAGTGAACACCATAGTCAGCTATGCAGTGACAGAGAAGTTGACGATAGATGCGTCGTGGGTGTTCTGTTCAGGTGCGACGGCGACGATATCTCAGACGCAGGAGGACGTGGCGTTGCCGGAGGGGTTCACGATGACGCATGACGTGAACTATTCAGGCAGGCCGTACGTCTCGGGGAGGAACAACTACAGACTACCGCCGTCGCACTGCCTCTCGATAGGCATCTCGCACACCAAGAAGAAGGCGAGGTATGAGCGGACGTGGAACTTCTCCGTATATAACGCCTATAACAGCATGAATCCCGACATGGTGTATACCGCATACGAGGACTGGGACACAGGGGAGTCGCTCAGCAGGCCGAAGCTCAGGAAGGTGACAATATTGCCGATAATACCGTCGGCGACGTATACAATAAAGTTTTAGGAGGGCGAGAGATGGGAAAGAAGAGAATAGCAGGTTTTTTGACAGCAGTCGCAGTAGCCGTGGCGGGTTGTCAGCATGACATATCGTTGAGGAATGACGACTCGATAGGGACATTGTGCGTCAACGGGTATATAGATGCGAGCGACAGCGTCAGCCTATTGAAGGTCACGAGGACCGACTTCAACAGGCCGCGAGTCATAGAGGGTGCGCGGGTCGAGATGCGCGTCAACGGGGAGAAGACGAGCGAGGAGGAGACAGACTGGAATGGATGCACGTTGCGGTATCGGCTGAAGGCAGGTGACGTCGTGAGGATCGACGTGTATGACGGAGGCGACCATATATGGAGCGAGGGAGTCGTCCCGGACGTCCCGAGAGACGTGAGAGGGACGGCGAAGATGAACGACTACTATATGACGACAGAGGGGCACAGGAAGACCGACAGCAATGGAGTCGAGGCGACAGTCGAGTTCAGCGATGACGGTCGGGAGGCGAACTATTACCGTTTCACTATGTCGTATGGGGGATGGGTGAAGAGTCCGATAGACAAGGAGATGAGGGTGTTCTTCAATTACAGATGGAAGGAGATGTGGCATTACGGCATGTATGACAAACAGTATGATGATGTCGACACCATATACACGGAGATAGTAGATCTAGTCGCAGTCGGGGAGTTCTACTATCCTGGGGTAGCCTCGTTGCTAGATGAGGAGACGGGAATGGAGTCGGACGACATGGACTTCATGACGGCGCGGATAGAGAACGAGTATAAGGTCGTGAATGACAGTCGGTTTAACGGAGAGAAGTGCAGGATGACGTTGCACAAGAAGAGCATCATCGGGAGCGAGATAGAGGTCGATGAGTACTTGGGTTCGGAGAGCGAAGAGGAGGCGGTGCGACCTGTCGTCGAGATGACAGTCCTGTTCAAGGTGTATGCGATAGACGAGGAGCAGTATTACTTCCTGAAGGTCATGAATGCGATGTCGTCGGAGTATTATGATGACAATGAGGGGATGGCAGGGGCGTTGCGGTTGCCGTCGAACGTCAATGGGGGTTCTGGGAACGTGTTTCTGACAAACTCAGTCACGGCGGAGATAGGGAAGATAGAGTTTAGGGCGAAGCTGAAGAATGGATGGGGAGGAATGGTATATAAGGAAGAAGACTATTATTGAGGGTGAGATTCGAGTGTAAAGGGAATGAGTCATAAGGGGAATAGGGTGGTGGGCTGTTTTCCTTTTTTTCACTATCTTTGCACTATGAGACTTTTCGAGAAAATACTCACTATCATCTTTTTCACCCTCCTCGTCCACGGGTGCAGTGAGCCTGTCCCCGTCCCCGACGCCCGTCTCACTGTCGTCGATAGCCTCTTCATTATCGAAGAGGACTCTGCCGCCACTGCTCTCCTGGAGGCCGTCAACCCCGACAGTCTCTCATCCACCGACTATCCGCTCTACTGCGTCCTCATGCTCCAGGCGCAGGACCGCAACGACCTCCCCATGGCAGACACCCTCGTCGCCTCCGCCATCGCCCACTACAAGCATCACGACGAAGACAGCTACCATGCCGGCCTCGCTTGGTACTATGCTGGCAGAATAGCATATAAACAACGAGACTCAGAATGTCTGTCTTTTTTCATGATGTCAGAACAATTGTTTGATCATGGTGTTTCTGACCGTTACTTATACCTGTCGAGAAACTTTGCAGGGCGATTTGCAAAGTACTCTCACGACTATACGGCAGCCGAGGAATATTTCAAAAAAGCTCTTTCGATAGCGCAAGTAATTAACAAAAAGGCCTATGTCTCAACGATGTATCAGTGTCTTTCCAATGTTTCTTCTCAGTTAGGGAACACTGACGTTGGTCGTGCCTATGCAGATAGTATGCGTTCCATCTGTTTTGGCAATTATAGTTCTCAGTATATTTTTTATGAACTGTATGCTATCTCCGCCATGGTGGACTCCTCATATTGTGAAGCCAGTATCTACTGTGACAGTATGCGTTATGCTTCAAAATCTCTAAAAAGGGATTCTCTATGGCTCAACATGATAGAGGCTGACATTGCTCTCCATGAATGGAGGCTACGCGAGGCAGATGAAAGGTATAAATTGATGCTTCTCTCAAGTGATGTGGCAATGCGACGAGATGCAGCTTTGTCTCTTAGCAAGGTCTACATGGCCACTCGAGATGTCGAACTTGCAGAGTACTACCAAAGCCTTGCTTCTCAAATCTCCGATACTATGGCTTCGCGTATGTCTTTGGTTTCATTGCATTGTAAGAAGCAGCAGTTTCATGAGGAAATTGACACCCCGAACAGTCACTTGTGGATAATAGGGTCGATATTATTGTCTGCTGTTGTTATCGCTATACTAATATGTATTTTGAAACGAAAAGACACTGTTCAGTCTGGCGACTTTAATAACGATTCTCAGTTGGATTCTCTAGAGATAGCCGAGAGGCATAGGCGAGAAGAGTTTGTCGAAAAAAAGCTGACCGAGTTCTCCTGCGCTTTCATTTCTCTTCAAGGCACCTCTGAAAATCATAAGTCGATAATAGACTTGTTCGACAGTTTTATTGCTGGAGGTTCAAGCGCAGTCCGTGCTCAATATAAGAAGACGACAGGTAAGAATATGTTAGATCGTCAACTTGCCATTCTTCTATGTGTCGTCTCTGAAGTCAAATACGATGCTATTGCAGATTTTTTCAACACGTCTAAACAGAGTATGTCAGGGTCGCTGACCACTATGATCGGTCATTTCCAGTCTATTCATACCGTGCAAGAGTTTAAAGCATGGACGAAAAATGCCCTGTTTTCAGCGGTTATTCTGCCAGAATAGGGAAGTGACTGAAAATTAGTCGACTACGACATATCTGATATAAAATCCTTTACCAAATCCTTTACTTTTTTCTCAAAATCCTTTACTTTTCCCCTGAAATCCTTTACCAGTTTCCGAGAAAACTGCATTAGTATTGCGGCATTTTTAAACATCTAAAAATGCTGAACAGATTTTTGTCATTAGCAGTTTCAACTCTGTTGTTCGCTGGCAACATATATGCCGCTAACAACTACCATGGTGAAGTTGATGAAGAACCTATTGAAGGGGGCAACAAGTCCCTTCGTATCAATGGCACAGCCACTGTTGTCGAAGACGGCTTCGAGGTGACTTTCCTCAAGACTGGCTTCTACCACTTCTGTGTCAAGGACGAGGAGGGTAACGTAGTTGTTAGTAGGCGTCTCTTAGTCATTGCCAACTGTCCAGTCTTCATCCGTCTGACTGGCGTGAATCCGGATGAGGACACTATTGACCTCTATTTCTAAGAGGACAGGACCATGGCTATTCTCTCAGACGTCCGACCACCACCGAGAAGGGAAGTGTACCCCCTTCTTGGCTCTTCTCCTTCTTCCCTTAACTCAATTATTAAATTGATACTTAAATGAATAAATAAATGAGAAATAAAGCATTGTTTTCTCTTCTCTTCGCCCTCCTTTGCTGTGTGGGTGTAAGGGCGCAGCGGCCCACCTTGGGCGATGCGAGCGGCAGACCGAGCTACAGCTACATGACTGTCCATGCTGACGAGACGTCCGAGCCGCTCACCATAAGCATCACCAACTGGCGGGACTGCGGCATCGACACCGTCATTGCGGCTGGCGGCTACAACTTCCGCTGGCAGCTCGTCGGCTCACTCAGCTTCAGCCCTAACGGGACTGGCAGCAAGTCTAAGCCTATCACGAGCATGGCTGACACCGCCGTGACGGTCTATACCTCCAATAGCGACCCGTTTGCCAAGGGAGTAATCCGGCTTGTCTATGGTGGATACTACGATGGTTGTGCCTCCTGGTCAAGCCGTAGCGTCTACAAGTGTTTCCCGAGCGATGGGCGCGCTATTGCTGGTGACGGTGCTCTCACCAGCAATGACACAGTCGTATTCTCCGTAACCCCAGTCCTTACGGCCAATATCAATGCGAATATCGGTTTCGACTTGTATCATTGGGAATATCCAGACTCTATCATCGAACCGGTATACACATCTGGCGACTCGAGTGCCTACACCTTCAGAGTCAATACTCAACCAAAGGGTCTTGACAATTATTTGAAGGTGTGGCTCGGCAGATGTGCCTACGAGCAGGAGCGCTCGACCAACTTTCTGTCACTTCCGCTCCGAGCCAAGGCCCCAGTGCCAAATGTGGTTGGAGCGTCGAGTGAAGGTGTGATTTGTGCTAGTGTAGAGAATGACTCGATAAGGTTGCGCATAGCGGATCCTCAGCCTGGCGTTGAATACGTTTGGAGTATTGATGATGTGAATGTAGAAGATGTGATTGACACTGTGTTCTTGATGAAATATAATCAATCAGTGCAGGAAGTGTTTGTGACCGCAAAATTCAATAACGATAATGCCGACAATACAAGGACGCAAAGAACGTTCTATGTCATTCCTCCAATCAGAAATGATGTCCAATTGTTTGTGAGCGATGAATGCTCAGCACGCTTGGGAGGTACAGTCTCGTTATCAGCCCCTTATGTTGGTAGTATTGATAAAAAAGAATTCTTTCGTTCGTATACCAATTATGGCGATTTGAATACCATTACATTGAGGGGAAATCTTGCCGATTATAAAATCCCTTTGTCATACGGCGATACTACTAATTACAATCCCGTCGTTACTTTCGAGCTAAATGAATGTGCATCAGTCGACACAGGTCAGTTTCACATCTCAAAGACTCTTCACCTGAGACCATCTGCCGTTTCTGTCAAGGTTTTAGATTCCGACGGACAAGAGAGCCTTTGTTTTGAAGAGGGTGATACGCTGACTCTGAAGGCTGTTGTTCAAGGTAATGTGCCTCAACTTCCAGGTGCTGTCTATTCATGGGGAAACCATACTTTTGTCGGTGACGCAGGTCAGCAAACAGTTCAAGTCGTTGTACGTCCCGGTGACACTCAATTTAGGGTGACCGTTAGCAACCCAGATCTCCCATGTGCAAAGGTGACCGGCTCAAAGACAATAGACATTGCCATGCCGAGACCTGTCATCTCAACGAGCATTGATTGTATTGACGTCAATGTCGCCTCGACAATCACCCTAAGCGTAGAAGCACAGACAGGGAATCCCGATTATAGATGGACGTTAGACCCGGGTTTGGCATCTGACGGCATGCCGTCGATAGATGAAAAGAACACTCTACAAATACCTACTAACGGCACGCCAGGTGTTTATCATTATAGTGTCAGACACAAGTCCGTGTCTGGCGGTTGTATAGCAGAAAGCGTGGAGGACTCTGTCGTGATTGGCGCCTCGTTGAGTCAGTATGCAGTGATGTCCATGGTAAATGGCAGCACGGTCTATTTTTATGTTTGGGACAATCTGAATAACTCTTACGTTACAGATGCAAAACTGCAATTCACCAGCGTCTCCGATCCTGAGCATCCATCGAACAGTTCCAATGGTGTCCTGCAAGTGGGGACTCAACGGATGGAGATGTCACCTTTCCCACACTTAGTCGATGAGCAAGGAGTACTTAAGGCAGTCTTTGCGCCCGACGGCGTATGCAATGGTGCAGTCTTGGCAAAGTCAATAAGCGGAAGTACAGTGACCGATACCACAATTGTACTTACGCAAGCTGAATTGGCGGCATTGATGGCTGCTGGCAACAAGTCTCTGTCAGCAAGAAGAGGGGCGGACGACAAGGGGTCTGCTCTGTCTATCGCTCCCAATCCAGTGAGTGACCTGCTGACTATCAATCTACCATCTGATTCAGAATCCGTTGTCACTCTTTATACATTAGGAGGCAGATGCGAGAAGTCTATTACGGTCGCTCGAGGTTCACGTATGGCCATCGTAGATGTGTCTGGACTTTCAGACGGAATCTATATCGTCCATGTCCGTCAAGACGGCGCAATCCTTTCGGGACGAGTGCAAGTTAAACACTAACAACCTTATCCGTTCTTGTGGCAACAAATATCATTGCCACGAGAACGGATTATTCCAATTTATTCTATTATGAGAACATTTCTCTTACTAATCGTATTGCTTATAGCTTTGGTCAATGCTTTTGCAGAGACGGCCGTCGTGACCAATGGGGTGAGATATGCAGATCTTCCCTTGACAGCAGATGACATCACACACTCTCTCACGTATGCTAATCCCTCTACTAGTAATCTTCCAGTAGTGGAGACGGAGGAGGCAAACTACAAAATGGCGATTTACTATGAGGATTTGCATATCTACACGTCAAAAGTGAAGACAACCACGTGCTTCACAGTCCCCGACACCATTCAGTTCGCAGACACTACTGTTCTTGTCTCTGGCTTTAGCTTGAGGGATGGGGCGATTGCTGGAGAATTGGATAAGATTAGGTTGTCGCCCGTAAGAAATTTTGTACTCAACATCGGGATGTACAACAAGACAGAGGCATTAATCAAGGGAGTCGAGTTTCTCGGTGATTGGGAGTCTTTTGAAGGGACCAGTTTCATCTTTGCTTATGTTCCTCCTAAACGGTTAGTCTGGGACAAGATTGTCTTCCCCCAAAATGGTTATTCATTAAATATTGCTCTCGCTATGCCGACCGTCGAACTGACTGTCGAAAGGGCAAATGTGTTAGAACTCGCGGTATTCCCTTACGCCAAGCGCATAACGATAGAATCCTGTTGGCGGTTATATGGTCTTGGTGCTTATCCGAATCCTCCAAAAGGTGGATGTGAGTCAGCTTGGTTTCCTGTGTTGGAGGAATTGACCCTTCCTCAGGATGGAAGCCTTGCGTATATCCAAGACTTTATGTCATGTATTCGAGGATTTAATAGTTATGATAATTATTTTAACCGGAACTTGAAAGGCAAGATTGAAATACCTGAAGGAGTTGAAGAAATCTATGGAAGTTTTTTCTTTGCTGCTCCTAACGCAGAAGTCTCCCTTCCCAAGTCTTTGAAAGTCTTAAGGAACGTCAAGCTTTGTCCTAATGTCACTTCTGTATGCGTGCCAGAGAATGTTGAGATTATTGAGTCGAGTCTCAATGGTGGATTTGATTTTAATACCGTTTTTCTCCCCCATAAGTTGAAATTGATTTACTCAGCATGTTTTAAGAACATGAACAACAATTCAACAATCTGTTGTTATGCCGAAATTCCTCCGCGTTTGGACAATTGGGCATTCACTGAGAGATACACCTCCACCCTCTACGTTCCCGAGGCGAGCATCGAGGCTTACAAGTCAGCCGACGTCTGGAAGGAGTTCGGCACTATCCTCCCTCTTGAGACTTATCCGGGCTACGACAAGGTGTATTCTGACGAACCAGAGCAGCCTGAGCCGGAAGAGCCTTCCGCTACTGTCGTGTGCCTCCTGCCAGAGCCTCCTGTCATGGCTCTCGCCGAGAACTTCTCAGCTGGCAAGGGCAGTACGCTCTATGTCCGCAGCAGCTGTCTCGAGGCCTACAGGGAGGCAAGCCTCTGGAACGGATTTGAGAATATCCTCCCGGTAGAGGACCGCGCGGACTACGCTGACGTCTACAAGCCGATAATAGACGAGATGGACAACGTCGGCTCGCCGACTGTTGACGGCAGTCCACGTTCTTCCGCAGGCTCTGTCCGTGTCCGCAACGGTGTTATCTCACTGCCCGAGGCGACAGACATCACGCTTACCGACCTTCAGGGGCGTAGCCTCTATTCTGGCAAGACCGACAAGATTCGTGTCGTCGCTCCTGGCCTCTACATCCTCAGGACGGCCGATGGGCTCACGGAGAAGGTCACGGTGAAGTAAGGAAAGAGAGACACCCATATTCCGATGTTCACCCCGCTGGCAGATGAGAGTTGCCTGCGGGGTGATTTTAATTAGGAATTAGCAAGGTGGTTATAGAGGAGTTGTAAAGTGCAATTACAAGTAAGAAGGGAGGTAAGAACCTCGTGATGTTTTGGGGAGAGGAGATGGTAGAGACGCAACAATAATAGGCGTGGGAGAGGGGAAAGAGAGGGCGTGCAATCAATTTGGCACGAAAAAACTTGAAAAAGATATGAAATGTATGTAAATTTGCGGGCTGAATAAGGCGGTGGCAGCTATATGAGGAGTATGGATGTCATTACAATAGATTAAAAATTAAACAAATAAGTGCTATTATAGACAATGGCTGTTTTACAGAAGATGCGAGACAAGATGGCTGTGCTGATAACAGTAGTCATCGCTTTAGCTCTCTTAGCGTTCATCTTGACCGACTTGCTCGGCAGTGGTAGTAGTCTGTTCTCAGATCGTGAGACGGTAGGAGTTATAGACGGACAAAAGATTAAGATACAGGATTATCAGGATAGGATAACTCGAGCTGAGGAGTTTGCGAAGATGAACTCTCAGACGGGTACGATATCTGAGGAGCAGCAGAATCAGTTGCGCGAGAGCGAGTGGCAGAGCCTTGTGAGGGAGATCACGTTTGGCAAGCTATATGAGAATGCTGGCATAGCCGTCCAGGGCAAGGAAGTATATGACATGGTCGTAGGTGACCACATAGCGCCGATGCTTCGTCAGATATTTGTCAACAGCAATGGAATATATGACAAGGCGCGTGCCGAGTATTTCCTTCAGAACAAGAGCGGAGATCCGAGGGCTAATATGTTCTGGAGCAACATAGAGGAGACACTTGTCGAGAACAGGAAGATGGGCAAGTACATGTCTTTGCTTCGTCAGGGAACGTATTGTACATCGGCACAGATGGAGGCTGAGAAGGCTCGTCGTGGTGCGAACGTCGACATGAACTATGTAGGCATCCGTTACTCATTGATCCCGGACAGCACGGTAGCAGTATCGGAGTCGGAGATCAATGCACTCTACAAGGAGAACAAGAATAAGGGCCTTTACAAGGTCAACGAGACGAGAGACATAGAGTACGTCACATTCCCGGTACGTCCGACACAGGAGGACAGGGACGAGACGAGGTCGGCATTGGAGAGCCTGAGGGCAGACTTCGAGGCGGCAGAGGGCGACGAGGCAATCAGGTTCGCCAGGTTGAACTCGGACGAGGCAGAGGCGCAGGTGTTCCAGAGCCTTACTCAGCTCTCATCGAGGCTTCAGCAGTTCGTAGAGGGCGCTACGGCAGGTCAGGTCTATGGCCCGTATCGTGACGGCGAGATGTTCAAGATGACGAAGCTCGTAGCAGTTGCGGCTCGTCCGGACTCAGTAAAGGCACGTCATATCCTGATCCAGGATAGCAAGGAGCTGGCAGACAGCCTGCTTGAGGTAGCGAAGAAGAGCGGTGCAGACTTTGCGGCACTGGCAAGGCAGTATAGCAAGGACCCGGGCAGCGCAATCAACGGTGGTGACCTCGGCTGGTTCAATGACGGCGTCATGGTACCGGAGTTCAACGAGGCATGCTTCACGGGCAAGAAGGGTGACATAGTACTTGTCACATCGCAGTTCGGACATCACATCATCAACATCCAGGATCTCGGCAAGCCATCGACGAAGTATAAGATGGCGACGATATCCAAGGAGGTACAGTACAGCTCGAGGACGCGTCAGCAGGTCTGGAGCGAGGCTAACAAGAAGATCGAGAACATAAAGGATGCGGAGACGTTCCAGGCAGTCGTAGATACGGCGCATCTCGTCAAGAGGATGGGCAGGAACATCTACGCAAACCAGTACAGCATCAACAGCCTGAAGCATGCGAGGGAGATCGTCAAGTGGGCGTTTGAGGCCAAGGTCGGAACCGTCTCAGAGCTCTTCCAGATAGACGACGAGTTCGTACTTGCAGTCTTGACGAACAAGCAGGAGAAGGGCGAGGCAGACCTTGCGTCAGTACGTCCGTCGATAGAGAGGGAGCTGCGCAACGGCAAGAAGGCGGCACTCATAGCAAAGCAGGTCGAGGGCAAGAGCCTGAGCGAGGTGGCAGCACTCTATGATGGCAAGCTGCACGTCGACAGCGTCAAGAACCTCTCGTATGCAGCCAACACAGTCACGGGTGCAGGAGTTGAGCCAGCGCTTGTCGGCAAGGCATGCACGGCAGAGCAGGGCAAGGTACAGGGCGTCGTCGAGGGCAACAACGGAGCATACGTCTTCGAGGTTGTCGGCAAGGAGGAGAACAACTTGACAGACGAGCAGATACGCGCGGCATACGCACAGCAGATGAGCATGATACAGTATTATCTTGGTCAGGTCGTGACGGATGTCGAGATAGACGATAGGCGCATCAAGTTCTATTGAGTCATAACCGTTGGTCGTAGGGGCTGACGAGGAAGATAAGGAGCAGGGGAGATGGTCTTGAGCCGTCTCCCCTGTAACATTTGGAGGGAGAGATACGTAAGATAGCAAGCTACATTATTAACAAACATTGCATATAGCGGAATGTCAGTCAGCAAGGAAACAGAGGCGCGGGGGCAGATATTAAGACTATATCAGAGGGACTCGCGAGTAGAGGAGCTAAGGGAGCATGGGAAGAGGGAAGAAAAGGGTGAGAGGAAGGAGAAAGGAGAGAAAGTTGTCGGCGGGGTAGCCGGTTCGCTACGTCCTATAGTCGTAGCGGCGACGCAGGAGACGGGCAGCAGGACGGTAGTCGTCTGCTCGGGGCGAGAGGAGGCGGCGTACTTCTACCAAGACCTGGTCCGGTTGATGGGCGAGGATTCGGAGGTGTATTATATGCCTCCGTCGTATCGGCATGCGCCGACGGCGGCGGGAGTGGAGGTGCAGAACATACAGCTTCGCACCGAGGCGATGAGCAGGGTGATGACAGGTGGGCCGGTAGTCGTCGTCACGTGTGGCGAGGCGTTGGCGGAGAAAGTCGTCGCGCCGGAGGAGATGAGCAGGAAGTCGCTGACAGTCAGGGAGCATGACAAGATAAGCCAGGAGTTTTTAGTAGAGACGCTACTCGAGTATGGATTCGAGAGGTCGGACTTCGTATATAAAGTCGGGCAGTTCTCAGTCAGGGGGAGCATCGTCGATCTGTATTCATACGCCTCGGACAATCCGACGCGAGTAGATTTTTTCGGAGACGAGGTTGACGGGATCCGCACGTTCGAGCTCGACACACAGTATACAGTAGATAAGATAGACAGCGTCGTCATAGTGCCCGACGTCGCGAGGCAGTCGCCAGAGAAGAGCTTCGTCACGTTGATGAAGGCGATGAGCGGTGCGACAGTATGGTTCATCAACAGGGAGGACTGCCTCGGAGAGCTCGACAAGCAGTCGGAGAGCGTCGTCGAGGGAGAGATGAACGGGGTGACAGTTGCGAGGGCATCGTTTTGCACCTCGGCGGATGTCATGGCAGACATCGACAGACCGTATTACAACATCGTTGACGGGAAGAAGGAGGGCGAGATGAACTTCCAGACAGTGCCTCAGCCCATATTCAGAAAGAACTTCGACCTGCTGGAGGACGACATATATTATAAGAGCGCCGACGACTATAAAGTATATATCCTATCGGGAGACAGCAGGCAGCTACAGAGACTGCAGGCGATACTCTCGGAGAGGCGGAGGAAGCTCAAGTATAACGAGCTCCAGTTGTCGCTACATTCAGGGTTCGTCGACAAGCAGGCGAGAGTGTGTTTCTACACCGATCATCAGATATTCGAGAGGTATCATCGGTTCACCCTCAGGAATGAGCGACAGAGAGTACAGCAGCAGAGCATCACACTCAGGGAGCTAAGCCTCTTGAACATAGGCGACTACGTCGTCCACATAGACCATGGCGTAGGCGTCTTCGGGGGACTCGTCTCGATAGAGAACAACGGGAAGAAGTTCGAGGCCGTCCGGCTGACATTTGAGGGAGGAGACACCGTCCTCGTCAATGTCCAGTCCATGCACAAGATAGCCAAGTACAGGGGAAAAGACGGAGTCCCGCCTAAGGTCGACAGACTCGGCACGCAGCACTGGGCTCACGTCAAGGAGAAGGCCAAGAAGAAAGTCAAGGACATAGCGAGGGAGCTGATAGCGCTATATGCGCAGCGGCGACAGGAGGAAGGATTTGCGTTCAGCCCCGACACCTATCTACAGCAGGAGCTCGAGGCGTCGTTCCTCTATGAGGACACGCCGGACCAGTACAAGGCCAACAAAGCCATCAAGCATGACATGGAGTGCGAGGCGCCGATGGACAGACTCGTGTGTGGCGACGTCGGATTCGGGAAGACCGAGTTGGCAGTCAGGGCGGCGTTCAAGGCGGCGTGTGACTCGAAGCAGGTCGCCATATTAGTGCCGACGACAGTGCTGGCGTTTCAGCATTACAACACATTCAAGCAGCGGTTGAGCGGGATGCCAGTGCGGGTGGACTACGTCAGTCGCCTCAGGAAGCCGTCGGAGACCAAGCAAGTCCTGAAGGCGTTGGCCGAGGGGCAGGTAGATATCATAGTCGGGACACATAGGTTGACGGCGAAGGACGTCAAGTTCAAGGACTTAGGGCTGCTGATCATAGACGAGGAGCAGCGATTTGGAGTCGGGGTGAAAGAGAAGTTGCGCCAGATGAAGGTGAACGTCGATACGTTGACCCTCTCGGCGACGCCGATACCGAGGACGTTGCAGTTCTCGTTGATGGGAGCGCGAGACCTCAGCGTGCTACAGACGCCGCCGTCGAACAGACAGCCCATAGTCACAGAGGTGTGCACATTCAGCGAGGAGGCCATGTGTGACGCCATCAGGGCGGAGATAGACAGAGGCGGACAGGTGTTCCTGATAAACAACAGGATAGGCCACTTGCAGGAGCTGCAGAACGTCATAGCCAAGTTGTTGCCGAGCGTCAGGACCGTCGTTGCTCACGGACAGATGGACGGGACCAAGCTTGAGAGCATAATGCTAGACTTCATGAGTGGCGAGTATGACGTATTGCTGGCGACGACCATAGTCGAGAGTGGGCTAGACATCCCGAATGCCAACACCATGATAGTCTGCAATGCCCATACCTTCGGGCTGAGCGAGCTACATCAGTTGAGGGGTAGGGTCGGCAGGAGCAACAGGAGGGCGTATTGTTACCTCTTTGCGCCGCCCGTCACGCTACTGACGCCAGAGGCGAAGCGCAGACTCCAGATAATCGAGGAGTTCTCTGACCTCGGAGCCGGGTTCAACATAGCCATGCAGGATCTCGACATCAGGGGTGCCGGGAACGTCCTCGGGGCTGAGCAGAGCGGATTCATAACCGAGCTAGGATATGAGACCTATCAGAAGATATTGAAAGATGCGATAGTCGAGCTGAAGACGACAGAGTTCAATGAAGTCTTTGCAGGGCAGGAGGAGCAGACGAGCGGGGCGACGCGGACAAACTACGTAACCGACACGCAGGTCGATACCGACGTCGAGATATTGCTGCCGGAGACGTACGTCGCGAGTGTTTCGGAGAGGATGAAGCTGTACAAGGAGCTGGACGAGATGACGAGTGACGAGAAAGTAGCAGAGTTCGAGACTCACCTCGTGGACAGGTTCGGGGAGTTGCCGGAGCAGACTCGGGAGCTTCTGGAGGTCGTAAAGATAAGGATACGCGCGGAGCAGGTAGCCATCGAGCGAGTGCTGTACAAAGATGGCCTCACGACGCTCTATTTCGTCTCGGACCCGCAGTCGGCTTTCTACCAGTCCGACAAGTTCGGCAGGGTAATAGGCTGGATCGGTCGACATTCGAAGACGGCTAAGCTGAGGGAGGCGAACGAGAAGTTGAGCTGCATAGTCAAGGGCGTCGAGGGGATGAGCGGGATACGCGCGTTGCTGGACGATATACTAGAAGCCGTCGGGGAGGGGAACAAGTGAGGGGAGAAGAGCGTTAAAAGCGAAGAATGGAGGAGGAAAGCGGAAGAAGATTGTCGGCTTAACGTAAAAAAGTTGTAAATTCGCAGTCAAGATAAACACACAAAAAATGGTGAAAATTACGTTCCCCGATGGAGGGGTGAGAGAGTACGAGGCTGGCGTGACTGGGTTGGCTATAGCAGAGTCGATCAGTCCGAAGTTGGCCAAGGAGGTTCTCTCGGTCAGTGTCGATGGTCAGTTGTACGACCTGATGCGACCCATTGAGCGTGATGCCTCAATAGTTTTGCACAAGTGGGAAGACAAGGAGGGCAAGAAGGCCTTCTGGCACTCGAGCGCGCACCTGATGGCCGAGGCGTTGCAGGAGTTGTATCCGAAGACGCGATTTGGCATAGGGCCGTCGATAGATAACGGATTCTACTATGACGTAGATCCGGGCGAGGGCGAGGTGATCAGGGAGGCTGACCTCGAGAAGATCGAGAAGAAGATGATAGAGCTTGCGAAGAAGGACAGCAAGTTCATCAGGAAGGACATCACGAAGGCTGATGCCAACGAGTATTTCGGCAAGAGAGGTCAGGACTTGAAGCTCGAGTTGATAAACGAGCTCGAGGATGGCACGATCACGACATACACGCAGGGCGATTTCACCGACTTGTGCAGGGGTCCGCACATCCCGAGCACAGGGGTCATCAAGGCTGTCAAGCTGACGAGTGTTGCTGGAGCATACTGGAGAGGTGACGAGAAGCGCCCACAGTTGACGAGAATATATGGAGTGACGTTCCCGAAGCAGAAGATGCTGGAGGAGTACCTGACGATGCTGGAGGAGGCGAAGAAGCGCGACCACAGGAAGATCGGCAAGGAGATGAAGTTGTTCACGTTCTCGGAGAGGGTAGGTCAGGGCTTGCCATTGTGGCTGCCGGACGGAGCGAGGTTGCGTAGGCGACTGGAGGAGTTCCTCCGCAATGTCCAGGAGAGCTATGGCTACATACCGGTCATCACTCCGCACATAGGCAACAAGGCGTTGTACGTCACGAGTGGACACTATGCTAAGTACGGAAAGGACAGCTTCCAGCCGATACACACGCCAATCGAGGGCGAGGAGTATCTGTTGAAGCCGATGAACTGCCCTCATCACTGCGAAATATACAGGTCTGAGCCGAGGAGCTACAAGGATCTTCCATTGCGATTTGCAGAGTTCGGAACCGTGTACAGGTACGAGCAGAGTGGCGAGTTGCACGGACTGACGCGAGTCAGAGGATTTACGCAGGACGATGCACACTTGTTCGTTCGTCCGGATCAGTTGAAGGAGGAGTTCGAGAAGGTCATCGACATCATATTGTACATCTTCAAGACGTTCAACTTCACGCAGTACACCACGCAGGTATCGCTACGCGACCCGAACAACAAGGAGAAGTACATCGGCACCGACGAGAGCTGGAACAAGGCAGAGGCAGCCATTGTCGAGGCGTGCAAGGAGAAGGGGATGCCATTCGTCGAGAAGACCGGCGAGGCAGCGTTCTACGGACCGAAGCTCGACTTCATGGTGAAGGATGCGATCGGCAGAGAGTGGCAGCTGGGAACCATACAGGTTGACTACAACTTGCCGGAGAGGTTCGAGCTCGAGTTTGTCGGAGCTGACAACGAGAAGCACAGGCCGATCATGATCCACCGTGCGCCGTTTGGCAGCATGGAGCGTTTCGTGGCCGTCTTGATAGAGAACACGGCTGGCAAGTTCCCGTTGTGGCTGACGCCGAACCAGGCTATCGTGTTGCCGGTCAGCGAGAAGTTCAACGACTATGCCGAGGAGGTCGCAAAGAGGCTGAATGCGGCAGGAGTGAGGACGATCATAGACTCGCGCAACGAGAAGATTGGCAAGAAGATCAGGGACAACGAGTTGAAGAGAATCCCGTATCTGCTTGTCGTCGGAGAGAAGGAGCAGGCTGGTGGCGAGGTCAGCGTCCGCAGGCAGGGAGTTGGCGAGCAGGGTTCGATGAGCATATCAGCCTTTGCAGGCAAGGTTCAGGCAGAGGTTGCAGAGATGCTTGCCTCGAACAAGCCGGGCGAGTAGGATATAGATACGATTGTGGCGCACGGGCTGGAAGGACAGTCTGTGCGCCACAATTTTTTGTGTCGATGGGATGAATATATAGGAGAGGGGGAAGAAGGGGAAGAGGTGGGGGAAGAAGGGGAAGAGGTGGGGTTGGGAAGTGTTAGGTAGAGGAGGAAGACGTGTGGAAGGAGTTGAGGAAGAAAAAAATAGGGTTGAGTCAGAAAAAAAATCGACATAAAGTGTAGAGATAAAAAAAGTTACTATAACTTTGCGGTAGAAATAGACAGAAGATATAGATAAAAAACTACTTAAACTTATCTGTGGATAGCGTAAATAATGGGCGGCCGTCTAACGGTGGAGCGAGCGGGAATGGCAATAACGGCTATCAGGGTCGTAGGCCACAGGCGCAGCAGGGTCAACAGACAGAGGCGGAGCATAGGATTAACAACCGTATACGCGTGCCGAAAGTCAGGCTCGTCGGTGACAACATAGAGAATCCTGGTGTGTATTCGACTGCGGATGCGTTGCGTCTAGCGGACGAGATGGAGCTTGACCTTGTGGAGATATCGCCGACGGCGGATCCACCAGTGTGCAAGATAGTCGACTATCAGAAGTTCCTTTATCAGCAGAAGAAGAAGCAGAAGGAGATAAAGGCGAAGCAGGTAAAGACAGTAGTAAAGGAGATCAGGTTTGGGCCACAGACGGATGATCATGACTACGACTTCAAGTTGAAGCATGCTCAGAAGTTCATCGAGGAGGGTTCGAAGGTCAAGGCTTACGTATTTTTCAGGGGACGTTCGATATTATTCAAGGAGCAGGGCGAGATACTGCTGTTGAGATTTGCGAACGACCTTGAGGAGGTAGCAAGGGTAGAGCAGATGCCTCAGCTAGAGGGGAAGCGAATGATAATGTTCCTTGCGCCGAAGTCGAAGAAGAACTAAGCAGAAAAAGGGAAACAACCAGTTCAGGGCTTATTGACCCTGAGAGACAATTATAACGTGAGTTGTGCGGCGCGAGCAGCATGGCTCGAAAGAAAGAAGACGAGATGCCAAAAATGAAGACAAACTCGAGCGCAAAGAAGCGTTTCACGCTGACAGGCTCGGGTAAGATTAAGAGGAAGCACGCATACAAGCGTCACATCCTTACGAAGAAGGAGACGAAGCAGAAGAGGAATCTGACCCATTCGGGTCTGGTTGACGCGACGAACATTCGCGAGGTCAAGTTGCTTCTGCACATCTAATTAATCAAAGTGGGGAAGGGAAACGGTCTGATGATCGGGAGCCGTGACCTAACCAAAGTCGAAGAATTGTTTCGCCGAGCAGAAGACAATGTAAGAGTGCAGCGAGAGTTGCGCCGCCGGCAAGACACAAAACAAGAAAGAAATGCCAAGATCAGTAAATCACGTAGCATCACGCGCGAGGCGTAAGGCTATTCTGAAGCTCACTAAGGGTAATTTTGGGCGGAGGAAGAACGTATGGACCGTAGCCAAGAACACTTGGGAGAAGGGTCAGACGTATGCATACAGGGACAGGAAGGCGAAGAAGCGCGAGTTCCGTTCACTGTGGATTCAGAGAATCAATGCAGCAGCAAGGCTTGAGGGAATTTCCTACAGCCAGCTGATAGGTCTCATCAACAAGCAGGGGATCGAGATCAACAGGAAGGTGCTTGCAGACTTAGCAGTCAATCATCCGGAGGCTTTCAAGGCTGTTGTAAACAAGGCCAAGGAGGCTTCTAAGTAGAGAGAGGCCGAGGGGTCTGTAGAAACATAACGAACTGGTTGCGGGGAGAGAGGTGCTGAAAGGCGGTTCTCTCCCTATTTATTTTGTCTTAATGGGAGAGAGAGATAAATACCCGGTATTGGCGTTGCCGCCGGCGGAGCTAAAGATAGAGAGGCGTGGAGGGGGGCTGGCGGTCAGATGCCTGTGTCGGGGGAAGTATGTCGCATTGACGCCAGAGGAGTGGGTCCGTCAGCATTTCATAAGCTACTTGTCGAAGTGGTGTGGATATCCGGCGGGATTGATAGCCGTGGAGGTCGCGCTCGAGGTGAACGGAGTGCGTCGTCGGGCGGACGTCGTGTGCTATGACAAGAAGCTAAGGCCGTTGGTCGTCGTAGAGTGCAAGGCACCGGAGGTACAGATAGTGAGGGGGACGCTAGACCAGGCGCGGATGTATCATACGAGGCTGAACACGCCGGTGGTGGTGCTCACGAACGGGTTGAGCCACTACTGCTACGTACGGAATGAGGAGGGGGAGTATGAGGCGGCGAAGGAGATGCCGAAGTATGAGGAGGTAGTAGCGAGGGAAAAGTAGATGTGGAGGCATGGAAGAGTGGAGCGTAATCAAGGTCAGGAAGTACTTCTCCAGTGACGAGGAGGACGACTGGAGCATGAAGATACTCGGGTTCTTACTGCGAGTGCGGGTCATAGTGCCGTTGTTGCTAGTTGTCGTCGTGGCAGACACGTATTTCACGCATATAGGATTTGTGGAGTATGGAGTTGTTTTCAGAAACCTCAACGTCTTGATGAGATTTCTGTGGTTCCTGTTGTTTACCGGGCTGGCACTTGCACTCATACCGTATATGGTTGTATTTGGACTATTGTTGCATAGTAAGTTTCCGGGTATCCGAATAGGATGGCTGGGGGCTGTTGTGCCATTAGCATGGATGGTAGGAGGTGTGTGTCTGTACGTAGATGTAATCAACCCGTCCTTTTGTCGGAAACTAGAGGAGTATTACTTCACGGAGTCGCACAAGCAGATAGGGATCGTCTATAGCAAGTACGAGCCGTATAAGAAGAAATACAAGATAGCGAGAGTCGGAATCAGTGAGAGCCTGACAAAGGAGCAGGAGATATATTCAAAGAGCTTTTATAAAACCGTCAACGTAGGCGATACCGTGCTCGTCAGGGTGTCTGACAAGTATCCGAGGTATAATGTGGTCTTGAGCTGGCATCCGAACTGGATGGAGATAGAGAAGTACAAGAAGCCCGTCAAGCTAGTCGAGAGGAAGGAAGAGAAGTGACGGGCGTGGGAGAGTAGCCCGTAAGGTGGTGTGTCACTTGTTCCTACACTTGAGGACGAAGGAAATCGTCGGGTAGTTGACCTCGTCGCCGTTGAGGTTAGTCATAGTGACGAGGGCGCCGTCGTCGTCGAGGAGGGGAGTCGGAGCGTAGCGTGAGACCTCGAATCGCTGAGTAGGGATGGTGGTCTCGGACTTGTTTGTCGCGTTCTGGGCGGAGAGTTCGATGGTGGAGATAGGCTTGAGGATCTTGCGGTCGGGGTCAGAATATAGCATGAAGCGGAATTCGGGCAGGTCTTCGAGCCAGAAGAAGAGGTCCTTGCCTTGAGCCTCAGTCTCGAGGATGCCGGAGAGGGCGTCTTCGGAGATCGTCAGGGACATGACACCGTCGGTGATGGAGGGCGTTGATATGACGGAGAGTGAGCCGTGCGGGAGGTTGCCTTCGACGAAGGAGGCTATATCGAAGAGTTTGCCGCGGGCCTTAGCGCCGAGGATAGGGTAGTCGAAGCGGACCGGGTTCTCGAGTTTCCACTGATATTGCAGGCCGTCGTCCCAGATATTGATAGGTTCTTCGTCGGAGGATTCGATCACGTCGACGAGAGTGGCGTAGCCGAGGACAGCGCCGAGAGGCATCTTGTCGTAGCTCTCGACGGAGCCGGTCTCGATAGCGTAGCTGATACGCATATCCCATTCGGCGGGGTATTCCTCGTCGGAGTCGAGTTCCTTAGTCTGGCTATTAGCTACGATAAGGACAGTCCCCCGGTAGTCTGTCGTGTATGGTTTTCCGATAATGTTTCGGACGCCTGCGATGACTAAGGAGGCCCAAGGCTGAGTGACGGAGAGCGCTTTCATGGCGTGAAGAATAAGTTAGTTCTTATAATCCTTAAATCCGCAACAAACGAGCAGAAATATTTATAACTAATTAATACAAAGGCATTTGGATATGTCGTTTAAATCACCTAAATAGGTGTGTGAATTCAAAAGCAAACAACAAGACCCAAATGCCATGACAAAAATA
>JAFPZF010000085.1 GCA_017417385.1 Bacteroidales bacterium
GGAGGGGTTTCTCGTACTCGTCGACAAGGATGACGACCTGACGGCCAGTCTTCTCGTAGGCACGGCGGATGACGCCCTCGAAACGGATAGGTAATTCGGTATCCTCATCACCTCTTCCATATATATCCTCCCATGAGCGTAAAACGGAATCCAATCTCCTGCGCAAGGACTGCTCATCGCGATACTCGCCAGAGTTGAGGTCTATATAGAGGACTGGATGCTCTTTCCAATCAGACTCGAAATTCTCGATGGCGAGACCGTGGAACAGTTCCTTTTTGCCGAGAAAATATGTCTTCAGAGTGCTAAGGAGGAGACTCTTGCCAAAGCGGCGGGGGCGGGAAAGAAAATAGTATTTACTCGTCGACACAAGTTCGTAGAGCAGCTTAGTCTTGTCGATATAAAGGAAGTTTTTCGACCTAAGTTCCTCGAAGTCCTGGACTCCGATAGGGAGGTTTTGAAGGTTGGTAGACATATAATGCTATTTTTAATCTGTTTTATGCAAAGATAGAGAAAAAAGAGAAACGTCCTCCACCGGGGAAGGTGGAAGACGCTAAATGATGTCTAATCGCTATTATTCTGAGACAGTGGAGAAGAGCCTTAATAGTTGGTTGCTACCTCTTCCTTATCGTTATTCCCAAAACGTAGACGTAAGGGCTCTTGGTAAAAGTGTTAGATTTAAGGTAATCCGGACCATAGTCCGGGTCGCAGTTGTGGTAGTGCTTGTCTCGCTCGTCATACCACCACGAACTGCAAGCCACAACAGGGATAAAGACATTCTCATTCCATTCGGGCTGAATGGTGAATGGACGTGGAACTAGATCGAAATAATTCGATTTGCCATCCTCAGATCTTATCTGTTGCTTAGGCAGGTCGTAGGGGATGCCGCACAAATCGTCAAATTGGAAATAGCACGTGAACAACGAGTCAGTCTTTGGCATAAAACCAATAGTAACCTTGGGTGCACTGTTCGTGAAGTCCATGGGAAAGCTCTTCAACAAGTTCTGTTCCATCTTGCCATTCGACCATTTTTGGATTACGGGAGTCATTAGATATTTGTCTTTGTCAAACTTCGACAAGTCGAGGGCGAACACATGATACCCTTGCTTGTTGAGCAACTTGATGTAATCGGCTGGAGTTGCCTCGGCCTTGCCGATTTCCTGAGCCCGTCCCACCATTGCGAAAATAGCGAGCAGGAGTGTGAGAATGACTTTCTTGTTCATTATCCGATAATAAACGCTAGTAATAAGTAAATTACACAATGGCCATGAATACAATAATTCACATAGCCGGAAAGAAATTGACACAAAATTACAATTAGTCCGGGAGAGATGCAAGGAAAGGAGGAGAGAAAATGGAGGAGTGACCACTATGAATAAGGAATAGGTAACAAAAGAAGATACAAGTCTAACCCAAGACTAACCGAGACTCAGGGAAAGAGGAGAGACGGAAAAGGAGAATGAAGGGCGCCTAACCTAGGTTTAAGATAGGTTCAGGGTAGGTTTAAGGTAGGTTTAAAGTAGGTTCAAGATAGGTTCAAGATAAGACGGGGGAAAGGAGGGGAAGAAGAGGGGAAGAAGAGGAAAAAAGAAGGGAAGAAGAAGGAAAGAGGACAAGCGAGAAAAGGGTAGGAAAAGGGACGTCGAATGTAGAGAAGGGACGAGGGGAAGGATAGAGAGGGGGGAAGAAGGAGAAGAGAAGGGGAAGAGAAGGGGAATACAATCAGAAGAGAGCAGGAGCGTCGACGACGATGTCGTGCTTAGGCATACGGCTCCAGGAGAAAGAAGAGACGAAATCAGCGAGAGGGAGCGGGCGCCAAGAGGGGAGGAAGCCGAGGAGGTGAGCCACGAGACCGATAAGTTCGTCGGGGCGGACCTTGCGACGGATGTATTCCATAGAGAGGGAGTGGTCGCGCTTACTGAGGCGGTTGCCATCGGGTGCGAGGAGGAGAGGGAAGTGCGCATAGGAGGGAGGATTGTAGCCGAGGGAACGGAAGAGGAAACGCTGTTCGTGGGCAGCAGAGAGGAGGTCTCGACCACGGACGACACGGGAGACACCCATAAGAGCATCGTCGACGACGACGGCGAGGTGGTAGGCATAGTTGCCATCGGCACGGCGGAGGATGATGTCGCCACGGTCGGAGGCAAGATTGGCGGACTGAGGGCCGTAGAGGATGTCGGAGAAAGAGTCGACGACATCGGGGAGGTGGAGACGCCAAGCAGGCTTGCGGGTGGCACGGAGGGAGACACGCTGAGCGTCGGAGAGGCCGAAGCAAGTGAGGGGGTAGACAGTATGGCCATCGGAAGAGTGAGGAGCGGAGGCGGAATGGAGGTCGGCACGGGAGCAGAAGCACTCGTAGAGAAGTCCGGCGGAGGCGAGGCGTGAGAAGGCGTCGTCGTAGACCGCCTTGCGTTGGCTCTGGAGGTAGGGGGCGAAAGACGGGTCGGAGTCTGGACCATAGTCAGAGTAGAGGCCGAGCCAGTGGAGGTCGTCGATAAGCTGAGCCGTATATTCAGGCTTACAGCGGGCGAGGTCGATATCCTCGATACGGAGGAGCCATTTACCGCCGAGGGCCTTAGCGTCGGCGTAGCTAAGGATAGCGGCGAAGATGTTGCCGAGGTGCATACGGCCGCTTGGGGAGGGGGCGAATCTGCTGATGTGAGTCATGGAAAGAGCATGAATAATAGTACACGAGGAGTGGTAAGAAAGAGTCAGTTAGTCCAAAGTGTGGAATAATGGACGTCTTACAAAGGTTAAAAATAGGGATAAATCGCGATTATTTCACATTTTTTTTGGTTATTGAAAGGAAAATATATTACTTTGAGGTCGGTTTGCAGAAGTGAGGCGTGTGCGGAATGGATGCGAGCCGGGTGAAAAGAATCAATTAAACAAAACTCAATAACTATGAAGTTTGCTTACGTATTAGCAACGGTAGCAGCTGTCAGCATGATGATGTCTTCGTGCAGCTGCAACAAGAAGGACAAGGACGCGGCTGCTGAGGGTGCGGCTACGGAGCAGCAGGATGCACAGGCACAGGCTCAGGCACCGGAGAAGACCAAGAAGCAGAAGCAGATCGAGAAGGGTGAGGAGCCAGCAGCAGAGGCTGAGGAGCTTGCAGAGGGTGCTAAGGAGTACCGTGGTTACATCAAGAGCATCGACGGCAACGACGTAACGTTGTGGGATGGTAAGGATGCAGAGAAGTTGACAGTCTTGACGCTCGAGAACGCAGAGGGCCTTATCGAGGGTGCGCCAATCGTAGTCTACTACACGCCGAAGGCAGAGGGCGAGGGCATCAAGCTTGCAGCAGCACAGGACAGGGCAATGGCAATTGCTAAGGACTACCGCCTGCTCCTCGGCAAGTGGACGACAGAGGATCAGAAGATCACGTATGAGCTTCGTCGTCGTGGTGTAGCGAAGAACGTACAGGAGAACCAGAACGTCAACTTCAAGGGATGGCTTCTCCACAATGACACGATCGAGTTTGCGATGACATCTGCAGCAGCACCGGACGTAAGGTTCTACGATGACGGCTGGTATGTAGAGAGCGTCGACGAGACATCTCTTATCTTGACGAAGCAGGATGCTGCACGCCTCGAGATGAAGAGGGTTGATAGCAACCTTGACTAAGTCGAAAGACCTTGTAATAATGATAGAGCTCTACTCTGCCAGACGGTGGGGTAGAGTTTTTTAGTTATAGACATATAGAGTGTCAGACGGAAGCACATTGGAACGATTTTTGCATCAAAGCAGAAGTTTAATTAAAAAGTTAACAGCAGATGAAAGGAAAAGTAATAGCATTAGCGGTAGCGGCATTGGCAAGTGCATTGACAGCAGCACAGGCAGAGGATGCAGTAGCGCCGGCGAAGGGGAACATAGTCATCAGCAAGGTATACTACTCCCAGTCGAATACAGTCAACAAGACGACAGGCAAAACGACAGCATACACTGACGGGCAGTTCATTGAGCTCTACAACAACTCGGACAAGGCGGTAGACGTGAAGGATCTGTATGTAGGACTAGGAGATTTTACCACATACAACGCAGGAGGATGGACGACAGACAGGCTACGTGGAGATGAGGGCATCACATACGCAGAAGGTCAGAGCGCACATCCGGGCTGCACAGTACTGAAGCAGATATTCAAGATCAAGAAGAGCAAAGTACTTGCGCCAGGAGAGACGTTGCTACTGGTCAACAGTGCGATAGACCACACGGCGATAGTGAACACGGACGAGACAGAGAACCCATACGAGTGCGACTTGACGGGGGCAGACTTTGAGGCCAAGGACCTAGGTTCGGCGAAGCCTAAGACCAACAATGACAATGTCGAGGAGATCGAGAACGTATATACATACAGTGCCAACTTCACCTTCATACAGATAGCTCAGGCAGGTCCGTCGCCGATAGTCCTATTCACGACAGAGGCGAACATAGGGGAACTCGAGACGACGACACCATTCAACAATGCCACGGGACTGCCGACAGCGCTAATCCAGAACAGCTGGGTGATAGACGGAGTCGAGCTAGAGAGCAAGGCAGTCCACAACAGCGAACGCAAGTATCTGGCAGACGAGATAGACAAGGGAGGGCAGATATGCACGAGCCGGATAGGAGAAAGGTTCATGAGGAAGGCGGCGAGCGTGACGGAAGACGGGAGGCTCATATTGCAGGACACGGACAATTCGACAGAGGACTTCGTATCGTCGTTGACAATAGGGCCGAGGGCGTACACGTATGACATCGAGCTGACGACGAGCACAGACAAGATAGAAAATGCGGAAGTAGGAGACGAGATAGACATCGAGGGAGTCCTGGCGGACGCATCATTCACGGAAGTATATGGGAAGGGGTGCTTGAAGTACAGTTCGTCTGACGAGACAGTCGGAACGATGGACGGCTCAGTCCTGAAGATAGTCGGCGAGGGCGAGACGACAGTGACGATAAGCGTAGAGAGCAAGTATCTCAATGCAGAGAGCGTCACAGTAAGCGTCAAGGTGGAGAAGGCGAAACCGACAAACATAGAGACAGTAGAGAGCAACGACCGCGCAGAGAAGATATACGACCTCAGCGGCAGGGAGGTAAAGAATCCTAAGGGAGGTCTGTATGTAGTCGGCGGAAAGCTGAAGTATGTAAGCGGGAAGTAGAAGACTACTCGAAGAATAATAGAAGGTCGGTTCTCGGGGAGAGAGCCGACCTTTTTTAGAAGTGAGGCATATTGGAAAAGGACAATAATAGAACCGAAACAGACATATAAGAAGAATAAACCATTATATTTGCAGACAGAAATCTTACATTTGAACGTGAGTATAATGTAAGGGAATAGTTGATGAAAAAAATAAAACGATGCAGATTCAAGGACCAGAAAACACACAGACCAGACAACCACTTATAAGCAAGCTTGTTGAAATGGGGTGGAGCATAAACCAAATGCAATATAGTCCAGAATGGATAGTACCGAAGTCACCAAGCGAAGCGAGCAAACGAGAGAAAAGAATGAAGTTCCAAGGGTTCCCTGTGGACTTAGTCATATTCGACGATGCATCAAACGTTGGGGACTATAGGCATATAGACATAATAGTAGAGACGAAGAAGCCCAATTCAAAGGAAGGGGTCAATCAACTTGAAATATACATGGGTCTTGAACCATATGTCAAGATGGGGATATGGACAAATGGGAATGAAATAGTCTGCGTAAGAAGGACAATAGAAGGGAATCTTCAAGTCACGCCTTCAGGACAATTACCATACCCGGATGAAGATTTAACGGCAGATGCGGAGAGGCCACTGACATGGAATGATCTTAAAGCGGATGTCAAGGCGTCAGAGCTAAAGCAGGTTTTTAAAAGGTTGCTAAATGTCATAGTCTCTGAAGATACGAGGAGCACAAGACCAGACGAGCGTCTTAACAATTTGTGTAATATTCTGCTTGCCAAGATAGAGAGTGACAAGCGAGCTAAGGTGGAGCCTGAAAAGCCAGTAAACTTTCAGTACGCTAAAGATAAGAGTCGGACAGCCAATCAGATACGCGAATTGTTTAATGAATTGCTCATATCAAACAATGACTTACTAGATGATGGCGATGAGGCGATAGCATTTGATGATTCTACAATTACGAGGTGCGTGTTTGAGCTTGCACGGTTTAAAGTGTTCGGCTTACCTTCAGAAACAGTTTCCACAGCTTTTCAAGTATTTCGTCAAGACAGCTTGAAAAATGATGATGGTCAGTATTTCACGCCACTGCCTATCATAAATAATGCCGTCAAACTCGTACAGGTAAAAGTGTCTGACAAAGTGCTTGACCCCGCATGTGGGACTGGTGGTTTTCTTTTGCAATCATATATATCTTTGAAGGGTAACTATCCAGCCATGGATGACGGAGACGTAAAGAACTGGGCTCAACGTCATCTATACGGGATAGACAAAGATAAGGTTAATGTCAAGCTGACAAAAGCCATAATGATGACGATAGGAGATGGTTCGACAAATACATTTCATGGGGATTCTATTCGCAGCTATCTATGGGATAGTCGTTTCAAACATTTGGCTTTGAACATGAAAGAGAATAGTTTCTCGTGCATTTTAACGAATCCACCATTTGGGAAGAACTTAAAACTTAGTTCAAATGACGGGAAGCTCATACGATTTGCAATAAGTCATAGGGAGGACAGTACGAAGACCCATCTTGATGAATCGAAAGAGAACTACACCGAACGGGAACTTGGCATTGCGTTTATTGAGCGTTGCCAGAGGCTTCTGAAAGAAGGCGGGAGACTTGGAATAGTATTGCCAGAGACATACTTTTTCTCAGACTCATACATTTGGTTGCAGAACTACATACATGACAAATTCTATCTTAGGGCGATTATCAACATCCCGATGGAAGCTTTTCAGGGTTTCTGTCGAGCAAAGACAAATCTATATATTTTAGAAAAGAAAGGGACGAATAGGAGTGCGATGACGTGGGTAAAGGAGGGGCAAGTACTTGTTTTAAATAGCAAAACGTGCGGAATAAACAAAGATGGTAATGAGTTGTACAAAGTTGATCCCGAAACAGGCGAAAGAGACTATAAAATACTTGATGATGAGCTAACGGATGATTGTGATGACATAATAAGAGGTGTAGTTTCTCCCCGTAGCGCATACGTTCCATTGTCCGAAATTGTGAGCACGCACATAGCTATTCCAGGGTATTATGACAAGGAGTATTCAGAAGGTGTTATTCGATTCTGTAAGGGAAATGGATTCGATTGTAAATCCTTAGGAGAACTTAACACAGAAGGTCACATTATCATTTTTCATGGGCATGGTAGTCCAAGCGCAGACCAGCGAGTAGGAGACATACCGTACATCAAGGTATCAGATCTGCGTGCGGGGACTGTGAATATAAATCCTACTAACATGATACCTAAAGTTTTGGCCAAGAAGTATTGGAAAGGAGAGGTATCAAAATTGTGTGCATACGACCTCATTAGCCCAGAGAGGGCCTCAAAAAATATAGGAGATTTCTGTGTATTACTTCCAGGACAGGAACAGATAGTACTAACCAAGGAGGTAATATGTTTGCGAAGTAAGGGGACAATATTTAGTCAGTTTTATCTGTTATGGGCTATGAATCTGCCAGAAGTGCGTAGTCAGTGGCAGCGTATAATCTTCATGCAGACGAACCGAGAAGATGTTGGTGACAGGTTTTTGCAGATAAAGATACCTATTCCCCGTAATAAGGATGTTGAAGAATCAATATCGGCGCCGTATAAGGTTTACTATGATTCTATTTCGCAAGCGAAGAAAACACTTGATGATGGGTTGAGTAAGTTGTCGACTTTATACAAATAGACGGTTACATTCAAAAGAAGGGAATGGCTTAGACGACGGGACTACGAAGGAATCAGGTACAATCACAATTACGCATATCTTTAGACACGGACAATCAAGGGGAATAATTCTAAGGAAACGACATATAGGAAGTGCGTTAGAGGGGGGAAAATAAGGTCGGTTCTCGGGGAGAGAGCCGACCTTTACATGTTTAAAGGGGAAGTAAACGGAAGTAGAAGGGGGGAGAAAGACCTTATCTGCGGTCTGGCTTAGAGGGGTGTTGATTCTTAGAGCGTCTGGACTTCTTGTCCCAGGACTTGAGGGAGGAGGAGGACTTGAGGGAAGAGGCAAGGTCGGCGGGGAGGTCAGGGAAGAAAGCCAGGCCGGTCATGCGCTCGACATCGGCGATAGAAGTAAGGTAGAAGTCCATAGCGTGGTTCTCGCCATTGTTGGGGCAGACGAAGGCGAGAGAGGCGGGAGACTTGCCGAGGCGGATGATGACCTTGTAGAAAGCGTCGGGGACAGCAATCTTAGACTTGCCGATAGTAGCGCAGCTATCGGAAGAGAAGACAGGGCCGGAGACAATATAAACCACGTCGAAAGCAGTAGCCCAGCGGCGGCAAGCCATCTCGATCTCGTTCCAGTCGCCACCGTTGAGAGGACCATTCTGAGGGCAGACGTTGGCCATAGAGAAAGACTCGTACATAGCGACCGAGTCCCACTTATTGTCGCCGGCGGGGCAGATATGACCACGGGAGAGGCCGAGAGACTTAAGATTGTAGTAGTCGGCTGGAGTCGAGCGAGGGGCTGGGAGGTCGAGTTCCTCATGCCAGGCGTTGTTCGACATACGCTTGATAGAGCCATTAGCCTTATCGGCAGTCAGGATCCAGGCGACCCAGACGGGGCAATGCGTCTTATTGGAATAAGAGACAGTATAGGCAGATTTGGTAAGCGTCGTCAGAGCGGCATCGTCTGGCGAGTCGGCGAGAGTAGAAACGGGCAGTCCGACGCCGTCCCAAGACTGGGCCAGGTCTAATACAGGTCTAACCAAAAAGAGAAGTAAAACGAGAATGTATTTCATAGTAAGATAGGTTTTAAGTAACTTTGCTAAATCAAGCCCGTCGAGGGTGCAACAATAGCAAAACTAACAAAAAAAGGAGAAATGACAAACAAAGCGATAATCACAGTAGTCGGCAAGGACACGGTAGGCATCATAGCCAAGGTCTGCACGTACCTGGCGGACAACGGGGTCAACATACTCGACATATCCCAGACGATAGTCCAGCAGTATTTCAACATGATGATGATAGTGGATGCGTCGGGGATGACGAAGCCATTCGAGACCGTAGGCGCAGAGCTGAACGAGCTCGGGAAGGAGATTGGCGTACAGATCAAGTGTCAGAGGGAGGAGATATTTGACAAGATGCACAGAATATAGAGTATCCGTGGGAGCAGAGACAACGAAGGACAAGGACAGAAAAAGCGAGGAGGAAGAAAGATGATAAACATCTCGGAGGTCATAGAGACCAATAAGATGATAGAGCAGGAGAACCTGGACGTGAGGACGATCACGATGGGGATAAGCCTGCTAGACTGCACGGGTGCGACGACGCTACAGGCGTTGAAGCGGAACGTGTATGACAAGATAATGAGCAAGGCGCGGGACCTCGTCAGGACCGGTGAGGACATATCGAGAGAGTATGGGATCCCGATCGTCAACAAGCGAGTCAGCATCACACCGGCGGCGATAGTAGGCGGCGGTGTGTGCAAGTCGTCGGACGACTTTGTCGGGCTGGCGGAGACGCTTGACGAGGTCGCGAAGGCGCTAGGCATCAACTTCCTAGGCGGATTCTCGGCGATAGTCAGCAAGGGCATGACGAGGGCGGACGAGATGCTGATACGGTCGTTGCCACAGGCGTTGGCGCAGACCGAGAGAGTATGCTCGTCAGTGAACGTCGGATCGACGAGGACGGGAATCAACATGGACGCTGTCAGGCTACTGGGTCAGACCATCAAAGACATAGCGCTGGCGACAACGGAGAGGGACTCATTCGGATGCGTAAAGTTCGTCGCACTATGCAATGCGCCGGACGACAACCCATTCATGGCGGGAGCGTTTCACGGAGTCTCGGAGCCGGATGCCGTCATCAATGTCGGAGTCTCGGGGCCTGGAGTCGTGAAGTACGCACTATCTCACGTACACGGTGAGACCTTCGAGGTACTATGTGAGACAGTGAAGAAGACAGCGTTCAAGATAACGAGAGTCGGACAGCTCGTAGCGCAGGAGGCGTCGCGGAGACTTGGCGTGCCGTTTGGCATCATCGACCTATCGCTTGCGCCGACGCCGGCCGTCGGAGACTCGGTGGCAGACATCCTAAAAGAGATGGGACTGCAGGCTGCAGGAGCGCCTGGGACGACAGCAGCATTGGCGCTACTCAACGACCAGGTCAAGAAAGGCGGCGTCATGGCATCGTCATACGTCGGTGGGCTTAGCGGTGCGTTCATACCCGTCAGTGAGGATCAGGGGATGATAGACTCCGTCAGGGCTGGGGCTCTGACGATAGAGAAGCTGGAGGCCATGACGTGCGTATGCTCGGTAGGGCTCGACATGATAGCCATACCAGGGGACACGCCAGCGACGACCATATCAGGCATCATAGCAGACGAGGCGGCGATAGGCATGATAAACCAGAAGACGACGGCAGTCAGAATCCTGCCTATCATCGGCAAGAAAGTCGGCGACGAGGTCAGCTATGGAGGGTTGCTCGGAATGGCGCCCGTCATGCCAGTAAACAGATTCGACTGCTCGGAGTTCGTGAACAGAGGCGGACGAATCCCCGCGCCGATACACAGTTTCAAGAACTAAGGACAGAGGCGGCAGGGATAGCGAAGCCAGAAGGCATCGAAGAGGGGCGCAAGCGGCGGAGAAGACGACAGACGAGAAGATGTTGTATGATACGACATTAGGAATTGTCGTATGTAATTTGTAACTTTAGGAACAGCAACAAATAAAGTCAGAGAACCATGAAGATAGAAACGAGAATAGTAAGGTTTGCGCTATATGCGCTCCTCTCGGGGAGCCTCATGACGACGCAGAGCTGCAGCAAGGACGACGACCCGGAGCCGGAGCCGCAGGAGCAGAAAGAAGACGAGAAGAAGAGCGAAGAGAAGGAGGGCGAAAAGGAGGGAGAGAAGGAAGAACAGAAGGAGAAGGAGGGGGAGAAGGAAGGAGAGCAGAAAGAAGGCGAGAAGGAGGAAGAGAAGAAGGA
>JAFPZF010000086.1 GCA_017417385.1 Bacteroidales bacterium
ATAAGCGCATTGACTTCGTCGACCTTTCTCACGCTCGGCAATTTGCAAGCGCGCTTGCATTGCACTCGCTTAATCGAAAGGGTGCAAATGCTTATACTCCATCGAGCGGGATTAGCTTCGCTGACTTTTCTCACGTTGACTTCGTCGACTTTTCTCACGCTCGGCAATTTGCAAGCAAGCTTGCATTGCACTCGCTTAATCGAAAGGGTACAAATGCTTATACTCCATCGAGCGGGATTAGCTTCGCTGACCTTTCTACCGTTGACTTCGTCGACTTTTCTCACGCTCGGCAGAGTGAACAAGTTCCCTCTGTTCTCGCTTAATCGAAAAGTTCGGCAATTGGAACAAGTTCCATTGACTGGCGTCTTACTTTCTCACGCTCAGCATAACGAGCAAGCTCGTTCTGCATTCGCTTAATCGAAAGTATGCACTCGCTTAATCGAAAGGGTGCAAATCCCGCTCAACGGAATCAATGGAAGGATAAGCGCATTGCAAATGCTTATACTCCATGGAGCAGGATTGCAAATCCTGCTCAACTGAGAAAGTCGGGGAGGAGCGGAGGGGTCGGAGAGTGTTTAGTGAGGGGATTGGGAAGAGTGGGACGTGAAAGGGAGGGTTAGTTAGTGTGAAAGTTGCAAAAAAAGCGTAACTTAGCGGCGATTTTTGCGTCAGAATGAGGATTAGCAAAGGGATATATACAATAGTAGGGCTGGCATTGATGATGCTGGCAGGGGAAGGTTGTTCGACGAAGCGGAACACGTGGTTGAGCAGGCACTACCAGCAGATGACGTCGCATTTCAACGTTTATTACAATGCGCGGGAGGCATATACGTCGGGTGTTGACAAGACGCGGAAGGCGTACGTGAACGACTACAGCCACGTCCTGCCCGTATATGCTCACAACAGCAAGCAGGCGGCACAGGCTGGGCGGTCCGACATGGAGGTGTGCCTGAAGAAGTGCCATAAACTAGTGCAGCTACATTCGATAACCGTCAAGCCGGAGAGCAAGGCTGGGATGACCGATGCCGACAAGCGATTCAGGGCCAAGGAGGAGTTCAACCCGTACGTCCCGGAGGGGTATCTCCTGATGGGGAAGGCGAACGTCATAATGCACGAGACCGAGGAGGCGATGAAGTACTTCGACTATCTCGCGATGAAGCATCCGACGGAGAGGCCGACATACGAGGCGAAGATATGGAAAGCCATACTGTGCACGAGCGAGGGACGATATGGGGAGGCGCTGGCGGCGCTGAAGAGCTATGACATGGACGGCATAGCGCCGACGAAGCTATATGCAGACTATCAGGCGGCGTATGCAAACGTATACATCACGCAGGAGGAGTATGAGAAGGCGATACCGCACATGGAGAAGGCCGTAAAAGAGACGCGGGACAGGTATTGCAAGAGACGGTACACGTACATACTGGCGCAGCTATACAGGGCGACGGGCAAGAAGGAGAAGGCTGCGCCGCTAATGATGAAGCTGAGTAGACAGCTGCAGGACTGGGACATGGCGTTCGCTGCGCGACTAGACCTCGCGACAGTGGCGACGACGCCTGAGGAGCTGGCGAAGGCAGAGAAGGCACTCAGGAAGATGGCCGAGGACGACAAGTATCAGGAGCAGCAGGACCAGATATACTACTCAATAGGACACATCGAGCAGAGCAAGGGACATGAGGGCGCGGCGATAGCGGCGTTCAACAAGTCGGTCGAGCTGAGCGTCAGCAACGACAACCAGAAAGGCCTCTCGTATCTTGCACTCTCCGACATATACCTCGCGAAGCCCAAGTACATAGAGGGGGCGATGTCGATAGACAGTGCGTCGCAGTATCTCGACGCGGAGAACATCAGAAAGAAGGAAGTCGACGAGAAGAGCATGAAGTTGAGACCCGTCGCTAAGGAGCTCATCACCATCAGAGACAACGACTCGCTCATGATGCTGGCGAAGATGCCGGCCAAGGAGCGGGAGAAGATACTCAAGAAGATAGTCGACGAGGACAAGAAGCGACGTGAGGCCGAGGAGGCGGCTAAGGAGGCTCTCGAAGACGAGGGCGGGATGAGCCAGACCGACTATTACCAGATAGCGAACGGTCAGACCAGCGGCGGCAAGTCGGGATGGTACTTCTACAACACCAGCCTCGTCAATGCCGGGAAGAGCGCATTCAAGCAGAAGTGGGGACGGAGGAAGAACGAGGACAACTGGCGCAGGAGCGACAAGAGCCAGAACCTCTTCACGGAGGAGGCAGCTCAGCAGGGTGGCGCGGCAGGACAGACAGGCACCGGGACCGAGGAAGTCGTCGATGAGATGGCGAAGCAGGAGGAATCTGGACCGCTGACAGTCGAGAAGCTCGCGGCGCGGATACCGCTGACGGCAGAGGCGCAGGCCAAGACCGAGAAGGAGACCGGCGACGCCCTGATAGAGAGTGCGCGGCAGTTCTATGACAACATAAACGACTATGACGCATGCGTCGGGCAGCTCGAGGAGTACCTCAGGAGGTATCCGCAGGGGTCGAGGGAGTATGAGGCGCTGACCATGCTACACTTCGCGCAGAAGAAGCAGGGCGACGCCAACGGACAGCGGACGACCGACAGCAAGATAGTCCAGAAGTACCCAGACAGCGACATGGCGAAGAACATCAGCAACCCACGGTATGTCGAGCAGCTGAACGAGCAGAACGCGCAGAGGGAGAGATACTTCAGGGAGACATACGCAGCATATACGAGACACGACTTCAGAGAGGCGGAGCGCAGGGCGAGCGAGAGGATAAACAGCGGGGACGCAGAGGAGCGGAACATAGCGCAGTACCTCCTGCTGAGGGCCATGTCGGCAGCAAAGCAGGGGAAGGCGACCGAGTTCAGGGCGGACCTCGAGAGGATCACCAAGGAGTATGCCGGGACGGCGCAGGACTCGCTGTCTCAGATACTGCTAGCGGCGCTCGGCGAGGGCAAGACGCCAGTCGTCCAGACCGCATACGACAGTCCTCTGGACAAGGCGCGGAGAGTCGAGGACACAGCGGTAGAGATAGCCGACGTCAAGGCCGAGTACAGGTATGAGCCAGACTCCGCACACGTCGTAGTCTGCGTCGTCGATGGAGGCAAGCTCAAGGAGGGACAGTTCAGGATAGCGGACTACAACTTCACGAACCACATATTGAAGGACTACGACCTCGACATGAAGCTCATACCGGGCGACAGGCAGATAGTCGTCGTCAGGACATTCGAGAACAAGAAGGAGGCGATGACATACGTCTATGCGCTGAGAGAGCAGGCGATGTGGAAAGAGCTGACGAGCGAGCCATTGCCACTCATATACACCATGAGCGAGCAGAACTACCGGTTGATGACGCTGACCGGCATGGACGAGGCGTTCGAGACGTTCATCGGGTCACACTACAAATAGGAAACAGAAACGAAAAGGCAGGAATAAAGAATAGGAATGAAAAACTACAAGAGCATCAACAATCTCGTCGGGTGGGTTGTCTTTGCGATAGCGGCATTGACATACATCCTGACGACGGAGGCGTCCGCGAGTTTTTGGGACTGCGGAGAGTTCATAGCGACGGCAGACAAGCTCCTCGTCGGTCATCCTCCCGGAGCGCCACTCTTCATGATCATGGGACGATTCTTTGCTATACTGGCGCCGAACGCGGCGTTGGTAGCGAAGTTCATCAACGTCATGTCGGCGTTGGCGAGTGCGTTCACCATACTATTCCTGTTCTGGACCATCACCCACCTGGCGCGTAAGATCTTCATCGGCGAGAGCACCGAGGGAGCAGAGCCGTGGAAGATATGGTCAGTCATGGGAGCTGGAGCGGTAGGTGCGCTGGCGTACACATTCTCGGACACCTTCTGGTTCTCGGCAGTCGAGGGCGAGGTCTATGGCATGTCGTCGCTCTTCACGGCGCTCGTCTTCTGGTTGATACTCAAGTGGGAGGCAGACCCGGACGAGGACCATTCCGGCAGGTGGCTGCTGCTCATAGCGTACCTCATGGGACTCTCGATCGGCGTACACCTCTTGAACCTCCTCTGCATACCGGCGATAGGCCTCGTCTATTACTACAAGAAGAGCAAGAAGACGACCGTCGTAGCAGGGCAGAAGTCGGCTACAAAGTATGACGTCACGACAGGCGGAGTCATCAAGGCGCTGCTCGTCTCGTGCGTGATACTGGGTGCGATACTCTATGGAGTCATCCCGGGCCTCGTGCAGATAGCCGGAGTCTTCGAGCTCCTCTTCGTCAACGGCATGCACCTGCCATACAACAGTGGAGCAATATTCTGGTTCATACTCCTGACGGCGCTGACCGTCTGGGGGATATGGGCGACATACAAGAGCGGTAAGCACCTGCTGAACCTCGTCTTGTCGGCCTTTGCGCTGATAGTCCTCGGCTACTCGTCGTTTGCGATGGTCGTCGTCAGGAGCGCATCGGACCCCACGATGGACCAGAACTCGCCGGACAACGTGTTCGACCTTATATCGTACCTCAACCGCGAGCAGTATGGCGACAGGCCATTGTTCCACGGGCAGACATTCGTCTCACCGCTGTCGTCGAGCAGCAGTGACGGTGACCCCATATACATCAAGAAGAACGGGCGGTATGAAGTCGCGGACCACAAGCCACAGTTCACATATCAGGCGACAATGCTGTTCCCGAGAATGTACAGCTCTCAGGCGGGCCACATCTCGCAGTACAAGAGCTGGAGCGGATATAAGGGTACGCCGGTGCAGGTCAAGGATGACGAGGGAGTCAAGACCGTCATGCGTCCGACCATGCTGGAGAACCTCAAGTTCTTCTTCAAGTACCAGGTCGGGTTCATGTACCTGCGCTACTTCATGTGGAACTTCTCGGGAAGGCAGAACGACATACAGGGTCATGGCGAGCTGACGCATGGCAACTGGATCACCGGCATCAGCTTCATCGACAATGCCATGCTGGGCGACCAGAGCCTCCTCCCTGACTCGCTCAGGGAGAACAAGGGCAACAACAAGTACTACATGCTCCCGTTGATTCTCGGACTGATAGGCCTCTTCTATCAGTATGGCAAGGGGACGGAGGGCAAGCAGGGCTTCCTCGTCGTCATGCTCCTATTCTTCATGACAGGTTTGGCGATAGTCCTCTACCTCAACCAGACGCCATTGCAGCCACGCGAGAGGGACTATGCATACGCGGGCAGCTTCTATGCCTTCTCCATCTGGATAGGACTCGGAGTCCTGTATATCATCGAGGCGTTGGCGACCAAGCTGCCGAAGCAGGTGACGGCGATAGCGACGACATGTGCACTACTACTGGCAGTCCCGGGCGTCATGGCACAGCAGAACTGGGACGACCATGACAGGAGCGGGTGCACAATAGCGAGGGACATAGCATACAACTACCTCCAGACGTGCGAGAAAGATGCAGTCATCTTCACCAACGGAGACAACGACACCTTCCCACTATGGTACATACAGGAAGTCGAGGGGGAGCGTCCGGACGTCAGAATCTGCAACCTCAGCTATCTGCAGACCGAGTGGTATACAGACCAGATGAAGAGACAGGCGTATGACAGCAAGCCGCTGCCAATCTCGTTCACCCACGAGCAGTACACCCACGACAGGGACATCGTCTACCTCATAGCAAACACCGACGACTACGTCACCGTCAAGGACGCGTATGACTTCCTGAAGAGCGAGAATCCGAGAACCAAGAGCCTCCCGAACCATCCTGGAAGAATATGCTTCATCCCGGCGACGAAGTTCATGATCCCCGTGAACAAGGACGAGGTCAGGGCTAGCGGCATCGTCTCGGCGGATAAGGACAGCCTGATAGTTGACGCCATCAGGATAAACTTCCCGCAGAGGTACATGACAAAGGCGAACATCTTCGTCATCGACATGGTCAACGAGAGCAAGTGGAAGCGACCGTTGTATTATGCAGTGACAGTCGGCAGCGAGAACTACGTCGGTCTGCAGGACTACTTCTCGCTGGAAGGCCTGGCATACAGGATAACGCCGATATACACGCCGTCTAACGAGCAGACAGGCCAGGTCGGCTGCGTCGATACCGAGAGGATGTATGACAACGTCATGAACAAGTTCAGGTGGGGCTTCTACAACAGGGAGGGACAGTATCTCGACGAGAACAAGACGAGGATGGGCTCGAACCTGAGGAACAACCTGACGAGGCTTGCGACGACGCTGCTCGACGAGGCGGCGGCGGCGAGTGACAGCCTCGTAGCCCAGGAGAAGCGCGAGAAGGCCGTCAAGGTGCTCGACAAGATACAGGAGGAGATCCCGAGCTGGGCAGTCGCTCATAACTACTTCAGCATGGAGCTGGCGGAGGACTACTACAGGGCTGGCGAGAACGAGAAGGGCGACGCGATAGTCAAGGAGTACGGTTCGGAGAACTGGAAGGAGATGTGCTTCTATCTCTCGGTCTATGACACGGAGAAGCAGATGAACGAGAGCCTCAGGAGGTGCGTAGCCATCCACGGAGTCATCGAGAGGACGTGCGAGAAGTATCAGAGGAAGGAGATAGGGGACGAGATGGCGAGCATGTTTGACTCGGTCGAGGATGTGCTTAGGCAGGTGTTCAGATACTAAGGAAGTGAGCATAATAGACAGACTGATAGTACAGCCGCCGGAGAGTGTCCGGCGGCTGTATTCACATTCGGCGTGGCGGCTGGGTGGCGAGAAGACGATGTACCTGACGTTTGACGACGGACCGATAGAGGAGCAGACGCCGTGGGTGCTCGACATGCTCGACAAGCATGGTGCTAAGGCGACATTTTTCTGCGTCGGCGAGAACGTTGACCGACACAGGGAGATATACCACGAGACGCTCAGGAGGGGGCACGTCGTCGGGAACCACACGTACAACCACGCGCAGCTTCTGAAGGTCGGATGGAAGGCGTATAGGGAGAACATAGAGAAGTGCAGCATAGCGGGCGAGGGGAAGATGAGGTTTTTCAGACCGCCGCACGGGCAGATGACGCCGTGGAGGACGTGTGCGATAGTCGGGGGAGGACTGGAGAGGGTTGTGTTCTGGGACGTCATGCCGGAGGATTATGACAGGAGGCTGAAGCCCGAGGAGGTGTATAGGAACGTCCGGGAGAACGTGCGCGAGGGGAGCATCGTAGTCCTTCACGACTCGATAAAGAGTGGGGAGCGGATGCGGTATACGCTGGAGCGGATATTGGAGGAGTACGGGGAGAAGGGATGGAAGTTTGAGTCGATAGGGTAGGGGAAGGGGAAGAAGGAAGAAGGAAGAAGGAAGTGGGGAGAAGGGAGAGGGAAGAAGGGAGTTTGGCTGAGATTTTGATAGGGAGCAGGGAAAAAACTGAAAAGAGATGAGAAGGAGAGTCATAGTGGCGGGGGTGCTCGTCATGATGTCGGCGGTGGCGGGATGCCAGACGAGGAGGGCGGCGGAGGTGGTCGCCGTGAAGGACAGGAAGAGCTTTGCGGAGCATTCGCCCGAGGTGTTTTTAGTCTCATACGACGCGGAGACGGGGAAGGGACCGCTCCTGAAGGCTATCGAGGAGTATGGGATAGAGATAGTCTACGACTACAAGATTATCAGCGGGATGGCGCTCAAGAAGCCGGCGGGGAAGAGTCTCGAGGAGACGATGGAGTACATACGGAAGGTCGAGGGCGTCGTGGCGGTCGAGTATGACCACATCATCAAGATAGATGACCCAGTCAAGCCGAGACTGGAGGCAATGTGAAATGAGGAATTTGCAATTAGGAGTCGTAGGGTCGGAGTTGTCGGAGAGAGCGGGTGTATAAGCGAGGAGCAATGGGGAAGAGAGGGGAAGAGAAGGAAAGGGAAGAATGGGGAGAATGTGGGAGAGAATGACGATGGTATATATGTGGGAATGAACGTGTTGCGGGGAGGAGGATTAAAAAACGGGAAAATGTGCAACAATTAACGGGGATGTTGCGTATAGGGTGAATAAAAAAATAATAGTATCTTTACGCTTCATTAGAATGATAGCCATGACCAAAATAGGAGCCAATCAAGACTTTCTGGAGTTCGCCTACCAGTTGTATCACACGATGCAGGCGAACGAGATCAATCTTGTGTATGAGGGCGTTGTGACGCAGGAGATAACGAAGACGTTCACTTCGATGACGGAGAAGAACATGGAGAAGGCGGAGGAGTCGTCGAAGGTACAGCGACGAGTCTTCAACGTCATGGTGGAGTGTCTTCAGAACATCAGCAAGCATGCAGACCCGATCACGGGCGAGGAGGACGAGGAGCGTCGTGGCATCGTGCTGGTGTCTCATGGTGAGGCATGTTACAACGTGATCACGGGCAACGTCGTGAAGAGGGAGAAGATGGCCGGGCTGAAGTCGACGCTGGAGCACATCAACAGTCTAGACAAGGAGGGGCTATCGGCGGCGTACAAGCAGCAGATCATGGAGGGAAGGATCTCGGAGAAGGGGGGAGCCGGACTGGGATTCATCGACATAGCGAAGAAGAGCGGGAACAAGATTGACTTCCAGTTCAAGGAGTTGAACGACGACTTCGTGTTCTTCATCATCATAACGACGATCTCGAGGGAGTAGTCGGGGAGTCGGGAGGAAAAACAGAGTAAGAATAACCAACCAAAAAACAAATCGAACATACTTACGACAATGGATGTTATTAATATCAAAGGAACGGACGACACTCCGTCGATAACGCTTGACAAGGCGGCTAACGTCATCGAGTTCTCTGGTCGCAGTCTTCCGGAGGATGTGGCGACGTTTTATGCGCCAGCTTTGGCGTGGATAGACGAGTTCGTGGCAGATCCGAACGATCATACGGACGTGAACTTCAAGCTCGAGTATTTCAACACGGCGTCGTCGAAGATACTGCTAGACATACTGTTGAAGTTTGAGCCGATAGCGGACAACGTGACGATCAAGTGGCACTATCATGAGGACGAGGAGGACATACTTGATGCGGGCAAGGAGTATGAGGACATCGTGGAGGTGCCGTTTGAGTTCATTGAGTATTAAAAGATCGAGCAAGGTTCATAATAAGGGAAGGCTCTAGAAGTTTCCGAAAGACAGAACATAAGGATGGCGTCTCCCACATCTCTGCCTGCTGCGGCGGGGTGTGGGTGTCGCATTTAGAATAAAGTCAGCGCGATGAGTGAAGAGATATTGGAGCACTTGATGAAACTGTTTGGCATCATAGCCAAGCAGGGCGGAGGGGCTAGTGACATTGAGGTAGAGTTTGTCAGCAAATTCCTCAAGTCTCAGTTGGGCGATGCCGCCGTCGAGCAGTATCTCGACATGTTCAAGAGCGAGGCGAACAAGGGCGTCAAGTTTGACGACAGGGGTCGCCTGATAGTTGCAGTCGGGGACTCGATGAAGGTCCTCGGCATCTGCAGGAAGGCGAACAAGGCGCTGACGAAGGAGCAGAAGGTCGTCGTCCTCGTGCGGTTGTACGAGATGGAGAAGGTCTACACGGACGGCATCAATGCCGGCACCGTGAAGGTGAGCCTCTCGACGGACGAGGGGAACGACATGGCAGCGGAGACCATCAAGCTACGCGAGGAGGTCATCAAGACGGCGGGCGAGGTCTTCAACCTGGAGGTCAAGGAGATAGACAACATAAAGCTCTTCTGCAACCAGAGTGACCCGACGCAGTTTGACCTGGACGACTTCCTGGTAGCGGACGAGAAGGAGGAGGAGAGGTATCAGAAGGCCGTCCACGTGAAGGACGAGAAGCTGGACGGATACCTGTCGATACTACAGATAAAGAGTGCGAACCTGTACTTCGTCAAGTATGAGGGAGACAGGGAAGTCTCGATCAACGGACTGACAGTCGACTCGGGGACGGTATATCCGTTGCCGAGTGGTTCGTTTATAAAGACGCCGAGCGGTCAGATGTACTACACGGACATCGTGGCCAGGCTGGCGAAGGAGAGCAACGTCGCGAAGATCTCGTTTGAGGTGAAGGACCTGTGCTACGTCTTCAAGACTGGCGGCATAGGACTTCGTCACATCAACATGGCAGAGGAGCAGGGCAAGCTCGTCGGCATCATGGGAGCGAGTGGTGCGGGCAAGACGACGTTGCTGAACGTGCTGTGTGGCACGGAGTCTCCGACGACGGGCGAGGTCCTGATAAACGGCCTCAACCTACACACGCAGAAGGAGCAGCTCGAGGGAGTCATAGGACTTATCCCGCAGGACGACCTCCTGATAGAGGAGCTGACAGTGTATCAGAACCTCTACTACAGTGCGAAGCTGTGCTTCAAGAGCCTCAGTGAGAAGGAGATAGAGGAGAGGGTCAACAAGACGCTGACCGACCTCGGACTATATGAGAGGCGGCACCTGCAGGTCGGATCGCCACTGAACAAGATGATCAGTGGAGGTCAGAGAAAGCGACTGAACATAGCGCTCGAGCTCATCAGGGAGCCTGGGGTGCTCTTCGTCGATGAGCCGACGTCAGGACTGAGCAGTAGGGACTCGGAGAACGTCATGAACCTGCTGCGCGAGCTCTCGTTGAAGGGGAAGCTCGTCTTCGTCGTCATCCATCAGCCGTCGAGCGACATATATAAGATGTTCGACAAGATGTTCATCCTCGACACGGGTGGATATCCGGTCTATTATGGCAACCCGACCGAGTCGATAACATATTTCAAGAGGGAGGACGGCCAGGCGAATGCGGACATGGGCCAGTGTCCGACGTGTGGCAATGTCAATCCGGAGCAGGTCTTCAACATCCTCGACGCGAGTGTCAGGGACGAGTTCGGTAACACGCTGAACAAGAGGAAGAAGACGGCGGAGGAGTGGAACAAGACATATAACGAGAAGATACTGCCGAACATCCCGAAGGTCAAGACCGTCGAGGAGAAGCCGCCAAAGTCGCTGGACATCCCGAGCTGGATAAAGCAGTTCTGGATATACACGCAGAGAGACTTCTGGGCAAAGGTGAGCAACACGCAGTACACAGTATTGAACGTGCTGGAGGCGCCGGTGCTGGGCTTCGTGCTAGCGTATCTCATAAGGTATATAGTAGATCCCGATTCTGACATATACATCTTCAGGGAGAATGCAAACATCCCGATCTACATCTTCATGGGTACCGTGGTGGCCATCTTCTTCGGGTTGATAGTCAGTGCGGAGGAGATATTCAAGGATGCGAAGATATTGAAGAGGGAGGCGTTCCTGAACTTGAGCCGGTCGGCGTACCTGATGTCCAAGATAGTGATCCTGATGGGGTTGTCGGCGATCCAGATGATACTCTTCATACTGGTCGGCAATGCAGAGATCGAGTTTGCGGACATGAACTGGGAGTTCTGGGTGATGCTGTTCAGCGTAGCGGTATCGTCGAACATACTAGGTCTGATAATCTCGTCGACGTTCAACTCCATCGTGACCATATACATCATGATCCCGCTCATCATGATCCCACAGATGGTGCTAGGCGGCGCGATGTTCACGTTTGACAAGTTGAACAAGGACATCTCGTCGGTCGACAAGGTGCCGCTCGTCGCGGAGATAATCCCGGCGAGGTACGCATACGAGGGTTTGATAGTCCATCAGTATAAGAACAACAAGTTCGAGAAACGCTTCTTCGAGCACAAGATGAGGGAGAGCCAGTGCGACTTCAAGCAGGTCTATTACCTCCCGAAGCTGAAGGATGCGCTAGAGAACGTCATGACCCTGAAGAAGGGGGACAAGACCGACGACAAGAGCTATACGGGCGACTTGGCGCTCCTGAGCAACGAGCTCGGGAAGGAGATGAGGAGGAATCCGGGGATAGCGTTCGAGGCGCATGACGGGCTGACGCCGGAGACGTTCGACAAGAAGGTGTATGACGAGACCAAGGCATACTTCACGAAGCTCGAGAAGATGTATCAGGACACGTTCATGCTGCACCTGACGGAGAGGGAGAGGATGATCAACTATTACCTCAGCAACGACGAGACGAAGGCTACGTACAACAGGCTGAAGGACGCATGCTTCAACGAGGCAGTGTCTGACGTCGTCACGAAGACCTTCGACAAGAACAAGATATTGAGGGATGGTGACAGGCTGATCCAGATCAAGGACCCGATATATCAGATGCCGGAGCCAGAGGGCATACTCAGGTTCAGGTCTCACTTCTTTGCGCCGAAGAAATACTTCTTTGGCACGTACATTGAGACGTTATGGTTCAACGTCCTTGCGGTATGGCTCATATCAGCATTCCTGTACGTATTGCTCTACTATGACGTAGTCAGGAAGACATTCGAGAAGATAGGGGACTTGAAGCTCGACAAGAAGATAGAGCCATACGTCAAGAAGGCGAAGGAGGCAATAGGAGGCGTCTGGAAGAAGATGAGGGCGAAGAAGGCCGAGGGGGAGAAGCCCAAGGCGAAGGTAGCAGCCAAGCCGGCGGCGAAGAAAGAATAGAATCAAACGAGAACAGAAATAAAACAACACACAATATGACACTGACAATAAAGAATCTCGCATACACCGCCATCTGTGTCGGCATGCTATCGAGCTGCACAGGGGGCACGCAGACGAACAATGGAGGTCTTGACGACATCCCAGACAGCCTGACAGGGGCGCCATTGCAGCTATCGGAGAACGTCGTCAACGACATGATCCAGAACATCTCGAGTCCGGTCGAGATGGCGAACCAGATCAAGAACAGCGGGGCCGGCTTCGACCAGTCCGTCCTAAACTCGGCGGACAGGATGAAGGACTATGACACCAGCTTCAAGAGGGCACTGAACCTCGGAGCGTACAGTGCGGACCTCGGCTATATCAACACGTTCAACAAGAACACCGTCGTAGTCTCGTATCTGCTTGCGGTTAAGGAGCTCGCTGACGGGCTGAACGTCGGACAGTTCCTGGACTTCAACACGCTGAGCAGGCTTGCGAAGAACAGCACGAATCTTGACTCGCTGAAGTTGCTGTCAGTCTCGAGTTTCAACGAGATGGACAGGTATCTGAGGGAGCAGAAGAGGGCCAACGTCTCGACGGCGATAGTAGCAGGAGCGTGGGTCGAGGGCATATACATCACGTGCCGCGTGATAGAGCAGACGAACGACAAGGACCTCATTTTGCGACTTGGCGAGCAGAAGGACATCGTCAACATCCTCCTGATCATCTTGAACAACTACAGGCAGGACGCGAACTTTGCGAAGCTCGTCGGGACCGTCGAGGACCTGAAGAAGATATACGACGACGTGAAGGTCACGACGGAGTTTGGGGAGCCTGAGACGAAGGAGATCGACGGGATGCTCATCATCGAGCAGAATGCGATCACACACGTCGATATAACCCCGGAGCAAGTTTCACGTATAATAGAGCAGGTCAAGGTCATCCGACAGTTCATTGTGGAATAATAGTTGTATAGACTTTGACAGAGGTATAAATCGTCAAAAAAACAGACTATTATGGGCAGGATATATTTGACGCTAATAGGGCTATTCAGTCTCATCGTCACATCGAGCGGGCAGTGTGGCGAGGAGCTGATGAAGCAGGCGTTGAGCGAGATGGGGAGTTATCAGTACATAAAGGACTTTGACATCAAGTTGCCTGCTGCGTCGAGCAAGACAGGGACGAAGTATTCGGTCGTGCTGAATAGTCGGACGAAGTATCAAGTGAACGTAGCTAACGGTTCGACGAATGCGGAGAACGTGATCTTGCAGATCTTTGACGGGGACAAGTTGCTAGGTACGAACTTCTACAATGGGAAGACCTACAACGTCTTCAAGTTCATCTGCAGCAAGACGGGCGCATATAAGTTGAACGTGTTCTGCAATGGAGGGACAGACGCCTGTGCGAGGGCAGTGTTATCGCTAGTCGAGCAGTATTCGGACAACGAGATGCCGAAGTAGGGGCGGGAGTCGGAAAAGAGAGGAAGAAACATTGAACCAAAGAAGATAACATAAAACGTAGTATGAATAATCGTCATATTTTCAGGTCAACAGCCATTGCGTTGGTAGTAGCAACGGCCTTTGGTGTTCAGAGTTGCGTAGGAGGAGGCAGTTCGAACAATGAGTTAGGAGATGTACCGGTAGACGACAGGGATTCTGGGCTCGTCGTCAGTGGCGAGGTCGTCAGTGACATGATCCAGAACATCTCGAGTCCAGTCGAGATGGCGAACGAAGTAAAGGGCACGGGCGTGGGATTCTCTCAGGGGATATTGAATCCGGCAGGAATGGAGAACAAGTATGAGACGAGTTTCAAGAAGGCAGTGAACCTCGGTGTATATGCAGCTGACTTGGGATACATCAACACGTTCAACAAGAACCTCGTCGTCGTAGACTACCTCGGGTCGATCAAGAGGTTGGCAGACGGAATCGGCGTAGGTCAGTTCCTTGACTTCACGACGTTGACGAGGTTGGCGAAGAACAGTACGAATCTCGACTCGCTGAAGCAGCTGTCAGTAACGAGCTTTAATGATATCGACAGGTATCTGAGGGAGCAGAACAGGTCTAACGTCTCGACGGCTATAGTCGTAGGCACATGGGTAGAGGGCATCTACATCACGAGCCAGGTGATCAATCAGACGCACGACAAGGGTTTGATAGACAGACTTGGGGAGCAGAAGGACATCGTCGAGATCCTCAGGATAGTCATCAACACTTATAGCAAGAGTGACAGGGACTACAAGGCGTTGTCTGGGAAGATCGAAGAGTTGAAGCACATATACGAGGGTGTCAAGGTGACGACGGAGATGGGCGAGCCTGAGACACAGGAGATAGACGGCATGCTCATCATCGTTCAGAACGAGATAACCCACATAGACATCTCGGAAGAGCAGGTGAAGAGCATCATTGCAAAGATCAATGAGATACGCAGTTCGTTAGTAGAATAAAGAAATAAGAGACAGATGAAAAGACTATTTTTAATGCTGCTCGTGATAATAGGCAGCGCAGGCATGATGAAGGCGCAGTGCGGCGATGAGCTGATGAAGCAGGCTCTCGGCGCGATGGGTAACTATCAGTACATCAAGGATTTTGAGGCTAAGTTGCCTGCTGCTACGGCACAGACAGGACAGAAGTTCTCATTGGTCTTGAACAGTAGGACTGTGTATCAGATAAACGTAGCTAATGGTGCGAGCAATGCGGAGCAGGTCGTCATCGAGATAATGGATGGTGATAAGCAGATAGGCAGCAACCTGTATCAGGGCAAGGTGCTCGACAAGTTCGGATTCAACTGCATGAAGACCGGAGCATACAAGCTACGCGTCTATACGCAGAACGGCTCGGAGGCATGCGCAAGGCTCGTTCTTTCGCTCGTCAAGCAGTTGCCGGCACAGTAGGACAGTCGAAAAACTACAATAGAATAGCGTCAGCTGGTGTCCCGTCATGGATGCCAGCTGATGTCTTTTTTTTAGAATAATGAAGTAGATAGGAGGAGAAGAAGGGAAATGCTCAGAGACTGAAGACTCGGCACATATAGGAGAGCTTGTAGACGTCTAGGAGGAAGAGGATAGGATTCTTGCCCTGCAGGTTAGCCTCGATAGGCGAGCGGAAGTATTTGTAGACGAGTCCTACGAGACCTGTCAACTTCAGGAAGCTGAGGCGCTCAAACCAAGTAATCAGGTGACTGTGACCACGGAGGTCCTCGTAGTGCATCGTAAGACTCTGGATAGCGATACGAGTCTTCTCGAGGTACTGCTCGGAGGTATCAGTGTCGTTGTGGTAGACCGGTGCCTCGATATGGAGAATAGACATGCCTGCGAGGCGGAGGGAGACACCGAAGAGAGTATCCTCGTGGCCATAGCGGTCGAATGACTCGTCGAAACGGATAGTCTCGGCGACCTTACGGTTGACCATAAAGTTGGATGAGAGGAAAGAGTCGTAGGGACGGAGAGCACGTTGCTCGGCGGTCCGGATCTCTCTCTGGTAGCCGTATTTCAGGCGAAGAGGGTTAACATATTTTATAGCGTCGGGGCTGTAGCGCAGTCCGCCGACGACGACGTCAGCCTTGTCGGCAGCGTCGAGATAGTTCTTGAGAAAGTCGTCTGAAGTCGGGAAAGTGTCGGAGTCGAGGAAGAGTAGGTGAGGGTATTTAGCCTCCCTCATAAGGAGGTTTCTATTGCGAGCGGTGCCGATATTTTTCGGGTTGACGATAAAGCGGCAGTTGTCGTATTGTTCGATTTTAGAGTTGTCGGCGATGGTGGAGAGGTTGGACGAACCGTCGTCGGCGACGATAATTTCGCCGTCGATATTGAGGCGTGACATTTGTCGGAGGAGCTCCTCTACAAGTCTCACGCAAACCAAGTTATATGTCGGTATAAGAACCGAAATCATAGGAGAGTGTGTCGATCAATTCGCTCACACAAAGTTAGTTTTATAACAGATAGATTAGTATTAAAAGAGGTTAAGGTAAAGGAAAGAGTGTTTATGCTAAAATGCACGATTTGAGAGCAAAAGTAGCAAAGATAAGCGAGAAGAATCGTGGACTTCGGTCAAAGAAAGGGTGAGACTCGGGGGAAAAAAGACATAGGGGAAAGAGAGTTTGTAAAGGACATAAACGTGAAACAATTAGGGGTGAGAAATCGTAATATAGGGAAGAAAACAAGCACAAAAGGAAAAAAAATGGCTAAGAAGAAAAGGAGATTTGTTCAGGAGAGGACGATAGAGTCGAGGCGTCTGACCCAGATAAAGAATGGGAAGTTCAGTCTGTCTGTGAAGTTTTTGTTAGTATTGTCATTCTTTGCGGTAATACTCACAGCGTCGAACATATTGAATGTGAATCTTGGTACGAACTATGTATTTGCGGATTATTTCGACAGTCAGCTGAAAGGAGTTACGACTGGCATGAGGAGTGACATCATGCAAGAGGCTCGACATGCGGAGAAGTACATAGAGGGCATTTCTAAGGACAGTGCGACGGTGGATGGTGCCATCAGCGGGATAGGCAGGACGTGCGACCTTGCTGGATTCGACGGATATGTAGTGACGACGACCGACGGCAATCTGATATCAACAAGTTTTGAGGGAGCAGGGGACAGCAAGCGGACGTTGGCGAAGGCGAGCAAGTTTTTCGAGGAGAAGGAATACTTCGAGGGCATAGTAAAGCTCATGGACGTCGGTTACTGTGCGGCGGTCGGGAAGAAGATCAGTGACGGAGAGACGTCGGCGATAGTGTACGTCGTACTACACAGGATGCAGGACAGCCTCTATCTCGACCAGCTCAAGTATCGTCACATGGCGGAGGTCACCATCTTTGACGGGGACGTCAGAGTCGCGACGACCATGCATGACGTCAAAGGAGTCAGGATGACAGGCACTAAGCTTGTCAATGCTGCGGCTATGGACACAGTTTTCATCGGGAAGCATAAGTACACCGGAATGGCGGACGTCGGCGGCAACGACATGTATGTCGAGTATGACCCGATACTAGACTCGACAGGCGAGGCGGAGGGCATATTCTACACAGGCATCAACGCCAACACCAGTCGTGCGCTCAAGAACCTCATCATCAAGACAATGATCGTCGGAGGGCTGTTCATCAGTGCGTTGTTGACATTCCTGTTCTACATCTACGTCAGGAAGCGGATGACCGACCCGATACGGGAGATAGCAGAGTCGGCGCGGCAGATAGCCGAGAAGGACCTGACGAAGCCAGTCAGGATATACACTTCGGGAGACGAGATAGAGTATATGAGTGCGAGCATGGAGGACATGCGCATATCGCTGAACGAGACGCTTGACGAGGTCGTCGAGACTGCGTCTATGCTGAGGACGGCTAGTGAGGAGCTGAGCAATGCGAGCCTTGTGCTCTCGGACGGAGCGAACAAGCAGGCGGCGTCGCTGGAGTCGATCTCGGCGAGTGTCCAGGAGATGGCGGCGAACATACATCAGAACACAGACAATTCGCAGCGGACCGACAAGCTCGTCGGTAAGACAGGCGAGGCGATAGGGCAGATAGCGGAGTCGTCGGAGCAGAATGCCGAGGCGGCGCGGAGGATAGCGGGTTCGATACACAACATCAACCAGCTCGTCAACCAGACCAACATATTGTCGCTCAACGCATCCGTCGAGGCGGCCAGGGCTGGGAGCAAGGGCAGAGGCTTTGCGGTCGTCGCCAAGGAGGTCGGCAGACTAGCAGAGCAGACCAAGTCGACGGCAGCTGGGGTCAGTCAGACGGCAGAGGCGAGCATCTCGAGTGCTAACGAGGTGAACGTCATGCTCAACGAGATAAAGCCGCAGATACTGGATGTCGTCTCGCTCATGAAGGAGATAGCAGTCAGCAGTGCTGAGCAGAGTGCCGGAGCAGAGCAGATCAACGAGGCCATCGTCGAGCTAAACAGGATCACACAGCAGGCGGCGGCGAATGCCGAGGAGATAGCAGCCAATGCCGAGGAGCTTGCCGGGTCGGCAGACCATCTGCATGAGGTCGTCAGCGGGTTCAAGGTCGAGAAGCTCGACGGGAGCGCAAAGTAGAGGAAATCGGGCAGAGGCGAATCAAGCATAAGAAACCTTAAACTTTCATAAAGCGCATTGAGTGAGTATTTCACACAATGCGCTTTTGAGTAATTTTGCTGCTCAGAAACACGAATTGTGGTATGAAGATTTTACCTCGGATCTCATATTTTTATCTGACCGTGAGTCAGATAATGGCGTTTGTCTTGTGGCTTGAGGCGATAGACAAGCATGGGGCGTTTCAGGGTCTGACGCTCGACTTGTTCGTAGCGGAGGTGCTTGGGCTGTTCTGGCCCTGCCTGTTGGAGTAGGCCTACTCCGGCAAATCAGATAGAAAGAGTTTATTTGATGGGGCGCAAGGGGTGTTTGCGCTTTTGTAGTGGGGTTTTTGAGAAAGGAAGACGGGGAAGTTATGCTCTTTTGGGAGAGAATAGGAATTATAAAGAGGAGTTGAGTAGAAAAAGAGATAGTGTGGGAGTCAAAGGATTGTTTAGTTTTGCGTAAATTTGCAGTCTGAAAACAGTAACGAAACGCAAAAGAAACAGAATATATGATGACTGCAAACGAAGTCCGACAGAGTTTTCTTGACTTCTTCAAGTCAAAGGGGCACAAGATAGTCCCATCCGCACCGATGGTAGTAAAGGGTGATCCGACGCTGATGTTCACCAACGCCGGCATGAATCAGTTCAAGGACGTGATCCTCGGCAACGTGCCGATCAAGGACAACAGGGTGGCGGACAGTCAGAAGTGCCTGCGTGTCTCGGGCAAGCACAACGACTTGGAGGAGGTCGGACACGACACGTATCATCATACGATGTTCGAGATGCTCGGCAACTGGTCGTTCGGTGAC
>JAFPZF010000087.1 GCA_017417385.1 Bacteroidales bacterium
CGATTCCGACACCTCCGACCCTCCCCCCGTCTCTGTGTCCTCTCTGCGAGCGCCAGCTCGCCTCTGTGTTCTAAAAAACTCTGTACCTCTGTGCTCTCTGTGTGAGGCCTATAAATCCTACCGTTCCCCTCCGCCGCCTCATTCCTCATTCATAATTGACTTCCTCATTCCTAATTAAAGTGGGGCGAGACTCGTCCCACGACGAGCCTCGCCCCACTTCTATCTATATTCTCACTGACTACTTCACGAGAACCTTCTCGCTCCTCGTGCTGCCGTCACTCATCACGCTGACTACGACATTCAGTCCCCTTGTCGGTCTTCCGACCTTCTGGCCCTGTATGTTGTAGATCTCTACTGCTACGACGTCACTCTCTGCCTCCACGCTATCTATCGACGTGACAACCCCAGAACTCTTGAGGACGCCAAAGCCTCCCATCGAGTTAGCGGCCCTGACTGCTACTCTGTCCCCTGCTTTCTCCAACGTGTAGCTCGTCCTCGTTCCACTTACTATCTCCTTGAATTTGTCATTGACGTACACTGCGTATGCTGTAGCCTTGTTGGCGTTAGTCCATGTCGCTACTCCGTCTGCTACCGTCACCTCCGGCGCCTCTAGCTGCGCTGCAAGCTTATCCGGTTCCCATTCTCCAAAGATATTGGCAATCGTGTATTTAGCTGCTTCATCTGCCGCCATGACGGTCTCGAGCTCTTTGGTCGATTTCCCAGCGGTGAACGTTACCTTGTTCGAAGCTGGCGTAAGGGTCGCCCCGTTATCATCCTTTGTGCCATACTCTACAAACCTATCTGGCACGACATTGATGCCTGCTTTCGCGAACCTGTTCGACACTATCCCGTCCTTCGCATCACCCACAAGCGTTGTGTTGATGTACTGAAGCCTCGGCACACCACCCCATGCTCGTCCTAAGTTGAACGCCGCAGCCTTGCTGATGATGTTGCAATCGAGCAACAGGTAACCCCACTTGCACCCATCAGACGTATATGGCGCTGCTATCGTGCTCTCGCCTGATCCATCTGCATTCTTCGGCTCGACGACAATGTCACACTGATTGAATATGACGTCACCATCACCACAAATGAAGTCTACCGTTCCGTGTATCTCCGAGGTCTCCCAGTAGAACTTGTTGTCTCTGTTCGAGTAATACGTGTCCTGATAAGACTCCATCCTGACATTCTTGCAGATGGTCTTGCTTCCCTTGTCCTGCAAGCAGACTGCACGCCCTGCCGGACCTGCATGATAGTAGTCCAATTCATTCCTGAGCGTCAAATCCTGCATGTACAGGTCTGAACCATTGTTGACGAGCGTCGCCGTCGTGCTTATGTCCTCTTTCGCCTTGTCCGGTGCATTGACTATGATCGTGTTGTCCATGCTCTCGCCTATGAGGGATAGGTTCTTACCACTGACTGACGTCAGTACAGTCTCACCAAGATCGTAGACTCCATCTGGTATGAAGACATACGTCCTCTCTGTGCCTTTTGCCTGCGCAGAAGCAACGGTCAACGTCGAGAGCAGATGACCTGTATTGCCTGCGTCGACTACATACCAGCCTGCTGCATTCTTCTCTATCGGAGCTCCTGCTGTGTTCGTGACGGTCAACCCGTGCAGATAGCTCTCGCCGTTAAACGTTATTGTCAACACGTCTGCCGGACCATCGTACTCTACGGCCTGCGACGCTCCGTCTGTGCTGGCCTTGTCATTCTCTATTCTCCCGACTTCCACTCCCTCGCTATTTGTGATTACGATTGGATTGGCCTTGCTGTATAAACACAACTCAAAGACTAAAATTGCTTTGCCTCCGACAAGCACATTCACCTTGTCTCCATTGCCAAACTTCCACCCATGGTTGCTGTGGTACTTGCCTGTGCCCTCTGGATTAAATCCTTCATGATCCTCTGCATAGAAATACTGGTTCGCTAGCTTGTAGACGTAACTTGATGTCGTATTCTGCGTCTCTATCTCTGTGACTACTGCATACAGCGTTATGTCGCCTACTACGACGTCCTCTGTCGTGTACTTGCGGTTGTTGTCGCCCTTCGTTGCTACAAACCATCCTCTGAACGCACTGCCCTCTGCTACCGTGACTTCAGTTGCTCCATACGCAAACTCTTCTATCTTCGAGTCCTTCTCTACGGTCTGTGTGCCTATCACCTCTCCGTCTATGTTCTTATATGTCAGCGTGAAGTCTGGCTTGAAGACGAATGTCGCCTTGTAGTTGACCGTGATTTCGCCTGCTGTCACTGGTATAGTCGCCACAGCTCCGCCCGGCGTCATCCGATAAGTCACTTCACCGATCTCTCCGTTGCCTGCTACAAGATTTGTCAGTGGATTCTCCGCGCTTATCATCTCCTTCGACTTCGGTATCTCTATCCTTGCCGCCATGTTGCCTTCCTCGTCCTCTGCGAAGATGTCTGCCGCCGTGCACTGCTCCCCGTTGATTGTCAACTTGTCAAGAGACGGCGTCTTGCTCATGTCCACATTGCCGTTGATGATGAGATACATCAAGTACGCATTCTGATCAGTGGTGAGATTCGTGAAACGCAACTGTACATTCGTCCTGTTAACATTCGCCTTGACAACGGTTCCAGCTTGTGTCGATGCAGTTGAATTGCTGATGACGACCCAGTCCGCATCTCCATCACCCTTCGCCTCTAACTTATAGCCTCGATTGCTGCCCGTAGCTCCATGCTCGAACTCTACTGTCGTAATCGAGGCCAACTTGCTCGTCATGATGTACGGTGTCGTCGACTTCGCACACATGATGAAGCCTCCATTCCAGTCCGGGAACTTACCTGTGTTGAAGTTCGTACAACCTATCTGGCAGTTGTTGATGGAGAACGTCAACTTCTCATGGCTGTACTTCGTGTTCAGTTCGACCTCCTTCACAGTCTCTACCGCCACCTGCTCATATTCACACCAGTCCGTGAAGTTCGTGCTGTACAACTCCTTCTCCTGTATCGGGTCTATCAACCTTAAACCAAGATACGGCAGATACAGTCCACCCGTCACCTTCACTGTCACCTCCTTCTCGGGCGCTGTCTTTAGCGCCCACGTGACACTGCTCTTGTCCTGATGGTAGCACTTATCCGTCTTTGTGCTCAGCGTCGTCACCTCCTCGTCGTCGATAGTCACGGTGTATGATTTGTTTTCATAAAAGCATCCACCAAGCGTCAGCGTGAACGCCCTGTCCGTCTTGAAAGTGACCGTCGGATTGTTCACGATGGAGTGCTCGTCATTCCTGTTGCTTGTACCACTGATAACGACGACTGCTTTCTTATCATCCGCCGCCACAGCCTCATTGTCCGCCGTAATACCAAACGCACTCGGCTTCTCCTCTCCGAATAGGAGTCCCTTGGTCATATCGTAGTCTACGACTACGTCTTCTGCCTGAACTGTCCCCACGCCTATCACCGCAAGGACCGACAGCCCAAATGTTTTAATTATGTTCATGTTGCTTTCTTTTTCAGACGAAAGCCATGGCTTTCATCCCTTCTCTTTCGCAAATTTATACATTTCGTAAGCGTTTCCAAGAAATCCAGCTAATTTCTTCTACGAATTTTTACGTTTGTTTTCACTTCCCCTCCTTTTGCTTCTCCTCTGATTAGCCCTGTGTTACACATCGCCGAATCTCTCCCCCACCCTGCCTCTCTGTCTTTTCCCGTCTTCCCACAAAAGGAAAAGAGCCCGCCAGGTTTCCCCGGCGAGCTCCACATCATTTCTGTATTAAGACTGTCTACTTCACGAGAACCTTCTCGCTCCTCGTGCTGCCGTCACTCATCACGCTGACTACGACATTCAGTCCACGCGTCGGACGCGCTACCTTCTGTCCCTGCAACGTGTAGATCTCGACTGCTACGACCTCTGACGATGCCTCGACTCCTTCCATCGCCGTGATGACAGAAGCACCATCGGCATTGACTATCTCGCCAAGTCCACCCATCTCGTTCGCAGCACGTACACCCCATACTGCACCTTCCTCGTTCAGCTCCGTGATGTCATAGTTGCTCTCTGTCGTGAACGCCACTACGTTGCCATTCTTGCATATTGCATACAGAAGCGCATAGTCACTACCTGTCCACACGAGTTCATTTCCATCAACGCCTACTGCCGTCACTGCGGGCGCCTGCTCCGTAGCAAGTGTCGGATCCCAGTCACCGAACATGTTGTGCATGTCAGACAACTCGTCAGCCTCCTCGGCTGTAAGAACTGGATTGTTGACGTTCGCCTTACCCCCAAACGTTACCTTTCTTCCTGTTAGCGAAATCTGCGTGCCTGTCTTCGTCATCGAGTTGTACTCAGCAAAACGCGCTGGCCATCCGTTACTCATCTCAGACCATCCTTCTGCCGAAGGCAATACGTTCATCTTCGTGTCTATGAACTGCGCACGAGGCGTACCAGAACCCCACGGACGTCCAAGAGTATAGTTGCCGTCTATGTTGTCCGCCTCTCCATCTATCGTACAGCCCTTGAACACAAACCCATACTTTACAGCTTTCGACGGCACTGCAAGATAACCTCCTGCCGCACACATGACGAGATTCGTCTCGTTGAAGTACGCATCACCCTTGCCACACAAGTAGTCCGTCCTTCCACGAAGCACACCTCCCTCAAAGTAGTAGAGTCCATTGTCGTTGTTAGACGTCCACGTGTCCTGATACCCATGCAGACTTACGTTCTTGTATATGTTGTTCGTGCCCTTGTCCTGGACTGCAATGTCTCGTCCACGTGCGTCTGCTATTGCTGTCGAGACTGTCAAATCCTGGAAGTAGTAGTTCGAACCTGTCAACTGAAGCACGTCTCCGTTTCCGATTCCTTCAAAGACACTAGCCGTACCATACTTACCAACAAATGTGTATTCCGCTTCGTTCGATATGCTGTTTGTGATGACTGTCGCATCCCTATCCTCGCCGATGAGAGAAATGTTGCCGCTCGTCAAGTAAGTGATTGGATCCACAAACGAGACTGTCGTTTCAGACTCATCAGCAAGTGTTAATGTATAGCTCTTCTTCGCTGTCGTCCTTCCAAGATTTCCTACCGGCAAAGTGTATGTCCCCTTCAACAAGAAGATCCTGAACCTCTTCGACTTGTCCGAACGCCTCTCCGCCTCCAATAGTGCTGCTGTAAGCTCCTCGTTTGTAGAGACTACTGCATCATACATCGTCTTCTCCACTGTCGGACGTGTCATCGTCGTGAAGCGGATCACAGTCTCCTCTGTCAACGCATTGCCTGTCAAGTCTGCCACGCTGCTTGCTGCAAGAACGAAACTGTGCTCCGTCGAGTATGCCAAACCCTTATAGCTGAACGTCACTGTCTTCCCACTGACAACTCCAGTTATCGCCTCGCCGTCAAGCGTCGCACTTGCTCCCTCTGTAAACTCGATTCTCTCGTCAAACGTCAACACTATCTTGCCCGTCGCCGATGCCGATGTAGCTCCGTCTGCAGGCACCGACCTGACAAGGGCTGGAGCCTTCCCGTCATCGACGAGCCTCGGCTCGCCTGTGATGAAGAACATCGCCAGTGCGTTTCCATCATTCTTTGACGCCGTACCGTCTACTTTGGACGTCTTGTCAGCTATCATCCTGATGTAGAGCTCTGCCTGATTGTTCGCCGCCTCTGGCAACGTCTGGTCGAACTTAGCTACCGACTTCACTCCCTCCATCGTGATAGAGCCCACGCCGACCCATGTCTTGCCGTCTGTCGAGAACTCTACATTGTAGCTCTGATAAGCATTGAAGTTATATAGCATCTGGAACTGTACTCTGATGTTCGTGAATGCCGACGCATTCACCTTCGTCTGCCAATGATACTTGCCGACTTCGCCTTCCTTGCTGCCTAGGTTCCAGTTGACTGCCGCCCCTGCAAATGTCTCGTAGCCTTTAGAATCCGCCTCTGTGCTCTTGTCAAGCCAAGACGCCGTGTTGCCATCAGCATCTACGAGAGTCAACGCATCTGCCTCGTTGTCCTGCGCCGCAAAGTCTGCCACCCTGCCACTGTTACCTCTCTTGTAGAAGTCCCAGCCTGCTATGATGTCCGCCTCTGTGTAGTTCGCTGAAATCTGCTTGTCCTCGTTCATCGTCACTACATACGAACTGTTTGTCGAACCATCACTCCAGTCTGTGAACGAGACGAAACCCTCATAGCTGCTAGCTGTCAACGTGACTGTCGTCCCCTCCTCATACATATTCTTCTTGTCGACTACTGTCGGCGCCGGAGACGCCTGTACCATGTAAGCATTCGTGCCAACTACGCTGTAGTTAAACTCATACGTGTTGATCTTCTCAAAGTTTGCTGTGAGAGTCGCCGCTGCACTTACTGTATAAGACAACTTTGCTTCCGTAGACACCTCTTTGCCTTCTCCATCAGTCCAGTTGACGAACTTGTACCCGAAGTTGCGTGTCGCCGTCAACATCACGCTCGAACCTTCCTCATACTCTTCGGAATTCGGATATACTGTTACGCTGCCACCGTCTGCGAGGTTCGCTGTCGCAGTGAGCGCATACTTGTTGACTGACGCAAGCTCTCCGTTAAGAAGTCCATAGATATGGACATCGCTGAACCCTCCGTCTTTGGTAGCTCCGACACCAACTGTCGCGGAAACTGTCAATACATCTTCAGATGCAAGAGCCTTCTGCTGATCTTCGGTGAGCTCGATTGTCACCAAAGCGTTCGTCGCATAGTCGCTACTGCTACCAAATGCGTCCTCTGTCTTACTCTTTTTATTGCGTGGCGCCGTATACGTTCCGAGCGTCACACTCTCTCCTTCTGCCTTCTTTGCCGATATCACTACACCACTCTGTGCATCCGTTCCGAAACGCGCTATGCGCATCGTCACCTTTGTCGGGGTAAACGTGAGCCCCTTAGCTGGCTTGACATTCCACGCCACCGCATTTGTCGAGCCTTCTGGGCGGAACTTAACGAATACTACATTCGCATCCTCTTCTACTATCTTATTCGCAGCCTCGACTCCATTTATCTTCAAGTCTCCAAACTCTGCAGCCGCAACTGAAAATCCATTTGCTGGCGTTACTGCGCTGGCACTCGATAGCGTCTCAACATCACTAGTGTTGAAGTCATAGACTATCTCAGCAGCCTTTCCTACGAATGCCGAAGACTCTATGACTGGCAACTCTACCTGTACATAACGTACATAGCCAGCGTCATTTCCCATGACGATATCCACACTCTCTCCCGAGCCTCCTATCGTATAGCTGAGGAGCGCACCTGCCTCATAGTCGCTCTGCCCGTCGACTGTAGTTGCTGTCTTTCCGTCCGCCTTGAAGATGTAAGAGCCACCATAAGCCTCCATGTTTACCTGGGCCCCCTTGCAAGACGGGATGGTAAATGTTGTGTTATTATTACACTGCGCACAATCCGAATTGTTCTTGTTGTTGAGCTTTCCTCCGTCGTTGGTCGTGAATGCCATCTTCACATCGACGCTCGCACCGCCTACGACTGCCTGAGTCACGAGAATTCCTGCCATATTCTGATACGCCAACTCCGGCGCACCCTGATCTCTCCTAAAGTTCCACTTCACCGTCACTGCCTCTGTCCTGTCTGCCAGGCTGACTGTGTTGTCCGCAAATACTGCCGTAAGCGTCACTGCCTCCGACGGCACTGTGTACTCGCCACCAAGCTCATACTCCTTCTCTCCATCACTCCAGCCGACCATCGTCTTCCCTTCCTTATACATCGTGAAGTTCTTCGGGAGAGTTATCTTGCTGCCGACCTCAGCCTTGACCGCCGCCGGCACAACTCCCTCAACTCCTTCGCCTACCGCATACGTGACCGTCACCTCCTCTACAAGACTTGCAGGATCTACCTGCTCTACCGCAAAATACGGCGTGTAGCTGCCACCGCTTATCGTCAATGTCGTCGCCTCTCCCTTGTAGACGACAGAAGCTATGTTGTTCGTCTTGTCGTTGTGATAGCAAGCTCCTGTGTTCGTGTTGAAGTTCAACGTCCCGCCGTTTCCATCCGTTACGGTCACGTCGCCACCCCACGCACATGTTCCCATCGACACCCTTACCGGTCCCGGGACTGCCACCGTCGCCTTGAAGTTGTTCCAGCCATGCTCATCGCTGTGAAACTTCCCTTCTAACGTCGCAACACCCTGTACTCCGCTCTCGGTGCGGACTATGTTGCCTCCTTCATCAAAAGCTATGTCAAACGAGACTTTCGGATAATTTCCATCCGTCTTCGTGACTTCCTCCTCCGTCAATAGATTACCATAGGTGAGGTCCACCTTGATGTCCTTGAATGTGCTCTCTTCTGCCGCTCGCCCTAACAACGAACTCGCCAGACAGCCAAGCAAAAGCAGGCACTTCCGCAATTTGTCTGTAATTCTGTTCATGATTGTAATGGTTTCGTTTTCCGAACTGGCCTCATGACTCAATGCCACTTCCCCAGCCCTATTCATTTTAGCAAAGTTAAACACTTTTTATTACCAACGTATGCCCTTTCGTTAATTTCTGTTCGTTTTCTAAAATTTTCTATTCGTCACCCCTCTTCTCTTTCCTTCTCTTCTCTTACATTCCTCTTCCATTCTTCACCTCTTCTCTTCCCTTCCTCACCCCCTTCTCTTCCCTTCTCTTCCCTTCCTCACCCCTTTGCTGCTTATTTCTTTCGATATACTCTCAGCTCCCTTTCTTCCGGACGCCCCACCCTCCGCTCCGACTACCTCCATCATCTCGCCCGCCATTCGTTGTCCTCTATTCTCCTTCTCCTCCCGCCCCTCCTCGACTTTATATATATGTGTCTCCTCCCCACCTGCCTCAGGTTAGACCTGGGTTAGACCTGACACCTCTCAAACCCCTAATTCCTCATTGCTCATTGGATTAGCCTTGGGTTAGACCTGAGTTAGCCCCTTCCCCTCCACCTCCGTACCCACAAAAAAGAAAGTGAGGAAACAGCTCTCCACTGCCCCCTCACTTCAAACACTCTTCAAATACCGTTCAAATACCGTTTAATCTCCGTTTAATCTTCATTCACCCCTTCCGCCACGTCCTCATACCTCATCAGGTACGTGTCATACTGCGTCAGATACGGGTTCCAACTCTCCTCGACGTCCTTCGCCTCTCCGAATAACGTCCTCACTACCTCGGGGATATTCCCCTTCTCTACCCGATACATATAGAACTCTCCACTCACTGTCCCGACTTTCTTCGCCATCACTGGGAACGCCGTCCTCGCAAACTTTGGACCCTGTCCCGCGACGGCTCCATTCACGCTGACTACTATTCCCCTGTCTGTCTGCTCGAGGCTGACGTTGCCTCCCCTGCACACTATCATCACTCCGTCACCCTTCTCGTCTGTCAGTAGCGCCGCATCGACTCCCATCCTGTTCCCCTCGAAATATAGGTCTCCGGCCCTCATTCCCCACATTCCATACCTGTTGGCACGCCTCCGCCCAGGGTACGTCGCCATCCTTCCCTCGCCTATCCATCGGACTCTGTCTATCTTCTTGTCGAGCAGCATCGCAATTCCGACCTCCGAGAGGAACTTGTTCCCTGCCGTGTCCGGCGTGATACTGTATGTGTACCTGTACGCCTCGCCGACCTTCTCCCTCTCTACCTTTGCATCTACCGAACTCTTCTTCCTGAGGTACTTCTCATATCTGTCTTTGCCGACTTTTATCTTCTCCGCCATTGTCGCCTTCCTGCCCATCCTTATCCTCATCTCGTCTGCTATCATCTCCTCTGGGTCTCCGCTCTTCCTGTCCAGTCCCTCTATCAGTCTCCCCGCGACGTCATGGCTGTTCACCCTGACTGTCTGCCTCAAAAACACTCTCCCGTCCCTGTCGCATATCGTGAAGTGCAGGAGGCACAACTTCCTCGTGTCGAGCGTCTCGGGAAGACCTATCTGATACTCTGTCTCTGTCCTTGCGGGACAACTTGGCGAGAATGCCCCGCTCGCGACTGCCCTCCTGTCCTCTGTCAGTTCCCACCTGAACGTGACGTTGTCCTTGAGGTCTATGAAGTCATATCTGTTGACTATCTTTATTTTCCCGTCCGCTATGCTGTCCCCGACGAACGCCCTGGCATAGTTTCTCTGTAGCTCATAGTAGTTCGGCAGCGGTGTCCTGTCTGCATACAATAGCCCGTCTGTCCCCTTGTTGCCATACATCTCAAATCCTCCATCCTCGCTCGTGAACACTCTCTCCTCATACCCGTACCTGCTTGTCATCTTCTCCCTGAACGGCATTCCCTGGTCCACCCATTCCCATACCGACCCGCCAGCTATGCACGGCGTCCTCTCTATTGTCTCCCACTGTCTGTCGTGGTCCTCAAACGAGACTCCGAGGGTGTGGCAGTACTCTGTGAAGATTACTGGCCTGTCCGCCCTCTGATAGAAGCCGCCAACCTGCCCCGTCGTCGGATAATGTGGCGCATATATGTCCGCCACCTTTGGAAACTTGTAGTCGAACTTCCTGAAGTACGACCCGACTTGAGGATAGCAGATGGGCCGCGTCCCGTCAAGCTCGCTCTTGACATAATCCCCGAGCCGCTGGCATATTGTCGTCAGCGGATTCTCGTTCCCGAGGCTCCATATCAAGACGCACGCATGGTTCTTGTCCCGCCTTATCGTCGCCTGTGCCCTCTGCTGTAGTATCTCGTAGTATGTCGAGTCCCCGAGGTTCTTGTCACCATACCCGAACGGCACTTCGTCTATGACGTAGAAACCCATCGAGTCCGCCAACTCATAGAATCGTGGCTCCCTCGGATAGTGCGAAGTCCTTATGTAGTTGACCGACGCCTTCTTCATCAGCTCCATGTCTCTCTTTGTCAACTCCTCGCTGACGACCTTCCCGGTCTTCGGGTCTGTCGAGTGGCACGTGACGCCTCTTAGCTTTATCGGCCTCCCATTGAGTTTCAGTATGTTGCCTTCTATCTCGAGCTTCCTGAACCCTATCTTGTGTGTAAATGTCTGTAAGGTCTGCCCCTTGCGCTTCAAGGTCGTCACCATGGTGTAGAGATACGGTGTCTCAGCTGTCCAAAGCCTTGGGCTCTCGACTCGCGTCTCCCCGACTTCCCTCCCCTGCACATCGTATATCTTGTGCTGGACTGTCGTCTGCTTGTCTCTGTTCGCGACCCGTACGTCGACCCGTACGTTTCCGTCTATCTCGGGCACTATGGTGATGTCGCTGACGTGTGTCTCCGGCACTGCAAAGAGGCTGACGTCCCTGAATATCCCGCTCGGCGCCCAGTCGTCGTTATAGTCGAAGTCGCTCCCTCTGTATCGTGTCAGGACTTTGAGCGCTATCTTCTGCCTCCCCTTCTTCGTGAGGTACGGCGTTATGTCAAAGACTGCCGTGTTATACGCCGACCGCCACTCGCCTACTTTCTTCTCGTTCACCCATACGTCATATCCATACAGGACGCCGTCCGTCCTTAGGCACACTCGCCTTCCCTTCCACTCCTCCGGGACTTCAAACTCTCTCCTGTAATACCCTGTCAACGAGTCGGCCTTGTCATACGTCGCCTTGCACAGCCCGAGCACTTCCCAGCATGCCGGCACCGCCACCTCGCTCCATCCGCTTCCCTCTGTTGGCACTCCTCCCTCTCTTATCCCTTTCTCGACTTTCAACTTCCATGTACCATTGAGGCTGACTTCCTCACTTCTGTCTGTCGGCGGCAGTATCCCGCTGAATGCGTCCCTCACCTCAGCCATCACGGTCTGCGTCGCCATCAGCATTGCGACGAGTATGCCCCCGAGGCTGTGTCGTTCCCCTGCTATCATAGCTCGATGTATTGTAGGTCTATCTTCTTGTACTTCCTCTCCTTGCCGTTATTCCAGTGCTCGAAGAGGCCCAGCGGCTTCTCTATCTTCTTGCCGTCTCGCTTATACTCTGTCCCGCTCGGCGCATTCGGGAGGCTCGCCGCCTCTATCAGGTACTCGTCGCAGTAATTGAGGCTCCCGAACTCCGGCCACTCGTAGATCAACAGGTCCATCCCGACTGCATCACACGCGACCTCATCCTGAGACACTATGATCGAGCAAGCCCACTCGTTGTTGAACGGCTCCTTCTGCCACTTCGGCGCCGGAGCTCCATTGACATCCCTCGACCCATACGTGCCGTCTATCAGGAATAAGAGCGTCTTTCCGCCCAGATCCTTGTGCGACATGAAGTCTACGAATGTCTTATACTCCCTCTTGCCGTTCCTCTTGTCCTGACTGATATGGTTGTGAGCATTCTTCCTCCACTGGAGTGCTATGTCCGTCGCCCCATACCAGTTCTTCGATGTCAACGTCACTCCGGGCCCTGAATGTGTCTTCAGCAGCGCACTGTTGATGACATAGTCGGCATCTACGATGCACTTCGCCAACCCTCGAGCCATCTTCCCGTTGTCTATCGAATATACTATTCGCTCATCGTAATACTCGCACTTCTCTCTCCCCTCGCCGCCTATGTTGTCTACGAAGCGGACCCCGGGGAACTCCTTGTGTATCTTGTCATACATGCAGTCTGTGATCGCCCTGCTCGGCTCGCAGAGGATTATGTCCTGCTCCCTGACGCCTCCTTCACTGACGAGCGACCGCACCAACGCCAACGTCACGAATGGCGACGAGTTGAGCTCTATAGTGTCCCTGTGAGTGATGGCATTGTTCATGTTCAGCTTGACGGCTATGGTCTCGCCCTTCTTATATCCCTTGTTCCCCTTTCCATGCTCCTTGTTGAAGTGCTTGAAGAGTGCTGCCCACGCCTTCTTGACGCCCTTCCTTCCACTCTCGCCTGCCAACCTCTCTATAGCACTCGCCACCATCTGGTCTGCCTTCGCCTGGTCATTCCACCTGTCCTCGGTCCATAGTCCTGTCCTACCGTCCCACTTCGCGACACCGCTGTTGTGGACCCATACTACTCTTCCTGGCACTACTCCCCTGCCCTCGCCTATCGGCTCATTCGCTCCGGCGAACTGCTTAGGCTTCCTGCCGTTCAGCTCCCCGAAAAACAGTCTGTCCCTGTTGACTCTCTGGTCGAGCGGCACTATCGTCGTCGACGGTCCTAAGTCTGGATTCTTCCACGAGTTCAACTCCCAGAGGACGTTGCCCTGCCTGTCTATCTCGACGGCCTGAACGTAGCCCTTCGCAGTGTCAAGCTCTACTTTGTTCCACTCGTTCCACCAGTTGTTCACTATCAGGTTGCCCCCCTTCAGCCTCACGACCTTCTGCGGCTGAGACACCCCGAAGTCGTTGCTGTTCACTTCCCACAGCGTCCTCCCGTCTCTCGCTATCTCCTTTATCACACCCTTCCTGGCGACTATCATCATATTTCCCTTATCAGTCTCTGTCACGCTCCACGGTCCTGTTATGTTCCATCGTGCTATCTCGTTTCCGCTCCACGCATACTCCGACACGTAGCCCATTCCCATGTTAGCCACGAGCAACGTGCCCCTTGTCGTCAACCGAGCATTTCTGAACTGTCCATGCACGCTTCCCTTCTCGGATGTCGGCAACTCGAATTCCCTGACTATCTTCTTCGACGGGATCTCCATCACGACGCCCTTCGCCGGCCTACCGTTCTGCACGAAGACGACATGCGTCCTTCCTATCGGTTGGACAGTATGGATCTCTGTTCCCTCCGGCGCCGGATACCTCCATACTATCGCACCATCCCTGTCAATCTCGGCTATTCCATACTGATGTGCTATCAAGACGTGCCCGTCAGTCATGGGGACTGCATCGCTTATCTCCCCCCTTATACGCTCCGACTCCCCTCTCTCAGCATTATCATACTTCCAAGTCACCTGTCCTCCCTCTACTTCAAACATCCTTACCTTCTTGCTCTGACCAGCGTAGAAGAAGTCGTGCCTACTGAGCGTCCTGTCTACCTCCTCGGCTCTGAGACCGACTATCGAGATGACAAGAAACGCTAATGTGATAATGAGTGTCTTCATGTCTCTATTCGTTGTTTTACCCGACAAAGATAACCATTATATATAATTAAAGATAACCATTATATATAATTTTAGTCTATATTTGCTTCCGGTTTTCCCCAGCCTTTAAATGCCTTTAACTAATGGACGCGACTGTTAAGACTGGCACAGCAACTATAGCTGAGACTGATATCAACCACAAAGAGGATAGGCAGTATGGCATCGTCGACAAGATTGCTATATGGATGGACGACTATTGTCTCGACCCTATCATTAGCTTGATCCCTGGCGGCCTCGGCGACGCCTTCAGCCAGATCATGACGCTGCCCGCATTCTATATATCTATCTTTAAACTGAAGTCCGCGACCCTCTCCCTCGCTATCATCTACAATATCCTCTACGACTTCCTCGTCGGCCTCATCCCTATCGTCGGAGACTTCTTCGACTTCTTCAACAAGAGTCACAAGAAAAACTACCTCCTTGTCGCCGGATTCATGAGGAACGACAAGTGCATCGTCGATAAGGTGAACAACAAAAGCTATGCGATGAAGTGGATCCTCCTCATCATCGCCCTCCTGATTATGATTTTCGCTGTGGTCTTGGCTCTCAAGCAGATGTGGCGATACCTCTTCACTTTTAGCAACGCCGACCACCTCCACTTCTGAGGTTCTCCTCTTCCCCTTCTCTCCCCTTCCCCTTCTCTCCCCTTCCCCTAAAACTCTATCCCGACCATGCTCATGTCGTCGACCTGCTCACTCCCGTTCTTCCATTCTACTATCCGCCGGTGAATCTCCCTATCCTGCTCCGCTATCGGCAGGTTCTTGACCTCCTCTATCCATCGCCTAAAACCCGACTTCTTCAACCTCTTCTCGACTCCATTCAGTTCCTTTCCGCCGAGCTGGTCTGCTATCCCGTCCGAAGACATGTATATTGTGTCACCCTTCGAGACTTCTATCTCGACGTTCTCAAACGCTGTCGAGCATATCACGAGGTCCCTCTCCCCTATGCTCCTCTTCGTCCCCTTGACCTCTATCAACTCTCCTTTCTGCCTGACATATACTGGCCTGTGAGCCGACGATAGCTGTAGCTTATGCGTCTCCGGCTTGTATACGGCTACCGAGAGGTCCATGCCGTCCTTGCTGTTCTTGTTGATGTTCTGGCTCAACAGATACTTTAGTCGCCTGTCAAGCAGCTCCAGCATCTCCGCCGCCGTCGGCAACGGCTCTATCGTGCCTATCTGGGTCAGTAGTGTCGAACCTATCATGGACATCAACGCCCCTGGCACCCCGTGACCCGTGCAGTCCGCACATACGAATATCAGAGCATCCGGCCTCCGCCGCGCCCAGTAGAAATCCCCACTCACCACCTTGCACGGGATGAAGATGGTGAACGAACCTGCTATGCCGCCCTCCCCGACGAATTGACGGAGATCTGGCAATATCGACGTCTGTATCGTCGACGCATAGTCTATGCTGTCCGTCAAGTCTCTGTTTATCTGATTGATGACGGAGTTCTGCATCTCGAGCTGCTCGTTCTGCGACTGTATCTCCTCCTTCTGCTCCTCTAGCTGGGCATTCTTGTTGACGAGCTCCGCCGTCTTCCGCGCCACCTCCTCTTCGAGCTTGGCCTTCTGTCTCTGGAGCCGACGCCTCTTGGCTATGTCATTAGCTACGACCGTCCCGACTATCAGTAGCAGTAGCACCACCGAACTACCTATGACGACCATCTTGTTCCGCGTCTCCAGATGCTCCTTCTCGAGTCTTAGCTGGATGTTGTTCAGCTGCGCATCCCTCTCCGCTATCTCCTCGTTCTGCGCGACGGCATTGAGCGAGTCCTTGTACGCGTCGATTATTAGGTCATACTCATACACCTTCTCGAAGTCCCTTAGCCTTAGATATACGCTCATGAACGCACCCGCCCTCGTCAGCAGGTCCTCTATCGAGTCCGCATGAGCCGTCGCCCTCTTCCGGTCCCGCTTCGCCGCATAATAGTTCGCCTTTATCCAGTGTAGCTCCGTCGGACCTACAAGATCCGCCAAGTCACACTCCGACCGTAGTCTGTTGACCTCCGAGATTACCTCCTTGTCACTGAGCTTTATGCTCGTGAACGAGAGCCGCCGAGCCTCAAATGTCCGTGTCGCAGCCTCACTGCCTATCTCCCGACTTATCTCGATCGCCTTGTCTATCTCCGCCCTGCACTCATCAGACTCCTCCAGCCAGTCATGACAATACGCCATCTGCATGTGGCTGTTCATCGCCTCCCTGTAATATCCGTTATGCTCCGCCACCTCCGCCGACCGCTTGAACTTCTGTATCGCTATGTTCAGGTTCTGACGCGTCATGTATATCAGCCCCATGTTGTAAAACCCGACAGCTACGCTCTGCGAATTCCCGGTCCTACGCGCTACGTCGACGAGCTTCTGAGCTATCGTCTCCGCCTCGTCTATTTCGTTGAGCTGCAACTTCAATACTATGTATATCGGATAAAAGGTGTTCAGCGCACTGACGTAGTCGTCCTTCTCGTCAAGCAACTTGTCAAGTTCCGCAAGTGTCGAGACCGCCAACTCCAGATCCTCGTCACCCTGATAACCAAGAGACTTTATCAGCAACCCCGCTCCCATCTCCCCCAGGTCCGAATGACGCACTCCCTCCCAGTACATCGAGTCTCCCCTGGTTATGTTGACGGGATTGTATGGCGCCTCGAGCATATCCGAAAACGCCTCCCGCGCCGCCCCCTGCAACCGGAAATTATCTACCGTCGAGTCGAGAGCCTGCGTCACCGTCGGCAACCAGATGAGCACCGCAAGTAGCTTCTGTACTATTCTCATATCAGCACTTTGGATTAGCTGTCAGCTTTATATTCCTCCCCCTTGTAAAGTAAACACTTTTAACCGAACTTTCAAAGTTAAAAACACTTCCACCACGTTTTATTAATATATCCGCCCCACCACCTTCCCCTCTTTCCTACCCCACCCTTGGTTAGACTGTATTAGGGCTGTCTACTAGGCCCCCTCCTCACCTCGTCGTATACGACCAACGTTTTGTCTTGGAATTATACGTGTAGCTTTCGTCAAAGCCTACCGCATAATACACCTCGTATGTGCTACTATCTACTCTATGATAATATGGCCCTGAACCTTCGCTGTCCTGCGTCAATATGCAGCTTGGCAGTCTGCCTTGCCTCGCTCTAAACTCCTCTACTGTCGTGATCAACGACCTCGCACCTTCCTGCAAGTCCGCCTCCTCTTTCGCTACTAGCCAACTGTATACGCCGTACAGGACGACTCCCAGTACAAATGTGACTGCTATGACAATCTTCACTATTCTCATACTCTTCTTCCGATTCGACTATCCCACGTTCGGCGTAGGCTCCCGCCTATGTCATATCTATCGTATGCCCTTTTTAAGTGACTCGTTTATCTTTTTTGTCCATTCTTCTCTCGAAGGCAACTTGATAAATTCATACCACCCAATCAAGGTTCTACATAGCATCAAATGACATATATGACCGCGACAACACTCTCTCAAGAGACACCCCATCTATCCGCACCTTATCCCAAATATCATAAATGTTTTCAAACAAGTACAATATCTCCCCCTCTTCGTGCGTATCCCATTCACATTGACCATCTATGTATGGCACTCTCCTATCCCTACTCAAAATCTTCACTGGCGTTGGACTCTGCTCGGAGTGTATCCCATAGAACGTGTCGTTATCTACATAGTAGAACACAAGGTTGTATCGCCTCTCACAGACAAATTCATCGAACAACTCTTTAGAGACGCTCGTCCTCGCTCCCCTCTTGTACTCCGCCCCCCATCCAAGTTGGTCCCGATACAAGGGCTTACCATCCATAAAAAAATCCTCCAACTCCATCTGCCGGATGAATTCCTCGTCTATTTCTCTTCCCATTTGTGCTACTCGATCATGACAAAAGACTGTCTGCATTTGTTCCTGCAATTTACAAAATAATCTCCTTCCTCTCCTTCTCCCCCCTCCCCAAACACCTAAAAAAAGGAGGCGCCGCGTTCTACGACACCTCCTCTTTATTCTGATTGGCTTCCGCCACTCTACTCGAACATCTGCTTTATCCTCTGTATGAAGCTCGCCTTCTCCTCGAGCGTCGGATTGAAGTTCTTGCTCTCCTTCAACGTCTCGATAGCCTTTTTCTCGTCCTTTGTCAACGTCTTCGGGACGTAGATGTCTACCCTAACGAGCAAGTCACCCTTATACGAGCTGTTCACCTCTGGCAATCCCTTGCCCTTCAGTCTCAGCACCTTACCCGGCTGCGTGCCAGGCTCTATCTTTATCTTGACCTTTCCGTCTGCTGTCGGCACCTCGACTGTAGTACCGAGCACAACGTCTGGGAACGAGAGATACAAGTGGTGTATCAGGTTCGAACCGTCTCTCTGTAGGTCGCTGTTAGGCTCCTCGGTGATGATGACCAGCAAGTCGCCATTGACGCCGCCATTCTTCGCCGCATTGCCCTTGCCCCTGACGCTCAGCTGCATGCCCTCCTCGACTCCAGCCGGTATCTTGACGCTGATTACTTCCTCGGCATCCTTCAGTCCCGTTCCACCACACTCCGGGCATCGCGCCGTGATGGTCTTTCCGTTGCCCTGACACGACGGACAGATGCCCTGCTGCTGCATCCGCCCGAGCATGGTCTGGACTATCTGCGTGACATATCCCTGCCCGTTACACTGTGTACAGGTCTTTATGGAACTGGAGTCCTTGGCTCCCGTGCCGCCGCACTTCGTACACGCTACTTTCTTCTTGACTTTCAGCTTCTTCTCGACGCCGGTAGCTATCTCCTGGAGTGTCAACTTGACCCTGACCCTCAGGTCCTGTCCCTTGTTGACTCTCTGACCTCCCGATCGCCTTCCTCCGCCAAATCCGAAGCTGCCGAAGATGTCACCGAACTGGCTGAAGATGTCGTCCATGTTCATGCCGCCGCTGTAGAAGCCGCCGCCTCCACCGCCACCATTCTCAAACGCCGCATGACCGAACTGGTCATACCTCGCCCTCTTGTCCTGGTCGCTCAAGACGTCGTACGCCTCGGCCGCCTCCTTGAACTTCTC
>JAFPZF010000088.1 GCA_017417385.1 Bacteroidales bacterium
CGCTTGCAGGTCTGCCTCTCTTCATGCTTGTATTATTATAGGTACAAATGTACTTATAATAATTGACATGTGCAAGTGTTAATATGTTAATTTTATGTTATTTATGAATTATAGGTAAAGTTTATGGGAAAACTCAGAATTACAAACAACTGTCGCAATATCTCGTTGCTTCCATCCTCACCCTTCTTTATCCTCACGACTACGTCTCGCACTTGTTCACTTATATTCAAAATTGCTTCTGAACTAGTATGCATAGCGATGTACGCCACCTGCAGTTCCAACTCCACCTCTTCTTCAGGCTCAATCTTCATGTCCTTGACAACATCCCCTAATTTATGGAGAAAGTCTTGATAGACACGAAGTTTCTCTTCAAAGATCTTAGTATTGCGTTCTTTCTGTTCTTCACTCGATGTCTGCCCCAACAACAAGAACATTGTTATTATGGCTGCAACAACCGACCCTGCCAATGCAGACATGATTTGCGCAGAAGCGTCGCTGCCAGGCCATGCACCCGAAAGGATAGCAATGGCAACGAAAACTACCATTAAAAAGACGCAACCAACAAGGAGATAGACAAATTGCGAGCTACCCTTACTTAGCTTTTTCATATTGTCACGTTTGAGATTTACACCACCATCTTACGCCCAGACGTCAAATACGCCCTGAAGTGATTCATCACACCGTCATAGACGAAATCCTCACCACGTCTAGCCGAGGGATGATACGAACAGAATATCAGCTTTCCTCTCCTCTCGTTGATCCTTATGCTGTTGAATCCATCTATAGTCGTCAACTCCCCCTCATACATCTTCGTCACAAAACTGTAGATATGCCTATTAGTGCACACTATCATGTTGGGATCAAGTATTTCTATCTCCTCTTTGAGCAAATCTCCATACTTGTTGAGGTAGCTCTTCAATTCTTTATCGGAGAGGCGCGTTCCTCCACCTTGCTTCTTGCACTCTACAAAAGCAAACGGATGCGTGTTAAAGCAACTCTTTACATCCTCTAAAGACTCATGCAGTTGCTCGGCAGAGCATAGGTTCTCTGGAGACGCATTCCATAGTCCCCAGAAAAGGTTTGCTATGTTGCGTATGAACCTAGTCTCAAGATTATAGTTGCGTTTGGACTTTAGCCATCCACGGCAATCATTGCACCAGTCAGTCGGCTGGTCCTTCAGAAGGAACATGATGCGCCGCTTGGACTTGCCCCATTCTTTCGCAACGTTTATACTCTCATCAAGTTTCTCCATGAGACCATCCTTTGTGAAAATGATGCGTTGCTCTTCTGTAGCATCTCTACGTTCATTGTTCTGTTTGCTTCTCTCTATCCAGCGGTCGAACAACTTTTCCAACTTGGCATTATAGTCTTGCATGATCATGTGTCATTTATTATTCTTTAAGCAAAGTTAACTCGTCTCATTCCTAACGACAAGCCAATAACGTCATGCAAATTCTGACATTCCGTCATAGACACTCTGACACATTATCGTTTTCCGCATTCTGCAGTTTCTCATCAACCATAACAGCCACGTCAAACAGAAAGTTGTGCCTCAGCGCTATGGATATCCTGACGAGCAGTTCTAAGTCGATAACCTTCCTACCCAATATGTCATACACATTCGTCCTTGCGCAAACCAATTGCTGAGACAGCCATGTCGCACCCTTGTGTTGGCGCTTCATCTCGCAACGAACCATCTCGCCTATGTGCAGTTTTTCATCTCTTTCCATACATGTAGCCTTCCAATCGCTATACCCTCACGACCATATTATGACAAGAAAAAAGAAAGCGGGGTATCTACCGTCGCTTGCCGCTATTCAAGGCCGTAGGAAGCCATACAGTTCAGCAAGCAACGTAGACACCCGCGCCGAAGGCAAGACAGCCACATGAAAACCTTACACATAGCATGTCGGGGGCAAATGATTGCCCCCAGCACGCCTGTCGAGTCTCATGGCCGTATATACCATTCCCCTCGGGCATCCGCTACTCTTTGTCTTTTGAACTGTTTTAGAATTTCCTACGTTCTGAATAGCTCAACAAAGCGTCAGCAAACGCCTTCTTATAATATCTATCTGAGGTCATTCCGCTCACACTCCCGTCTCCTCGACACGGGTGTGCTTCCGGGAATGACACTTATTCAAACACAAATCTAATCATTTCTTTGTTTCATATCAATACTGTCCAAATTGATTTTCCATGCAGATAGAACGCCCAATCCATGCGGTTTCTGCGTTCGATTAGTCGAATTTCAGCGGTAGAACCCTCTGTATGCATTTAGAAGTAGGCACTAGAGGTTCAGTAAATGGCTTGTCGAGCCAGTATTGCAGGTCGATTTTCACAAACAGGTTCAGCCCTGAGGAAATACACGAGATTCGATAGGTTCCAAGCGTGCTTGTCAATCTGTTTTAGGTACTTTAGGACAAGGATTGAAATCAGAGTTGTCGCCAATCTTCCCATTGGTAACGTACGCTTAGTTTCAGGATAATACAAGTTTTGATTGGGAAATAGATGTAATGGTTCTGCTGCTGGAAGGTGGCAGGGCTTTTTGTATTGTGAGGGGATTAGCTGTTGAGGGATTCGAGGAGGACGGAGTGCTTGGAGGTCTTCTTGTCGTAGTTGATGGCGACGAGGAGGATCTGGCGGGAGAAGCCGGCGAGGGAGGCGGGGTAGTTCTTGCGGTGAATCTGGGAGATGGCGGTATCGGCAGACTGGTCGTACTTGAGCTCGACGACGATGGCGGGGCGGGTGGAGCCATGGAGGGGGACGAAGACCATGTCGGCGAAGCCTTTGCCAGTCGGCAGCTCACGAAATATCTTGTAGTAGGAAGCGGCGGAGTAGTAGGCGAGGCGGATGGCGCAGGCCATAGAGTTCTCGTCGTTGTACTTGAGGATGGAGGAAGCCTCGAAGCGGTATCTGTCGAAGGCGCTGGCGATATAGTCGGAGTCCAGTGAGATGGTGCGGTTGAGGAGCTCGAGGGAGTCGGCGACGGAGCGGGATACCTCGTCCCATCCGGCGTCGCTTACGGCATTCTCGAACTCGCCAGCGACCTCGTTGTTGGGGATGTGGGCGAGGCTGGTCTCGGGGTCGTAGGAGAGGTAGCCGAGGTGAATGAGGAGCGTCAAGACGTCGTCGCATGAATTGACAGTCTTCATATCGTTGCGGAAGCTGGTAATCTTTACGATTACGGACTCGCCGTTGAGCATACGGATGATACTCTGACGGACGTTGTCGGCGTCGATATGGATATATCGTTCGATGGTAGTGAAGGCGGCAGTCTTGGACCAGTGGCTATTGTATTCGCCGTCTTCGACAGCCATCATGACGGAGTAGGGATTGAAGATATGTCGTTCGCTACCAATGATGTAGCCATCGTAGGCGTGCTCCATGAGTTCGAAGTTCAAGCCGTTGTGCTGACAGATGGTCATGACCTCGTCTCTTGTGAAGCCGTAGTACTTGGCGGTCTTGACGGGGCGGACGACACTGTACTCGTCTAAGTTGTTGAGGGCGGACTGAGTCTCCGTCTTGATGATGGGGAGGATGCCAGTCATATAGACGAGGTGAAATACGTCGTTGGCGTCTACAGACTTGAAGAGTGAGCGGAGGAAGTTGACGTAGTTGTCCTGCGTCTCCTCGTCGACATCTCGGATGAGGGTGTCCCACTCGTCGATGATCATGACAAACTGGTCGCCAGTCTGTTGGTTGATGTCAGTGAGTGCGTCTTTCAAGGATTCAGAACCTTGCAAGAAAGAATAAGATTTCTTTAGGTCAGCAACAATCTTATTCTGAGCAACTTTAAGGACCTCAGTCCTGTCCACGTCGGAGAAAGAGTTCCAGTCGATGAAGATTGTAGGATATTTGTTGAGGTGAGTCTCGTAGGAGGGGAGGGATGCAATCTCGAGGTCGTCAAAGAGAGCATGGGAGTCGCAAGAGCGGTCGTAGTAGGCGTAGAGCATCTTGGCGGCAAGAGTCTTGCCGAAGCGACGAGGGCGGGAGACGCAGACGAAGCGTTTTTCGGTGTCGATATGCTTGTTGAGGATGTTGATAAGAGCAGACTTGTCTACGAAGTCGCTGTTCCTGACATCCCTAAAGTTTCTATTGCCCTTGTCGATGAACACTCCCATGGTGGTATGATATTAGATGAGAGCAAAGATAGTGAATTTTAGGAACGGAAGCAAGGGTAGGGGAGAGAAGGGGAGAGAAGGGGGAGACAGGTCTAATACAGGTCTAATGCAAGGAAGGAGGGGGCTGAGGAGAGCGGATAGAAAGGGGAGAGAGGGTGTCGAGAATGGGAAAACACGGCAAGGAAGTTGAGGAAATGAGAAAAAGTGGTATTTTTACAATGTCAAAAGGGACGGGAGAGGTGTTGAGAGGGGGGGAGAATCGGAAAGAGAAGGGGAAGAGAAGGGGAAAGTGAAGTGAATGAGAAGCGGGGAGAGAAGGGGAAAGAGAAGGGGGAAGAGGTAGAAGGACGGAAGAGAGATGAAAAGACGAAACAGAATAATAATCAAAGATATATAGCGAAATGGAAAGAACATGGAGGTGGTTCGGTAAGAAGGACAAGATAACGCTCGAGATGCTGCGTCAGATAGGTGTCGAGGGGATAGTGACGGCGCTGCATGACGTGCCGCTCGGGGACGTATGGACGCGTGAGGCGATAAGGGACCTCAGGGAGTACATCGAGAGCTACGGGATGAGATGGAGCGTCGTCGAGAGCCTGCCGGTCACGGAGGAGATAAAGAGGGCCGGGCTACTGAGGGACAAGCACATCGAGGCATACAAGGAGAGCCTGGCGAACCTCGGAGCAGAGGGCGTCCACACGATATGCTACAACTTCATGCCCGTCCTGGACTGGGCGAGGACAGACCTGTCGCACCCTAATCCGAACGGGACGACGAACCTATATTTCTCGCACGTGCAGTTTGCATACTTCGACATCTGCATACTGAAGAGGAAGGATGCAGAGAAGAGCTGGAGCGCGGACATACTGAAGCAGGTTGAGGAGCTGAAGGGTAAGATGACGGCGGAGGACGACCGGAGGCTCGTCGAGAACATCATCGTCAAGACGCAGGGCTTCGTCAGTGGAAACATCAGGGAGGACGAGCAGAAGCCCGTGGAGCTGTTCAGGCACCTGCTGAGCCAGTATGATGGGATAAGTAAGGAGCAGTTGAGGGCAAACATGAAGTATTTCCTTGAGGCCATCATGCCGACATGTGACAAGTGGGACATGAACATGTGCGTACATCCGGACGACCCGCCGATGCAGATACTAGGTCTGCCGAGGATAGTCACGTGCGACGAGGACATAGAATGGTTCCTGAAGGCAGTAGACAACAAGCATAACGGGCTGACGTTCTGTGCCGGGTCGCTTTCTGCCGGGGCTCATAATGACGTTGTCGCGATGGCGCGGAAATATTCGAGCAGGACGCACTTCGTCCACATGAGGTCGTGTCACGTATTCGAGAACGGGGACTTCACGGAGGCGAGCCACCTTGGAGGACGTGCGGACCTGATAGAGCTGGCGAGGATATTCGAGAAGGAGAATCCGAAGTTGCCAATGAGGGTTGACCATGGCATGACGATGCTCGGAGACGAGGAGAGGGGTTATAATGCCGGCTACTCGTTCCTCGGGAGGATGTTTGCGCTGGGGCAGGTACAGGGGATACTTGCGACGGTCGATAGGGAGTTGGGGTTGGAATATCAGCAGCCTGGCTTCTACGGCGAGTAGCTTCTAAAACTTGCTTTTTCTTCGTTACTCTCGCATTTGAAATCCTCATGTACTCTGGTACACTCCGGTATTCAAATGCTCGAGTGCCTCGAAAAATCTAACTTTTAGAAGCTACTCGGGTGGTGCTAAAACTTGCTTTTTCTGCGTTGACTTTGTCTTCATTCCTCACGCTCGGAAATTGGAGCGAGCTCCAATTTCTCTCGCTTAATCGGAATGTTGTGCCTCGCACTTAAAATCCTCATGTAGCTGCGCTGACTTTTCTCACGCTCGGCAGATTTCAAGCAAGCTTGATCTGCACTCGCTTAATCGAAAAGTTGCCTTCAGTAAACTCCGGTATTTAAGTGCTTGCACGCCTTGGCTTCGTCTCATGTGCTCACGCTCGGCAATTGGAACAAGTTCCATTGCACTCGCTTAATCGCACAAGTGAAAAATCTAACTTTTAGAAGCTACTCGGGTGGTGCTAAAACTTGCTTTTTCTTCGTTACTCTCATAATAGCAAGCAATAAGCAAGGAGACTCTGAGGTCAGTCTTATGGACCAATTATGATAATAGAAAATAAGAACACACAAAGATGAATAACAGTTTGTTTGACATACGCGGCAATGTCTGCGTGATAACGGGAGGCACGGGCATATTGGGACGTGCGATAGCAAAGTATCTTGCGAACGAGGGGGCGAAGGTCGTGATCCTCGGAAGGAAGAGGGAAGTCGGTGAGGCGATAGTCGCTGACATCGTGAAGGAAGGTGGCGAGGCGATGTTTCTCGAGACCGACGTCCTGAACGAGGCGAAGGTGAAGGAGAACTGCGAGGCAGTCATGAAGAAGTACGGAAGGGTAGATACTCTCCTGAATGCGGCGGGCGGCAACATGCCAGGGGCGACGATAGGTCCGGACAAGAACATCTTCGACCTTGACCCGAAGCAGTTTCAGACCGTTCTGGATCTCAACCTGACGGGGACCGTGATACCGACACAGGTATTCTTGAAGCCGATGGCGGCGCAGAAGAAGGGGGCTATCATCAACTTCTCGTCGATGGCGGCATTCAGGCCGATGACGAGGGTATGTGGCTATGCAGCGGCTAAGGCAGGCATCTCGAACTTCACGGCGTTCATGGCGACAGAGTGTGCGAAGAAGTTTGGCGAGGGCATCAGGGTCAATGCCATAGCGCCAGGGTTCTTCCTGACGGAGCAGAACAGGAGTCTCTTGACGAATCCCGACGGAAGCTACACGTCGAGAGGGAATGACGTCATACGTCAGACGCCATTTGGGAGGATGGGCGATCCGGAGGAGCTTTGTGGGACGATCCACTACCTGATGAGCGAGGCGTCCAAGTTCGTGACGGGGACCGTCGCAGTGGTAGACGGAGGATTCAACTGCTACGTAATGTAGGCATCGATAGCGGAATACAGATTAGGGGCGCACTGATAGCGAAGGGCTGGCAGTGCGTCTCTTTTTATGCAGACGGTAGTCGGAAGAGTGAGGAGGCGGGAGGAACAGAGAGGGGAACCAAGGCTAATAGAGGTCAATTACGGGAGAGGGGAGAGGGGAGAGGGGAG
>JAFPZF010000089.1 GCA_017417385.1 Bacteroidales bacterium
GAGGAAGAGAAGAAAGAGGAGGAGCCCAAAGAAGAGCCAGTCATCGGCGTCAAGGGGACGATAGAGGGGACGAAGATAACCTACATGACCGAAGGGACGGGCATCGAGCTACGCTTCGAGATAACGAACGAAGAGAAGAAGGAGTGCGCGCTTGTCGGACTGGGGACCAAGCAGATAGGCGACCTAGAGCTCCCGTTTGCCATCAGCAACTACTATTTGACGAGCATTGGACAGGTGTTCGAGTCGTGTCCGGGTCTGACCTCCATCGTCATACCGGAGTACATCACCGAGCTTGAGGAGAATGCGTTCAAGAACTGCACGGAACTAAAGACCGTCACACTGCCGGCGACGCTGACAAAGATAGGCAAGCAGGCGTTCTACGACTGCAAGTCTTTGACGGCGTTCACCTTCGGGGCGAGCATCAGCACAGTAGGTGACGGAGCGTTCCAGAACTGCACGGCGCTGACAGAGGTGACACTGCCGGCGACGCTGACAGAGATCGGCACATCAGTCTTCAGCGGGTGCACGAAGCTGAAGGAGGCGACACTGGCGGAGGGGCAGACAGAAGTAAAGGAGAGCATGTTCAACGCATGCAAGTCTCTGGAGAAAGTGACATTGCCATCGACACTTACGAAGATAAGCAAGAACGCCTTTGCAAGCTGCTCGAAGCTGATAGACGCCAAGTTGCCGGAGGGCCTGACAATAATCGAGGAGCAGGCGTTCAACACATGCGAGAGCCTGCAGACCGTCAGCATCCCGAAGAGCGTCAAGAAGATCAGCAACTACGCCTTCTCGGGCTGTGCGTCGCTGACAGACCTGACGATAGCAGAGGGAGTCGAGGAGATAGGCAACTGCGCGTTCATGAACTGCACATCCCTAAAGACGGCGACCCTCCCGAGCACAATAAAGAAGATAGGCGAGATAGTGGCAGGCGAGACACAGACGGGCATGCTGTTCATGGGCTGCAAGAACTTCGAGACGCTGAAGTCTTACATAATGGACCCGCCGGTAGCGGACAACATAGCGCCGTATTACAACAGTTCGAACCAGTTCATCCAGATACACATACCGAAGGGCACGAAAGACAAGTACAAGGCAGCGTGGGGCAGCAAGACGAACTACGACTTCATAGAATCGCTATAGAGGCATGGCTGCGACACAGTTGTTTTTCAGTCTAGAGGCGAAGCCGCGGGGGTGTCATCTCGTGACGGGTGAAGTAATGTCGAACATACACGACCTGCCGGAAGTCGGGGTGCTACACCTATTCGTCCTGCACACCAGCTGCGGGGTGTCGCTCGGGGAGAACTTCGACCCGGACGTACGCGTCGACATGCGGACGGCGCTAGACAGGATAGTCCCGGAGGACGAGAGCCTGTATCGTCATACAGACGAAGGGCCGGACGACATGCCGTCTCATGTCAAGTCGGCACTCATCGGGACCTCGCTGACCATCCCCATAGCGGACCACAAGTTGTGCCTCGGTACGTGGCAGGGCATATATCTACATGAGTTCAGGAATCATGGCGGACGGCGGCGATTTGTAGCCACAATCATATCATGAGGAGGGCATGAAGCAGAAGATAGTAATGACAACAATCTTGGCAGCAACAGTTGCCACTGCTGCGACAGCGGCAAAGGAGTTCACACTAGAGAACACAGTATACGGAGGAAAGGAGACAAGCGACTACTATCCATACGGCACCAAGGCGTATTACTGCAGGCAGGGTGGGACGATCCTATACTACGACAAAGACAAGAACCTAGTAGCGACAGACGACAAGGGCAAGACACGAGTCCTGACGACGTACGAGAAGATATCCGAGCGAGTCGGAGGTGGGTTCTCGATAGTCAGCGCGGAGACGCCGGAGAAGCTGTGGGTCTCGACAGGGGAGAACGTCTGCATAGTCAATGCGACAGACACGACAGCGGAGGTAAAGACCGTATGCGGGCAGACCGACGACGTCGTAGTCTCGCCGACAGGGGACAGAATCTCGTACGTATGGGACAACGACCTATACATAGCCACGGAGCGAGACAGCGTCAGAGTCAACAAGGAGCACGAGGACGGGATATGCTACGGGACGACGGTACACAGGAACGAATTCGGAATAAGCGGAGGCATGTTCTGGAGCCCTGACGGGAAGAGACTATGCTTCTACAGGAAGGACGAGAGACTAGTAGCGAAATATCCCATAGTCGATGTCGATGAGCGGATAGCCAAGCTAAAGGAGACACGTTATCCGATGGCGGGATGCCAGTCGGAGGAGGTAACCGTCGGAATCTACGAAGTAGAGAGCGGGCGGACGACATACCTCAGGACCGAGAGCCCCGTAGACAGATATTTCACGAACATCAGCTGGTCGCCAGACAACAAGACCATAGCCATAGCAGAGATAAACAGAGGGCAGAACCACGTATGGTTCAACCTATATGACGCTACGACGGGCGAGAAAGTCAAGACCCTATTCGAGGAGACCGACGAAGAGTGGACAGAGCCACAGGAGCTGGCGCTATGGACAGACGCGACACACTTCATGTGGGCATCGTATAGAGACGGGTACAGACACCTATATCTATACGACACAGAGACAGGCGCGAATCGGCAGTTGACGAAAGGCGAGTGGTGCGTCACGGAGATAGGTGGATATCATCCGAAGAAGAAAGTAGCCGTCATACAGACAAACAGGGAGGGGTATCTATACAGAGACGTCTGCACCCTGACCCTTGACGGGAAGCTCAAAAGACTATCGCCGGAGAAAGCATTCTCAGTCGTCGGGCAGACAGGAGGAGGAGAGAGAATAGTCATCAACACGAGCACAGTAGACAAGGCCAAGGAGGTGATAATCGCGACCATAGACGGGAAGAAGCAGACCATACTGCGGACAGAAGAGAACCCGTACAAGGAGTTCAAGATGCCGATAATAGAGTCCGTATCGCTAAAGACCGCAGACGGCAAGCATCCGTTGACAGGCAGAATGATAATGCCGCCGGACCTCGACAAGAGCCAGAAGTACCCCGTCATAGTCTATGTCTATGGAGGGCCGCACTCGCAGATGGTAGATGGGAGCTGGTTGTACGGGGCAGACATGTGGATGCTATATTTTGCGCAGAAAGGATATATAGTCTTCTCGATGGACAACAGGGGGACCGAGATGAGGGGCAACGACTTCGAGCAGGCCATCCACAGGAGACTAGGCGAATGCGAGGCAGCGGACCAGATGAAGGGCGTCGAGTACCTGCAGAGCCTGCCGTTCGTCGACAGGGAGCGCATCGGAGTGTATGGATGGAGCTTTGGAGGATTCATGACACTTACGCTGCTATGCGAGCATCCGGAGACGTTCAAAGTCGGGATAGCTGGTGGTCCGGTCTGTGACTGGTCGCTATACGAAGTCATGTATGGCGAGCGATACATGGACACGCCGGAGGAGAATCCTGAGGGGTATAAGACGACGAGCATCCTAAACAAGATAGGCAAGCTAAAGTCTCGGCTGCTCGTCATACACGGGGCGCTGGATGCGACCGTAGTCTGGCAGAACAGCCAGCAGCTACTGAACAAGGCTATAAAAGAGGACGTCATCATCGACTACTCAGTGTATCCCGAGCACGAGCACAACGTGAGGGGACACGACAGGGTGCATCTTTTCAAGCGGATAGAGCGCTTTTTTGATGATTTTTTGTAAGAAAGTAAGATAAAAGCGCTAACTTTGCGGTTGATAAGCGTAACCTCTGGTTGGTGAGTCACTTGTGAAAGTGGCGAAGTCTCACGGGAGACTTTTAGAGACAAGGCGAAAGCGGCGTCTCGGATATTTAGTCCAGCGAATGTTGCGTAATTGTTGAATCCATTTAATATAAAGAAAAATGGACTTGATTAAAGTTGCACAGGACGCATTTAAGTCCGGCATCGAGCTGCCTGAGTTCAAGTCAGGCGACACAATTTCAGTCTCCTACAAGATCAAGGAGGGTAACAAGGAGCGTATCCAGGTATTCAAGGGCGTAGTTATCCAGATCAAGGGAGAGGGCGGCAACAAGCGCTTCACTGTCCGCAAGATTTCAGGCGGAGTCGGTGTCGAGCGTATCTTCCCAATGAACTCTCCGTTCATCGAGAAGGTCGAGGTTGATCGTCGGGGTAAGGTGCGTCGCGCACGTCTCTACTACTTGCGTGGTCTGACCGGAAAGAAGGCGCGCATCAAGGAGAAGATGAACGTCAAGGCATAAGTGCAGCTGCGCTTAAGAGAAAGGATGGTGTGAACTGCGAAGAGTGGTTCACACCAATTGTGTTATACCTTAAATCCGCAACAAACGAGCAGAAATATTTATAACTAATTAATACAAAGGCATTTGGATATGTCGTTTAAATCACCTAAATAGGTGTGTGAATTCAAAAGCAAACAACAAGACCCAAATGCCATGACAAAAATA
>JAFPZF010000090.1 GCA_017417385.1 Bacteroidales bacterium
AACTTCTCCATCTGTCTTATCAGGTACGTCGGCGTCCCACTGTCAAACCAGTAATACCCCAGCTTTCCATGCCTAAAGGCCTTGAACAGGCTGAACGGATTGTACACCCCACGTATATCTTCAGCAAAATGATAGCCGTCATACATATCGTTCAGCTTCGCCCGCATCTCCTCAGCCGTGCAGTCATTACGCTTCGCAAGTCTCTCGACGTCCGGCCACAATGTCGTGTCTAGCTCCTCGTGAGAGATCCCGCAAACTGTCGAGAACTCCTCCTGCAACGTTATGTTCATCAGGTTGTTCATCGACGAGAATATGCTGAGCTGTGAGAACTTTGTTATCCCGGTTATGAAGCAATAGCGCAGAAATCTCTCGTTCGCCTTCAGTACTGAGTAGAACTCCTGCATCACCCGCCTAAAATCGTTTAGCTTCTCGTCATGCAGGACTCCGAGCAACGGCGCATCATACTCGTCCAGTATCACGACTACCTGCCGCCCCGTCTGCTTGTAGGCTCGCATTACCAACCCGGCCAACATCTTTCCTGGGCTCGTCTCGTCCTCTGAACTCCCATACTTCTCTCTATATGGCTTCATTATCCACATCAACGTCTCCCTCAACTCCTCCGTACCATCTTGATTCTTCGCCATGCTGACGTCGAGCCTTATCACGGGATACTCCACCCACTCCTTCTCGTATGCGTTTATCTTCAGCCCCTCAAACAAGTCTTTCCTCCCCTCAAAATATGCCTCCAACGTCGTCGTCAACAGGCTCTTCCCGAATCGTCGTGGCCTGCTGAAAAAGATGAATTTCGCATAATGCGCCATCTGCCACACTATGTCTGTCTTGTCGACATACACATAGTGCTGCTCTATTATTTCCGAAAACGTCTGTATCCCGACCGGATATTTCCTTTCTACTTCCTCCATGCTCGTGTCCATATTTTGCCCAAAGATACATATTTTTCCCGTTTCGCCCGCCCTCGACACTGTTCTTCCCTCTCTTCCTATTCGCTCAAGGTTAGATCTGTATTAGACCTGTCTCTGCTTATGTTAACCTCTCCACGTCACTGACTCTTCTTGCTTCTTATCTGCAACGATACGTCTCCCCACCGAGCATACCTAAAAAAAAACCGCCCGATTTCTCATCGGACGGTCCACCTAATAACACTTAAATCGATATAAACGCTTTTCTCACTACTTCACGACGACTCGCTCGCTCTTGCCTCCCTTGACTACGACATACATTCCCTTCGCCAACTTCGAGGTCGTCTTTCCAAGATGCCTGCCCGAGAGGTCATAGACGTCCGCATCTCCGCCTTCGCTCAATACGTCCCTGATGCCAGACAACGACTTGAATACGACGCTCACCTTCTTCGTAGCGTCAAAGGTTATCGTCGTGCTCTCTTCACCGACCTCGACACTCTCGCCTCCGACCATGATGCTGACTGGCTTCTCGCTATATGCTATCGTCACCTTGTCCATGTTGTTAGCAAACTCCGGCGCACTGACTATCTTCGTCTCGTCGTTCACGTCATAGTCGACCTTATACAGTCCGTTCGAGACTCCGTCCATGTCTAGCGCAAGCTCCGGATAATGCTCGCCCTGCCTCCACGTCGCCTTGTACTCTCCTGTATAACCTCTTCCGCTCCAGTTCAGCCAGTATGCGACTTCTCCACTCGCAAACTGCTCGACTGTGAACTCTCTCTCCATTTTGTTCAGCTCAGCCTCGTCGGTCTCAGACTTCCACGAGAAGCCCTTGTTGCTCCCGTCCGTACACGTGGCGACCTTCACCTTTCCGCTGTTCTTCGCACAACCGATGTTCTGCTTGATGGTGATGCACCTCTTGTTTCCCGTCAACCCGTCTATCAGACTCTGGTCAAAGAAGAATCCACTCATGGTACCCGTCGACTTGTTCTCCTCGACAAGACATACGACGACGGTCTTCCCTATCGGTATCAGGCTCTCGTCTATCACTATTCTCCCCGCAAAACCGAAGTTCTGTATAAGTCCATTGTTCTCCTTCGCGACAAGGTGTACGTATATGGTGTCATTGCTCTCTGTCCAGATTGGCTGCGTCGGGTCTATGTAGAACAACGAGTTGTTCATCATCAGGTTCATCAACGCTCCCATGGCATCTATCCCGCCAAACATTCCGCTGACCTGAGCCACCATGTTGTTTATCGTGTTCCCCTGCCCGTCAAACGTGCTTACGAGCTCCTCGACTGTCGGTAGCTCCTCCACAATCTTGTCGATATTCTCCGCCGTCAAGTTCTCTATGTCGATGTTGTTCTCCCCATAGTCTATCGACTCGCTCAACAGGACGTCCGCAGACGCATAATAGTCGTTCTCGTCTGTCATCACGTCAAACACCTCCGTCAATCCTGCCGACGTCCCGACGACTACCACTGGCGCTCCCTGCTGATTCTGTGTCTCCCTGACTTCTTTCGTGATCGGCTTGAAGACTCCGACGATATTCACGTCTCCATTCGGGACGGTGTACCAGACGTCCGTGAACTCCTTGTCGTTCACGAGCAACTTCACGAACTTGTATCCTTCCTCCGTCTCATACGTGATCGAGATCTCGTCTCCTGCCTTCGGATGCCCGTCGCTGACTGTCACCGTACCACCTACTGTGCACGTGACGCTGACTTTCTGCGCACGCTCCTCAAACTCTACTGTGACGTTCACCTCGTCCGCCTCCGGCATCGTGAATGTATACCCCTCGCCAACTTCTGCATAGTTCGCATCCTGTATCGACGCGTCATAATAGCTGACTGTCACGCTCTTCACCTGATAACCTTCTTCTGGCTGGACGTCTATCCTCATAGCATCTCCGACAGATGCACTCTCGACCTCGGTCTCCCCATTCTGCTCGACTTTCATGACCTTCACGCTTCCATTCTCCGGCGTCGTGATCATTATCCTCGGACGCTGCTTGACGACTATCGTGACGTCCGCCTCTGGCATGGTGAACGAGCACTTGTCTCCTCCCGCCTCTCCTGCCGGCTCAGCCGTCAGTGTCACAGTCGCCTTGCTCCTCAGGCTCACGTCATACTCGCCAGATCCACTCACCGTGAACGATATTTTATTGCCTGCAAGGCTCTTCGGCAATATCGTCGCCTGATGTCCCTCGTCATAGAGAGCACCCTCTATCTGATCTACCGAGACTTCATACGCTCCGCCTGTCTCCGTCTCTATTGCATAGTAATACGCCTCGACCTTGCCCGTCACACTCGACGACCACGGATAGTCTGATATGTTCTCGCTTATCACATTCGGGACGTACAACTTCTTGACCCCATCTTTGAACGCCTCGCTGTCTATCCAATACGCCGTAGCACCATACATCCCAGCTCCTACCTCTCCATCAAACGTCGACAGGTATGGCATGTATATTTCTACATTTGTGCAACCATTGAACGCCCCTTTCCCTATCTTCGTGACTCCACTTGGGATGTCAACTCTTTCCAACGACTTACAACCGTAGAACGTATAGTCTGCTATCACCTTGAGCGTCGAAGGCAGACTTATCGACTTAAGACTCTCGCACTTCTGAAACGCATACCCGTTCCCATCAGTATCCGCCAACTCCTCAAAGCCCTCAGGCAATTCTATCGACGTAAGGCCACTCTGCTTGAAGGCATTATAACCGATATTCTTCAGTCCACTCGGGAGCTCTATCGTCTTCAACGACGTACAGCCATTGAAGAAGTCGTTCGGGATGATCTCCATGTCCTCCGGCAATGTCACACTCGACAACTGCGAGCCACTACTATACATCCAGAATGCAGCTCTTGCCCACTCTTCGACTCCTGTGGGAAGTGTCGCCGACTGCAAGGTCAATAGATCATAGAAAGCTCCTGTTCCTACCTTCTTGACCCCCTCTTCAACTACAAGACTCGTCGCCCCCGTTGACTGCCAAGCCCTTGCCCCACAGCTTCCTGACGACGGGTTTATGTAGTCCTTCATGTACCCCGGCTGATACCCCTCTTCACACTCCGTGGCACTCGCAGCCGATATCGTCAGCACTCCGTTGCTGACCGACCACTTGACGCCACCTTCTACTCCACTCGTCTGTGCCACCGCCGTGCCTATCCACATCGCGGCTGCAACGACCACTAAAAACTTTTGTAAGATTCTTCTCATGTTTCTATCCGTTTTAGTTTGACCTTGTCTTCTTTTTACGTCTCTTCCTCTCTTTTGTTTCGTTTCGGACGACACACGCCTCTCAAAGCACGATGCGTACTTCTTCGACAAACTTCCCTATCTATCTTCCTTCTCACTACTTGTTCTTTCGATTATTTTCCTTAGCTTTGTATTCACCCCACAAACGAAGAACATCGAAAGTCAACGTAATAAATCACAACACTATGCATCGAGTCATTCTTTCTCTCATCGTCCTCCTCACATCACCTCTCCTCTCCTCCGCTCGTCAGACTCCCCCCGAACGTCCCCGCGTCATCATCAGTACGGACATCGGCGGTACTGACCCAGACGACAACCAGTCGCTCACTCACCTCCTCATGTACTCCGACGAGTTCGACCTCGAAGGCCTTATCTCTTCCCCTTCTTTTGGCGACGGCAGCACCTCCGAGATTTTCCGTATGATAGATGTCTACGAGAAGGACTTTCCCGTCCTCCGCTCTCATTTCAAGGGGCTTATGAGGCCTCGCGCTCTGCGTCGCCTCGTCAAGCAAGGCCGCACGAGCGAGATGCACCCCTGCGGCTTCGGCGGACCGACCGAAGGCTCTCGCCACATCGTCAAGCAAGCCCGACGTCACGACAAGCGCCCGCTCTACATCCTTGTCTGGGGCTGCCTCGAAGATGTCGCCCAGGCTCTCCACGACGCCCCAGACATCGCCTCTAAGATTCGTGTCTACTGGATCGGCGGACCCAACAAGAAGTGGGGCGTCAACGCCTACTGCTATATCGTCGAGAACTTCCCAGACCTCTGGTTTATCGAGAACAACACGACCTACCGCGGCTTTATCTACGACTCTAAGAACAAGGACCGCTTCAACCTCGGCTTCTACGACAACTTTATCCGTGGCGCCGGCAACCTCGGCGCCGACTTCGCCGCCTACTACAAGGGCAACCCTAAGCTCGGAGACACCCCTTCGCTCCTCTATATGATGGACGGCGACCCCTCCTTCCCCGAGAGACTATCATGGGGCGGCAGCTTCTCACGCGTCTCCCACACCCCTCGCTCGGTCTTCTTCGGACCGACAACGGCTACCGATACTGTCAGCATCTGCTCCATCATCGAATGGCACCTCCGCGGACCGGTCTGCCTCGACGTCGCTGTCGACTCCGCTTGCCTGACTCTCGACATCCGTGGACAGAAATGGCGCGGCTACTACAAGGGCGCAGGCCTCTACGTCATCCGCCACTCGACTTACTACACCGGGACTCTTCCTTATTCTATATCCTCCACGATCGACGGCTTCCCCTCCTTCTCTGGAGTGATTACTGTCCGCAACTCCTGGCCCCTTTCTCCGTCCGAGACCGACTACAATGTAGGCCCTAATTGGTGGACCGACAACTACGACCCAGGTGAATTTAGTCACAACTACGCGGGCGCTCGTCAACAATTAATCCTCCGAAACGAGATCATGGAAGATTGGGGCAAAAGATGGCATACCCTTAAATGATTGATATTTAGCAACTAACATTTTTAACACTTTATGTCGTTAGCTTTTTTTTTGTTACGACTTGCATTTGTTTGTTATTTTTGCTTACGAAACAATTACAGCTAACAAGTATAACCATGTTGAAGAATCTTATCATTGCAGTAACCCTCTTGTTGATGTCGACATTCGCCTCTGCGCAGATGTCTAAGTTCCAGGCTCTCTTCATCTTCCAGTTCGCCAAGAACACTGGATGGGCTCAGGATGGCTCCGCCCACAACTTCGTCATCACTGTCATCGGCGACAAGTCCGTCGCTCAAGACCTCCGACAGATTGTCAACAACAAGGCTATCGGCGACAGACCTATCGTGGTCGAGGAGGCTGTCTCTGTCTCCGGACTGCCTAAGTCTGACATCATCTTCCTCGGCGAGTCTAAGGCTGCTCACGTCAAGTCGCTCGTCTCCAACCAGGACAACCTCAACGTCCTCCTTATCAGCGGCACTCCAGGCCACTGCAGCAACGGTATGGGCATCTCCTTCGTCAACGAGGACGGCAAGCTCAAATACCAGTACTCTGAAGCCAACATCAAGAAGCATGGTCTCGCCGTGAGCTCAAAATTGACTGCTCTCGGCTCGCCAGTCTTCTGATCTCTTCCCTTCCGCGACATCTTTCTCCCCTCACTATGTCGCTGTAATCGGTAACCTACCCGACTGTGTGTATATAGAAAAAGAGCTGCGAGGTTTCTCGTTCCTCGCAGCTCTTCTTTTTCTATTTCTCTATATTCGCGTTCCCGCCTTCGAACTAGCTCCTCGAATAGTTAGGCGCCTCCTGCGTGATTGCTACGTCATGCGGATGGCTCTCGTTCATGCCCGATGCTGTGATCCTGACGAACTTAGCATTATGCAACGCCTCGATGTCCTTCGCTCCGCAATATCCCATTCCCGAACGTATGCCGCCCAGCAACTGATAGACAACTTCATACAGAGAACCTTTGTAAGGGACTCGAGCCGAGATGCCCTCCGGCACGAGCTTCTTGACGTCCGCCTCCATGTCCTGGAAGTAACGATCCTTCGAGCCATTCTGCATTGCCTCGAGTGAGCCCATTCCTCTGTACGACTTGAACTTCCTTCCGTTGAAGATGATGGTGTCACCCGGCGACTCCTCGACACCTGCAAACAAGCTGCCCGCCATGGTGCTGCTCGCTCCAGCTGCAAGCGCCTTCACGAAGTCTCCCGAGTATCTGAGACCACCGTCACCGATGACCGGCACGTCTCCAAAGCCTGCCTCCTTGAGAGCCTTGCTGACGTCATAGATAGCCGAGAGCTGTGGGAATCCTACGCCTGCTATGATTCGCGTCGTGCATATAGAGCCCGGACCGATACCGACCTTCACCGCGTCCGCACCAGCCTCCGCCAGCGCTACCGCTGCCTCGCCCGTACAGATGTTGCCGACGACGATATCTATGTCCTTATACCTCTTACGAGCCTCCTTCAGTATCTCTATGACGCCCTTGCTGTGCCCGTGCGCCGTGTCTATGACTATGGCGTCAGCATTCGCTGCTACGAGCGCGTCTATTCTCTCAAACGTGTTGTACGTGACGCCGACACCGCCCGCAACCCTCAGACGACCCTTGTCATCCTTGCAAGCCATCGGCTTGTCCTTTGCCTTCGTGATGTCCTTGTATGTGACGAGTCCTACGAGCTTGCCATCCTTGTCGACGACTGGCAACTTCTCTATCTTGTAGTGCTGGAGTATCTCCGCAGCCTCCTTCAGGTCGGTCTTCTGGCTCGTCGTGATCAGGTCGTCCTTCGTCATGACATGAGAGATCGGCTTCGTCATGTCATGCTCAAACCTCAAGTCCCTGTTCGTCACGATGCCGACAAGATGCTTCTTCTCATCGACAATGGGTATTCCGCCTATCTTATACTCCTTCATCATGTCGAGAGCATCACCGACGGTCTTGTTATCCCTCATCGAGACTGGATCATAGATCATGCCGTTCTCTGCCCTCTTCACTGTCTCCACCTGACGAGCCTGCTGCTCGATGCTCATGTTCTTGTGGATGACACCTATGCCACCTTCCCGCGCTATGGCTATCGCCATCCGAGACTCCGTCACAGTGTCCATCGCCGCTGTCACTATCGGAGCGTTCAGAGAGATGTGCTTTGAGAACTTGCTCTTTAGGCTAACCTCGCGAGGCAACACCTCAGAGTAGGCTGGAATAAGCAGTACGTCGTCAAACGTCAATCCGTTCGATACGATCTTGTCTTCTACAAATGACATAGATTTACTCTGTTTTATTTTGTTGTTATATCAACGAAGCCCTGTCCCCAGGACCCCAGGTCTTTAGTTCTTGTTCCTCTCGATTATCAAGTCCCGGAATCCCTCCGTCATGTCCTCGCGCATATTCCCCTCCTCGTCAAAGAAGATGATATATGCCTCGGCATCCTGAAACTTGCCGACTAGCTCCAACGCCTTGTCCGGACCCGCCACCATCAACGTCGTACACAACGCATCCGTCACTGCAGTGCTCTTCCCGACTACTGTGACGCTCTGCATGTTGTGCGTCACTGGCAACCCCGTCGCTGGATTGATGGTGTGCTGGACTCGCCTGCCATCCGCCACATGCCAGCACTGCCTGTAACCTCCCGACGTCGAGACCGCACAGTCTGTCAACTGTATGATGCACTGCTCACGACGATCTATGAACGACGAGCCCTCTATCGGCCTCTCTATCCCGATTCTCCACTTCTGTCCCTTCGAATTGAGTCCCTTGCAATGTATCTCCCCGCCTATCTCGACCATGTAATCTGTGACTCCATGCTCCTCCAGAACTGACGCCGCAAGGTCGATGCCGTAGCCCTCTGCTATCGCATTGGCGTTGAGCTTGATCCTCCTGTCAGCCTTCTTTATCATCCGCCCCTCTATCGTGACTTTGTCCAGACCAACATACGGCTTGATGGTGTCCAACTTCGCAAGCAACGCATTCCACTCCGCCACCGATATGGTGTCGTCCTTCCTCTCGTCCGAAAATCTCCATAGCTTGCTGAGCGGCTCGACTGTTATGTCAAACGCCCCTTCCGACATCTCGTTGAACTCCTTCGCCATCGTGATGACTCGTATCATGTCGGTGTCTCCCTCGACCTCCATGCCGTTGTTCAACTGCTGCATCAATGAGCCCTCTGTATATACTGAGACTGACTTGTCATACTTGTCAAGCCTCGCCAGGATCACATCGCTGAGATCCTTGTCGCTCTTATACGTGAAATTATACTGCGTGCCGAATACGAATCCTGAATTGCGTATGTACTTCTTCTGACTCGTGCTGTCACAACCGACAACAACCAATAGCAGGCATGCTACCATCGCCGCTATCTGCATCACGTGTACCGCTACCCTATTCATAGTACGCATATTGATGATATAATATTCTGCAAATTTAGTGTTTTTCTCCTTTCGCAAAACTTATCATCCCGCATTATTCTAAAAAAATCAGCCGACTGTCGCTTCCCTTTTCGACATTCGGCTGCATATCTCTGTCTGCCCCTTTTTAATCATCCAGCTTCAAGACTGCCAAGAACGCTTTCTGCGGCACCTCGACACTTCCTATCTGCTTCATCCTCTTCTTTCCCTCCTTCTGCTTCTCCAGGAGCTTCCTCTTTCGAGAGACGTCTCCTCCATAGCACTTCGCGAGGACGTCCTTCCTGACTGCCTTGATGGTCTCCCTCGCTATGATCTTCGCACCTATAGCCGCCTGCACCGCGACGTCAAACTGCTGCCTCGGTATCAGCTCCTTGAGCTTGAGGCACATCTTCCTGCCTATGGTCTCGGCATTGTCAATGTATGTCAACGCCGACAGCGCATCGACTCTCTCTCCGTTCAGCAATATGTCGGTCTTGACGAGTCTGCTCTCCCTATAACCAATTGGATAATAGTCGAATGACGCATACCCCCTTGATATGCTCTTCAGCTTGTCATAGAAGTCGAAGACTATCTCGGCAAGCGGCATGTCGAAGTTGAGCTCGACTCTGTCCTGAGTGATGTATGTCTGACCTGTCTGGACGCCTCGCTTCTGTAGGCACAGCTTCATGATGGCACCGATGTACTCGGCCTTGGTGATGATCTGCGCCTTGATATACGGCTCCTCGACGTGGTCTATGACGGTCGGCTCCGGCAACGCGCTCGGCGTGTACACCTCGACGACTTCTCCCTTCTTGGTGTACGCCATATACGTGACGTTCGGGACTGTCGTGATGACGCTCATGTTGAACTCCCTCTCAAGTCTTTCCTGGATGATCTCGAGATGTAGCAGCCCGAGGAAGCCACACCTGAAACCGAAACCAAGCGCCATACTGCTCTCCGGCGTGAATGTCAATGACGCATCGTTCAACTGTAGCTTCTCTATCGAAGCCCTCAACTCCTCATAATCGGCCGTGTCTATCGGATATATGCCCGCAAAGACCATCGGCTTGACCTCCGCAAACCCGTCTATGGCCTTCTCGCATGGTCTCTGGGTATGAGTGATGGTGTCGCCGACTTTTACCTCCCTGCTGCTCTTGATGCCCGATATGATGTACCCGACGTCGCCTGTCTTGACTGACTGGCGCGGCTCCATATCGAGTCTCAGCACGCCGACTTCGTCCGCATCATACTCCTTGCCCGTAGCGACGAACTTGACAAGGTCGCCCTTCGAGATCTCGCCACTGACAACTTTGTAATATGCTATGATGCCTCTGAACGAGTTGAATACGGAGTCGAAGATGAGGCACTGCAACGGCGCCTTCGGGTCTCCGACGGGATGAGGAATCCGCTCGACTATGGCCTCCAATATCTCCGGCACTCCAGCACCTGTCTTTCCGCTCGCCCTCAATATCTCCTCCCTCTGGCAGCCGACGAGCTCGATTATCTGGTCCTCGACGTCCTCGGGATTTGCACTCGGCATGTCTATCTTGTTGATGACTGGTATGATGACGAGGTCATGCTCTATGGCCTGATAGAGGTTCGATATGGTCTGCGCCTGTATGCCCTGCGACGCATCGACGACTAGCAACGCCCCCTCGCATGCCGCTATCGACCTCGACACCTCATACGAGAAATCTACGTGGCCCGGAGTGTCTATAAGGTTCAAGACGTACTTCTTCCCCCCAGAGACGTAGTCCATCTGGATCGCATGGCTCTTGATGGTGATACCTCTCTCCCTCTCGAGCTCCATGTCGTCAAGCACCTGAGCCTGCATGTCCTGCGCGCTCACGGTCTTCGTGTACTCGAGGAGTCTGTCCGCGAGTGTGCTCTTTCCGTGGTCGATGTGCGCTATTATGCAGAAATTCCTTATGTTTTCCATTTTCTTCTTTGTTCTTCGTGATGTAAGAAAGGTTCTACCTTGCTGCCGGGATCTCGAACGATACTTCTTTGAAGAGGTACCGCCGCGTCTGTCCGCCTTCGTCCTCGAGCACGAGATGTCCGTCCTCCAGGACGTCGACTATCTTAGCCTTGAACTCGCCCTCGCTGTCGCTGAACGGATGCAACTCCCCGTCGCCCCAGTACAGCAGGCTCTTATAGTCTTCCCTGAGTCGCTCATGCTGCCCACTGTCGAGACGCATCAGCATGACGCTTATCGCTCCCCTGACGGCCTCCTTGACGTCGGTCATGCTAAACTCCGCCCCCTCGCATATCTGACTGAGCGAGACGGGATTCGGCGCGTCAGACCGAAATTCGACCTGGTTGACGTTGAGCCCGACGCCTATTATGCTCTTCCTGATGTTGCGACCGAACAACAGGTTCTCTATCAATATCCCGCACAGCTTCTTGTCACCGACGTAGATGTCGTTCGGCCACTTGACCTCCGCCTTGACTCGCCCCTCTGTCAAGAGCTGTATCGCTAGGCACACTCCCTCGCTGACGGCCATCGAGACGTAGAACTGTTGAGCGACGTCTATCTCTGGCATCGGCTTGTAGAGTATCGACGCAAGTAGGTTCTTCCCCCTCTCGCTCTCCCACGAGTTCCCATACTGTCCACGACCCGACTCCTGATAGCTCGCCGTGACGCAGAACATGTTGTTCAGCTCCTCGCCACGGTCTATCAGCTCCCGCAACGTCTTGTTCGTCGACTCGAGAACCCCGAAATGTAACGCCGATACGCCCCTCATCTCTCTCTGTCTTATACTGATTCGCCTCTAGAGGACTCCTTTGGTCGACGGCAACTGGAAGTTCTCTATGTTCCTCCTGATTGCCATCTGTATGCTCTTCGCGACTGCCTTGAATACGCCCTCTATGATGTGATGGTCGTTGTCTCCCTCAGCCCAGATGTTGAGGTTGATCTTCGCCGTGTCACTGAAGCTCTTGAAGAAGTGGAAGAACATCTCTGTCGGGATCTGCCCGAGCATGTCATGCCTGAACTTGACGTCATATATGAGCCACGGCCGACCGCAGAAGTCTATCGCTACCCTGCTTAGCGAGTCGTCCATGGGGAGGCAGTAGCCGAACCTCATGATGCCTCTCTTGTTTCCAAGTGCCTTGCCGAGGACTTCCCCGAGAGCGAGCGCCGTGTCCTCTATTGTGTGATGTGTATCGACCTCCAGGTCACCGACGGTCTTGACCGTGAGATCCATCCCCGAATGTTTGCCGAGCTGGTCGAGCATGTGGTCGAAGAATCCTATCCCCGTACTTATCTCTGTCTTGCCTGTTCCGTCAAGATCCACCCTGACATAGACGTCGGTCTCCCTCGTCTTCCTGTGGATCTCCTCGACTCTCTCCCCTGCATATACTATCTCCGTCACCTTATCCCAGTCTGCTACGGCTCTGCAGTTCTTCCGCGTCGTCGCCTCTTCGCTGAGCAGCAGTCCCTTGCAGCCGAGGTTCTCCGCCAGCTGCATGTCGGTGTCCCTGTCGCCTACGACGTACGACGACGAGAGGTCATATTCGCCCGTCATATACTTTCCGAGCAGTCCCGTGCCTGGCTTCCTCGTCGGCAGACCCTCGCTCGCATAGCTCTTGTCGATGAGTATGTCGTCAAAACGGACGTCCTCGCTCTCTAGCACCTGGAGCATCTTCCCCTGGACACTGTCAAAGTGCGCCTGCGGATACGCTTCCGTCCCGAGCCCGTCCTGGTTCGTCACCATGACTAACTCATAGTCCGTATGCTGTCTGATGAACCTCAACGAACTGATCACGTGCCTGAGAAACTCCATCTGCTCGAGGTTGTCCACCTGCTCCGTCACAGGCGGCTCTACGATCAGCGTCCCGTCCCTGTCTATGAATAAGGCCTTTTTCATCGCTCTCTTTTCTTTCTGATTACAAAAGTAGTATTTTTCACGCTACTTACCGCACTCCCCTCCCCCATTTCACTTGCTTATCCTTCTTCCCATCCCATCTTCCCCTCTTCCCATCCTCCTCTAAAAAAAGAAGACGGACCCTCGCCCGTCTCCTCTATGTCTTTCTCTATCCCTATCTCTACATGCCCCGGCAGACTTCTTCGGCGACTCTCCGCGCCTCCTTGTCTGTCTCCAGCAGGTCCTCGAGACTTGGCTTCTCTACGTATGAGATGCTTCCTATGGTCCTCTCGACGACGTCTGTCATCTGGAGGAATCCTATCCTCCCGACAAGAAACTGCGCTACCGCCACTTCGTTCGCACCGTTCATGACGCACGGCGCATTGCCGCCCTTCCCGAGGCAGTCGAGCGCCACAGCAAGATTCCTGAACACTGTCATGTCGGGCTTCTCGAAGGTCAACTGCCCATACACCCCGAAGTCGAGCTCCGCAACCGGCGACTCTATCCTGTCTGGATACGTCAAGGCATACTGTATCGGTAGCCGCATGTCAGGAACGCCCATCTGCGCCTTCACCGACCCATCGGCAAACCGCACCATCGAATGCACGACACTCTGCGGATGGACTACTATGTCTATGTGATCGGCATCACAGTCGAAGAGCCACCGTGCCTCTATGGCCTCTAGCCCCTTGTTCATCATCGATGCCGAGTCTATCGTCACCTTCGCTCCCATGTTCCAGTTTGGATGCCGGAGCGCCATCTGCGGAGTGACCTGCGCCACCCGCTCACGCGTCCACCCTCTGAACGGACCACCAGACGCGGTCAGTATTATGCTGTATGGTAGATGTCTCTCGCCATTGAGGCACTGGAATATTGCCGAGTGTTCCGAATCTACTGGCAATATCGAGACTCCTTTCCGCTTCGCCGCACCCATGACGAGGCTCCCCGCTACGACAAGGGTCTCCTTGTTCGCCAGAGCTATCTCTTTTCCTGCCTCTATCGCACTCAGCGTCGGGACGAGCCCACTGAACCCGACCATCGCAGCTACGACGGTGTCGACGTCGTCCCTCCTGACGACTTCCTCTATGGCCTTCGCGCCTGTCTGTACTTCTATTCCTGATCCCTCCAGCAGCTTCTCGAGTGTCTCACGCTTGCTCTCGTCCGCGACGACTACGACTCTCGGACTGAGCTCCCGAGCCTGCTCCGCCAACAGCTCGACGTTCTGGCGTGCCACGAGGACACTCGCCGACAACCGGTTGCGGTGCATCTTGATGACGTCGACGGTCTGCCTACCTATCGACCCCGTGCTGCCTAATATCGCTATGCGTTTCACTTCTCGAAATTGATATAGTTCTCGGGATTCAACGGAGTGCTGTGATACCACAACTCGAAATGTAGATGCGGACCTGTCGTGAACTCTCCCGAGTTGCCCGTCAACGCAAGACACTCTCCCGCCGTCACTCGCTCCCCAGGATTCTTTAGCAACTTGGAGTTGTGCTTATAGACCGAGACGAGCTGGTTGTCGTGCTGCACCATTATGACATATCCCGTCTGAACTGTCCACTCCGAGAAGAATACTATTCCTCCGAGCGTAGCCAAGACTGGCGTGTTGTCCTGCGCGACTATATCGACACCGAAATGCCCCGACCCGTCTCCAAAATGATTCGTGACGACGCCCTTAAGTGGCGTGTAGAAGAATGTCGACTCGAGCTCCGACTCTATGTTCGCAGGCATGTTCTCCGTATCGACGACGGAATACTCCTCGGTCTTCTCGACCTGACGGACGAAGTCTGTCTCCGCCGAACTCTTAGCCTTGTTGATCGCAGCAAGGCTCTGCGTACTGAGCTTGACGCTCGAGTCACGCCTCCATGCTGTCTCCGGCAGGTCTCCGCTCAAGACATCTCTCATATTGGAGAGCATGACGTCCCTCAATGCGACCTCGTTCATCAACGAGTCCGCCATCTGCAAGTTCCTGATGAGCATTCGCCGCTCCTCGCCCGTCGGATAACCAGGGATGTACTCCCTGAGCCCCGTGAACGCTATGAGTATGATGACTCCGGCTATCAGCAGTATCGCCGCCGCTGCTACGCAGACGCCAAGAACCCACGGCGTGAAGCGTATGGTAAATATCTCCTCGAACGACTTGTCTACGAAGACTGTCATCCTGAGCTTCTCTATCAATCTGCTCTCTTGGTTCGGGTTGTTATCACTCATACTCCTCTCGTCTGCTTGGCTGCCCTGCAGGGGCTGGTTCTATCAGATTCTATTGTTGTTCTCGTCGGGGAAGATCACCTGCGGCTTGAACGCCTTCGCCTCCTCCGGCGTCATCCATGCGTAGGCCATGATGATGACTATGTCACCGACCTGAGCCTTCCTCGCCGCCGCACCATTCAAGCAGATGACGCCCGAATTGCGCTCGCCCGGTATGACATACGTCTCCAGCCGCTCACCATTGTTGTTATCGACGACCTGCACTCTCTCGCCTTCGAGTATGCCTGCCGCCTCCATCAACGCCTCGTCGATGGTGATGCTGCCGACGTAGTTCAGGTTCGCCTCTGTTACTCGGACACAATGTATCTTCGACTTTAATACCTCTACAAACATTGTCTCCCCCTATCCTTTCTTATATATGATGTTATCTATCAGCCTGACGTTCCCCGCCTGTACTGTGATGCACCCTACTGCATAGTCGGTCTCCTCCCAACTGTCGATCCTCTGCATGCTCAGCCCATCGACTATCTCGTAATACTCGACCTTCAACAGCGGCTCGGCATCGACCTCACTGACAACCCACTTCGTCAACTCCATAGGCCTCATCTCCTTGACCTTGCCCGTCGACTCCGCCAAGACTCTGTGGATCCTCGGCGCAACTGCCCTGTGCTCCGGCGTCAGCAATACGTTCCTCGAGCTGACTGCCAGCCCATCATCCTCACGGACTATCGGACAATCTACTATCTCTATCTGGAAGTCACAGTCCCTGACCATCTTCCTGATGACGGCTATCTGCTGGAAGTCCTTCTCCCCGAAATATGCCTTGTCCGGCGTCACGAAGGCGAACAGCTTCGAGACGACCTGGCACACTCCGTTGAAATGTCCAGGACGCATCTTGCCCTCCATGACCTCGCCTACTCCGCTAAGGTCAAACATACGCGTGTCCTTCGACGGATACATCTCCTCGACGCTCGGCGCAAAGACGACGTCCGCCGTCGTGTTCGACTCTACCAACTTGACGTCTGCCTCCAACGTCCTCGGATATGTCCTCAGGTCCTCCGGATTGTTGAACTGAGTCGGATTGACGAAAACGCTGACTACTACAAATCCGTTCTCCTCCGTCGCCCTCTTGACTAGCGAAAGATGACCCTTATGTAGCGCACCCATTGTCGGGACAAGACCTACCGTCTTACTGGCTTTGCGAGCAGCAGCAACTGCTTGCTTCAGTTCGCTCACAGTTCCTATTATTTTCATTCCGTCTCCTTTGATTTTTGTTTTTGCGCGGCAAAGGTAATAAAATCTGAGGTTTCATTCGCCCTGTGCCCCTACATTCTTACGTTACGTAGGCTTTGTTTGTGTTTAATTACACTTAGTTAATCCCCTTTTACCCTTATCCCTCTCTCCCTCTCTTTTCTCCCTATTCTCCCCTCTCTACGCTTCTCTCCCTCCCCCTCCCTCTCGCCTGCTCGTTCCTCGACAATTTGGCTACTACCCGCGATTTATGGGACTTTCTATAAATTTGATTTCTCCTGTCAGACGCAGAAAAAAACTATCTACAGCATTCCATTACCTATCTGATACTTAGCACCTTCACCGGCGTTGCCTCATGACTGACGGTCTTCTCGCCGTCGCCCTGGAAGGTGGTCTGGACGAATATGTCTAGCTTGCCTTCCTTCCTCCATAGCTCCTCGTCAAAACTGGGCTCCCACGCCCCGACGGAGTAGTCGGTAAGGTCTACGACGCTCCACTTCGCCCCCTTCTTGCTCATCTTCTTGCACGTATAGACGCCGACCTTGCTTCCCCGCTCGGCATCCCTGAAGATGTAATACGCTGCCTTCTTCCCGATGACAAACCTCGGCCTCGCTATCGGGATCATCTTGGTCCCGCCTCCCGCCAGGCTGAACGGCGTCTTCCTGTCGCTGACGACGCTCATCTGCCACTTCTTACCGTCATGCCAGACTAGCCTGTATTGTGGGACGGTCTCGCCCTTCTCCCTCCAGTATGTCGCTATGTATGGCCTGCACTTATTGTCGGTCGCCATGCTCGTCTGGTTGATGAGCTCGCTCTTCTGCTCTATCTTCCACGCTACCTCGGCCGTCTCCATCTTGATCGGGAGCTGATACTGCTTGCCGTCACTCCGTCTCCACGTGACGCCCTCGTCGTCGGAATATGCGTAGCACATGTCATGATTGGTCTCGACCATCCACGTCTCTCTCCATACCCAGCTGAGGTGTATCCGCCCCTTCCTGTCTATCGTCATCTGCCAATATGCGTTCCGCTTCCCCTCGCCGTCTATGAGGTTCCGCTGACGTCGGCTCCACTTCTTCGCCCTGACTTCGTATGTGTTCATGACCATGTCGCCGTTGCCCGAACTGCCGGTCCTATATAGGAACGCGAGGTTGCCACTCGGCAAGGTGTGGAACTCGGGATACGTCACGGCACCCTCGTCCTCGCCCGTCATGCTCAGCTCCTCCGTGAGCTCCAGCCCGTATGGCTTGACTGACTTCCGGTAGTGCAGCGGAGACCCGTGATGGTCATAGCAGACGTGTAGGTACCCGTCTCCATCGACGGTCATCGAGATGACGTTATGCCCGTCCTCGACTTTCGCCCTGTAGTCGGTCACCTTCGTCTCCCACTTGCCGCCTTCGCCTCTGCGCTTACCTATGGTCAACTTTCCATCGCCGTTATAGTAGCTGACGAACTGCAGCCTGACCCCCGCACTGTCCGCCGAGACGACCGACGACGAACGGAATATGGCCGTGTTGACCGACGTCTGGCTATACCCCTTGCCGACTTCGCTCTCGCTGACTTTTATCTCTCCCGCCGCTACGACGGCTGCCGCCATAGCTAGGCTAAGCACCAATGCCCTCTTGCCCACCTTCTATCTTGTTTTTGATTATCTCTAATGTCTTGATCTCCAAAAGTACTACCCCAAGCGACACTAACGGCATGACTAGCCCTGGCCACTCGGGTCCAGCCGACAACGCCTGCTTTACCCCCTCGTCACTCACACCGACGCTGACGACGACTATCAGGTTGTTCAACGTGTGCATGACGACCGGCATCACCATGTTGCCCTTGCACAGGTAATACACGAGCCCCAGCATCACCCCGAGTAGAAACCTCGGCAGGAACCCGACGATGTCTAGGTGCATCAGGCTGAACACCGCCGCCGTCACTACTATCGACAGATGCCAATTCCCAGTCCGCTTCTGGAGCATGGGCAACAACGTCCCCCTGAAAAACAGCTCCTCACAGACCGCCGGCACAACGGCTATCGTCAATATGCTGACACCCCACTCCCAGACGCTGTCATAGCGCAAGATGAATCCTAACAATAGGTCACTGCTGACTTGCAACGACTCGGTCCACACCTTGATACCCGCCCATCCGCATAGCCTGTCACTGACGTAATAAGACCACTCGACGACCGGCTGGCACATCACGATGAGTATGATGACCGAGAATAGCTGATTGATGACGTAAGCCTGCCGCTTGACGTCCCCATCCTTCAACTGCCACCGACGCCAGTCCCCAGACGTCGCTATCATCCGCTTGCATACTATCGCCGGCAACCCGAACTGCAGCACACTGCTCGACAATGCCAGCAAGACGTATGTCGCATAATCTCCTATGCTTATCACCTCCGTCAGCAACAACTGAACGGCTACCATCGCGGCAAAGCCCCCTATCGCCGTCAATATCAGCGTTGCTATCTCTTTCATTCCTTCTTCTCCTGCTCGACCTTGAATCCGCGCTTGTCCCCTGCATGGCTCGCGACTGTCCCGTTCAAGAGGCCCCTGTAACGCTCGCCGTCCGCCAATATCTTCTTCGCCTCGTCTATCTGCGTGTCATACTGCAAGGTGTGACCTATCGACGCACGCCTGAGCTCCGTGATCCTGATGGCCTCGCTCTCGACTATCGGCTTGATCTCGTCCTTCGCTGCCCTCATGTCTCTCTCGAGGTTCGCCGTGACCTGCTTCTCGACGGCGTCTATCATCGCCTTCGCCTCCTCATACAGTCCCTCCGACTTCGCCGTGCTGATCATCTTCTGGCACGCCTCCTGCGTCCGCGTCTTATATGTGAACTTCTTCTGGCTCTTCATGAACGCTATGAAGTCCTCATACGCCGCATCCGTCATCTTCTTGTCCTTGTCCCTGCCAAATGTCTTCCCCTGCTCCTGCAGGCTGATGAGATATTTGAACGGGAAGTCTCCGGCTATCATCGAGATGGTCACCGGCTTGTACTTCTGGCTCTCGAGCAATACGTCTGGCGAGATTCCGCCTCCGTCATAGACGCTCCTCCCGTGCTTGGTCTTATACTCCGTCAGCAACGAGTCCGCTACATATCCGACGGCCCCGTCCTCGCCCTTGTTGGTGTAGTCGAGCGCCTGCACGCACCGTCCCGATGGGGTGTAATACTTCGCCGTCGTCACCTTCAGATATCCGTCATACGCTACGTCCCTCGTCGTCTGGACGAGTCCCTTGCCGAACGAACGCTGTCCGACGATGACTGCCCTGTCAAGGTCCTGCAACGCCCCGGCGACAATCTCGCTCGCACTCGCCGACGACCTGTTGATCATGACGACTATCGGCATGACGGTGTCCACCGGCTGCCTGAATGCTGTATACGTCCTGTCCATCGCCTTCCTCCTCCCGTGGGTGCTCAGTAGCTTCGAGTTCTCAGGGACGAAGAGGTTCACTATCTGGAGGCTCTCGTCAAGGAGTCCGCCCGGGTTGTTCCTGAGGTCGAGCAGCAGACGCTTCGCTCCCTTGTTGTCCCTCAGGTCGAGAAACGCCTTCTTCAACTGCTCCGCACAGTCTGTCTCAAAACCCCTTAGCGAGATGTAGCCGGTCTCGCTGTCCAGCATCCCGTAATAATCGACGGCGTCGAGCTTGATGATCTCCCTGACTATGTCTATCTTGACTGGCTTCGCGACGCCTATCCTCTGGAGTTCGAGTTTCACGGTCTCCCCGGCCTTCCCCCTCAGCTTGTTGCTGACGTCTTGCACTTTCTTCCCCCTCATGCTCTCACCGTCTATCGAGAGGAACATGTCGCCCGGCTTCAGCCCTACTTTCCACGATGGCGTCCCGGCATACACTTCCTTCACCTGGATGAGGTCTGTATCCGAGACGGATATGATCGACCCGACGCCGCCATACTCGCCGCTCACCTGGAACCTGTACGCCTCCTTGTCCTTCTCGGGTATGTACGTCGTGTACGGGTCGAGGCTCGACAACATCTTGTCTATCGCCGCCGGCACTATGTCGTCCGGATTCGGCTCGTCTACGTAGAACATCTGAAGCTCTTTGTACACAGACATGAAGATGTCCAGGTTCTTGCTGATCTTGAACTCCCTGTCGTCCTTCGCCATGCCTGCTACGACGAACGCTGCCAACGTCAGCGCCGCACCATATAATATTCTGCTCTTCTTCATTTTCCTTGCCTTATTGCTTCCTCCGGCAGCCCCCCGACTCCGGAAAACTGCCTCTTTTAAGTCTTAAAGGTAATGCCTTTTTTCTACGTCACCAAAAAAAAGAGCGGCCACCACGACCGCTCTTTACACTCATAATCTCTATATCGTCCCTTATTTGAACATTACAGTTGCCCTCCTGTTCTTTGCTCGCCCTGCTTCCGTCTTGTTGTCCGCTACCGGCTCGCTCGAGCCCTTGCTCTCGCACTCGATGTTCTCCGCCGGCGCTCCATGACGGACCATGTAGTCGCGCAACGCCTCGGCACGCTTTGTGCCATATTTCTCGTTCGCCTCCTTCGTGCCAGTGCTGTCCGTATGGCCCGTTATGATCACCTTCAGCTTCCCGTCTGCCTTAATCGCCTCGCATATCGCGCTGACTGCCGCTGCCGTCGGCGCGTCGAGGCTGATGTCCGTGCCTGCGTTCGAGAAGTATACCGTGGCGTTGATGTCCTTCAGCAACTTCTCCGCCTCTACTTTCGCCGCCGCTGCCTTCTCTGCCGCCGCCTTCTCTGCCGCTGCCTTCTCTGCTGCCGCCTTCTCTGCCGCTGCCTTCTCTGCCGCTGCCTTCTCTGCTGCCGCCTTCTCCGCCGCTGCCTTCTCTGCCGCTGCCTTCTCCGCTGCTGCCTTCTCCGCTGCTGCCTTCTCTGCCGCTAAGCGCTCTGCCTCCTTGTCTACTGCTGGCGGCGCCGGGGTGGGCTTCTCCTCGACTTTCTTCTCTCGCTTGCCCCAGCCCAGGTCGACGGCGACCTTCGCGCCTATCCGTAGCACATGGGCCTTGTCCGTCTCGCGTGAGTCGAACGTCCCCGCATAGTCCACCTGCTTGGCATTCTGCGAGTTGACGACGACCAGCGGCGCACTCTTCTCCGTGTCCAGGATATTCGTGAAGCCATATCCGAAGTACAGACCCATGTATAGCCCGACGTGCTCGCTGAGCGAACGACGTACGCCAGCGTCAAGCACCAGACTGCTTCCGACCTTCGACTTGTTCTCTATCTTCGCCCCATAGACGTCGTCATATCTCGCAAAGCCGTGCTCCGGCATGTCGCTCAGCTCATATGACCCGAGCGCCGGAAATGTGCCCGCCAGTGCGTAGCTGCCGTCCTTAGCCTTGTACTTCCCCCCGACGTGCATGTCGAGCGATAGCCCAAGACCTCCTACGAAACTCCAGCTGTCGTTGAGCGGCTTCCGACACAGTATCTCTACCGGTATGCCCAGGATCCCCATGCTCTGACCCTCCTTCCAGCTCTCATACTTCGCTATCTGGTTGTAGAGTACGTTAGGGTTGCTCGGATGCACGAGGCCTGTCGTCGTCTCTCGGCTGTCATAGACCGCCGACGAGTGGACCAGTGAGTACTGCAACCCGACTCCCAGACCGACGCTCTCCGTGAAGAAATGACCGAAGAACAGTCCCGTCTCCAATCCTCCCCCCGAATTGCGCTCGCCGCCCGCAACGTCATACACCATCGTGCCAAGACCGCCTCCAAAATTGACTCCTACGTAGTTGTTGTCTCCCTCCTGCTGCGCACTGACCCCGACGGTCAGTGCCATTGCAGCAAAGATGGATACGATATGCTTGTTTCCCATTATGCTTCCTTTAAATAGTGTTCGACTTCTTTACTTCTTTATAACCTTGACGACTGTGCCGTCGACACTTATCATGTAGCTCCCCATCTGGAGTCCGCTCATGTCCACTGTCGTCACTTTCCCTCTGAACGTCTGCGTCGCCACGTCGTTACCCGCCATGTTGACGATCCTGAGGCTGTGCTCGCCCTCGTCCGACCCTTCGACTATAACCTCCGCCGTGCTTACCACAGGGTTCGGCGCTACTCGCACCTGGCCCACAGTCTTCTTCGCGCTGTAGAGTGTCTTCACGTCGCTCTGCGGACATGTGTAGGTCGAGACGCCGTTCATCTTGGCGCTAATGAAGTACTCGCCGCTCAGGCCGCCAGTCTGACGATAGTAGTAGCCGGTCGCGCCCGCTATGGCCTGCCATGTCGCACCGCTGTTGTCGCGATGATACCACTGTATGTCGCTCAGGCACTCGCATGTGTTAACTACCGCCATCACGTTGTCGAACAGCGCCACGGTGTAGGTCTCCGGCAAGTTCACGTTGAACGTCACTGCTATCGGCTCGCTCGCAAACCTCGTATGACGGCTGTCGCGGAAGCGGACTTTCATCGTGTAGTCGCCCGCTGGCAGGCCGGCTGGGATGTCGAGCTCTATTGTGCCCTCCGCACCCTTGGTGGCGAGCTCCGTCCATTCGATGTCGCTCAGTCTGCTGTCGTCGAACTCTACCATGTACTCGTCGGGGTCGCCGCTGCTGAGGTAGTACTGCAGCCTGTAGCTGTCACCGGTGCAATATCCATAGGTGTTCACCTCAATTCCGTTACGGACCTCACTGTTGCTCGCACTCGCCTGATGGCTGCCGTCTGCGACGATCTCCTCACCTATGTAGCCGTTCCTCGTGTAGACCTCCGTCGTGCTGCTTAGGTTGTAGTTGGCCTTCGTTGTCTCGTCGCCGACAAGGGTGTAGCTGACCGTGATGGTCTTGCCCTCGCCTATTGCCGCGTCGTCATACGTGGCTGTCGTGATGAGCGAGAGCTCGTCCCCTCCGCGCACGCCTTCCAGCATGCCCTCATGGAGGAGGGCCGCCTCCGCCGTGTTGTCGAATAGCTTCGCGCTCTCCACGTCCGCTCCGTACACGTAGAGCTCTGCCTTGGCTATCGTCGAGACTTGTGGCGCGCCCGTCGGCTCATAGTCGTTGTGGTTGGCGTCGCCCGCCACTCTGTACCATACGCGATACTCGCCCGCGTTCTTCGCCTTTGGCATCTCCGCCGTGTACTGCTCTGCCGTTGGCGCCGCATCGTCGGTGGTGACTGCGTACTGCATGATGCCGCCCTCGGCTTCGCCCTCGTGGTCTATCAGGCTCTGCATGTCGCCGTTGTATGTCATGTTGCTGACGATGTACGGCTCAAAGCGGATTGCCGACTCCGCCTTGGCTATCGTCGTGACTTGTGGCATGTCCGTCGGCTCGTAGTCGTTGTGGTTGGCGTCGCCCCCCACTCTGTACCATACGCGATACTCGCCCGCATCCATCGCCTTCGGCATCTCCTCCGTGTACTGCTCTGCTGTTGGCGCCGCCTCGCCGGTGGTGACTGCATACTGCATGATGCCGCCCTCTGCTCGGCCCTCGTTGCCTATCAGGCTCTGCATGTCGCCGTTGTATGTCAGGCCGCCGGCTACGTCCGGGTTAACGGCTATTGCCGACTCTGCCTTCGCTATGGTGAAGTCCGCCGTGGCTGTCGCTCCCTCGTAGTTGTCCGTCGCGGCTATCGTAGCCCTCAGGGTGTACTCGCCCGCATTCTTCGGGACTTCACTGAAATACTCCTCGCTGCCCTGCTCGGCATACGCGAATGCCACTGCACCCTCGCTGTCGTTGCCCGTGACGGTCGGTGCGCTGGCTGGCTCGCCATACGTCCAGCCCGCTATTTCGACTTCCGGTGCTATCGTGGCCTTGGCTATTGTGAACTCTTTCGTGAGGGTCGCTACTTCGTAGTTGTCCGACACGCTTATGACCGCCTTCACCATGTACTCGCCTGCATTCTCCGGGACTGTCTCGGTGTACTTGTCGCTGCCCATCGCCGCATAGGTGTAGACGACTGGCCATCCCTTCGTGTTGCCCGTGACGCTCGGCGTGTTGGCTGGCTCGCCATACGTCCAGCCCGCTATTTCGACTGCTGTGACGTCTATCGGCGCCTTGTGTATGGTGAACCTCTCCGTGACTGTCGCACCGCGATAATCTTCCGTCTCGGCTATCTCCGCCTTCACTACGTACTCGCCTGCATTCTCCGGTACCTCCGCGCTGAACAGGTCGCTGGAGACTGGTGCATAGGTGTATGTGACTGCGCCATTGCCATCGTTGCCCCTGACGCTCGGCGCGTTGGCTGTCTCGCCATACGTCCAGTCGCTGATGCTTACGGTCGGGTATATGGCTGTCTTGTTCGGCGCAAAGATGGCTACGAGATTCAATCTGCTCTCTCCCATTGTTATCGTGAGCGTCCCCTCTTCGTTCACTGCCCATTCGTCGTTCACTGTCCACGGGTCGTTCACTGCACCATCTTGAAATCCTTCTGCTCTGGTACCCCAGCCTTCAAGATGATACCCTTCCGCTGCCGTCGCTTTCACGGTGAACTCCGTGCCTGTGAGAATTTCGTACATCGGCTCTGAGCTGTCTTCGTACTTGACGATGCGAGAATCTCCGCGTGTGAAGGTTATCTGTTGGATTTCGGCTGAGAAACTGGGTAAATCTACACTGCTTGAGTTGCCTGTCCATACAAAATATGCACGATGAAAGATATCCTCAGATTCCGTCCACCCATTATAATTAGCATTAGCATCAATAGTAGCAACACTAATTCTCATTTCAATGTGCGTAAATGGCTCGCCTTCAGAGACGAATATAACATTATTCCCCTCTTCGGAAGTACCAATGTGTAATGTCCCATTATTATCTCCAACGGCTCCATAATCGTTGAGATGCTTTTCCAGCTTTATATCCCCCACTCTGTAGGTGTCGGGACCTGTTGAACTCCATCCACTCCATGTCTCGCTATTCCAGACGACTTTATTAGACACAAGCTCCACGCTGCCCCACTCGTCATTGTTGGCGGAAAGGTGGAATGGAACCTTGCCCACTATCCTGAACGTCTTCTCCGCCTCGCCACTATATTCCGAGCCATCCACGGCTGTGATGCTGACGGTGCCTGTGCCAGCCTCTACGTCGACCACATAGCCCACGGTGTAGTCCGTCCCTTTCACGAGAGTCACGTCGCCATCCTTCACTACTATATCGAGCTCTATCTCCTCGCCCGTGTACTCTATGTCGCCGATATCCTCTATCCACTCGCTCTGCAGAATCTTCGCGTACGCTACCGTCACCGGCACGTCGAAACCTGGCATCGTGAATGCCCATGTGCCGTCCTCCTTCTTTGTCACGTCTACGCCCCCCTGCGGAGTTGGTGTATCACCAGTAATATCGGCCCCTTCTGCTTTCATATATGCATACACAGTTCCTGTGTACACACCATTCTCGTCAATTTGCCCGTTAATAGGCAAATAACCATCTCCATAATCATCATAATAAAGCGCTACTCCTTGCCCGATGATCAGCGAGCCTTCGTATGCTACCGCACTTCTCTTTGTGGCTGTCATCGTGCCACCATTTATGGTTACATTCCCCTTTATGGCTGGAGCACCATAACCTGCTTGCAAATTAGCGCTAAGACCGCTTGTTCCATTGTAACCATTATAGCCACCTTGCGCATTTATTTTCCCGCTATTCACAATCACATTGCCACTGATTGCCGGGGCACCAGCACCAGCATCATTAGTATGATCGGTATCAACATAACCACCATGACCACCAAGGCAAACCAGCGTACCGCCAGCGACAGTCACAGACGCATTAATGGCTACACCACCATCACTTTGGGTTTGGTCGCCATTACTGCCTTCTCCACCTTCTGCATACAGTTTGCCGCTGCTCAAAACTATCGTGCCGCTTCCTACGGTGGTCGAAGATGCATCGCCACTCGTTCCGTAGACGTACATTTCACCATCTCCCAGTATTGTGAGAGTCTTGCCTGCGGCAACGGAGATACCTTTATTGGCGTAGAATAACGCGCCTGCGGGCAATATCAGCGTCGCATCATCAACGACGTTGATGGCCTTGTCGATTTTAAAATCATCTGCAGGCGCAACGTATACGCCACCCGCCCATTCGATCATACTCGCGTCGAGCGTGATTCTCGGGCGCCCTGCCGTGACGCTCTTCACCGCGTAGCCCTCGTCTGGCGTCACGCTGAGGCTCACCTCCGCGCCCTTCCTGGCCTGAGTAACCTCAACATCACCCACCTTGAATGCCACCGTGCCATGAGCACTCTGATCTACGGTAAGTTTATAGGACGGGATGACTATCCTGAACGTCTTCTCCGCCTCGCCACTATATTCCGAGCCATCCACGGCTGTGATGCTGACGGTGCCTGTGCCAGCCTCTACGTCGACCGCGTAGCCCACGGTGTAGTCCGTCCCTTTCACGAGAGTCACGTCGCCGTCCTTCACTACTATATCGAGCTCTATCTCCTCGCCCGTGTACTCTATGTCGCCGATATCCTCTATCCACTCGCTCTGCAAGATCTTCGCGTACGCTACCGTCACCGGCACGTCGAAACCTGGCATCGTGAATGCCCATGTGCCGTCCTCCTTCTTTGTCACGTCTACGCCCCCCTGCGGAGTTGGTGTATCACCAGTAATATCGGCCCCTTCTACTTTCATATATGGATACACAGTTCCTGTGTACACACCATTCTCGTCAATTTGCCCGTTAATAGGCACATAGCCTGATGAACCATTTTCATAAAAAAGCGATACTCCTTGCCCGATAATCAGCGAGCCTTCGTATGCTACCGCACTTCTCTTTGTGGCTGTCATCGTGCCACCATTTATGGTCAGATTCCCCTCTATGGCTGGAGCACCATCACCTGCGCTAAAGGCATAGTTTCCATTATAACTACCATCTAGGCCACTTCGCGCATTTATTTTCCCGCTATTCATAATCACATCGCCACTGATTGCCGGGGCGCCATCACCACAATTGTGATCAAACCCCTTTTGGAGACTACCACCTTCACCACCAAGGCAAACCAGCGTACCGCCAGCGACAGTCACAGACGCATTAATGGCTACACCACCATCTCTTTGGGTTTGGTTGCCATTACTGCCATCTCCACCTTCTGCATACAGGTAGCCGCTGCTCAAAACTATCGTGCCGCTTCCTACGGTGGTCGAAGATTCATCGCCACTCGTTCCGTAGACGTACATATTACCATCTCCCAGTATTGCGAGAGTCTTGCCTGCGGCAACGGAGATACCTTTATTGGCGTAGAATGACGCGCCTGCGGGCAGTATCAGCGTCGCATCATCAACGACGTTGATGGCCTTGTCGATTTCAAAATAATCTGCAGGCGCAACGTATACGCCACCCGCCCATTCGATCATACTCGCGTCGAGCGTGATTCTCGGGCGCTCTGCCGTGACGCTCTTCACCACGTAGCCCTCATCAGGCGTAACGCTGACGCTCACCTCCGCGTCCTTCCTGGCCTGAGTAACCTCAACACCATCCACCTTGAATGCCACCGTGCCATGGTCACTCTGAGCTACGGTAAGCAGATAGGCATTGAAGACTAACCTAATCGATGACTCTTTTTGAATGTTGTAGTCGGCCAGCGTTCTGTCATCCTCCAATTCTTTGTCAGCAAAGAAAAGACGTTGCCCAGATGGAGGAATTCCAAGCTTGTCCTGTATCTTCCCCTTGACGTTCTCGATGTTGTCTGAAGGTTCCACATCAAGAGAGAGGCCTTCAAATGCGTCCCCACTGACGTATATCGTCATAGCATCCACCACGACTACTATAGCCAAGAGCAGCATCAGTGTAATTACTCTTTTCATTCTACAATCTATTAGTTAACGATTTCTTGTTCATTGAAAGGGGGGAAAAAAAACAGATGGCAGCACATCGCGACAAGCACGCCGCAATGCTCCGCCTTCTGGTGGTTTATCTTGTGTAGAAGACCCTTCTACCTCTATCTCTAAACTTCTGGGGGGGGGGTGATTATCAAGTAGTTACGAGACTCATCGTTCCGCCCGGCTCCTTCCATTCCTCTTCTTGTTTTCATACCGCCTTCTGTGTTTATCTACTATGTATACGACCACCCCCTAACAAGAGTTTCACAATTTTACATCTTTTTCGTCCCCTCGCCGCCCTCTCGCCGTGCCCCCCTCCTTCGTCACGCCCCCCAAGCCCTCCGCCATTCTTCCCCCTTCTACAACTGCCCAAAGTATACGTTTTTCATACAAATATTTCTCCCATTCTCCCTTCCTCCCCTTCTTCCCCCTTTCTCCCCTTTCTCCCCTGCTCCCCTTTTCCCCTGCTTCCCTCACCCCTCTCCCC
>JAFPZF010000091.1 GCA_017417385.1 Bacteroidales bacterium
CACTGAACTGCTCCTTCTGTCTCCACGCTATGCTCTCCGGCAGGAGGTCGGTAAACGCCTCCCTCACGATCTTCTTCTCTATGGTCTTCCCTGGGCACATCTTGACCTCCGGGTTGAGCCTCATCGCGACGTCAAGGAACTCCTTGTCGAGGAATGGCACTCGTCCCTCTACTCCCCACGCTGATAGCGACTTGTTAGCCCTCAGGCAGTCATAGAGGTGTAGCTTCAAGAGCTTCCTGACTGTCTCCTCGTGGAACGCCTTTGCGTCCGGCGCCTTGTGGAAGTATAGGTAGCCTCCGAAGATCTCGTCCGCACCCTCGCCACTGAGCACCATCTTGATGCCCATCGACTTTATGACTCTCGCCAAGAGGTACATTGGCGTGCTGGCCCTGACTGTCGTGACGTCGTATGTCTCTATGTGATAGATGACGTCCCTTATCGCGTCAAGTCCCTCCTGTACTGTGTAGTTGACCTCGTGATGCACTGTCCCGAGATGCTCCGCCATCTCCCTCGCCTTCGCCAGGTCTGGCGCACCCTTGATGCCGACGGCAAAGGAGTGTAGTCTCGGCCACCACGCCGCCGCCGTGTCGCCTGTCTCTACTCGCTTGGCTGAATATATGTTCGCTATTGTCGAGATGACGGAGCTGTCTAGCCCGCCCGAGAGCAATACTCCATACGGGACGTCACTCATCAGCTGCCGCTTGACCGCCGCCTTCAGCGCGTCGCCGACTTCTTTCGAACTGGTCCCGCCATTCTTGACGGCCTCATACTCGAACCAGTCTCTCGTCCACCATCTCTTCATCTTGCCCTCCTTGCTCCAGAGGTAGTGTCCCGGGAGGAATGGCTCATAGCTCTCGCAATGTCCCTCCAGCGCCTTTAGCTCGCTCGCGACGTACACTGTGCCATTGCTGTCCTTCCCTATGTATAGAGGGATGACACCGATCGGGTCCCGAGCTATGAGATACTCGTCCTTCTCTTCGTCATACAGTGCAAAGGCGAATATGCCGTTCAGGTCCTCGAGGAAGTTGATGCCCTTCTCCTTGTATAGTGCGAGTATGACCTCGCAGTCCGAACCTGTCTGGAATGTGTACTGCCCAGCCATCCGCTCCCTGATCTGCTGATGGTTGTATATCTCGCCGTTGACGGCCAGGACCTGCTTCCTGTCTGTCGAGTACAGCGGCTGTCCGCCCGAGAGGGGGTCGACTATCGCCAACCTCTCGTGGGCCAATACACATCGCTCACTGCTATATACTCCGCTCCAGTCCGGCCCTCTGTGCCTGATCTTTGTCGACATGATCAACGCCTGAGTGCGCATCGCCGCCGACTGCCCAGCCGGTATATCTAGTATTGCTACGAATCCACACATACTTTATTGTTTTTAATGGCTCTTCTAAATACTTGTCTCAGAGGCTCCCTACTATGCTGCCTATCCTCCTCATCGCCTCCTTGCTGCCCTCGTGGCTCCCGAAGGCTGTGATGCGTATATACCCCTCGCCCGCTGCTCCAAAGCCCGCACCAGGCGTGGTGACGACCTGCGCCTTGTGTAGCAGCACGTCGAAGAACTCCCACGACCCTATGCCCTTCGGCGTCTGTAGCCATATATACGGCGAGTTCTCCCCGCCATAGACTGTCAGCCCATATCCTTTCAACGCCTCACGTATGTACTTGGCGTTCTGCATGTAGTAGTCTATGGTGGCCTTGACCTGCTTCTGCCCCTCTGCGCTGAAGACGGCCTCTGCTCCTCTCTGCGAGATGTAAGACGCCCCGTTGAACTTCGAGCACTGCCTTCTGTTCCATATCTCGTTGAGCCCTACCCTGCTACCGCTCGCCGACCTGACCTTCAGCTCCTTCGGTATTATGGTGTACGCACACCTGACTCCCGTAAATCCTGCTGTCTTGGAGAAGCTCCTGAACTCTATCGCGCACTCCTTGGCCCCATCTATCTCGAAGATTGAGTGCGGGATGGCCTCGTCCTGTATGAAAGCCTCGTACGCCGCATCATAGAGTATGAGCGTGTCGTTCTTCCTCGCATACTCGACCCACCTCTGTAGTGCTTCCCTCGTGATGACGGCCCCCGTCGGATTGTTCGGGAAGCAGAGATACATGACGTCTACTCTCTCCGCCGGGATGTCACCCATGAAGCCATTTGCCTCGTTGCACGGGATGTAGCGTATCTCCCTCCCTGCCATGGTGTTGGTATCGACATACACTGGATACACTGGGTCGGTGACTCCGACTATGTTCCCGCCAGACAGTATGTCGCCTATGTTGCCGGTGTCGCTCTTGGCTCCGTCACTGACGAAGACTTCGTCCCGCTCTATCTTGATGCCCCTCGCCGTGAAGTCATGCGCTATGATGGCATCTATGAGGAAGTCATAGCCCTGCTCGGGTCCATATCCCCTGAACGTCCCGCTGCTCGCGCACTCGTCAACGGCTCTGTGCATGGCCTCGACGACGGCTGGCGCCAGCGGCTGCGTGACGTCGCCTATCCCGAGCCTGATGATGTCCGCCTGCGGATTCGCCTCTTTATATGCTGCCACTCTCTTCGCTATGTCCGCAAAAAGATATCTGTGCTGCAACTTCAGAAAATTATCGTTGACGTATGCCATTCTCTTTCTTGTCTTTGGTTAGACTTGTATTAGACCTGTATTATACTTGGTATGTCTCTCGTCCCTCTTTTTGGGGGGCTCCGACCTGTCTGTTTTATAGCGATATTTCACCATCAAACACTGTCGTCGCCGTCCCCGTCATGAAGACATGCCCGCTCGCCTCGTCCCATCGGATGTTGAGTGCCCCGCCGTCCATGGCTATCTCACATCCGTCGGCATCTACGAGCCCAGCCATGACTGCCGCCACCGCCGTGCCACACGCCCCCGTGCCACACGCCTGCGTTATGCCACTGCCGCGCTCCCACACGCGCATCCTGATGTGCTTCCTGTCCTTCACCTGAGCAAACTCGACGTTTGTCCGGTCTACGAAGAGCGGACTGTGCTCCAACACTGGCCCGACGCCCGAGACGTCTGCCTTCTCGGCGTCCTCAACGAAGAGCACGAGGTGCGGGTTGCCTACGCTGACACTGGTCGCCGTGAACTTCTGTCCCTTTGCCTCGACCTGTTCCTGCCTCATCGCGCTCTCGCTCCCATCGGCTCTCCTGACTGCCATCGGTCCAGCTTCGCCCATGTCGACGGTGACGGTCTCGACCTCTCCCCTGCTGTCCAGGTTGAGATGCAGGTTCTTGATGCCCGAGAGGGTCTCCAGCTTGATGTCGGTCTTGTCGGTTATCTTGTTGTCATGCAAGTACTTCCCTATGCACCTCGATGCGTTTCCACACATCTTGGCCTCCGAACCGTCAGCATTGAAGATCCTCATGCTGTAGTCCCCGACCTCTGACTTGCCTATCAGCACCAGCCCGTCCGAGCCGATGCCTTTATGCCTGTCGCTCCACGCTATCGAGAGCGCCGACGGGTTGGGCAGTTCTCGCCCCCTGACGTCTACATATATGTAGTCGTTGCCCAACCCGTGCATCTTTGTGAACCTGACTTTCATCCTCTTCCTCGCTTTATATTTCTGACTTTCAGTTATCAGGGCGGTTCTAAAAATTAGATTTTTCTAGGCGCTCGAAGGCTGGAATGAGGGAGTTTACTGAACCTTTCGATTTAGCGAGAGCAGATTGCTTTGCCGAGCGTGAGAAAGGTCGGCTTGCCAAGTAAATGACCGATTTCCAGACAAGAGCAACGAAGAAATACGCAATTTTTAGAACTACCCTTAGGCGTTGCGCTTTAGATAAGCATCTACCTGTTGAGCGACATCTCTTCCGCTCGCCAACGCTCTTACTACGAGGCTCGCTCCGCTCTTGGCATCTCCCGCCAGGAAGACGTTCTCGCCCATCGCCGCATGCTCCGGTTTCAAGAATCCCATCGCGAGCAGTACCATGTCGCACTCGATGATCTCTGTCTTGCCCGTCGGCTTCATCTGTGGCCTGCCACCGTCTGCCGCCGGTACCCACTCGGCTTCCTCGACTTCGACGCCACAGACGCGTCCCTTCTCGTCACCTATGAACTTGTTGGACGTCAGGCACCACCTGCGCTCACATCCTTCCTCATGGCTCGTCGTGGTCTTCAATATCTGTGGCCATGCCGGCCATGGCGTCGCAGGATTGTACCCGACTGGCGGCTTCGGCATGATCTCTATCTGCGTGACGCTGACTGCCCCATGCCTATGGCACGTGCCTATGCAGTCACTGCCTGTGTCGCCACCACCGATGACAAGGACCTTCCGCCCCTTCGCTGAGACTATCTCGTCCTTCTTGAAGTCTACGCCGTAGAGTCTCCTGTTCTGCTGTGTCAGGAGCTCGAGCGCAAAGTAGATGCCCTTCAGCTCCCTCCCAGGTATCTTGAGGTCCCTCGCAGTAGGCGTGCCTGTCGCGACTACGTATGCGTCAAATCCTTCTGGCAACGCTGTCTCCTCAACCGGCGTGTTGTACTTGAAGGTGATGCCCTCCTGCTCGAGGATGCTCGTCCTCCTGTCTATGATTGGCTTGTGAAGCTTGAAGTTCGGTATGCCGTAACGGACGAGTCCGCCCGCCGCCTCCATCTTCTCGAAGACTGTCACCTGATAGCCCTTCTTGTTGAGCTGGACTGCTGCCGAGAGGCCCGCCGGGCCCGCACCGATGACGGCGACGCTCTTCCCGTTCCTCTCATACTTCTGCGGCTTGACATAGCCCTCCCTGAACGCCTTCTCTATGATGGAGCACTCGTTCTCTCTGATCGTGACTGGCGCATCTATGCAATGATATAGGGTACAACTCTTCTCGCATAGCGCCGGACAGATTCGGCCTGTGAACTCGGGGAAGTCGTTCGTCGCAGCCAGTAGCTTGTACGCCAGCTCCCACTTGCCTTTGTAGACTGCATCCTGCCACTCCGGCTGCTTGTTCCCCAGCGGACATGCCCAATGGCAGAACGGCACTCCGCAATCCATGCACCTCGACGCCTGCTGTCGCCTGTCGCTCTCGTTCAGCGTCTGCTCTACCTCGCCGAAGTCTGCTATCCTCTCGTGTATCGGCCTGTGCCCCGCCTCCTGACGCGCTATCGTCAGAAATGCCTTCGGATCTCCCATTTCTCTTCCTCCTAAAATTCTTCTTGTTGTACCTTCTTCATCTTCTTGTCAAGCTCGCGTAGCGCCTCCTCGTGCAGCACGCGCTTGTACTCTATCGGCGTCACCTGTATGAAGTCGTCGATGTACTCCTGCCAGTTGTCCAGCATCTGCTTCGCCAGCTTCGACCCAGTGTTCAGGTAGTGCTTCTCTATCAGCGAGAACAACTCCTCCCTCCGCGCCTTCTCCTCTATGAGGCTCAGCTCTATCATGTCCATGTTGCAGTAGTAGTCGAAGTTGTGATCCTTGTCCCATACGTACGCAAGGCCTCCCGACATGCCCGCCGCAAAGTTCCTGCCCGTAGGACCGAGGACTACGACTCGTCCGCCTGTCATGTACTCGCAGCAGTGGTCTCCCGCTCCCTCGACGACGGCCGTGGCTCCCGAGTTGCGCACTGCAAACCTCTCGCCGACGACACCAGAGATATACACCTCGCCACTCGTAGCTCCATACAGGATGGTGTTGCCGCCTATGATGTTCTCCGATGCGTCAAACTTCGACTCCTTCGGCGGCATGATGGCTATGCAACCTCCCGAAAGGCCCTTGCCGATGTAGTCGTTGGCCTCGCCCTCGAGTCTGAACGAGATGCCTTTCATCAGGAACGCTCCGAAACTCTGCCCTGCCGAGCCCCTGAAATTGATGTTGATGGTGTTGTCTGGCAACCCCTCGCAGCCGTACTTCTTAGCTACGACGCCAGATAGCATCGCACCCACTGCTCTGTTGGTGTTGACTATGTCATAGTCGAGCGTGATGTGCTGCTTGCTGTCTACTGCATACTGCGTCGCTGCTATGATGTCGTTGTCGAGGACGTGCGCCAGCTTGTTGCAGTCGCTCTCGCTGTAGCTGAGGGCCTGTCCGTTCTCTATCTTCGTCAGCATCCTGCTGAAGTCGAGCTTCGACGTCTTGTCCGTCATCTTGCTCTTGTCGACCTCTATCAGGTCTGTCCTGCCTATGATGTCGCTGAACTTCTTGAAGCCCATCTGCGCCAGATACTCCCTGACTTCCTGAGCGAGGAACATGTAGTAGTTGACGAGATACTCGCTCCGACCGAGGAACTTCTCCCTCAACTTCGGATCCTGTGTCGCGACGCCTACCGGACATGCGTTGGTGTGGCACTTCCTCATCAAGACGCACCCGAGGACTATCAGCGACGCAGTTCCAAAGCCGAACTCACCGGCTCCGAGGAGCGCCATCGCTACGACGTCTCGTCCTGTCTTGAGCTGTCCATCGACCTGTACTTCTATCTTGTCCCTCAATCCGTTCAGGACGAGGGTCTGCTGCGTCTCCGCCAACCCTATCTCCGGCGAGATGCCGGCATATCTGATTGACGACGCTGGAGAAGCTCCCGTGCCGCCCTCGGCTCCACTGATGACGACGAGGTCCGCCTTGGCCTTCGCCACACCCGCAGCCACTGTGCCGACGCCACTCTCCGCGACGAGCTTCACGCTGATCTTCGCGCCCGGATTGACGTTCCTGAGGTCATAGATGAGCTGCGCCAAGTCCTCGATGGAGTAGATGTCATGATGAGGTGGAGGCGAGATAAGGGTTATGCCTGGTATAGCGTTCCTTGTCTGCGCGATGATCTGGTTGACCTTGAAGCCTGGCAGCTGTCCGCCCTCGCCCGGCTTCGCTCCCTGTGCGACCTTGATCTGGATCTCCTTGGCGTTGACGAGATACTCTGTCGTGACGCCAAATCGTCCACTAGCGACCTGCTTGATGGCACTGCTGAGCGAGACTCCATCGACGTTGTTGTAGAAGCGAGCATTGTCCTCGCCGCCCTCACCAGTGTTGCTCCTCGCACCGAGCTTGTTCATCGCGAGGGCTATGGTCTCATGCACTTCCTTGCTGAGAGCTCCGAACGACATCGCCGCCCCGACGAAGTGCTTGACTATCTCCTCGACTGGCTCGACCTCGTCGATGGAGATTGGATTCTGCTTGAATGTGAAATAGTCTCTTAGGAATAGTGGATCCGCCTTGCCGTCGACGATGCTCGTGAACTCCTTGAACTTCTTGTAGCTCCCGAGTCTCGTCGCAAGCTGAAGCGTCGAGATGGCCTCCGGCGTCCACGCATGCTTGATGCCGTCTTTCCTGAAATTGTACTGTCCGACGAATGGCAGGACGTCACTCGGCTGCTCCTCATAGCCCTGTGAATGCATCCTGACTGCATCCCTCGCTATGGTCTCGAGACCGATGCCGCCTATCGTCGATGTCTGCGTGCCGAAATACTTCTTCAGTAGCTCGGCACTGATGCCTATCGACTCGAAGATCTTCGCCCCTCGATAAGACCTGATGGTGCTGATGCCCATCTTGCTCAATATCTTCAGCAGTCCCTTGTCGATGGCCTTGATGAAGTTGTGCTCCGCCGTTTCATAGTCGAGCTGTATCTCGCCCTTCTTGACGAGGTCGTCGATGACTGCAAACGCCATGTACGGGTTGATGGCACTGGCTCCATATCCGAGCAGCAACGCCGCATGCATGACCTCCCTGATCTCCGCACTCTCTACGACGAGAGCTGTCTGGACGCGCTTCTGGACCGAGACGAGATAGTGGTGGATGGCACTCACGGCAAGGAGTGACGGTATCGCGACATGCTCGCTGTCTACGTCCCTGTCGCTCAAGATGATGTAGTTGATGCCCTTGTCGACTGACTCCTCGGCCTTCTTGCATATTGCCTCCAGAGCCTCCCGCAGGCCTTCCTCGCCCCTTGCCTTCTCGAAGAGTATCGGCAACTTCTCTGCATTGAATCCTTTGTAACGGATGTTGCACAGCGTGTCGAGCTCTGTGTTCGTCAAGACTGGCTGCGGCAAGCGCACCATCTTGCAGTGAGACTCGTCCGGCGTCAGGATGTTCATGCCGACTGCGCCTATGTACTCGGTCAGAGACATGACGAGCTGCTCCCTGATTGGGTCGATTGGCGGGTTCGTCACCTGTGCGAACTGCTGCCTGAAATAGTTGAACAGTAGCTGCGGACGCTCCGAGAGGACTGCCAGCTGGGTGTCGTTACCCATCGACGCCAACGGCTCCTGTCCCGTCGAACACATCGCCGCTATGGTCTTATCGACGTCCTCCCTCGTGAAGTCGAATGCCCTCAGCTTCCGCTGGAAATCTTCGACGACGACCGGCGCATGCCTTCCGCTCCTTAGCTTCGCAAGCTCTATCCTGTTCATGGATAGCCACTTGCCATAGTCGCACTGGTCTGCAAGCGACTGCTTGATCTCGTCGTTGTAGTAGATATGCCCGTCGTTGCTGTCGACGATGAGTATCTTGCCCGGCTTCAGGTTGCCCTTCTTGACGATGACCTTCGGGTCTACCTTCATGCAGCCCGTCTCCGACGCGAGTATCATGTTCCCGTCCTCTGTGATGAGGTAGCGAGACGGACGAAGTCCATTCCTGTCAAGCATTCCGCCGACATACCGCCCGTCGGTGACTATCAGCGCCGCCGGTCCGTCCCACGGCTCCATGAGGATGGAGTGGTACTCGTAGAACGCCTTCAGGTCATTGCTGATCGGGTTCTTCTCGTTGAACGACTCCGGAACCATCATCGCCATGGCGTGTGGCAGGCTCATACCAGACCTGACGAAGAACTCGAGCACGTTGTCAAACGACGCACTGTCGCTCATGTCCGGCTGGACTATCGGATGTATGCCCTTGACGTCGCCCAGCGCCTCAGACGATAGCACGCTCTCCCTCGCCTCCATCCATCCTCTGTTGCCTCGGATGGTGTTGATCTCTCCATTGTGTGCCAACATGCGGAACGGCTGTGCAAGAGACCACGTCGGGAATGTGTTAGTGCTGAATCGTGAGTGGACTATTGCCAACCCGCTCGTGAAGAACGGGTTGGTCAAGTCCTTATAATACTGCCGAACCTGGTCAGATGTCAACATTCCTTTGTAGACTATCACCCTGCTCGACAACGAGACAATGTAAAACGCCTGGTCGGTTACTCTCTGCTCGATATGCTTGCGCAGCAAGTACAGCTCGGTCTCGAACTTCTCCACCTCCGTGGCGCCCGTGATGAAGATCTGGACTATGTCCGGCTCCGTCTGACGGCTCGCCTCTCCAAGCACCTCCGACTCCACAGGCACCTTCCTCACGTGCGCAAGTGACAACCCGGCCTTCTCGGACTCCTGCTTGATGATGTCCAGGATCTCCTCCTGCCTCTTCGTATCGCCCTTCGGGAGGAAGACGAGTCCCGTACCATACCTCAGCCTCTCCGGCATCGGTATGCCCTGGAGCAAGATGAACTCATGCGGTATCTGCATCAAGATGCCAGCTCCGTCTCCTGAGTTGCTCGCTCCCTCCGCCCCACGATGCTTCATGTTCTCCAGCACCGTCAAGGCATTGTCTATCAACTGGTGGGTCTTGTCGCCACGCAGATTCACGAGCATGCTCACTCCGCACGCGTCATGCTCATTTGCAGCGTTATATAAACCTTGCTGTTCCATTATCCTTCGTTTACACTATCTCGTTTCTCCTACTTCTTTTGTCGACTAACTGATGAAGAGCAGCTCCCTGTACTTCGGCAGCGGCCACATGTCGTTGTCGACGACCTCCTCGAGCTTGTCGATCGGCCTGCGGATGGCAAACAGCGACTCCGCTATCTCATGATAAGCCTTGGCCTTCTCGTACTCGTTCTCTATCTTGTTCGCAACCTTCCTCGCCTCTATCATGGCATCGACCTTGGTCCTGATGTCCGAGATGAGCGTGGAGATCTTCTCGACGAGACCTATCTCGACAGCTGCGATCTTGTCATACCTGTCCGGGAAGACGTTCTTCATCTTCTCGATGTTCTCGAGCAACTTGGTCTGATATGCTATTGCCGCCGGGATGATGTGGTTGATGGCCATCCGTCCCATGACTCTCGCCTCGATCTGTACTTTCTTGGTGTACATCTCCCACTTGACCTCGTTGCGCGCATGGAGCTCCTTCTCTGTGTAGACTCCCATCCTCTCAAACATCGCTATGACGTCCGGCTTGAGGAACTCGGTGATCATCTCCGGCACTGACTTCTCGGTGTTCAGACCTCTACGTGCCGCCTCGACATTCCACTCCTCGGAATATCCGTTGCCGTCGAAGCAGACGACGTCGAGTATCGACGCGATGATCGGCTTCAGTGCGTCCATGATGGCGACGTTCTTCTGCTTGCCACCAGCTATCGCTGCATCGACCTCCGCCTTGAACTGTACGAGCTGATCCGCTACGATTGAGTTCAGGACTGTCATCGCTCCAGCACAGTTTGCACTCGAACCGACTGCTCGGAACTCAAATCTGTTGCCTGTGAACGCGAATGGAGATGTACGGTTGCGGTCCGTGTTGTCTATGAAGATCTCTGGGATCTCGACGAGTCCGACTGACTGTCCCTTCTTGCCTGCTATCTCGATTGGAGTGTCGGATGGGACTGTCAACAACTTCTTTAGCACGTCGGTCATCGTCTTGCCGAGGAAGGCGGATACTATTGCGGGCGGCGCCTCGTTGGCTCCAAGTCTGTGTGCGTTGGTCGCCGTTGCTATAGACGCCTTCAGGAGGCCATTGTACCTCTGGACTGCTGCAAGGACGTTGACGAAGAAGGTGACGAACTGGAGGTTGCCCCTCGAATCCTTGCCCGGCGCAAGTAGCAGCGTGCCGGTATCGGTGCCAAGTGACCAGTTGTTGTGCTTTCCAGACCCATTGACACCCTGGAATGGCTTCTCGTGTAGCAGGACTACGAAACCATGCTTCTTCGCAACGGTGTTCATGAGGTTCATGATCAACTGGTTCTGGTCGTTCGAGAGATTGGTCTCTCCGAAGATTGGCGCCAACTCAAACTGGTTCGGCGCGACCTCGTTATGCCTCGTCTTCAACGGGATGCCAAGCCTGTGCCCCTGGATCTCGAGATCTCTCATGAACGATGCCACCCTCGACGGTATCGCCCCGAAGTAGTGGTCGTCGAGCTGCTGGTTCTTCGACGACTCATGCCCCATCAGCGTGCGACCTGTCAACATGAGGTCCGGACGTGCTGCATAAAGGTCCTCATCGACGAGGAAGTACTCCTGCTCCCATCCGAGATACGAGAACACTTTCTTGACCTTCGGGTCGAACATCTGGCAGATGGGCACTGCTGCCTTGGATACTGCGTTCAGCGCCTTCTTCAGTGGCGTCTTGTAGTCGAGAGACTCGCCTGTGTAAGAGACGAAGACTGTCGGGATACAGAGGGTGTCGTCCTGTATGAAGACCGGCGACGTCGGATCCCATGCGGTGTAACCTCTCGCCTCGAATGTCGCCCTTATGCCTCCCGATGGGAACGACGATGCGTCTGGCTCCTGCTGGACGAGCGACTTGCCGTCAAACTCCTCTATCATTCCGCCCTTCCAGTCATACTCCATGAAGGAGTCATGCTTCTCTGCCGTGCCCTCGGTCAGCGGCTGGAACCAGTGCGTACAGTGCGTCACCCCGTGACCTATGGCCCACGTCTTGATCCCCTCTGCTACCTTGCTGGCAACGGTCGGTGTCAGGGCCTTCCCATTATCGATGCAGTCGATGAGGGCATTGTACGTCTGTACGTCGAGATACTTGTGCATCTTCTCGCGGTTGAATACCAACTCGCCGAAGTATTCTGACGGCCTCGCCTTCGGAGCCTCAAGTTCTACTGCCTTCTTCCTGAAAGCATCCTGAACCATATCAAATCGGAGCTTGCTCATATTGATAATGTTTTAAGTCCTGAATTATTAAACTGAAACAAAATTAGTCGTTCTGCTTACAAATCCAAAGCAATAACAGTGAATTTCTCTCTAATCGTCATAAATTACGCAATTCACCTACTATTCTGTCAAAACCTCATTAACCGTCCTTAATTGTATTACTTACGTCTTTACGGTGCTCCACTTACTTCCCTAACATCTGCCCTTCTCTTAACCTTACAGGGGGATGGAGCCTGCCAGCTCTCCGCCTGCAGGCTCCATCCCCCCTATATCTATTTGGATTCCTATCACTTACCCGCGACGCCTCGCTTCGATTTGCGTCGGCTTGCAGCTATGCTTCTCTCCCTCTCTCTATCTCGGCTCGTCTATCTTCTCGCCTCAAGATGCCACGACTGTCATCAGCATGGCTGCTACGGCATACCACGCCTCGCATTCCTCTGCCTTTCCTCTATTCTGTCTCGATTTATTGTGCTACCATCTGCCCTTATGTAAAAGAGGGGTGCAGACTGCGCGTCTGCACCCCTCTTCTCGCTATTTCTTTCCTTTCGGCTTTATGCCTATTGTGTACTTGTACTTCGGTATACCGCCGATTGGGACACTATAGAACGGCATCAACTCGCCATACTGGTTCTCCAGGAAGATGACTACGTTGTTGTTCTTCAGAGACTTGCCCTTCTTCTTGATCATCTGTATGTCCCACGAGGTGTTCTTCTCCTCGTCCGCCACCTTGTGCGTGCTATCTACCCACTCGTCGTTACCGCTGACTTTCATCATCTCGCCGTTCTTCGCGACCGAGATGACTCTCATTATTCCGTCTGAATCCCAGTCGAAGTTGCTCTGCTTCAGCGATATTGTCTTGTCGTCGATGTACGGATATATGTGGCTCACCTGCTTGTCGTCTCCGTGTAGCCTGAACTTATACTTGAAGTAGTACGCAAACGCTCCGTCGACCTTGACGTTGTCGTCCTTCTTCCTCGACAGGAACAACCGATACATGTTACCATCGTCTCCGCTCATGCCCTCTATGACGAGCTTGAACGTCCTTCCGCCATACTCCGGCAGGTTCTCATCCTCCGACGGGTTGATTGGTCCGAAGGTGTACCAGTTGTTGTCTGTCGCCGCATCCATTGCGAAGACCTTCGACGCTATCTGCGTTCCGCTCTTATACTTTCCTTTTATATTGCCCTTCTGCGCATCTTTGTTCGAACAGCTCTCCTTGCCTCCATAGATGCTGAAACGTGTCTTGGTGTTCCACGCTCCCCTGATCTCGTCGTTCTCCCCTCCGCAGTCTGGGTCAAAGACTCTTATGTAGATCGGGTCGGTCTGATCCGCCGGTATCGAGAAAAAGATTATCTGGACGAAATTGTCGTCTCCCCACTCTGTCAGACTCTCCTTTCCGAATGTCATCAGATATGGTATATTCTCGTCGTCGCCTGGCACTGGCTGAGCCATCGCTGTCGTCGCCGCACCTACTGCCATGCACGCTGCTAATATTGTCTTCTTTGCGTTCATCGTTGTTCTTTTTTGTGTGGTTCTACTTCCTTTCCAAGCTCCTTCCTGCACTCGTCTCTCGCCTCAGCCCTTCTACTTCTCGACCGTGACGTCGACATACGTGCACCGCTTGTCTACCCTCGTCCTTGCATCAATCGTGCCACATTTTACTCTATACGTCCCCGGAGTCGCAAAAGTTGTTGTCGCCTGGCTGCCTTTTATCTGCTCCCCATTGCCCATCTCCCAATAAAAGTCGAGCGGCGGGAAGTCTTTCAGGCCCGACGTGTTGACTGTAAAGGTCACCGGCTTGCCTGCCTTGATGTTCTCGGGGACTACTATCCTCACCTGGTCCGGCAGCTCTATCTCGAGCTCATACTGAGCGAGAGAGAACATCTCCTCGTCGGTCGTCCTGTCGATGACGTTCAGCTCGATTGTATACTTACCGACTTTCTCGAAGCAATGATCGACTTCTATGCCCTTCGCCTCAACTCCGTCACTGAACTTCCAGATGCACTCGTACGTCGTCGTGTCGTAATTCTCCGCCGAACTCTCATACAGGGTGTAGCACATCTCCGGCTCCTCCATCGGCTCGCACTCCTCAAACGTCGGGAATGTCCTCTCGAAGAAATAGATGTTGTCCTTCCCGTCTCGATTCGAAGTTATGTATCCCCACTTCTCGTCCTGGCTGTAGTATAGGCCATAGTCGTCCTTCATGCTGTTGACGACGTCGTCAAACTTGACGGGCTCAGCAAATCCGTCCTTGGTCTTATAGGTGTAGAACAGGTCGAGTCCCTGACTGTCGTCCCGCCCGTCCGACGCAAAGAATATCTTGCCAGACGGATGTATATACGGACTGGTCTCGATGCCAGGAGTGTTGATGACGGTACCCATGTTGCATGGCTCACCCCATCCTCCTGTCGTACGTAGGCAATAGTAGAGGTCTGTCCGCCCCTCTCCACCTCTCATGTCTGATGCGAATATCATGTAGCTGCCGTCAGGAGAGATTGACGCCATTCCGCAACTGGACTTCGCCGGTAGCGACGAGAGTCGAGTTCCTTCCGCCCCACGCCCGTCATGGTCATACTCGTATATTGAGACTGGCGCACCTCTGACGACCGACGCATTCATGTTGTTCTGCGTGATGTACGCACTGCCGTCCGGGTCAAAGCAGATGGCATACTGGTTATACGGACGGTCCGCCCTCACGAAGTACGGCGTCGGAGTCCCCGACGGTATCTGTCCCTTGAGCTTCATCTTGAACAACTGATACAGATGCCGACCCCTCTGATCATAATATGTCTTCATCAGGTCCCACTTCTGGTCCGACGCAAAATACAGCGTCGAGTCATACACAAATGGATATATGGCGTTCGCATCCCCACCCATCAGGTTCAACGGACGTATGTTTATCTCCTGAGCCCTCGACGCTACTGTCAACGTCAAGATGCCCGCGACAACCGCTATTATGTTTCTTATGTGTCTCATCATCTTTCCGCTTCTAATAGAACCTGTGCCCTACTGTCTTGACGTGATAGACAAAATCATACTGTATGGAGAGCTCGTGGCTCCCCGCATCATAGCTCTTCAGGTCTCCTGTCGATATGGTATAGCTGTACGCTATCCTCATCTGGACCTTCGGCATGTACGCGACTCCTATCGTCATCTCCTTAGTCGTCCTGTACGCCAGGTTCGCCCATATCCGACTGTCATAGATGCCACTGACGGTGACGTCCTCAGCCACGTCCCTCGACTTGCTGTAGTCGACGAGTACGCTCGGCTCTAGCGCAAACTTGTCACTGAGCTCAAACCAGTATCCGCCCGTCAAGAGATAGGTCGCATCACCCGGCGCTAACTCTGCCTTCCGCCTCTCGAAGTCGTCCGAGACGAAGAGTGACTGGATGGAGACTCCCGCAAAATACTTCGACGTGTATATGGCTGCTCCAAATCCTAGCAACGGAGATACCCCGGTCTGCTTCTCGACGAAGACGGGGTCCTGCTCATCCATTGTCCGGACTTTAGCCCAGTCTGTCGAACGGAACGAGAGTCCCGGCTGCAGTGCCAAGCCGAGCCACGTGTCTTTCTTCAACTGTGTCCTATATCCGACGGTCATCATCAGCCCCGCATTGGTGCTCTCATGGATGTGCTGCCCGAATACTGACAAGCCTCCTGTTATCTTCTCCGAGCGCATCGGCGTATGCGCCGTCAGGAGCAGGCTCCCCGGTGTCGACTCGATGCCGGTCCACTGCTTCCTAAATCCTCCATAAAAGCTCATGCCGTCTCGACACCCAGCAAAGCCCGGATTGACAGCAAATCGGTTGTGGATGTATTGAGAGACTATGATGTCGTTCTGCGCCTCGACAGCCACCACCCCGACCACCAGGCTCATCGCTGCTACGGCTATCCTCTTCAGTACTGTCTGCTTCATTTCGCTGCCCTCCTGATTGCGAGTGTCTCTTTCACTGTCTTGGTCCCCTTGCCCTTGAAGACGTAGACGTAATACCCGTCTCCGACGCCCTCGGCATCCCAGTCGTTCCTGTAATTCTCTTTCTCATACACGACCTTCCCCCTGTCGTCTACGACCATGATCCTGTTCTCCTCCGGCAATCCCTCTATCACGAGCTTGTCGTTCTTGCCGTCTCCGTTCGGACTGATGGCATTGGGATACCTGAGCGGCATCTCGAATCTGACGGTCTGAACCGTGACGTCCGAGAAGCAGTCTACTCTCTGCCCGTCTATGTCTGTCTCGACGACATAATAGGAGATTACTCCGTTCATGTTCGACTTGACTTGTGCCGTCGACCCTCCGCCCGCTATCTGCGTGTCGAAGCCCTCGCTCTCCGGCCTGACTCCCCACTCGAACTGATGGCTCGTGCTGCTCGCCTCGACCTCGAGCGTTATGTCCCTGCTCGCACTCATGATTGTGTCATTCCTGAAATACGGCTGTGGCTTCCTGTCTATGACGGTGACATAACCTGACTTGAGGTTGAGCCCCTCCGGCGCCTCGCACCCGTTGCGATCGACGAGCTTCTCTATGATGACTGCCCCGGCCTTCTTGGCTGTCGCCTGCTCGAACGCATTGACGCCGTTCCCGAGGTTGCTATAGACGTCTCCCGTCGAGAGCGTCGCCGTGAATGGCGCCTCGCCTGCCATTGTCAACGTCCCGCTGAATATCCTCGACGGGTCCTCATCGACTCCGACCGACGAGCACATGTATACTGACTGCGGCACTCCGTTCTCGTCCGCCGACGCTATCGTGCCGTCCGGCCACCCGAGCATCGTGATCTCCTTGGAGTGTGACGCCTTGCACATCATCCCGACGGTCTGCGTCAGCGTGATTGTCGTCTTCATCGCCTGAGACGCCCCCTTCGACCCCGAGAACCTGACCTGCTTCAGCGGCACTGACACGCCTGTCCCGGTCGTCGCCCCCTCCTCACCAAAGGTGAAGTTGACGCTGCTCGACGACCACTCGTATGTCGAGACCCCATGCCACGCCGTGTTGGCATTGAGAGTCAGGTCCCATCCGCAGTTGCTCGACTTGTTCTCTATCTTGACATACGACGGATCACTCGCCGCATCTGTTGGCGGCGTCTGCGGCGTTCCATATAGGTGCCACAATATCTTCCTCGGCTCGCTGACTTCTATCTTGCGCTCCGGGACGTCCCTCGAATTGCTGAGATACGCCGACTGTATCTCCTCCGTATAGTCCGCAAATCCTGTATTGCTGTCGTAATGGTATCGTGAGTTCGCTCCGCCGCCAAATGTCTCCGTGAATACATACCCCTTATGCGCTAGCTCCGCTAATGAATATGGCAACGTCTGTATCGACCCGTCATCCTTCAAAAAATTCAATATCAACCAGTTGTAACCACCGGGATAGTTCTCGAGCTTGATAGGCAGAACTAACTTGTTTTCATCGCATGCACTCGTGTCTGCTACTGTAAAATGCACATTCATAAGGTCTTGCGCCTGTACTGTTGCTGTCGATAGACCTCCGCCTATCAACAGCAGGAGCGACATCGCGAACTTGCCTATTTTCCTCATTGTACGATTCTGCATACTATCTACTTTAACTGCTAAAAGTACTAAAAAATCACAATATGAAACAAGAAAAACCACCACTCCTTACTTACTCATTTTCCCAACCATCTACTTTTCAACACGTTACACTCTTAACTATATTTTCACTTTTTCACTTTTCCTCCGCCCCCTTCGGTAAAACACGGCTATCTTGTCCCCTCTTCCCCTCTTTCTCCTCTCTTTAGCCACTCTCCCTCCTCTCTTTTGCCACTCTCCTGCCACCTCCTCTTCCCCTCCATCCCCGTCATGTATAAATAATCAAGAGGGGGGGCCACTCCTCGCGAAGTAGCCCCCCCCTGTTCTATTGTTCCTAAATCAGCCTATTGCCTGATGCATGGTGCTCCGACTCCAGCTGGCACAATGCTGTTGTCCTTCAGCTTGAAGCCTTCGACTTTGAAGTCGTGCATGGCGTTGTCCCATGGCGTCTCGTCGGTGTACTTGCCGAGTGGACGCGGATCCTCAAATACGTCAGCGGCATAGAGCTCCTTGCCGTCCCTCGTGAGGACCTTGACGTTGGCATCTTCTACTCCGTTTGGCATGTTGACGAGTTCAGCGTCGGTCGAGCCGGCACCGCGGTTGGTCGAAGAGAAGCGGTTGGACGACGAGGTGAAGTAGCTATCGTCTGCGAGCGGGTCGCCAGAGGTTGGGCTATAGTGGGCTGTCGACCAGTTGTTGGAGATGTCGAAAGTGACATTCTCGAACTTACGGATATCGACACCACTCGTGAAGAGCGGACGCTCATCGGCATCGTTGACTCGCGTGATGACGAAAAGGTTATCCTTGACCTGCATCGTCATGCCCTCGCTCGGGACTGAGTTGCGGATGTCGAACATTGCCGTCTGCTTATACGTGCTCGGATTAACGATTACGTTGTTGTTGAACTTGATGTTCCAGTAGCCGTTGAAGGTCGTCCACTTCTGCGTAGCGAAGAGTGCGCCCGGGTAGTCGATGACGAGGTTGTTGGTGAAGACGAAGTCCTCGAAGAGGTTGGTGTCGTCGCTCATGGTACCCTCGTTGCAGGAGATGAAGGCGTAGCCCTGTCCGTTGACCTTGTACATGCCGCAGCTGCTGAATGTACAGCCGTTGACATGGAACTTACGGAAGACCTTCGTCTGGATGCCCTGAACTCGGATCCAGCCTCGGATGAAGTTCTTGAAGGTGCAGTTGTTGACCTCGAAGGACTCGAGGACGAACGGCATAGCCTCGGAGAACTGGTTGATGAAGTAGTTGCCCGTTCCCGTCGAGCTGGAGTTCCAACCGTAGTGCTCGAAAGCGCCGAGTTTCTCGAAGGAGACAGACTTGTCGCAGAGGAAGTTGATGTTCTCGAACTTGATGCCCTCGACCTGTATACCGCCATCCTCGCCTGGTTTCGGGTTACGGCCGAACGACCAGTTGTTCGAGCGTGGTCCCGTCTCCTTGTTGTCCTTGTCTACGTTGCATCCGATGCCCATATAGACTGTCGCCCTGTTGTTCGGGTCGTCACATACGAGCGTGAATCCCTTACTCATCGTGACTGTCGAGTTGCAATAATAGACACCGCCCGGCTCGAGTTTGAAGATCGTTCCCTCTGGCTTCTCTGGGTCAACCATGAAACTCTGAAGTATGTCGTCTATCTGCTTTGCGTTGAGTTCCTGCGCCCTCTTGCTGAGCGCCGCTGCCTGATACTTGCGCTGTGCGAGAGTCTCCTCTGTCCAGTTGTCCTCCGGCTCTACGAGATACGCTGAGTCCGCTGCATTATAGCCGGCTGGGATAAGTATCGGGTCGATAGGGTCTCCATGCGTACGTACCATGACGGTGTTATACGGCTTGTCTCCGTTTCTCAGCGTCTCGTCGTTGTTCCAGACGTTGATGGAGTACATGGTGTTCTTCTGCAGTCCCTCGACTTTTACTCGCGCACGCCCCGTCGTCAACAGCTCCGGATAGTTGGAGAGCTCTATGCGAGCAACCTCCTTGTTACCCTGCTCCGTAGCATTGAGGGTGATGTAGTCGGCCTTGTAGAACTTGTTGCCCTCGGCGTTCTCTATTAGTCGCGTTCCGAAAATCTCTACCGAAGACTCGTCCTGCTTGCTCGCATCGAGCTCGGGGTTTGACTTGTCGGTCGCCTTAACCCTCATGTCGAGCACGGCGTCAAGCGATGTCTGTGTGACGAACTCTCGAGAGAGCACCTTCGGCGTGAAGTAACGCTGGTTGGAGATGACCATGCAGATGTTGTCCTGATGGCTTCCGTCTCCGATACCATACCAGTTTGAGTTGTGAGGGTTAGCTATCAGCTCCTCGTCAGATGGATTCGCCGAGAGCCCCTTGTTGCTGAGGGTACGGATCGCGAAGCGGTACTTCGTGTTGTACTGGATGTCCTCGAGCAGATAGGTGTAGTTCTCCGCACCCCTGATGATGATCTTGTCGATATAGTCCTCGGTGACCCAGTTGCTGTTGAGGTTCTGTCCGATGCCATAGCGTATCTCATATCCGTAGACATCGTTGACGAGATACCAGTAGAGGCGAATATCGTTACGCCCGCTTGCCTGACACTCGTATGGGTCGTTGCCTTCGCCCATGTTGGTCGTCTTGGACTGACGGAACTGTGTCTGGAACTCGCGGTTAGGTCCGCTCGCCGACCAGTCGTCATCGTCGCAAGAGGCAAAGGAGACGCCCAGAGCGAGAGCCGTTGTTGCTATGAATAGTTTGTTCATTTCTCTTGATTGTTATATAAGGTCTGGAGGCTTGGAGGTCTCCATGCCTCCAGACATCGAACGAATAATCTATTAATAACCGTAGTGGTTGACGTACTGCCCGTTGCTCCTGTTGACGAATGTTCGCGGTATCGGGAGTATGTAACGGACTGGCGGCAGTGCTCCGAGCGACGCCGTCGCTGCTCCCTGAAGGACACCACTGCTATTGCTCCAGATGTAGCCACGGAACGAGAGGCGTGCCGCCGGACGGACATTGCCATCTCCGTCAATCCAGCTCGATGAGAGGTCGCTGCCCGGACGTATGTACTCCGAGTCGCTAGGCTTGGTGAATCCTGCCGGCGTACCCCAGAGGTTGAGAATGTCGAGAACTCGATACGAGCTGTTCAGACATGGATAGGAGTCGATTGAGCCCGGGTTCGGCATGTACTTGTAGTACCAGTTGGTGTAAGACGACATCTTGTCCAGTCCATACTTGATGATCTTTGTCTGGTTGTCATCAACCGACTTGTTATCATAGTAGTACGTGCAGAACTCGTTGATCCTCGCCTCGTCTGCTCCACTACCATAGTCGGATGCGAACTCATAGTAGTTCCAGAACTGGCGGAAGATGACCTCCGACAGCTTGTTCCACCTGACGAGGTCCTTCCATCTGATGTTCTCGCCCGCAAACTCCCACGCCCTCTCGTTGAAGATCGCCGTGAAGAACTTGTCATGGTCTGTCTCCGTGACCTCTGCTAGGCCCGCACGCTTGCGCACCTTGTTGAGCGCCGCAAGTGCCTCCTCTGTCGCACCTCCATTGATCTCGTTCAGCGCCTCTGCATACATCAAGAGGACGTCTGCGTAACGCATGTACGGGAAGTTGATGCCTGTGCTGCCAGAGCTGCTGTTACCGAAGCCTCCATTGTTGCGCCAGAGCTTGCTCCACTTGTTGCAACGATAGGTGAGGCCACCGATGTTGAGGCTTGGGCTACCCTCGACGTTGGTATGGTTGACACCCTTCGAGTCGGTCCAGTTGTCCTTGTAGTCCCAGTAGCCGACGACGAAGTCCCTTCGGAGGTCGAGCGTGTCGAAACTCCAACGATAGAAAGCGTTGAGCTGAAGTCCGCCATTGCTGCTGCCGTAGCCGTACGAGTCATAGTCGTTGCTTGTCCACGAGACGCTCGGACCATGTACGTAACCGACTGAGCCGCTCGAGCCTGTCGTCAATGGTATCTCAAAGATCGGATCATCGTTGTTCGATACGACATAGTTGCACTCGTCGACAAAGACCTGACGATAGGACTTGACAAGGTCATGACCACTCTTAGTAATGACGCTGTCGCAGTACTGAGCCGCCAGCTTGTAGTAGTTCATGTAGTCGTCCGCACGCTTCATAGCGTAGCCACTCGCACCCTCTGGGCGGAGTGAGTAACCAGCACGGAAGAGGGCGATACGCGCAATGAGCGACCATGCAAACTCCTTGGAGCAACGCTCGACTGAGACTCCGCTCTCTCTGGCGAACTTCATGTCCGGAACCGCAGCAATGAGGTCGTTGATGAGCGCATCGAGTATCGCATTCCTGTCCGACGCCATCGGCATGATGAGGTTGTCATAGTTGTCGACGGTCCTCGAGAATGTGAACGGGACCTCTCCGCAGAGGACGACAAGGTCGAAGTAGTTCATGGCGCGTATGCACTTTGCCTCGCCGACCATCTGCCTGACTGCCTCATAGTCCTTGTCCTTGACGTCGGTGTACATCGTCGTCGCCATGGCATTCTCTATGAAGTTGTTGGCATACTCGATGTTCGTGTACGCATCACGCCATGTGTTCGCAATTGCCGAGCCGTCTGCCGTCGCATCGAAGTAGCGGTAGCCACTGCCGCTCTGGTTCTGGGTCTCACTTCCGTTCGTGGCAAGCTCGACGTCGCTGTTGAGGCAGTAGGTCTGGATGTAAGCTCCTCCGTATGTGTTGCTGCTGAGCATGTAGGCGTAGACAGCATTGAGGCTCTTGCTCATCTCGTCACGTGTCCCGAAGGTGTAGTCGTCGAAAAAGCTCGACGGCGAGTCAACCTCGAGATAGTCGTCGCAAGCCTGTAGTGTCATGGCAGCGAGGACTACTGACGCTGATATATATAGTTTCTTGTTCGTCTTCATGATTTCTTTAGAATGTTAGGTTAACTCCGAGGAGGAAGCCACGGCTACGCGGGTAGCGGTTGTAGTCCATACTTGGAACGAGTCCTGACTGGATGTCGACCTCAGGATCGTAACCCGTGTACTTTGTTGCACAGAAGAGGTTCGAGCCCGTGAAGTAGATGCGAGCCTTCTGGCACTTGATCTTCTCGGTCAACGCCTTGTCGAAGGTGTAGCCGATCGTGACGTCCTGCAGACGAAGGAACGAACCGTCCTCCACGAAGTACGAGTGGATGACCTTCGTGTCGTTGATTCTAGTCGGATTCCAGAGGCTGCGACCGCTGTTGATTGCGACGTAGTCCGACTGCTGGAGCGACATGTCTGTCGGCATGTTGTCTCCCGTCGACTCCTTGAGGTAGCGCCAGCGGCTGTTGCTTGCGAAGTCCTTGAGGATATTTGTCGGGTTGGTGGTGTTGAGTTTCGAACTGCTGAGCATGTAGGCGTTGGCGTTATAGACGTCGAAGCCGAGCATGTAGTTGAAGTTCATCGTCATGTCAAACCACTTGTAGCTGCCCGAGAGGCCAAATCCACCCTGGAGCTTCGGCGTGGTGTTGCCGATGACCTTGCGGTCGCGCTCGTCGATGTAGCCGTTGCCGTCGAGGTCCCTGAACTTGACGTCGCCCGGCTGGAGGTCGCCCGTCGTGTACACTGTGTTATATGCGACTCCATCCTTGAGGTGGTAGTTGCTCGTCGTACCTGTGACGACGACGTTGCCGTTGTCGTCGAGACGTGAGCCGTCCCACGTGTTGGTGCTCCACCTGGAGTTGACCTTGTCGAACTCGAAGTCGTCAAAGGTGTAGATGCCGTCATATACGAAGCCATAGAGGAGACCGACCTGCTCGCCTTCCTTGACGAGGTAGTCCGAGCCGTACGAGCTGTCGTCATACTTGGAGCCCCATCTGTTGCCAGGCGCCTGCATGGTCTTCTCGGTGCCGTTGAGCTTGTCGATCTTGCTCTTGTTCCGACCAAGGTTGAAGTTGAAGTCGAGCCTTGCATCCTCCGTCTGGATGATGTTGTAGTTGACGGAGATCTCGATACCCTTGTTGGTCGTCTGACCGACATTCTGCATCTGCTTCCTATATCCCGTCGTCAATGGTATCTCGGCCTCGAGGAGAAGGTCCTTCGTGGTCTTCCAGTAGATTTCCGGCGTTATCTCGAGCTTGCCTTCGAAAAAGCCCATGTCGAGAGCAAGGTTGCGGTCCGTCGTCGTCTCCCACTTGATGCTCGGGTTTGGAAGTATCTGGTTGCTGGAGTTGCGATAGAAGTTCTCGCCGCTCTGCTTCGGGTCGCCATTCTCTGCGAACGCTACGCTGCCCGATGTCGAGGTCGCATAGCTATAGTGCCATAGGTCGTTGGAGATGTTGTTGTTTCCCGAGAGACCAACTGCCGCACGCAGCTTGAGGTTGGAGAGCCAGTCGAAGTCCATGAAGTCCTCCCTGCTGATGACCCACGCCGCTGATGCTGCTGGGAAGTAGCCCCACTGCTTGCCCGGCGCGAACTTCGTCGAGCCATCGGCTCTGAAGGTTCCGCTGACGAGGTACTTGTGGTCATAGTTGTAGCTTATCTGTCCGAAGAATGAGCTCATCTTGACTGGAGTCGTGATGGTCGAGGTGTTGCCCTTCGACGTTCCGAGCTGCGCATTGGCTATGGCCTGCGCTGCCGTGGTATTCTCCGGGAAGAGGTACTCGCTCATGACTTCCTTCGAGCCGAACTGCTGCTGCATCTCCTGTCCGATGAGGAAGTTGAAGTTGTGTATCTGGCTGAACGACTTGCTGTAAGACAAGGTGTTGGTCCAGCTCAGCTTGTTGACTCTGCTGTTCGTCGTGTTGAGCTTCGGATGCCCGTTGTCCGTCGTGTTGTTGGTCGAGGCACTGAGGTGTCCGAAGAACTGGTTCTGGTCAGAGAACGAGTTGAAGAGTGCTATGTCGCTCTTGAAGACGAGTCCCTTGATCGGCGTGATCTCGAGGCTTGCCTGATTGGTGAAGCTGTAAGAGTGCTTCTTATTGTAGTTCTCGTCGATCTCGTTGAGCGGGTTGGTGATGGCGAATGCATCCTCCTCGTCTTCGTTCTGGAGGTTGTCGCTCCATCGACCCGTAGTGCGGATACCATCTACCGGATGGTAACGGAGGACTCCGACGATACCGTTCTTACCGACGTTGTCTGCTCCAGCACCTGTGTCACGACGATACGTGATCCTTGGGTTGATGAGGAGCTTGACGTAGTCGTTGAACTTGATGGAGAGCTTGAGGTTCATATTGGTCCTGACGACACCCGAGCCCCTCAAGATTCCCTGCTGATCGTTGTGCGTCAACGATACGTTGGCCTTCATCTTCTCGTTGCCACCACTCATGGTGACGTTATACATGTGGCTGAATGGATGGCTTCCCATGATCTCGTCCTCCCAGTCGACGCCCTTGACGTTCTTCCAGAGCTCGAGGTCGTTCTCCATGCCGAGGGTGTTGCCCCAGTTCTTACGCCATGTGCGCCTATTGCCGTTGCTCTGGCTGAACTCGACGGCCTCAGAGCTGTACAGCATGAACTCGTATGGGTCGAGGACTTCGATATGCTTCGCGAGCATGCTTATCTGATGATACATGTTGAAGTCGACCTTCATCTTGCCTTCCTGAGCACCCTTGGTCGTGACGATGACGACACCATTACCACCCTTTGCACCATAGATTGCTGTGAGCGACGCATCCTTCAGGATGTCGATGCTCTGGATGTCCGTAGGCGGTATGTCGTTGATGTTGTCGGTCGGGAATCCATCGACTATGAAAAGTGGCTGGTTGCTCTGCGTGACTGACGTGCCTCCTCTGACGCGGATGTTGATGTCCGCTCCTGGCGCACCATCGACGGTCGTGACCTGCACTCCGGCTACCTTACCTGCAAGCGCCTCGCCCGCACTGGCAACTGGCGTCGTGGCAAGTTTGTCTCCCGAAATCGAACCAACTGATCCTGTCAGGTCGCGGCGTACTGTGTTACCGTAACCGATGGCGACGACCTCATCGAGTCCATGGGTCTCATCCTCGAGGACTACGTCTCCGCCGCCTTGATGCTCGACTGTCGTCATGCCAATAAACGAAACCACCAACGTGGCATCCGACTGAGCTTTCAGGGAATAGTTGCCATCCATGTCGGCAACTGTCCCGTTTGTTGTTCCTTTCTCGACTACTGTCGCTCCCGGTACCGGCTGACCGTTCCCGTCCAGCACCCGTCCCGTCAGCGTCGTCTGAGCAAACATCGCTGTCCACGAGACGACTAACAAGAAAAGGATACTTAGAAGTTTTTCCTTCATAAGGTTTGTTAGTTTAACGTTGCTTGATAAAAATGGTTATGCACGCCTCTCCACGGATGAGGCATACTCGATAAGCAAAGTTAAAAAATATTTATGGTTTTAACGTTATGTTCTTTCGCTTTTTTCCCGAATAGCTTTTTTTTCTGTTCGTATAGAAAAAAGAACGAAAGAAATCTTACGCTACTCCTGCAACAACCTGCGACGACGCGTCACCCAACAGCAATACAGGAGCTCACAGTACGACGACAACGTGAGGACTACCGGCGCTACGGCCTCCGATGTGTAAAACATTGACAAGATGCCGAGCAACACGACGGCACTGACAAAGGCTACTACCTGATTGAGCGTTATCAGGTAATTGTTCGACGTCGGGATGAAGACGAACTTTAGATAGCACTCTACTATCAACGTGGAGTATATCGACAGGCTGAGTATCAGTAGCAACGGATACGCCGGCGTCATCTCCTCCCCGCCTAAGATGAGCACTGCTGGATACCCGCTCAGCGCTATCAACGCTATCACAACCAACGCTATGTACGTCTCGCTCCGCATTATCTTCCTGACGACACTAGCCGTGGCACGCGTGACGAACTCGGGAAACAACGCTATGTTGATTTTCGCCACGAGCTCCCGCGGTATGTTGACGATCTTGTTCGCCAAGTCTAAATAGGCTAAGCTCCCCGTCCCGAAATACTGTGCGACAAGGAGGTATATGGTGCTGTTCTTCAGGTCCCCGACGACGTGCGTGAGGAAGAAAGGCACCGAGACCCTGACGAGTCCTGTCATGTCCCGTATTGTCGTGGGCACGGGAACTATGCCCTCGCGTATGGTTAGCCAGAGATACGCCCCGAGTGTCGCCAGGATCGGCGTGCCTGCCGCTATGTATGCGTATGTCATCAGGTCTCCCGGTGTCCTCACGAGGCAGATGACGAGCGGCACGGAGACTAGCCTGACGCTGACATTGAGCACCGTGACGACCTTCATCCGCTTCACGCCCTGGAAATACCACGACGGGAATACTGTCATGCCGTAGTTCTGTAACGCACACATGACGAATAGCATCCAGTTATCGGCAAGAACTGCGACGTATTGGCTGACGATGTAAACAACCCCGAGCCCCACGACGAGAAACAGGCTCCGCAACGCCAATACGTTACCGACCAGCCCCGAGAGGTATCGACGGTCGTCTATGTTCTCGACGACGTACTTGGTGCACGGGTCGTTGAATCCAAATGCTATGACTGACTGGAGATACAGCGACGCACTGAACGCCGCTACGTAGCATCCGTACGTGCTGGTCCCGAGTGCTCGTATGACGAACGGATATATGAGGAACCCGATGACGATGTTGGCGACTGAGAGCAACGTCATCATCGAATAGTTCTCGAGGACTTTCGTCCGGACGAGTCCCCGGACCATCTCCACCACCTTATCACGTATCTCCCCCACTGCCTAGGATATGGCTTGCTTATATAGGCCGACCAGCTGACGCCCTACGGTGTCAAACGAGAACTGGCGCCCCCTCTGCCTTATGTACTCTCTGTCATATAGGCTATACGTGTCGAGCATCTTGTCTATGGCCTCGACTAGAGCCTCCTCGTCTCTGACGGGGACGACGATGCCTATCTCGCTGTCGACGACCTCCGGCGCTATACCGACGTTGGTGGTGATGACGGGCAGCCCGACTGCCAGGCTCTCCGACAGGACGACACCAAAGGTCTCGAAATTGGAGAACATGACGACGGCATCAGACCGATGCATGATCTTGCTGACCATCGGCGGCATGACCTCCCCGACGAACGTGACGCTGTCCGCAAGGTCATAGCTATCTACCATCTGCCGTATCTTCCCTATGTCGGGCCCATTGCCGATGAGGTCCAGTACGAAGTCCGACCGCCGTGCACGCACTTTCGCTATCGCCCGTATGATGCCCGAGACGTTCTTGCTCTGCTCGGAAAAGGTGGTGACGCAGAGCAGCCTCGTCCGACCTCCAGCCTGTCGCTGGTCCCTGTCTGTATAGAAGAAGTCATCGACGACGTTGTTCACTCTTAGCCATCTCGACGACTTGATTCCGCACTCCTTCATGGCCTCCGCCAATGCGTGCGAGACGGTCATGAGTCCCTCCGACTCCCTGACTGCACACCGCGTCAGCAGTCGCCGGACGAACCCTCTGTAACTGTTGTTCTCTGGATAATATCTCGACCAATGCTCGAGTATGTAATACTTGACGCCCTTCTTGTGCTTGAGCCACCACGCCATGACTGCACATCGTGTCATGACGCTGACCTGACACACGTCAATCTTCCCTACCCTGCTCTCCGCCAACCCTACGCCATACGCTATGGCACGCATGAAGTTCACGGCCTTCACGAGGGCACTCATCACCCCTGTCGACGGTCCCGGATAATATATGAGGATCTCTGTCAGGTTGCCGTCCTCCTTCACGTTGACGGCAAAGTCTTTCTGCGTCGCATCCGAATGTGCATAGACGACGGTCACCTTCTCCATGCGACTGACGGCCTCGGCATGCTTCCTGACGAAGATGCCGTCCATCACGTCCCACTTGTTGGGATACCAGGGAGTCAGAAATAATACGTGCATCAGCCCCTACTCCTGTTTCCTCTCTTGTCGTCTCTACCTCTAGAGCTTGAACATATCGACGGCATTCTTGAGCTTGTCTGCCGTGCGCGAGAGCTCGACGGCATTAGCCGCTATCTCCTCGGCATTAGCCGCCGTCTCCTGAGTGACGCTGTTTAGCCCAGATATGGCGGTGTTTATCTGGTCGGCCCCTATGCCCTGCTCCTGGCTGCTCGTCGCTATCTCCTTTAGCATGCTCGCGACCTGATGTAGCTGCGGCAAGACTTCGTCGATGAGGGTGTTTATGTTCTCCGCACCGGCTATGGTCTTCGTCGCTGTGTCACTGACGCCCTGCGCCGTCGTCTTTGTCTGCTCCGCCAGTCTGCCGACCTCCTTCGCGACGACTGCAAAGCCCCTGCCTAGCGCACCTGCCCTCGCCGCCTCGACCGACGCATTGAGGCTGAGGATGTTCGTCTGGTTGACGAGCTGGTTGATGTCGCGTATCGACCCGGCTATCTTCTGCGAATCTACCATGTTGTCGGTCGCCGTGTCTCCTATGGCCTGCACTGCCTTGTCGGCCTTAGACATCATCTTGTCTGTGACGACGGCGTTCTCTGTGTTCTGATGTATGTTGCCGGTCATCTCCTCTAGGCTCGACGAGATCTCTTCGAGGCTCGCCGCCTGCTTGTTCGCTCCGTCCGACAACTTGTTCGCCGCCTTGCTCAGCTCCTCACTGCTCGAGTGTAGGACTTTCGCGGTGTGTATCATGTTGCCTATGGTGTTCCCGAGCGACTTGTGCATGTACTTGACGCCGCGAGAGAGGCGCTCGACTTCGTCGCCTGACTTGAAGACGACGACTTTCTCTGTCATGTCGCCACTCGAGATGCGCTCGACGCTCGCCGTTATGTTCTCTATCGGCTTCGCAAGCGACTTGCGGAAATAGCGTATCACGAAGAAGACGACTATAAGCCCGATGAAGAAGTCGACTATGGTCAGCGCAAAGACTATGTAACTGATTATCTGTCGCATGACTGTCACGTTTACGGCCGCATTATACATGCCGACACGCATCCCGCGATAGTCGATGATGGGGACGTAGCAAGACAAGAATGTGTAGTCCCCGTAATTTGCGTATGCGAAATAGGTATTGCCTTTGACGAGCACTGTGTCTCCTATCGCCTCGTCAAATAGCGCGAAGTGCTTCCCCGCATCCTCGGTCCCAGCCTGGACTGACGATGCGACGCCCTCACGCCCTCTGAAGACTGACGCCGTCAACCCGAGCATGTCGCCCGTCTCCTTGAGGTAATACTCGTCCTCGAGTCTGTCAAGGCAGACTATCAGGTACGCCCCGACCTCGCCGCTCTCGTCCTCTATGGCATGCGCCGATATGATGCAGAACCCCTGATTGAGCATGTCGAGATACCCGTCGTACGCCTTATGCCCGTTCTGCGACATGAAGGTGACGAAGTTCTTGACGGACTGCCACTGCGTCGGCTCCCAACCTTCATACGTGCTCTTGATCATCTCGCCACTCGCATCGGCTATGACATACCCGTTGATGTCGTTCAGCTGGCGTATGTACTCGGATACTTTCTCGACTCCCGTGTAGTCCCCCGCCGAAAGGCCTTCCTTGGCCTCCGTGAATACTTTGAACGCATTGTCTGTGAAACTGCTTATCTGCCGCATCTCGCGCATCCCGAAGTTCTCCTGTGCCTTCAGCTTCTCCGCTAGCTGCTCGTTGAAATGCTGACCGAGGACTTGCTTGCTCAGCTGGAACAACCCTATCGCATTTATGATGAGTATGGTAGCCGTAAAAAGAACAAGCGAAAGTCCTAACTTGTTGAGTATGCTCCCCTTCAACCTGTCCATCGTTCTATAATACACAGAACTAATGCTCATATTGCTTCTTTTCTATTTTGTTTTTCGCCACTTCTGGCCGTGGCTAGTTTTCTATTCTCGTTTCTATGCGTCCTGAATTGGTTCTGCTTGCTCACAACCGCCGTACGTCTATGTCACCCTCAAAGAAGAGCCCCGCCGTCCCGACAAACTTGTCCGGACTCTCTGTCGTGAAAAATCTTACGGTCCCGCCTTTAGACAGCCGCGCGTCTATCTCCCGATGCCGACTTAGGTAGTCCCGCAGGCTCTGCGCTACTATGTCGCCCTGAGACAACACTCTTACTGTCGACGGTATGTACTGCCGTATCTTGGGCAGTAGGAGCGGGAAATGTGTGCACGCCAACATGATTGTGTCTATGTCGGCCGCCTGGCTCATCAGCTCCTCGGTGTATTTCTTGACGAAATAGTCCGCCCCAGGCTTGTCAAACTCGTTGTTCTCGACGAGCGGCACCCACATCGGACACGCCTGCTGATATACTTTGACCTCCGGCCAGTTATGCTGCATCTCGATGACGAACGAATTGGACGCCACTGTCCCCGGCGTCGCCATGATGCCGACTCTCTTCGTCTCCGTGTACCCCCCGAGCGACTCGACACTCGGACGTATGATGCCGAGGACTCGCCGCATCCCCAGCGGGTCCATCTTCGGCAGGTCGTTCATCTGTATCGTCCTCAACGCCTTCGCCGACGCGGTGTTGCACGCCAAGATGACAATCTGAGCACCCATCGAGAATAGTCTCTCGACGGCCTCCAGCGTGAACCGATAGACGACGTCAAACGAGCGCGTGCCGTATGGCGCTCGCGCATTGTCGCCTAAATATAGATAGTCGTAGTCCGGCAATAGTCTCCTGACTGCCGAAAAGATGGTCAGCCCACCATAACCCGAGTCAAATAGTGCTATCATCGCCGACGTACCTGTATCGGGAGCCCGACGGACTTGGTCTTACCGCCGCGCGCCTCCTGCTCTGTCTTCCCTGTCGAATACTTGTTCGGCTCGCAGATGAAGACGTGTGTGTTCATCAAGACGTCATCCGGACCCAGCAACGCTAGCATGAAGCGATACTGCCCCTTCTCGCGACCCTCGCCCTCGACAACTTCTATGTAGTCGAAATAGTCGTCCTCGCCCTGCCGCGTGACGGCAAAGACTTTGTCCGATACTCGCTTGTACTCCGACACGGGAAAATGCATCTGCATCTTGTTGCAGTCTATCTCGATGCACCCGTCCGAAAACGTGATCTTCCCTCGCTCCGCGACCATCGGGTTCATCCACGAGATGCCCTCCTTGTACTTCTTTATGGTCCAGACGGTCTGATTCCCGCCCATCTCGCAGTTATACCACGAGTTCATATAGTACTGCTCGTCCTGCGCCTCCGCCGTGACTGCGAAAAAGGCTGACGCCGCCGCTATTAGACTTAATACTCTCTTCATGACCATTGGTTTTAGGGGATTTATAGAAGTTCCCGTTATCTTAGAGACAAAAAACATGCCCTAATTATCATGCTCCTTCTCCTCCTCAGCCGCATACCACGTCGTGTACATCTGATAGTGCTCGGCGGTCGTGCGTATGATGCGCTCGCAGTCCTCCGACGTCAACTCCTTGATGCGCTTCGCCGGTATGCCAGCATAGACTCCTCCTCGCTCCGCCCGCTTGCCGCCCGAGAGTACTGCCCCAGCCGCTATGACGGTGTCCTCCTCGACGACGGAATTGTCCAGGACTGTCGCCCCCATCCCTATCAGCGAATTGTCCTCTATGGTCGCTCCATGCACTATCGCTGAGTGCCCGACCGACACCCCGCTGCCTATCCGAGTCGCATATTTCTCATACGTACCGTGGATGACGGCATTGTCCTGTATGTTGGTGTTGTCGCCTATCGTGATGCTGTTGACGTCACCTCGCACTACCGCCCCATACCAGATGCTACAACCATCGCCGATTACGACGTCGCCTATGATGGTCGCCGTCTCCGCTATGAAACAGTTCTTGCCGATCTTCGGCGTCTTGCCCCTGACGGATATGATGTGTGCCATGCCCCCTCCTACTTGGATATTATCCGCTCCGCCGGTATGGTCTCCTGCGTGCGAAACCTGAGCAGCAGCTGCGCCGACGTCAATACTTTGCGGACTGCCCTCTGAGACAGCTCCTCGACGTTGTCCTCTTCATGATACAGCCGAGCCGCCTTCCCATAGTCATAGTCCTCCGCCGACGTATCTACCCCGACAGCCCTCGCTACGAGCTCCGCCGACAACCTCGGCGCCGCAAGGTCCGAGAACGCCCAGTAGTCCGCCGTGTCTATCAGAGACGCCGGCAACGAACGACGACCCTCCGGATCAAAGATCGACGGCATCTCGACGCCATTGACGATAAGACGCTTCGCATAAAACGGCATGTCTATACGCCGTATCGCATGACCGACTACGTAATGCCCCGCCGGATTCTTGAAGAAATTGTCTATCATCCCGCTGAACTCGGAGAGTAGCTTCGCCTCGTCTTTCGACGTGTACACCGACGTGATGAGGTAGTTCTCCTCGTCTCGCTCATGTCGCCTGATTACCGCGACAGCTATCGCCGCCACTCTGCCGAACTCCGCCATCCGTCCCGCCGCCTGGATATAAGACTCCTGCGGCGTCATGTCGCCCAGACCCATGTCTGACGACGCCTGTCGCCACAATCGCTGCATGTCCGGCGAGAGATAATCATAGCTCCGTAGCTCCGGGACGGTCTCCACCGAGACAAAGACGAGATTCTCTATGTTGACATTCCGTAAGTTTGGCGTCCCCAAGACATAACCCGTCCGACGCTGAAAATTGCTGTTGTTCTCCATATTGTATCGTTCTGTTGACTCCCTGGCTGGCGACGCGGCGACTCCCGCCCGATAAACTATCTCGCCAGCTCATTACAAAGGTATATATTTCAACCAAATAAAAAAAGGCTGTCTCCACTTTCGAAGAGACAGCCCCACTTTTTTGAAGGGTGAGTAACCGGAATCGAACCGGCGACCTCCAGAGCCACAATCTGGCGCTCTAACCAGCTGAGCTACACCCACCATCCTGTTCAGCGGTGCAAAATTAGGGGAGATTTATTAATTTTGCAAGAGTATCAACGAAAAAATTATCCTCATTTTATATGGACCCCGAAAAAATCCGAAACATCGACCGTCTTATCCGCCGTCACATGAACGGCGACACGGCCTCTCTCATGCGCTCCAGATTCGTCGCCTACGACAAGAACTACGGCCTCTCCCTCCAGCATATCAGGGACTTGGCTTCTATGATTCCCCTCTCCGCTCTCGACTGCGACGAGCTTTTCCAGTCCCGCTGGCGAGAGAAGATGATCCTCGCCGTCTACGCCCTCCCCGCAGCCGGCGCAACGCCTCAAAGGCTCGCCGACTGGGCAACCCTCATCCCCTGCAACGAACTGGTCGACGTCGCCGCCTTGGCCCTCGCCCACAAGGTCACTGACCTTCCCGCCCTCACCGACATCCTCCTCTCCCGTCGCCTTACTTTCGACTGCGCCTTCGCCTTCGCCTTGTGCGCCCGCTCCGCCGACGCCTCCCAGATCGAGAAGTCGCTGCTTTTCGCCGCCTTCCTCGAGTCCTTCTCTCCCGCCGACTGCCACGGTCTGAAACTTCTTTGCCGCTCGGCTATCCGCCTCTCCCTCTCCGACTCCCTCGTCTCCTCTGTCTCAGATATCGCTATCCGCCAGGGCTCCACTCACTCTCTCATCCTTGCCGAGGAGATCAAGACTGAGCGAGACTTCCTCCAGGGTTAGCCCCGTATTAGCCCTGTCCCTTCTTATGTTTCTGAGTTTTCCCATAAACTTTACCTATAATTCATAAATAACATAAAATTAACATATTAACACTTGCACATGTCAATTATTATAAGTACATTTGTACCTATAATAATACAAGCATGAAGAGAGGCAGACCTGCAAGCG
>JAFPZF010000092.1 GCA_017417385.1 Bacteroidales bacterium
ATGCGATTTCTTATCATTTTTGTTGGCATGAGAACCATTTGTCAACACAATTATTTGCGTTATATCAAAGTGTTCACTATTTCAACAAATTCGTAATGGGTTTTGCGGATTTAAGGTTATAAGAGAACTTCTATAAATTGCTTTTTCGGCGTTGGCGTTGCCTTCATTCCTCACGTTGACTCCGTCGACTTTTCTCACGCTCGGCAGATTTCAAGCAAGCTTGATCTGCTCTCGCTTAATCGAAAAGTTCGGCAATTTGTGCAAGCACATTGCTCTCGCTTAATCGGAATGTTGCACTCAACTTTGAAATCCTCATGTAGCTGCGCTGACCTTTCTTACGCTCGGCAATTGGAGCAAGCTCCATTGACTAGAGTCTTACTTTCTCACGCTCAGCATAACGAGCAAGCTCGTTCTGCATTCGCTTAATCGAAAGTATGCACTCGCTTACTCGAAAGGTTTCCTTCAGTACACTCCGGTGTTCAAAGTCTCATGCGCCTTGGCTACGCCTCATGTGCTATCGCTCGGCAATTGGAGCAAGCTCCATTGCTCTCGCTTAATCGCACAAGTGAAAAACCTAATTTCTAGAACTTCCCTTAAGAAAGGAGCCACAAAAAGAATAATAATATGATAGGAGCAATAATAGGAGACATAGCAGGGTCAACATTCGAGTTTGACAACACGTCGGACTACAACTTCGACCTATTTGCCGCGGGCAGCGAGTATACAGACGACAGCATCTGCACGATAGCGATAGCGGATGCGATATTGAAGGGGAAGGAGTATGGGGAGAGCCTAGTCAAATGGTGCAGAAAGTATCCGGACCCGATGGGTGCGTATGGCGGAGGTTTCGAGAGGTGGTTGAACTCGGCGGAGCAGAAGCCTTATGGAAGCTGGGGAAACGGAGCTGCGATGAGAGTTGCGGCAGTAGGATGGGCGTATGACGGATCTGCGGAGGTGCGTCGCGAGGCCATGAAGTCGGCGGAGATCACCCACAACCATCGTGAGGGACTGATAGGAGCAGTAGCGACGGCACTGGCAATATACGAGTGCAGAGTAGTGAAAGGAGACGAATTCAGTGCGAAGCAGATAATACGGGCGATAGCGACCGAGTACTATGGCGAGGACTACAGGGAGAGACTGCCGAGGCCGGGAAAGTTTGAAGCAGGATGTCTCGGTACAGTAGATACAGCCCTGGCGGTCATCGAAGACAGCGTATCCTTTGAGGATGCAATCAGGAAAGCCGTCGCGAGGGGTGGAGACAGCGACACCCTCGGAGCAATCGTCGGCGGCATAGCGGAGACCATCTGGGACATACCGGAGAGACTCAGAGCGGAGGCCATGGAGATACTGCCACAAGACCTGAGGAGCGTCGTCGAGGAGTTCGAGAAGAAGTACGGCAAGTAGAAGGAGAGGAGACAAGGGACAATAGGCTGGTCAAATTAGGCGGCGGTGGACACAATCCTCGACAAAACGAGCGATAAGACAAAGAAAATAACTAACTTTGCAAGATATGTGGGGCGGAGGTTCGGCAAACACATAAGAAACAGTCATCTACCCTGCCACCACAAGGCGACACTCAAAGCGCATCAGTAAGGTACGTCAGGGGCAGTCAAAAACTAAGAAAATCTACATTCCGAAAGGGAGACAGATGTCAAGGTTAGACATAGAGAGAGAGGTGAGACGAGGCACAATCAGCCTTGTCACGTTAGTCGTATATATATTCGTCCTCAGTGCGTGCAGCAGCAAAGGAGACTGGAGGGGAACGAGCATATATGGCTCATACGAGACGAAAGTCGGAGAAGTCTATGAAGACGAGGACGGGATCAAGAGCATAATCAGCGTAAACAGTTCGGAGATACTGAAAGACGAGGGGATGGACCTAGATGCGACGATGCGGATACACGTGCATTTTGGCGGAGCGATAGAGTTCACAGACCTGGATCTCGTATATAGCATAGTCATGCAGGGCAGGTGGACTCTGAAAGGAGACACGCTGTCGGTGATACCGATGGAGGACACCTTCAGGGCGGAGTTCCAGTCGAGCAGTGCGAGTCGACCGACCGAGGAGGCTATGGTCCGTCACCTCAGGAAGATATATCAGGACAAGATAGACAACCGAGTATGTGCGGAGCTATCAGAGTCGGTCAGCACACATCTAGTAATAGATTCGATAACTGGAGACGGCATCTGGGGGCACCTGGCAGGCGAGGAGAAGAAGACTAAGGGTGCGGACTGCGCAATACTAATGAGACGTATCGACAGGTAAGATGACAGAGATGCAAGCGAAGACATACAGGCTTGGCATTGATGCCGGGTCGACCACGATAAAAGTAGTAGCGATAGACACGGAAGACGACAGCGTCTGCTTCGTCTCGTACAGACGACATTTTGCCGATGTGTCTGGTTCGGTAGCCGAGGAACTCAGGAAGATGGGCGAAAAACTCGGGAAGGGGGCCAAATACATAGTAAGCGTGACCGGTTCGGCGGGGATAGGACTTGCGGAGAGGGCAGGCGTCCCGTTCGTCCAGGAAGTCTTGGCAGCCAATCGAGCCATGCAGGAGACGGGGAGGACAGACTTCACGCTACTAGACCTCGGAGGCGAGGATGCTAAGATGGTGCTGTTCAAGAAGGGGAGCAATCCAGACATCAGGATGAATGGTTCGTGTGCTGGTGGCACGGGGGCGTTCATAGACCAGATGGCGACCTTGATGGCGACAGAGCCGGCGGAGCTAAACGAGGCGGCGCTACGACATACGACAATATACCCCATAGCAAGTCGATGTGGAGTCTTTGCGAAGACAGACGTACAGAATCTCGTCTCGCGGAGAATAGAGAGGGCAGACATAGCGGCGTCGATATTCAATGCCGTCGCGCTACAGACAGTCACCACATTGGCACACGGGGCTGACATCATCAAGCCAGTAGTCTGCACAGGAGGTCCGCTGACATTCCTACCGGCGCTACGGTCGGCTTTCGCACACGTCCTGCGACTGAAGGAAGACGAGATGCTATTGATGCCAGACGCGCAGACGGCGACAGCGCGAGGGGCGGCACTGATGAGCAAAGACACGGAGGCGCTAAGCATAGAGGAGCTGAAGGACAGACTGATGCGGGCGAGCACAGTCAACGACACAAAGGGCCTGAAGCCACTCTTCGAGAGCGACGAAGAGTTCGAGGAGTGGAAGAAGAACCTCAAGATACGGCCACTCCCACGGAGAGAGATGCCGACGGGAGACGCGCTGAAAGTCTACATAGGGATAGACAGCGGCTCGACGACGACGAAGTTCGTCGCGACAGACGAGAAGGGGAACATCATATACACATCGTACTCCAACAATGACGGCAACCCACTACGGAAAGTAGAGGAGGCGCTAAGGACATTCCTACAGGAGGCAGAGAGGCGCGGCACGAAGATAACCGTCGCGGGGAGTGCCGTGACAGGATATGGCGAGGACCTCGTCAAGGCAGCGTTGAACATGGACTATGGGATAGTAGAGACCATGGCACATTTCAGGGCGGCACACTACGTCAATCCCAACGTCTCGTTCGTACTCGACATAGGTGGGCAGGACATCAAGTCCATCTTCATACGCAACGGAGCCGTCTCGGGCATAGAGCTCAACGAGAGCTGTTCGGCGGGGTGCGGCAGTTTCCTGCAGAGCTTTGCGAGCATGATGAACAGAGGCTTGACAGAGTTTGCAGACGAGGCGTGCCATGCGCGAAGGCCGGTAGACCTCGGCACACGGTGCACCGTCTTCATGAACTCGAAAGTCAAGGAGGCGCTAAGGCAGGACACGCCGCAGAGGGACATAGCAGCGGGACTAGCGATATCAGTAGTCAAGAACTGCCTCTACAAGGTTCTCAAGATGCAGAACCTGAACAAGATAGGCGAGACCATAGTAGCACAGGGAGGGACGTTCAAGAACAAGGCCGTCCTCCGGTCGCTCGAGCAGCTAAGCGGCAAGGAAGTGTGGACGACCGATGCGCCGGAGCTGATGGGAGCCTTCGGGTGCGCACTATATGCGATAAGGCAGAAAGAGATCGAGCAGACGCCGAGCACATTGAACCCAGAGGAGACGCTCAAGAGCCTTGCGGACATAGTAACGTCGACAGTAGAGTGCAAGGGGTGCACAAACAACTGCCAGGTCATACGGTTCAAATTCCCGAACGGCAACCTAAGTTTCGCAGGCAACAAGTGCGAGCGCATATTCCACTCGAAGCAGACAGCGACCGAGAAGGGCGTGAACGAAGTCGATGACAAGTACAGATACATCTTCGACAGGGGGGATGTCAAGCGAGAGGGGAAGATGAGGATAGGCATACCGCGAGTCCTCAACATATTCGAGAACTATCCGTTCTGGCACAGAGTATTCACGTCGTGCGGAATCGAGCCAGTCCTATCGGACGAGAGCACGACACAGCTATATCGAGGTGGCATATCGTCCGTCATGAGTGACAACATCTGCTTCCCGGCTAAGTTGACGAACGGGCACGTCGTCAACCTCATGAGCAAGGAAGTAGACAGAATCTTCTATCCGCTCGTCATCAAAGAGAGCAAGGAGAGGAAGGACGACGCCAACTGCTTCAACTGTCCCGTCGTCAGTGGATATCCAGACGTGATACGGTCGGCGATAGACCCGGAGGGACGGCATGGAGTCAAGTTCGACACTCCGGTCATCAGTTTCGTAGACGAGAAGGCAGTCTTCAAGTCAGTCGGAGAATACCTCGAAAGCCTCGGATTCAGCAGCAGCACGATAAAGACAGCTATCAGGCGAGGACTACAGGAGAAGACAGACGTCAAGCGCCACCTGATAGAGATGGGGCGAGAGATACTCGAGAGAGACATCAAGGAGGGGCGGATGGTCATAGTCATGACCGGAAGGCCATACCATATCGACCCGCTGATCAATCAGAGAGTAGCACAGATAGTGACAGACCTCGGAGTCGACGTAATCTCGGATGACGTATTCAGGGAGGACATAGGGCATCCGGAGGAGATGAACTACATCAGCCAGTGGACGTATCCGAACAGAGTGATACATGCGGCACATGGAGTGGCGAGCCTACCGGAGTGCGTGCAGCTGATACAAGTAAACTCGTTCGGATGTGGACCGGACTCGTTCCTGATGGACGAATGCAGCAACATATTGGCGTCGGCAGGGAAGAACCACACAGTCGTGAGGGTCGACGAGATCAGCAGTCCGGGCTCGATCCGACTAAGGATAAGGTCGTTAATAGAGAGCCTGAGACAGAAGGGGACAATCGGAGAGAATACAAGGAAAGACAGTTACAAGGCCATACACAACTCGTTCACAGAGAAGGAGAAGAACGAGAGGACAATAGTAATACCATGGTTTTCGGACAGCCTGTCTCCCGTCCTGCCAGCATACTTTGAGCGCCTCGGGTTCAGGCTACAGAACCTGCCGAAGCCCGACGAGCAGTCGATACAGAACGGGCTCAAGTATGGGCATAACGAGGTGTGCTACCCGGCGACCCTCGTAGTTGGGGACATCGTAAAGTTCATGACTGCCCATAGGGAGGACCGAGACAAGTACGTCGTCGGGATATCGCAGACAGGAGGACAGTGCAGGGCGACGAACTACCTCGCGCTGATAAAGAATGCGCTGCGGACGGCGGGACTGGAGGACGTCCCGATACTCTCGTTCAACACAGGGACGGCGTATGGCAACGAGCAGCCAGCATTCAAGGCTGACGTCAGGCTGGCGTTGAGTCTTGCGATAAAAGGATTGAACTTCACAGAGTATCTGGCGACGATGCAGAGGGCGATGGCACCACGGGAAGTAGTCCGCGGGACAGCCAAGGCGCTACAGGAGAAGTACCTGAGGAGGGCAGTTGAGCTCATCAAGACAAAGAACGAGGACAAGCTGATGAGCCTTCTCGAGAAGGCTATCGACGAGTTCAATGCGATAGAGACAAAGGACATAGAGCCGAAAAGAATCGGGCTGATAGGCGAGATATACATAAAGTACAACAGCTTTGGTCAGCAGAAGATAGGACAGTGGCTAGAGGAGCAGGGCATCGAAGTCGTAGTCCCGTCGATACTAAGCTTCATGACGCAGACGTTCGTCAACAACAAAGTGAACGACAGGCACAGAATCGAGAAGAGCTCGATAGGTGCGAAGCTACTGACGAAGGCCGTCAAGGAGTACGTCAAGAGCCGCGACAGACAGTGGGAGAAGATCAAGCAGAAGTTCCGCTTCTACAGGTCGGAGGGAGACATATTCGAGATGGCGAAAGATGCGTCAGCGGTGCTGAACCTCGTGAACCAGTTCGGAGAGGGGTGGCTGATAGCTGGTGAAGTCATGGAGCTGAGCCGAAGGGGAATCAAGAAGATAGTGTGCCTCCAGCCGTTCGGGTGCATAGCCAACCACATAGTAGCGAGAGGAATAGAGAACAGACTAAAGAGCATGTGTCCGGACACAGCGCTACTGTTCCTCGACATAGACAGTTCGGTAGCGAGGGTCAACATGGAGAACAGACTCCACTTCTTAGTCGACCAGGAGTAAACGAAAAGACGCAAGGGATATGAGGATAGACGTATTGACATTGTTCCCACAGATGTTCGACGGGCCATTATCGGAGAGCATCATCAAGAGGGCACGGGAGAAGGGCATAGTCGAGATAGAGCTGCACGACATCAGGGAGTACTCGACCGACAAGCACAAGCGCGTCGACGACTACCAGTTTGGGGGTGGTGCGGGCATGGTCATGATGATAGAGCCGATAGCGGCTGCCATCGAGAGCCTGAAAGCGCAGAGAGAATATGACCACATAATATACATGAGTCCGGACGGGCAGACGCTCAACCAGCAGACGGCGAACCGGCTGTCTCTCTCGGGCAACATAATACTGCTGTGCGGTCATTATAAAGGAATAGACCAGAGAGTCAGGGACCACTACATCACGGACGAGATCTCGATAGGAGACTACGTACTGACGGGAGGCGAGCTGGCGGCGTGCGTCGTCATAGACAGCATAGTCCGGCTGATACCTGGGGCGATATCGGACGAGGAGTCGGCATTGACAGACACGTTCCAGGATGGGCTCCTATCAGCACCGATATACACAAGGCCGGCAGTATATAACGGGTGGGGAGTCCCGGATATATTGCTAAGCGGACATGAGGCGAACATAGAGAAGTGGCGCGAGGAGCAGGCGTATGAGAGGACTAAGCAGCTACGCCCGGACCTATATGAGAAGATAAAGAGCCCGAGCGAGGGCAAGAAATAATAAAGCGAAACAATAACAAACAAAACAAGACTGATATGAGTGCGATAGTAATCAACAGCCATGCAGAGCTGGAGGCACTTGTCGGTAAGGAACTAGGCGTTTCGGACTGGCACACATTCACGCAGGAGCAGATCAACCTGTTTGCAGATGCGACACTGGATCATCAGTGGATACACGTTGACGTAGAGAGGGCGAAGAAGGAGAGCGCATTTGGCAACACGATTGCTCACGGGTACCTGACACTGTCGATACTGCCACATCTCTGGGAGCAGATAGCAGACGTCAGGAACATCAAGGACCAGATTAACTATGGCATCACAGAGTTGAAGTATCAGCAGCCAGTCGTAGTGAACAGCAGGGTAAGGCTACACGTCGTCGTCAAGGAAGTATTGAACCTGAGGGGGACGACGAAGGCGACGATGAGCACGAAGCTCGAGATCGAGGGAGAGAAGAAGCCGGCATACACGGCGAACATCATATTCTTGTATCACTTCAATTCGTAGAAAGAGATGAAGAAGATAACGGGAGTAATCTGTGCAGCGATAGCATCGTTGCTGACCATCGGGAATGCAGAGGCACAGAAGGCAGTCTTTGACAAGGGCGACTTCGGGTTGACAGTAGACTATGTAGCGGGACGAGTATCGTATGGTGGAGAGAGCAGCTTGATGAACGGAGTCCAGTTGATGGGAGAGTATGCGTTCATGAACGTCATCAACGAGAAGGGTTCGATTTCAGCGGCGCTCATCCTGGGTGTCGAGGGAGCGGATGTCACGGGAGTAGACAGCTACCACAGGTTCAGGTTTGCGACACGCGGAATGATGCACTACAGCTTTGCACCGAAGTTTGACGTCTATGGAGGAATCAACTTTGGCTTCGTCGACGTAGACAAGTGGAAGTGGGAGTACATAGACGGTGAAGGAAAGAAGTGGAGCAAGAGCGACAGCGATGCAGACTTCATCCAGCCGTCAGTCGTTGCAGGATGCAGGTATATGTTCACAAAGAATTTCGGAGTGAATGCCGAGGCGACGTGGGACTGGTTCCAGATGGTTGCATGTGGACTGACATTCAAGTTCTAAGAGAATAGACGACACACAAAAAAAAGATGCTCGGCTTGCAGAAGTCGAGCATCTTTTCTATTTATAGACAGAGTGGTGGAATGACTCCCCCACCCTATTTAAGAGGCTTAATCTCGCTATTATCCATCTTCTTAGTAACCGTGATATAACGTCGCCAGTACTCTCCATCGACAGAGACCAGAGTATCAGTGATGTGAGGGATAGATATCTCGAGGACAATCTTCTCGCCCATCTCGACGAAGCGCGGCTCGACCTTGCTTGCAGAGGAGCGAGGCTTGAGGTGTTCGAGGAGCATATTCGTAAAGTAATTGACCATACTATCCTCGCATTTCTGGACGTCGTAGCGAGCGTTGCCATCGGCGAAGTTGCGGAAGTCAGCATCGAGGCCACAGGCGTAGCCCTGGTCGTTGACGCCGACATAGAGCTTACCACCCTGACCGTTCATCATACCGCAGATACGCTGAAGGATGTGCATAGTCTGCTTCTGGCGGTCGGGTCTCATACTATTGTGAGACGGGAAGACCATAGAAGTCTTAAACTCGAGAGTCTGGCTTTCAGCGCCGAGATAGACCAGTTTAGTGACATCCTTGGCAATCTTCAGTTTCTCGTTAATCTTGTCCGTCAGGGCGGCAGCGGCATCCTGGACGCCATGCTGGACAGCGATATTGTGAGCGAGGACAAGGCTTGCGATATCTCCCGTCAGACGACCCTTTTGCTCCTCGGCGATACGGAGGAGACGATCCTCGCTACCCTCCTTACCCTTGCGGCTGATACAGTAGAGCTGAGCTGCACGGTCCTTGAGGTCGGCGTTGGAGGCGAGCATTTGTTCGCTAGCCTCGTAGTGCTTGTCGAAGCCCTCTGTATCGATAGAGCCGTTGATAGCGAACTGCTGAGTCATGTGGATAAGGTAGGCGCGTTCGCCATACTGATTGGCGAGAGGCTCGTCCTGGATAGCCTCGGCAAGGAGCTTGGCGAAGGAGAGGAAGTTGTAGGCCTCGACGCGGTCTGAAGAGAGGGCGGACTGACGCTCGACAATCTTGATAAGCTCCTCCATTTCGTCGCGTTCAATCTGACTCTGCCCCTGGAGGTCTCCGTCGAAGTCCTCACCGGCATCGTTGTCCTCAATCTCAATAACCTTGCCACCGGAATACCACCTGACAAGAGCAGCGAGACAATCGGAGTCCTTCATAAAGTTATCGTCGTCGGAGGTATAGTCCGAGAGATAGGAGGCGAAGATACGTCCGCTCGGCTGGACGTCAGTAATCTCGACAGTAACAAACTCACCCTTGCGGAGCGGCGGCATACCGTCGCTGACAGGGACCTTGAGGCTGTAGCCTTGTTCGCTAATCAGGAGACTGTCACCCTTATCGTTGTTGATAGTCATCTTGCAGACTAGCTCGTCGCCCTCGCCGACATTCTCGTAGAGGAACTCGGCGATAGAGTCGAGGGCGGAGAAGTGGCACATATCGTGGCCATCAATCGCCTTGACTACGACGCGGAAGAGGTAAGGGTTGCCGTTGGTGTCCATAAAGTCGGACAGCTGGGCATCCGTCACACGGTAGCGGACGATGTCGAGAGGGGAGATAAAGCCTTCGCCCTCGATACGGTCGTCCTCGATAACGCAGCGGAAGATCGGGCAGCCGTTGTTGTCGGTACGATTCTCCTTGGAGACGACGCGGATGAGGACCTCATCCTCAACGTCGGCAGGAATCTTGACAGTCTGAGGCTGCATAGGGACAGGGTTGACGGCAGCCTTAGTATTGGAGAAGAAGATACTATCCGTGACCGTACGCCAGAGACGGCGGAACTCCGAAGTATCGTTGGACTTCTGATTGATCTTCTCGACGTCGTGGGCGCGAGTAAGGACCTTAACATTGCGGCTACCCCAGGGGAGGAGCCACGTCGGCATAATATTGCGGAGGTTACGACCGCCGGATATAGGGAGGATAGAGATATTACCCTCGTTGATAACGATAACCGCCTTACGGCCTTCGTGGTAGAGAGTATCCTTGGAGCCCTTGGAGGTCGTGATATTGCTCATCTTGATAGAGATGATGCTCATGTTGCTGCCAGCGATATCCGACCAGGTGTAGGGCATCTTGTCCTTGAGAGGTCCGAAGAGGAAGCCGTAGGCGCGGTCGTTGAGGGAGTTGCCGAGGTTAGAGTTGTAGAGGGAGGCGTAGCGGCAGAGGCGTGAGAGGCAGATATGGCGGTTGATATCGTCGCTATCGTTGGAGAGGAGGAGGAGGATAGCGATAGCCTTGACCGTATTGTTGATAAGCTGCTTATTCTCACCGAGGTCGAGGTCGAGGACCGTATCGGCCTCTGGAGCCATTTGCTCAGCGTAGCCAGAGAGGAGGTCGACGAGGGCGCTACGGAGAGGGTCCTTGACCCAGCAATTCTGCTTGTCGGCAGTCAGAGCGGAGAGGAGTTCGGGGACGACCGTCTGCATCTTGTTAGGACGGAGCGTCAGGACGCAGAGGAGAGTATGCAGACGATTCTCGGAGGCGTAGATATAGCCAGTATTCTTGAGACTCTGAATAATATCGAGGGCGAAGGCGTCGACAGAGGCGTCGTCGGACTTCTGGAGGGCGACGAGATAAGTATCGGCCTCGCGGATGACTCGCTCGATACCGTGTCTCATACGGTCTTGGGCACCCTCGCCACCGGTGACGATAGAGCTACGCTCGATGATATTGATACAGATACGTCGGATGGCGTTGAGAAGTTCCTTCGGGCTATCGCGCTTGAGGTTCTTACTGAGCCATACGCCCATAGTAGTCCTGACAGTATCGAGGAAGGAGACGACCCACTCGGCGTCTCCGTCGGCGAGCATAAGACGAGCTGGTGCGAAAACCTCGTCGTTATTGAACTGACGGAGAGCGAAACGGATGACGTGTGGCGGGATAAGGTCGCGTGTCGCCATATCGGCGAGGACCTTAGGAGTGATGAGGACGAGACTGCCCTCCATGCTGTCCTGCTCCTGTCCCTTGACGATCTCGACCTCGACCTTGACGCCCTCGATGGAGACAATCTTGCCGCGGACCGTCTGGTATTCGCGGACCGAGTCGGCGTGGGGGCCGGTGATATGGAAGAGGAAACCCTCGTCGGTCATGACGTCGAGACGGTCGTGCTCGAATTTGTCACGTCTGACGCGGAAAGTATGAATTTCGCCGACGTGGTAGAGTTTAGCGATAATCGGGGCGAAGTCCTGAGTGATGATAGGAGTTCCGTCGGCCTGCTGCTTGATAACACATTCAATTTCAGCAGGGACGGCGTCGTTGAGCTGAGAGTCGAACATTTTGATGTAGTGTTCGACACCTTCGTGTTCGATGACAAAAAAGTGTTTAGAACCGTCTTTGCGAGTAGCCTTGACCTTGAATTTACATTTAACAGTCTTGGTTGGTCTTTTAGTTTTTGGTGAGTAATTCATGATTAAAATACTATTAAAAGATAGCATAAAGTTACTTCGTTTTACTACGATAGCCAAACTTTGCGGAATGAAAATAGAGAGGAGGGGGAGAAAAGTTGCAACAGGGGACAGGCGGGAGGAGAGTCGGGGAGAGGAGAAGGGCGAGGAGCGGGTCAGAGACAATTCAATTTCAAAGCATTTGGGAAAAGAGAGAGAAAAAATGTAAATTTGCCGTTGGATAATCGTTATTTATCATATACAGAGGACGAAAATGACAATTAATGAGAGTCAGGACGAGATAATAGAGGCGTTCTCGGTGACTGACGAATGGCTGGACAAATACTCACTACTGATAGAGTGGGGCAACGACATGGCGCCATACCCGGAGGAGTTTCGCACAAAGGAGTACATCATAGAGGGGTGCCAGAGCACAGTCTGGATATGTGCGAGGCCTAATGAAGACGGTACATTGCACTTGGATGCGGACTCGGACGCGATCATCACGAAAGGGATAGTAGCGTTGCTAATCAACGTCCTCTCGGACCAGAAGCCGGAGGAGATAGCCAAGGCGGACCTATACTTCATAGACAGGATAGGGCTGAAGGAGAACCTGACGCCGACGCGATCTAACGGACTGCTAGCGATGATAAAGCAGATACGGCTGTATGCGATAGCGTATGCGGCGAAGCAGTCGAAATCAAAGGAATAAAAAGAACAAAGAGACTCGTCAAAATGAGCGAAGAGAAGGACGAGATGACCCTCGAGCAAAAGGTCATAGGGGCGCTGAAGGAGATATTCGACCCCGAGATACCCGTGAACATATATGACCTGGGACTGATATACGACCTACAGGTCAGCGAAGAAGGGGAGGTAAGGATACTGATGACGCTGACGGCGCCGAACTGCCCGGTAGCGGACAGCCTCCCGGACGAGGTAAACGAAGCGATAAAGAAGATAGAGGGCGTGAGGAGTGTCGAGGTGAACCTCACATTTGACCCGGCGTGGAGTCAGGACAACCTATCGGAAGTTGCCCGGTTAGAGCTTGGTCTCCTGTAGGATGGCAGCGAAGAAGCGAAAGAAGACTAAGAAGAGAGGCGTGTCTCTCGAGCGTGTGCTCGGGATAGTCATGGCCGTACTAGTGGCGGGCGTGTTGATATGGCTCGTCGGTACATCTCCGTGGGGTCGGTCATTGTTCAGGAAGCTGCCGGGGGAGATACAGAGAGTATTCACAGGGGGACCGCTAGTCCCGATAGCGACGGGTTATGGGATAGACGTCTCGCGATATCAGGAGACGATAGACTGGAGCCAAGTAAAGACAATAAACTATAACATCATGACGCGCCGGCAGGGCGCGGAGGAGAAGTCGGCTCATGCGGAGATAGAGTTCGTCTTTGCGAAGGCGACGGAGGGTGCGAACTATGAAGACCCGCAGATCACATATAATCGTGACGGGATACGCAAGGCCGGACTAAGCTATGGGGCGTATCATGTACTCACATTTGCGGACACGACGAAGCAGGCGAAGAACTTCATAAGAGTAGCGAAGCTCAGGAAGGGGGACTTCGTGCCCGTCATCGACATGGAGACGAGCATGCTCGGTGGCACATTCAACGCGAAAGTCGAGAAGACGCTGAGGGGGGTTGCCAACGCGCTCGAGAAGAGATACGGTCAGAAGCCAATAATATACTGTCCGACAATCCTTGTGACCGAGCTACGGAAGAAGGAATGGGCGAAAGACTACACACTATGGATCCCGCATTACAGTGCGATAACACGGCCGAGCGGGGCGGACTTCTGGCAATTCTCTGACAAGGGGACAGTTGACGGAATTCCGGGAGTCGTAGACCTGGACTGCTACTATGGGGACAGGAGCAAGCTGAGGGGGCTGATATTAAAGAAGTGAGGCGAAAAAAAGCGAGACCTCTGGCACAGAGGAATAACATTTTTATTATTTTTGCTTAGTCTAAAGAAACAAAGCTAGGGCATGGACAAGGATAAACAGCTCAGGGAGAGAGTCAAGGAGCTATTCACGCACTATCTCGAAGAGCACGAACACAGGAAGACACCGGAGAGGTTTGCGATCCTCGACGAGATATATAGCCGCGACGGGCATTTCGACATAGAGGACCTATATATGTTCATGAAGGAGAAGAACTATCGAGTGAGCAGGGCGACGCTGTACAACACGATAGAGCTACTGCTGGACTGCAGGCTGGTCTTCAAGCATCAGTTCGGGAAGACACAGGCGCAATATGAGCGGGCGTATGACACGAAGCAGCACGACCACTTGATATGCGTATCGTGCGGTCACGTGATAGAAGTTCCGGACACACAGATACAGGACTCGATAGTAGAGGCTGCGAAGCATGAGGGCTTTGAGATCAGCCATCACTCACTATATATATATGGACTGTGCAGCAAGTGCAGGGCGGCGCAGGAGAAGGCTAAGCAGGGGTCGAAGAAGGATTAGAGATAAGACAAGTCTAATACAGGTCTAACCCAAAGCCAACTCAAAGCTAACCCAAAGCTAACACCAGAGGGAAGGGGGAGAGAGTGGGAGCGAAGGGAGCGAAAGGCATGAAATAGAGAGGGGAAAGCAAGAAAAAACGCACAAAGGGCCATACAGTCCGATGATTTTTATAACTTTGCGATTGTTTAACACAATAATCAAGAACAGAATAACATGGCAACTACCGCAGATTTCCGCAACGGGATGTGCATAGAGTACAATGGTCAGCTGTACTTCATCGTCGAGTTCCTCCACGTAAAGCCAGGAAAGGGTCCGGCATTCGTAAGGACAAAGTTGAAGAACGTAGCGACGGGCAAGGTGATTGACAACACGTTCAACAGTGGAGTGAAGATAACGGAGGCACGCGTCGAGCGTCGTCCGTATCAGTATCTCTACAAGGAGGGGGATGACTACATCTTCATGAACAACGAGACATACGAGCAGATACCGATAGACCCGAAGTTCATCACGAATGCAGACTTGCTGAAGGAGGGTAACAACGTGGAGGTTGTCGTCCATGCAGAGACGGAGACAGTGCTTGCAGTCGACCTGCCACCGTTCTTCATATTTGAGATCACGTATACGGAGCCGGGGGTACGCGGAGACACGTCGAGCACGACGTCGTTGAAGCCAGCTACGATCGAGACAGGTGCGACGATCATGGTACCGTTGTTCGTCAACACGGGAGACAAGATCAAGGTAGACACGAGGGACAGGTCTTACGTAGAGCGCGTGAAGGCATAAGTCGGAGCTATAGAAGCGCCAACGAGGCAACGAGTTGGCGGATGAGTCATAATGAGGAGGGTGTAGTCGAACAGATGTAGCTCTCCTCTTTATCATTAAATCAAGAAAGATATGGCGGCAGACAGGAATGTAGTAAGGTTATACAAGGAGAAACTAAACTTGCTGTTGGACGTTGCCCAGACGGTCAACGAAGACAGCACGGTTGAGGAGCTCATGCAAGAATTTGAACGTCTGCTGCGCGACGAGTTGAGGGTCGGGAAGATACTCGTCTACACGCTGAACGAGGAGGACGGATGGAAGTGCATACTACAGTGCAACGTGACGGACGAGCAGCGTGATGCGATCGACATAGTCAGGGACCTAGAGGACCTGACGACGATAGAGAATCTGGCATTGAACGAGAACGCGACGCTAGCGGGATTTGACGCCGTGATACCGTTGCGCCACAAGTACAAGGTGATGGGTTACGTCCTGGTCGGGGACAACGAGCTCGGGGACGGCATCAGTCCGACGCTGAGGAACCTGAAGTTCATCCAGATACTATCGAACATCATCATCGTCTTCATCGAGAACAAGAAGATGCAGGCGCGGCTACTGAGGCAGGAGGGCCTAAGGCAGGAACTCGCGTTGGCGTCTAAGATTCAGGCGGGGCTGGTGCCTCACGAGGATCAGCTACTCCAGACGGGACATACGCGAGCGAAGTCGTATTATCATCCGCACGACAAGGTCGGAGGGGACTACTTCGACGTATTGAGCCTAGGGACGAACTACGTCGGGTTCTGCATGGCGGACGTCTCGGGCAAGGGCATGGCTGCGGCGCTACTGATGAGCAATTTCCAGGCGATGGTGAGGGCTCTGTTCACAGCCAAGTGTGACCTGAAGACGCTCGTAGCGGACCTGAATGCGCGAGTCAGTGCGAACACGGGAGGGGAGAAGTTCATCACCATGTTCATAGGTCGATACAACTGCCTGACGGGCATGCTGACGTACGTCAATGCCGGACACCTGCCGCCGATGCTATATCAGGACGGGACGCTCACGGAGCTGAACGAAGGTAGCATAGGGCTCGGGATGCTGGACGAGATGCCGGGCATATCACAGGGGAAGATAAGACTACACAAAGGCGACCTCATAGTATCTTACACAGACGGACTAGTCGAGGTCGATGACGGGGACTCGGTCATCAGCAACACAGACCAGCTGACATCGATAATGAAGATGGGGCTGGGCATCGACGACACCATGAAGCTGATAGCGGAGATGGCAGAGACGACGAGGCAGCAGGGGAAGACATTTGACGACACGTCGGTCCTTGCGATAGAGATAACGAGAAAGCCGTCGCTATCAGTATGACAGTAGCAGAAGAGCAAAGAGGGTGTGAGATTCCAAGCAACACGTAAGCCTGGAGGCGTCTGTTTAACAACTTTTTCACGACATTGGAAGCGGAAAACCCTTATATTTGCCTAGTGAAAACAATAGAAAATCAATGGAGGTTTCTACAATGAAAAACGAAACGACAAAGCTCATTGGAGGCGTCTGCCTGACAGCACTTGTAGGCATGACAATCAGTCTGAGTTCGTGCACAGTAAGGGGTACGAACAACGACCAGAACATCATGAGCAAGGAGAAGGTGGAGGAGAACGTGAGGGAGTTCGTCTACCCACTGCCGACCGCCTTTGAGGTGACAGAGATGCTGAACCGCATCGATGCGGCATACATACTCGACATTTGCAACGATCCGGAGAATGTCGACAAATACATAACGGAGGTCAAGCGTGCGATGAACATGGGTGTATATAGTGCAGACCTATGCTACGCATCGACATACAACCAGTCGGCGGCAGTCCGTCGGTACACACAGACCATAAGGGCGCTCGTCGATGCGCTCGACATGACGCAGGCCGTAGATCCGGAGTTGGCGACGAAGATGGTGAACCTCGAGAACAACAAGGAGGGGATGACAGAGTTGATCTCTAACTCGTTCTACGACTCGTATGACTACCTGAACAGGAAGAATCGTGGTCCGGTCTCGATACTGATAGTAGCTGGCAGCTGGGTCGAGGGGCTCTACATAGCTACGCACATCAGCGACGACACGTTTGACAACAAGGAGATGGTCAAGATCGTGATGAGCCAGAAGGAGCCGCTTGACAAGCTCGTCGAGCTACTCGGGAACTATCCTAACGTCGAGGCAGTCAAGGAGGTAAGGGAGCAGATCCTGCCGCTCTACGAGACGTATCGCACGATAGACGCGAGCAGCATCAGCGAGGATCAGGTCATGAGCATCAAGAAGCAGGCGAACGCCGTCAGGGAGTATATAGTGAAGCCGTAAAGACCTACTATAAGGGAACTTCTATAAATTGCTTTTTCTGCGTTGGCGTTGCCTTCATTCCTCACGTTGACTCCGTCGACTTTTCTCACGCTCGGCAGAACGAGCAAGCTCGTTCTGCACTCGCTCAATCGAAAAGTTCGGCAAATTGCAAGCAAGCTTGCTTTGCACTCGCTTAATCGGAATGTTGCGCTCAACTTTGAAATCCTCATGTAGCTGCGCTGACTTTTCTCACGCTCGGCAGATTTCAAGCAAGCTTGATCTGCACTCGCTTAATCGAAAAGTTGCCTCTAGTACACTCCGGTATTCAAAGTTTCGTGCGCCTTGGCTTCGCCTCATGTGCTATCGCTCGGCAATTAGAGCAAGCTCATTGACTAGCGTCTTACTTTCTCACGCTCGGCAGAACGAGCAAGTTCGTTCTGCTCTCGCTTAATCGAAAGTATGCTCTCGCTTAATCGCACAAGTGAAAAATCTAATTTCTAGAACTCCCCTAGAGACACAAAGAACAGAGGAGAGTCGGCCTAAGAAGAAACGGGCGCTCTCCTCATTTTCGTATAGTGCAATCAAGAAAGAAAGAGAACATGATCGGACCAGAGAAGCTGTATAAACTATTTGAGGAGCTCGGGATAGAGTTCAACTACATAGAGCATCCGCCCACGCCGACGATAGAGGATGCGCGCAAATATTGGACAGCGCTAGACGGCAAGCACTGCAAGAACATCTTCCTCCGCAACCATAAAGGAGATAAACATTATCTCGTCCTGCTGGACTGCGACAAGAGCATCGCGATGCACGACCTCGAGCACATACTACACGAGGGTAAACTCTCGTTCGCATCCGAGAAAAGGATGGACAAGTACCTCGGTCTCAAGCCAGGGTCGGTCACACCATTCGGGCTCATCAACGACGAGAACCATGAAGTCATAGTCTTCATCGACAGCACGCTACAGCAAGCAGACAGGCTGGCATTCCATCCGCTCGACAATCGCGCGACGGTCTCGATACTCAGGACAGACCTCATCAGACTGCTGGAACACCTCGGGAACAGATACGAATGGAAGGAGCTATACTAAGGGAAAGAGGGAACATCGGTCATAGAGGGACAAAAAGCAAAAACATGTTTATCGATTGCAAAAATGTCAAAAGTTTGGAGTAACTTCACGCATCAAATAATTACCATTTCACGCTATGTTGCCAAGTAAAGAATTGGAATACATCTGCCAGCAGGTCGGTCGTCTGGCTCGCTGGACGGGGCTGAAAGTGCTGTCGCTGCGCAAGGACAAGCCACTAGAAGTCGAGACGAAAGGCGTCCACGACTTCGTCACCAATATCGACAAGTATTCAGAGTCGACACTTGTCGACGAGTTGCAGAAGATATATCCAGAGGCAGGCTTCATAGCAGAGGAAGGGACACGGACGGACAGGTCGGAGGAGTACAACTGGATAATAGACCCGATAGACGGGACGACAAACTTCATACACTTCCATCCGCCATTTGCCATCAGCATAGCACTTGCATACAAAGGAAAGCCCATCGTAGGAGTCGTCTATGAGATGGGGGCGGACGAGCTTTTCACAGCGTGGGAGGGAGGCGGAGCGTACCTCAACGGCAACCCGATACACGTCGCAGAGCTGCCGCTATCGAACGGGCTTGTCGCGACAGGATTCCCATACAACGACTTCTCGAGACTCGACAACTACATAGAGAGCCTGCGGTACCTGATGCAGAATGCAGCGGGCGTACGTCGTCTTGGCTCGGCAGCGACAGACCTTGCGTACGTCGCATGCGGGCGAGTCGATGCCTTCTATGAGTATGACCTCAAGCCATACGATGTAGCGGCTGGCTGCGTCCTCGTGACGGAGGCTGGAGGAAAGGTAGCCGACTTCAGGGGAGGAGACGACTACATCTTCGGTCGGGAGATCGTAGCAGCATCAGGGAAAGCATATCCAGAGTTTCAGTCAGTAGTATCGAAATACCTGGCGAAATGAGCACAGTAGCTGTCGTCATACTGAACTGGAACGGCGTCAAGCTCCTCGACCACTACCTGCCGACCGTCATAGAGACATCCACTACGCTGGAGGGGGCAGAAGTCATCGTGGCAGACAATGCGTCGACAGACGACAGCCTCAAGCTACTCGCAGAGAAGTATCCCACAGTCAGGACGATAGTACTCGACAAGAACTACGGATTTGCCGGAGGGTACAATCGTGCTATAGCGCAGTTAGAGCACGACTATGTCGTCCTGCTGAACTCGGACGTAGCGACGAGTCGGGACTGGCTCAAGCCACTCGTAGAGTTATTGGACAGCGACGCCACAGTAGGAGCGTGTGCGCCAAAGATACTCGACGACAAGCGGCATACACACTTCGAGTATGCAGGTGCTGCCGGGGGGTACATAGACATCTTCGGGTTTCCATTCTGCCGAGGGAGGGTACTCGACAGCGTCGAGGAGGACAAGGGACAGTATGACGACAACGCCGACTGCCTGTGGGTCTGCGGTGCGGCGCTCACCGTCAGGCGGGAGCTGTATCTCGAGATGGGAGGACTCGACGAGGATTTCTTTGCCCACATGGAAGAGATAGACCTCTGCTGGCGGCTAAGGAACAAGGGGTATCGAATCGTTACAGTCGGGAACAGCAGCATATACCACCTCGGAGGTGCGACACTCAGCCAGACAAATCCACGGAAGACATACCTAAACTTCAGGAACAACCTTTGGATGCTCGTCAAGAACCTCAACACGCGATGGTGGGTCATGATCATCCTCGGGAGGCTAGTACTGGACGGGATGGCAGCCATGGCATACCTAGTCTCTGGGCAATTTGCATTCTTCAGAGCCGTATTCATGGCCCACATAGACACATATCGGAACGTGAGCACACTATTTGCCAAACGCAGACGACTGGCAGAGGGACGACAGAACGGCCTCGTCCCAGAAGTCAGGCGCCTATCGCTCGTCTGGCAGTACTACATTAGGAAACATAGAACATATAACATACTGAAATAACTATGGAGAAAAGCAACGGAAAGCTGTCACTTGGCATTGACATAGGCGGCACGAACACTGCTATTGGCCTCGTAGCAGCCGACGGTACTGTAGTAAGGAAAGAGAGCATCGAGACCGCTCGCCATGGTGATGCAGCAGCATACGCGAAAGAAGTAGCGACAGTCATCAGACGAGTTGCAGGCGAGGACCTCAAGAACCTTGTCGGCATCGGCATCGGTGCACCGAACGCGAACTACTATACAGGGAAGATCGAGTACGCCCCGAACCTCTCGTTCAAGGGCATCGTCCCCCTCGTAGACCTCTTGAAGGCCGAGCTCCCAGAAGTCGCCAAGATCCAGATAACCAACGACGCCAACGCAGCGGCTATGGGCGAGATGGTCTATGGCAAAGCTCAGGGCATGAAGGATTTCGTCATGATCACCCTCGGCACAGGGCTGGGCAGCGGAATCATCGTCAACGGCAAGCTAGTCTATGGACATGACGGCTTTGCTGGCGAGGTCGGACATGCGATGCTCATACGTGGCGGTCGTCGCTGTGGGTGTGGCGTCCGTGGGCACGTCGAGGCGTACTGCTCTGCTACGGGTATCAAGCGCACAGCTTTCGAGCTCCTCGCAGAGACAAACGCCACAGACAGCGCACTTGCCAACAAGTCGTTCAACGAGCTGACAGCAAAAGACATCTGCATCGCAGCCAATCAAGGCGACGAAATCGCAAAGCAAGTCTTCGAGCGCACGGGCGAATGGCTTGCGCAGGCACTTGCTGACACCATCCACTTCACGAGTCCAGAGGCAATCTTCATCTTCGGAGGACCTGTCGCAGCTGGCGACCTACTCTTCAACCCACTCATGGCACACCTCGACGAGTACCTCCTACCGGTATTCCGTGGCAAGGTCAAGGTGATGGCATCTGGGCTGAAACCAGGTGACGCAGCAATAGTCGGTGCAGCAGCACTCGTGATGTAAAACATCCACCACAAAATAAGCAGCTCGTCATCGTAATTGTTGACGAGGCTGCTTACTTTGTATGGCACGTCTTTTGAGGGACCTGCTACGAATGAACATATCTTATAACATACCATTGACATGAAAACTCTTTATGCTTTGACGCTCAGCCTTTTGACAGCTATCACGACTCTCGCAGAGAACAAGGAGCAGCGCATTCTCGTAGGGGAATGGAATGCGATTGAGGTTAGCAAGGGGGCCAATGTGTCGCTCGTACAAGGTGACAAGAACGAAATCGAAGTAGTCACCGACGGATGTCCGACCAAGGATGTCATAACGACCATCAAGAATGGCGTCATGCAGGTTCAGATGAAGAAGCGGACGCCAGGCAGTGCCGTACAGGTCTTCGTCTACTTCAATGACCTCGAAAGCATCAAAGTCAAGCGAGGAGCATCCATCGACACCGAATGCCTCTTCAAGCACAAGGGCAAGCTGACCGTCGAAGTCGGTGCGCAATGTGAGGCCAAGCTAGACCTCGACGTTGACGAGCTCGTAGTCGATGCCAACACCTGCATCATCACACTCGAAGGCAAGGCAGACAAGCAAATCGTAGACATTGCCGGAACAGTCGGAGAGTCCACATACGATGCTGAAGAGCTGGACAGCAGGGTCGTAAAGATCAAGGCTATGCAGACAGACTGCAAAGTCAAGTTCTCAGAGTCTCTTGACGCAGAAGCCATAGACTGCAACATCCGCTACGTCGGTGACCCCAGCAAGGTCAAGAAAACCGAGAAAGTTGGTGGCTCAGTCGATAAGCTCTGATGCTCGCAGCTGCGCAATATATCATACCACCGCTAGTCGGCGCACTTATTGGCTATTCAACCAACTGGATAGCCATTAAGATGCTGTTTAGACCTCACCGACCTATCTTCGTCTTCAATTATCAGCTACCTTTCACACCTGGGCTCATCCCCAAGGAGCAGAAACGCCTCGCCAAGGCTATAGGCGCCACCATCGCGGAGAACCTCATCAACCCAGAGACTCTGAAGGCTACACTTCTGTCGGCAGAGACAAAGGGCAAGCTGGATAACGCCATCAACGACTTCTTTGGAAAACTATGCAGGACCGACGAGACACTGCAAGCTATGATTCTCCAATATGTCGAGGAAGAAGAACTGGACGACACTCGCAAGACAGTCGAGAAGGCTCTGGCAGCTATGATTCACGAACGTCTCGCATGCTCTGAACTCGGTGACACCATAGCCGAACTGTCCATCGAGCACGTCAAGAAGTCTCTCGGCACTGGTATGACCACTGTCATATCAATTATTCCTGGACTTCTCGACAGTCTTAAACGGTTCATTGCGACGAATGTCAACCTCTTCCTCAAGAGTTCCTCACAGGAGGTCGTCGAGAATCTCACCGACCAGCAAATCGAACAGCTTCTCCAGACGCCAGTCAGCGAGATAGTGTCCCTACATTCCGACCAACTATCCGCAGTCCGCCGACAGCTCCTTCTGCTCTATGACAAACTCGTAGAGCACCAGCTGCCGCAAATACTACGAGGACTTGACATTGCCTCCGTCGTCGAAAAGCGTATCAACGACATGAGTATCGTCGAAGCCGAAGGCATCGTCATGTCAATCGTGAGCCGAGAGTTTCAGGCTATATGCCTTCTCGGTGCCATACTCGGTGCCATGATTGGCATCATCAACATCTTCTTCTGAGTCTCCTCATACCCTTCCCTCTAACCCCATTCTAGACATTAAATCTTAATTCGCTATGACTGAAAAAGACATCATCGGCGTCTGGAATTGCGCCGCAATCGCATCATTCGGAGAGAATGGCATCTCCTACCTCACCATCGAGCAGTATCGAGCTCTTCCCGACGAGGAGAAAGATCCTGACATGCTGACACTCTGCACATCACGACTGACCTTCAACTCAGACGGCACAGTCTCTTCAGACTTCGCTGTCCCAGAAGGTGCAACGCCAGAGCAGCTTGCCGAGGCTGAGGCAGAAGGTCAGGTCATCAAGGATGGTCGCATCATCGACACTACGTACAAGTGGCGCATCAAGAACGACTGCCTGCAGACTGACAGCGAAGGCGACTGGGCAAATAGCACACTCTCGCCAGACGGCATACTCGAGCTGGGGATGATGCGTTACTGCAAGGCAGGCTCTGACGCCCTCCCTGCGGATTCTCTGACTCAGGATTTCAACAGCCTCCGCGACTCCACACGACCTCGCCTCACAACTGACGACGTCATCGGAGAGTGGCGCATAGCCTTTGTCGACGTCTACGATGACGGCTCTTGCACAGAAGTCACAGCCGACGAATATCTCAACCGACCAGCAGACAAGCAGGAAATCGACCTCGTCGAGAAACTACGCTCCAAGTACGTCCTCCTCGGTGATGGCACTCTCCGACACTATCGCTATAAGCACCCTGACAACCTCAACGACACACTCATCGATATGTGGAAGTCGGAGAACGCTTGGGACGACGCAGGTTTCCTCGTACGACCTGGCAGCAAATGGAGACTGACCGACGATGGCAAACTGCAGTTCTACTTGTTCGTCGACGGCATCTCTGGTCCGGAGTCAGACCCTGACGAATGGGAGACTCTCGTCTACATGGACGGCGCATACGCCATTCGTGGTGACAAGCTACAAAAGTTTTAGCGTACCTGAGAATCGAGCCACAGATTCTACGGTATCTGCTAAATACACATAGTCGGACTTCTTGCCTACTCGCTCTACAAGAAGGAGAAGATCTCTTGGATACAGAACTACAAGAAGAACCATGACGGGAAAGACCCGGACGAGGAGGAGATAGGCGGTTTTCACGACTCGTGCAACACGGAGGAGCGGCTGTCGTCGTACAAGAAGAATGCGTTGGCACTCCTTACGATGGTGACGGCGGACGCGACGAAGCGGAACGGAGCGTTGGCGAGGTTCTTCTATGGGGTTAGTCAGAGCATAGTGGCGACTGTCCTCGTCGGCATCCTCTTCTGGCTCCTGTTTCTCTACTTCAACACTTCCGGCAAGGTTAGCCTCAAACTGACTCCGCAAGGAGTCGAACAGGTGGATGTCTCAACAGAGAATCACGATTAAACCTTTGCTACTGTGACTTAAAGGATGTACCTTTGCACTGTTCAACAGTGCCAGCAGAAGCCCTCGTCGCTCTGCTAACACTCTAAAAGGAATGAATTGTGGCTCGCACCTTTGTCGTGCGAGCCACTATTTTTCTCTTTCTTGCTTTGTGTTTGAAATATTTACTATCTTTGCATCATGCTTCAGAAATGAAGACAGGGGCAGAAAGCGTGAAAGCGCTGGACGCACCGGTTCTCCGCGGCAGGTGTCTGACGATGCCTGCCGCGGCTGTTGTTTTTAGAAAGAGCGTAATTCTTGTTCCCTACCTGTCACGAAATAGAAACCGTGTATTCCGTTTTTAGATAGTATAGAAATGATGTCCTGATGCTCGTGCGTAAACTCTATAGAGACCACATAAGTGGGAGTTCAACTGCATTACCACATATATTTTGTGCTTATGATTGATTTAGAAGAATTGAAAAGCATTATCAAGAGTGCAGACGATAGAGAAAAACTTCCAACAGATTTGACTCTGTTGGAGGAAGCCTCCGAGCAATACGACAAACTTGTGGAGGAAGGATTGATAGAGCCTCGTGGTTACACGTTACTCACCGTCGAGGCATCTATAGCGGAACCATTTATGGGGTATTGATACCCTCGTTTTTTTACAAATTAGTCCCGCACAACTGAAAGGCTACGTGCCCGTAGCTCACTCGGTAGGTTGTGCAGGACTTTTTCTTTTTTCCTCCTTTTGCTTCTTCAAAACTTATTCATATATTTACATTGGTGTTCGGCTCGAAAGAGCTTTACACCCCGGCTTCAACGGCTTCCATGTTTATTGGAAGTCGTTGTTGGTTTTTTCTGCCCCCCCTCTTGCCGTAGATTGAAATAATCCTATATCTTTGTAGCACGTTCCAGATGGAACGGGAGGACAGAAATAGACAAGATGAACAAGATAGAAGTCAAGCTGACGTCTTTCAGGGCGATAAAGACCGCCAAGATAGCATTGGACGGGATAACTGTCATTTCGGGAGTCAACGGCTCCGGCAAGAGCACCATTTCAAGACTACTGTATTGTGCCGTCAACACCATGTGCAATTTCGAGTCCAAGGTTCTCAATGATGCAAAGAGAGACATCTTGTCGCTCATCGGTCGCTATACACCTATCCTCAGACAGACCCAGAGCGCTCTGGGCAAGAGCTACACCGATTCGGACGAGAATCTGATTAAAGATGCCGGCAGTTTTGAGGAGTTGCAGGAGACTGTAGATGTCGTCGTAGGGAACATCCTGACCAAGCTGCCTCCCGCAATGAGTGACAGATACCTGACATATCTTAGAATCGAGTTGGGGTCCGGCGAGAGCTCGTCTGACGCAGTGACAAGGCACATCACGGAGACGGGACTTGCATGTGGCGATATCATAACGTCGGCAAGGGAAATCGCAGCGGAGATGCCGAAAAGAAACCTTTTCGACTTCATCCGGAGGTCAAATTCCGACCTCGAGGACTTCAGCGGCAACTATTTCCAGTTCGTCGAGAACGGAGAGAACCTTATAGGTAAAGACACCTTCACCCAGCCCATCTCCTTGACTTCGGCCATATATGTCGATACACCCATGGCTCTCAATGCGAACCTCAACTGGTCAAATCCCAACTGGAGCAGACTGACGGATCTCATGATCAAGGATCTTGGCAGGACAATCACGAAGGAGGCCAGTAGCATCATCGAGGACATAAATAAACTCATCCACGGCCGTGTCGTAGTAGAAAGCTCAGGGAGTAGGAATAGTCTGACTAGACTTGTCTTCGAGAGGGAGGATGGTCTAAGGATAAGACTCGAGAATGCGGCAACGGGCTTCAAGTCCTTCGCCTATGTCATGCGGCTGCTGAGCAATGGGGAACTCAACAGCAGTTCCCTCCTTGTCATCGACGAGCCCGAGGCTCACCTCCATCCGCAGTGGGTGGTCGAGTTCGCCCGAATCCTTGTACGCCTTCACAAGGAGATGGGAATCCGTCTGATGGTTACGAGTCATAGTACTGACATGGTGCTGGCAATTCAACGGATAGCGGACGAAGAGGGGTGTATAGATCGAACTCGTTTCTACCTAGCGGAAAGTGCAGATGAGTATAGGTACAATTATGTGGATCTCGGGAGCGACGTCGAACGCATCTTCGAGTGCTTCAACAAGTCATTGGAAAAGATAGAGGAATATGGCGGTGGGAGTCTTGTGTAACAGGGTGGTGGACGGTCTGCAAATAGAGTCCAAATACAAGACGACATTGGCAGAGATAGCGAAGAGAGACGGAGCGTATAAGGGAGTGCCGGATGAAGTCAGAGCGATGGACGTCGACGGTTACGAGAGACGCAACGGCGGAGATGCACAGCGGACCATGGATGCTGCGGTAGGAATAGCGGACGACGTAAACGGCGTCAACGGGCGGTTGATGCTGGTGGAGCTAAAGTTGAACCAAAAGAACTACAGGAACCTTATCGGCAGTCAGATGGAGCTAAGGGAAAAAGAAGCACATACGCGTGACATTCTGAGGGAATTGTCGACCATAGAGAAAAATGCTGTGTTCGTAGTCCCGGAGAAGCATCTTCAAGTCTTGAAAAGTGCTTTTGGTAAGGTATATAGAAGTGCTATAGTATGCTCGCCCACCACGTTCAAAGAAGTCGTCACGCTCACTTGAGGTCGCCCTTCGTTATTTTGAAGCCGTCGCTAAGGATCTGCTCACGGGAGAAAGAGGCAAAGAAAAAAGTACCCGAAAAGCCGATTTCGGGTACATATTCTCAGAATAAGGGTAATGATATATCAAAAAATCACTATATTTGCATCATGCTCCAGCAATGGAGACAGGGACCGATTGTGGTAAGGCGCAGGACGTACCGCCCCCCCCTCGCAGTGAAGACACTGCGAGGGGTTGACTTTTTTAGAAACGATGTATAATGTTCGGGTACCCTGTCAAAAAGTATGAACGAAAAATACTAACTTTGGGGGTATGTTTAAAATGGAAGCACAACAATAGAAACCAATTTGCTGGCTATGGAGACTGTAAACTCATCAATAACAATTCTTCTCAAAGAGAAACTGAAGAGCATATAGGACAAGACAAATGCAGATGTTTTGGTCTATTTTGGTCCGATCATTGACGGCATAGAAGTCCCATTTGCTGAGATTATTGAATCTCTGAAAGAACGAGGGACAGGTCATTCTACACTATTAATAATGTTGGAAACAAACGGAGGTAGTATTGTCGCTGTTGAAAGATTTGTCACCATCATACGATATCATTATAGCGAAGTGAAATTTGTCGTACCAGATTGCGCATATAGTGCAGGAACTATTTTTTGCATGAGTGGTGATGATATTTGGATGGACTATTTCTCAGTTTTAGGGCCAATAGATCCTCAAGTTCCAAACAAAGACCGTAGATACGTACCCGCTTTAGGCTATTTGGACAAGGTGAGAGAGTTGATAGAAAAATCTCGACAGGGGATACTAACGAGTGCCGAGTTGATAATGCTCAAGGATATGGATTTGGCGGAATTGAGAAGGTATGAACAGGTGAGTGAGCTTACGGTTACTTTGTTAGAAAAATGGTTAGTCACCTATAAGTTCAAAGATTGGAATAAACACAAAAATGGGAATCCTGTAACTGAAAAGGAAAAATCTGACAGAGCCAAAAGTATAGCCAAAGAGTTAGGAGATAATAAAAAGTGGAAAGCTTATGGTCGCCCTATAGACGTAAAAGCACTAAGAGAACTGAAACTTAAGATAACAGACCTTAGCACGCAAAAAGCGAGAACAGACATACGAGAATTTCATAAACTTTATAGGGATTACACGCGAGGGCAAGACCCTTCGTTTCCCAAGATATTCACAGTATAGGAGATTATGGACATGAACGATATAGAAACAGCCTTACAAGAACTCGTCAGGGAATTTGACGAAACTGTATTTCCTAAAGATTATAGGCAGATGGAGGCTGCATCGGCAGAATACGAAGAGTTAGTCAAAAAAGGGGTCATAGTTCCACGGGGCTATAGACTGCTAACTGTTGGAGATGGGACAGCTTTTCAGCAGTTGGAGTTGACATCAACGGACCAGAATTTGCTTTTTTTGAGCAGAAAAGTGTAAACATTAAGTCAGCGGAGCAAGAAATTTCCCTTGCTCCGCTGGTTGTTCTTTAGATGTTTCGTACATTTGCAGTGTAGTCAAGTGCTGATGGTGCCATTGGAGGCACGGGGGGCGCAAGCTCCCCATATAGAAGGTTCGAGTCCTCTCCAGCACTTGACTATTTTATTTTTATGTAGTGGGCAGCTATTAAATTATCTGGCGTTATTACTCCTGCCGTCACGACGGCATTCACTATTCCGACTTTCTTTATTTTGTAGTTTATCTGCACGGCAAATTTTAGTAGCCGATCCCCGTTCTTAACAACGTAGATTAGGTTCTCGTGTGTCGGGTCATAGTACACATCTGCACGACGCAGATAGTCGCAAACATTAGCCATCTCTTCTTTCGTCAAGGCTGCACCCCTTTCTGTCTTGGACTTGCGAAGTGCGTGTGCAACGCGTTCTTGCGTGAGGTATATGTTTTCGCTTTCCAACATTTGTCGTTGATTCTTTATGAACTCAAATACTTTCGGTGCAATGTTCCCAACGACAACAGGCGGATGTCTTGAAAATCCGTTTGCGACTACTTCTTCTACAATTATTGTCGTTTTCCTTTCATCAACTTTTGCATTGCGATTCTCCATGCACGCCTTCCTGTAGGGGCAGTCCATGCAGCTCGTCGCCAGTGTCCGTCGCTTCTTTCCGCTCAGGTTCGCTATCAGGAGGCGCAGTCGGCCCGCCTTCTCGGCAAACGGGCATATCCTGCAGTCCTCGGGGTAGTAGACGTGATCTTCGCTGAAGACCTCGCCGCTCCCGGGCTTTGCCGAGAGACCTGGGGCGTGCTGCCGTCTGTGGCTGTGCCGACCTCTCCCGTGTCGTCGGCGTCTCCGCCACCATCATGAAGAACTACGGCCTCTCCGGTGCCGACGTCGCCAGCGTCCAGGACAAGATCCAGCTGACGGCTCGCAACGCCGTCCCCTTCTCCTGCACTTCCTACAATACCACACAGCTGACCGTTTACACCCTCACATTCAGCCGCTCCGCCTCCGTCGCCAACATCACCATCCGCTCCGCCCTCTCCAGCCACGACGTCATCTGCACGCTCGACGTCTCGAGCGTCTGGAGCAGCTGGCAGCAACTGGAGGGAGTGAATATCAACAACACGGGAGACACGTTCGTCGTCCCCTCTGTCTAATTCTCCTTCCACGGGTAAATCCCAATAAGGAAGAAACTGACTGCTAAAAAGAAAGCAAAGTAGAGTACGAAGTGAATCAGCTCCTCCGTTCGCCTCTCCTTCGTGTTGTATGGGTTTCCGACGGCGTTCGCAAATATCACCGCCAGAAGCACCGAGACTATTATCGCCACTACGTAACGCATCCTCTTCACTGTTTTATGCGAGTTTAGGAAAAAAAATCGAGATATGGACAATATCACTATACGTTTCTCACTCCAGGACGACCTTTCCTCCGGTCTCAAGCAGATGACTATCCCTGCCGAC
>JAFPZF010000093.1 GCA_017417385.1 Bacteroidales bacterium
GATGACGATGATGACGACGACTCGAGCAGCAGCGACAGTGAGGAAGACGACGACGTCCTCTTCGACATCATCTTCTACGGCATACTCATATTCATAGGGTACTGGCTGTTTAAGAAGATCTTCGGCAAGAAGAAGTAAGGAAAGTTTCCACTAAAGATAGGCAGTCTCCCACTGACTCGAGGGTCGGTGGGAGACATTTTTACTGTCAGTAAGTACTGACAACTGTCAGTAGAGTCAGTATCTTGTCAATATCCTGTCAGTTATTGAGGAAGAGGGGGGGGGGCGAAGTAAAAGAGGCGAATGAATAGCCAAGACACTTCCTACATATTGTGACTTAAAAGCAAACGCACCCACATATACATAATTTTATATTATAAGTAATCAAATGAATAAATGATTTTGATTAGCACAGAAAAATCCACACAAAAGAGCCACAATTGCATACATAATCAAAAAATATTTTGCATTGATTTGGATTATTGCAAATATTATTTATATCTTTGCAGAGTTCACTTTAATTCTTTGCATTATGGAACAGCGTATAATAGATAGAGTGATGGAGCTGATTTTTCGGCTCAGGACCACAGCACAGAAGTTTGAGAGAGATTGCGGCATTCCTCCCGGCCAACTAAGCGTAGCGAAACGAGACGGACGTGAGCTCTCAATGTCGCAAGTCAGGAAAATTGAGCTAAGATACGATTGGCTCAACAAGGAATGGCTTGAGAGCGGAATCGGAAACATGACAGTTGAAGGGAAATGCATGCCTACCGGATTAGAGTCATTAGCGAGATTATCAAGCGCAAAAATCGAGACAAAGCCTAAGCACGATAGTGCAGAGACTACTGTTAGTTCTCATACTACGAGACAAGAGACGTCGTCTGAGAGTTCGTCAGTAATCAAGTCTTTGACAGAGACCAACCAGATGCTCGTTACTACTATTAATGCACTCACTAACAGCAATGCTCGTCTCACAGAGGCACTAGCAATAGCTATGCAGTCAGTTGCAAGCGCAAACTCCGGGCACAAGCAATAGACAAAATCAGATAAAGGAGGTGTAATTATGATACTAACAATCACAGACGTAGAATACTTGGGCGACTATACACTTCTATGTTCCTTAACAATGGAGAACGTCGCAAAGTAGATCTCACTCCACTTCTTTCATTTCCCCGCATTTGAGGAATTAAAAGACAAGGAGAAGTTCATTCAGTTTGGGCTAAACGACACAATCTTCTGGTTCAATGGAGCAGACATAGCCCCCGAGTGGCTATACGAGCAAGGCATTGTCGCATAGACAGACACCATAAAAGCAACAGAGGCAGCCCCGCGCGAGCGAGACTGCCTCTATAAGTATGGTATACAAAATTCTTATTCGTCCTGCTTCGCCTTGAGGACCTTCTTCCTGTCAGCCTCGTTCAGGAGAATCTTCCTGAGCCTCATAGAGTGTGGAGTCACCTCGACGTACTCATCCTCCTGAATGTACTCAAGAGCCTCCTCGAGGGAGAAGATCGTTGGCGGAGCGATATGTACTGCGTCATCAGAGCCAGAGGCGCGCATGTTGGTCAGCTTCTTACTCTTGCAGACGTTGAGGACGATGTCACCCTCGCGGGTATTCTCGCCGATGACCTGACCCATGTAGACCTCTTCCTGCGGTGCGATGAAGAACTTGCCATGATCCTGGAGCTTGTTGAGGGCGTAGGCGAAGACCGTGCCCGTCTCCATCGAGATGAGGGAGCCGTTAGTCCTCTTGTCGATATTACCCTTCCACGGCTCGAAGTCGAGCAACCTGTGGGCCATGACAGCCTCACCAGCCGTAGCCGTCATGAGACCGCTCCTGAGACCGATGATGCCACGGCTCGGGATCTTAAACTCCTGGTGGATTCTGTCGCCACGACGCTCCATGTTGACAAGCTCACCCTTCCTCTGGGTGACCATCTCGATAGACTTGCCACTGTAGTCCTCTGGGAGGTCAATAGTCAGTTCCTCGATAGGCTCGCACTTGACTCCGTCGATATCCTTGATGATGACCTGCGGCTGACCGACCTGAAGCTCGTAGCCCTCACGCCTCATCGTCTCAATCAAGACAGACAAGTGGAGGACGCCACGGCCATAGACGTTCCAAGCGTCGGCTCTGTCAGTATCCTCGACCCTCAGGGCCAAGTTCCTCTCGAGTTCCCTGTCGAGCCTGTCCTTGATGTGGCGGCTCGTCACGAACTTACCGTCCTTGCCGAAGAAAGGTGAGTTGTTGATAGTGAAAAGCATAGACATCGTCGGCTCGTCGATAGCTATCGAAGGCAGAGCCTCTGGCTCGAGAGCGTCTGCCACAGTGTCGCCGATGTCGAAAGTCTCGAAGCCAATGATAGCGCAGACCTCGCCACAGCCGACAACGTCGACTTTCTTCTTGCCCATGCCGTCGTAGGTGTAGAGCTCACGGATCCTCTGCTTGACGATCCTGCCGTCCCTCTTGCAGAGCGACACGTCCATGCCAGCCTTCAGTTCGCCACGATGTACCCTACCGACAGCTATTCTACCCGTGTAGGAAGAGAACTCCATAGAGGTGATAAGCATCTGAGGAGTACCCTCCCTGCGCTCTGGAGCCGGGATAGTGTCTATGATGGTCTGAAAGACAGCGTCGATGTTGTCAGTCCTCTTCTTCCAGTCGGTGCTCATCCAGTTCTCCTTGGCGGAGCCGTAGAGCGTCGGGAAGTCGAGCTGATTCTCGGTTGCACCGAGAGAGAACATAAGGTCGAATACAGCCTCGTTAACCTCCTCTGGCCTACAGTTAGGCTTGTCGACCTTGTTGATGACGACGATAGGCTTGAGACCAATCTGGAGAGCCTTCTCGAGGACGAAACGCGTCTGAGGCATCGGGCCTTCGAAAGCGTCGACGAGCAGTAGGCAACCGTCCGCCATGTTCAAGACACGCTCGACCTCACCACCGAAGTCGCTGTGACCCGGGGTGTCAATGATGTTTATCTTTGTACCATTCCAGTTTACTGCACAGTTCTTACTCAAGATGGTGATACCTCTTTCCCTCTCGAGTTCATTATTGTCCATGAGCAAGTCGCCGACTTGGCTATTCTCTCTGAACGTCTTAGCAGCTTTGAGCATTTTGTCGACCAGCGTAGTCTTTCCGTGGTCTACGTGCGCTATAATCGCTACATTGCGTATTGCGGCACCTGATTCCTGTTTTGGCATCTATTGTCTGTTTTTCGTGGTAGCTACCCTACCCCTCTCAAGTTTTCTACTCGTCTACACCCTGAAGGGCTGACCGTGTTGATATTGTTTTGGCACACAATCGACTGTGCACCATCATTATTTCGCACAAAATTACCCTTTTAGCTTCAAGTAACAATACGAGATAAGTATTTTTAAGATTTTCCGTCATCAACTCTGGCTTATATTCCTCTCGGGGAATACATTAACACAGAGAGACTTAAAAAGTCGCCTATCCGGTTTTTGATAGAAGACAGAGGTGAGACGTATGTCTATTACTTCTTAGAAATTCTCGCTATCGTGATGAAGAACAGATATCCTTCACCTATATCCTCGAATCTAAACTCAATCTTATTACCCGTCTTTTTAGCGATGTCGATAAAGCCAAGGCCTGCGCCGCCATGCTCGGATATATGACCTTCCTGAATCTGCTTCTTATACATCTCTGAAAGTCCGGCCTTGTCTTGAGTATTCACCTTAGTCAGCCTCTGCTCTATCTCTGCGCGTCTTTCAACCTTGACCGCATTGCCTGTGACTACGTGATATTCTGTATCGTTATGACTTATAAGCACTATACCTCTTTTTTCTCCCGTCGGGTCACCATCGAGGATATCAGCATGCCTACTGATATTCTGCAGGCTTTCGACCATGACATTGAAAACCTTTCTCTGAACCTGACTTGCCTCTTTATGACGTATCATGTTCTCCTCGGTCATCATCGTGAAGTTTCGCGTTATGTCCTGGGTCACAGCACCCTCGTACATAAGGTTTACCTCTGTAGCCCCTATCTCTTCATATATTTTGTATGCGAAGTCGATATAGTCTCCGCTTGTCATGTTCTTTGCCATATATAAAAAATATAAGTGCTTTGTGTTCCTTCGTTTTATAGTTGAATAGCCAACAGAAGAACGTCGTCGACCTGCTTCTCCTTGAACTTATCCTCGTCGTCGCCCTTGTCGTGGTCCTCAAAGTCCTCGTAAGCCGAGTAGTCGACCCTCACGCCGTCCTTGAGCCCTCTCCAGTTGTAGAAGTCCTTGACGAGGTCCTTCTTGATATCGGTCATGCTGCTCTCCAAGTTCCTGCTGAGCCAGGCCTTGACCTGCTTCGTAAAGAACTTCTTGTGCTCTGGACCGCCGAGCTGGTCGGGCAGTCCGTCAGAGAATATATACAGACGGTCTCCGTCCTCGTAGTTTATCAAGTGGTTCTCGAAGTCCTTCTCCTTCCTACCTCCAGGCAGCGGCTTGCCACCGATACCCTTGCGAGTCCCCTCGTATTCCTCAAACTTCTCCTCGAAGCCTCCCTCCTTGTTCATGTGCATATAGTACATAGGCCTGTGGGCACCACTATACTGCATCTCCTTCTTGTCCTTGTCGACCCTGATAAGAGCCAGGTCCATACCGTCGCCTGCATTGGCGCCGTCGGTATCCTGTCTGAGCGTATGTCTCACCTCGGCATGTAGCTTGTCGAGTATCTCGGCAGCCGTCTGCGTCGGATCCTTCTCGACAATCTTACTCAGGAGCAAATAGCCGATGAACGAGAGCAGTGCACCAGGGACGCCGTGTCCCGTACAGTCGACAGCTGCAAAGAAGCTGATATTCTCATACTGATAGAACCATGGGAAGTCGCCACTGACGATATTCTTCGGCCTATAGAACATGAACGATGTCGGGAAGTGCTCTCTGAATACGCTCTGCTTCGGCAATATGGCCCTCTGGATTCTGAAGGCGTAGTTGATACTGCCCATGACGTCCTCCTTGGCCTTCTGAGCCTCCTGCTCGAGGAGCTTTATAGCCGTCACGTCGTGAGCCGTGAAGAGCACAGACTCGACGCTGTCGTCTTCTATCTCCGGGATAGCCTTGCACTCGAGGTACTGCTCGCCATTCTCACCCTCGATTTTAATCTCCGCCATCTCCTGCTCCCTCGAACGCTTGACGATCTTGAGGGAGCTCAGCATGAACTGCATGTAGTCCTCGTTCTCGACGAGTTCGTCAATCCTCCTGTTCATCATGTCGGCAACGCTACGCCCTATGAACCGCGCTGCTGCAGGGTTGGCATAGGCGACCTTTCCGCTGGTCTGGGTCCTGATGATGATATCTGGAGAGTTCTCTGAGAGCGACTGCATACGGCTCTTCATCTTCTCCTCCTTCTTGGCACGCTCCCTCTCGGTGACGTCTCGTGTGTTGAAGATCAGACCGCGGATAGCGGGGTCGTGGAGCAAGTTCTTGCCCTGTGTCTCGAGGAAAATCTTCTTGCCGTTCTTCTTGAGGTAGGTGTACTGCTCGGTTGTCTCGCCACCAGGGGTCTGGAGGAGGTAGTCGAACATTGCGACGATCTTCCTATAGCTCGGCGGGCTCATAAACTCCTCGTCCATGCCATGTATCTCGTCCTCGGGGTCATAGCCTAGTATTCGCTTGATGGATGGACTCTCATACTCGAGCTCCCTGTCGGCGTTGTATATGGAGATGAACTCTGAAGCGTTCCTAAGCATGGCGTCCTGCTTCTTACGAGCTATCTCGAGCTCCGCCATCTTCTTACCGAGCTCCTTGTTGGTCTTCTCGACGCTCTCCTTTGCCTCGAGCATCTCCTGTGCGTTCTGATGGAGGATTTCCTCATTACGCTTCAGGGCCTCGGTCATCTCCTGAGACTCACGGAGCAGTCGTTCGGTCCGCTGATTGCTCTTGAGGTTGTATATGGTGCTGCCGACGATGTTGCTTATCTCCTCAGCCAAGCTCTTGTAGTAATCTGGTATGCTTGGCGAGAAGAACGACAGCTCCAGCACGCCCTGCACCTCCTCTTCCTGCAGCAGCGGTATGATCAGCAGCGACTTAGGCTTGCTGACGCTTATAAGTCCAGAGGTTATTGTGAAGTAGTCGTCCGGGATCTCGGTCCGGTATATCATTTCCTTCTCGTAGGCCGCGGCCCCGATCAGTCCACACCCGAGCTTTATCTCCTCCTTCTCATACCTCTTCCTGTCGTATGCATACTGTGTGACTGTCTTTAGCTTGTCACCCTCGAGGAGATAGAACGCGCCCTGTGCCGCCCTGTAGTAATGGACGATGCCCTCGGTCGTGGCGTCTGCCAGGTCGTCGATGTTGTTGTGGATTCGCAGTATATCAGAGATGGTCTCCTTTCCCTTCGTCACCCAGCTGAACTGCTTTTCCTTCTCGGTCGTCTCGTGGAGGTTGTTGCCGAGGCTCACGAGCGTCCTCGCCAGCTTGGAGTTGATCTCGACGTCATCAGGGATGTCGTGACCGCTCTTTATCTCCTCGGCTATGTCTATGCTGCTGTCGATCTGATTCTCCAGGCTCTTCACCTTCTGTTCGAGCGAGCCTACAGTCATCTTCTTGAAGTTGGCAATGTATAGCATTCCGAAGACTATCGCCAGGACTGCGAAGTCGAATATCCAGACGAAGAGGAACCGATGGAGATACAGGATATTCGACATCGAGACGTTGAAGCCCAGCAAGCCCATCACGCTCGTCCAGCCTGTCAGCAGCACAGCCACAGACGAGATAAGGGCGACATACCACTGAAGTTCTGAAAAGCCCTTCAGTGAGAACATTCCGCCTATATGTGCCTCGCGCTTCTTTTTCATCTCGCCTCCTTTTGTAGCAGTTCTGCTATTGCACCCCAGTTCTTTAGTATCGGCAACTTCCCGAACGTCGTGATCTCCGCCACCCCATACACGTAGTCGTCACGCTCGATCGGGAACAGATATATGTTGAGCGACTTGCTCCGGCCTAGACCAGACACAGCCGTCAAATACTCCGAAGGTATGTTCCTGAGGACCAACGGTTTCCTGTCTGCCGCAACCTGTCCTATGTACCCTGTCTCTGCATTGAACTCTGCCTTCAAGTCCACGTCGTCAGACAGGGCGTATGTCGCGGCAACCTTGAAATTCTCGTTCGAGTTGTTCCTCGCGTAGATTATGCCTCCACTCAGGTCGAAGCTCTTCACGAGAGCATCCATCAGCCACTGCATGCTCATCTCGCCGTCATACTGCTGCTTCTTCGTCAGCTTGATGCTCTCCTCGAGTCTCTCTGCTATGTTGTCCGCCGAGAACTCCTTGCGCTGCTTGTCCTTCAGCTCGAATAGCTCCGCCTTAATGCGCTTCAGGTTATATTTGTTCCTCTCTATCTTCTTGTCGAGCTCTATGATGTCGTTGTTCTTATCCTCTATCTCCCTCTGCGTGTACAGCAGTATCCAGCATGTCGCGACTGCAAGGGCGGTCACCATCAGCAAGTTGACCGTGACGAACACTGTCTGGTCCATCTCGTACGCCATCAGCTGCCAGATGAAGAACGCAGTCAGGAAGAACACTAGCCCCCACACCATCTTCGTCCCGACCGATAGAGACCCGTTCCACGCATGCAGCTTAGCCGCACGGAGCTGTATGTCGCGCCATGCCAGCGTAAGCCAACGACCGACCTTCTGAGATGCTGCCTTCAGAGCCTCGCCGCTCTCTTTCAGCCACCTCTTGGCGTTATCGTAGACACTCTCTATTTCCTTCGTCCTTCCCATTCTTTCTGTCCTGCACTTCTATATCTCCATGTTGTTCAGGTAGTCTATGATTCCCTGCGGACTCAAGACGTACGTCGGCTTTATCAGCCTCAGTGCGGCCTGAGGCATCGTCGCCACGTCTGCCGTCGAGGGGTCCTGGACTATCGTCACACCACCATGGTCGGCTATGCTCTTGAGCCCCTCCGCTCCGTCCTTGTTTGCTCCCGTCAATATTATCCCGACGCACTTCTCCCCGTAGACCTGGGCCACAGACGTGAACGTGTTGTCCAGCGCCGGACGGCAGTAGTTGCTTGGCTCCTCAATCGAGAGGGATATCGTGTCGTTGTACTCGACATACATGTGATAATTGGCCGGAGCTAAGTACACATGCCCACCCTCTATGCTGTCCTTGTCATACGGCTCCGTGACAGGTAGCGACGCACGCTCGTCAAGACTCTCTGCAAAGCCAGACCTTATGTGCTTCAGCCTGTGCATGCACACCAACACTGGCAACGGGAAGTCGCTCCGTATCCCGGACAATATCTTCCCGACTACTGAAAAGCTCCCTGCCGAGCCTCCTATGACCACTATCTTTATCTCGCTCATCCTCGCGTCCCCCACTACTTCCTTATGTATATCCCGTCGTATGCCAACGTTTCGTCAAACCATCCGTCTCCTACGAGCGGACGCTCCCGGCCTCCCAGACATAGGACCGAGCCTCGGCCCTTCAAGGAGTCCATCATCTTCTGCGCCGCCTTCTCGTGAAGACTCTTCTTATACTCGATCAAGGTGTTACGGAACAAGACCATGTCATAACTGACTGTGTCTGTGTTCATATACCACCCATTCCTGAACTCTATATTCTCCATCAGCTCCCTCTTCAGATACATGCCGTTCTCGTTCTCCGTACGGATAAAATCCTCCAGCGGTGTCGACGTCTGAAGCCTCTCATAGTTAGTCTTGGTTAGGTCTTTCTCCGTCTCTGGGATCAACAGTTCATTGACCTCTCGCGTCGTCCTGTCGCTGACGACGTTCACCTCTATCTTCGTCTCGTTCCTCCGTCCCGCAAGCTCCCTGACTATCGCCAGGCTGTACAGCTCATGATTGCTCGTCAGGCTCGGCACCCACACTGTCTTTATGTCGTTCTCCGTCAAGATTCTGATTATCTGACGCCAGAAACTCGGCGACCTGAACACCTCTGTCCCCGGCACCGCCATGTGATAGGTGACCTCGTCATCCTTGACTAGCGAGTTCAAGATGGTCTGTAAGTCCTGGACTCGTCGTAGCCCCATCTTCTTGAACACATTAGCTACCCTCCGACCGAAGAACGACAGATTGTATCCCGTATAGTCTATCTTCAGCCTCCCTGACATCAATACTGTCAGATCCCGTAGTTCGCTAATGCTCAAAAACATCTCCCTATAGGTGTTTCTTGTAAAACAATCCAGCTTTACGGAACTGATTCTTCATCGTAACTGGCACCTCCTCCTGCTTCCCCATTATCAGGACAGCCTCCGGATGCATCTTCTCCTTCACCTCTCCCAATATCTTCGTCTGCAACTGCTCGTCGAAGTATATCATGACGTTCCTCAAGAAGACGCAGTCCACCTTATACGGGAATGGCGCCTTGTCCTTCACGAGGTCCTGCTTCATGAACGTCGGCCTGCCCTTGAGTATGTCGCGGACCTTGATCAGGTCGTTCTTCTCGTCTATCTCGAAATACTTGTCGAACTTCACCCCGGCGAAACCACTCTCTTTCATGACTTCGTCAAAGTTCGTGACATAGTTCTTGTTGAAGCTATATACGTACTCACCAGCCCTCGCCACCTCGAGGACGCTCTCGTTGATATCCGTGCCATATACTCTCGAGTTCTCGAGCATCCCCATCTCGCTCAGCATCACAAGGTCCGAGTACACCTCCAGCCCTGTCGAGCACCCGATGTGCCAAATTGTAGTCTTGGTCATCTTCGGCAACTTGGGATACATATTCTGACGCAGATACGCCCAGACGCTCGGGTCCCTGAACAGCTCTGTCGTGTTCACCGTGATGTCCTCGACTATCTGACGCACGAAACTCCTGTCCCCTACTATCTTGTCCAGTATCTCCTCAAACGTCAACCCTGTCTCCTCACATATCTTCTGCAACCGGCGCGATATGGAATTCTCAGAGTAGTTACTGAAGTCGTAACCACTCTGATTGCCAAATACTTTCAGAAATGACTTGTAGTCCATACCGCTCATCTTTATCCCTCCGTCCTAGAATAGCTCTACCTCGATATTCTGTATGAACGCCGTGAATGAATGTTCGCCGTTAACCTCCGCCTCGCTCAATAGTAGCAGGACTGTCTTCTCCTCGCCAAACTTGTCCTTGATAGGTATCTCCTTGCGCTCTCCGACGACCTTAGGCATGTCCGGCGTCACGAACGCCTTGACGAAGTCGTTCGTCTGTATCGTTTCCGGAGTGAACAGCATGCTGACGTCCTGACCGAGGACCTCGCTCCTGTCATATCCCCACAACGCCTCTGCAGCTACGTTGAAGAACTCAAGCTTTCCGTCGTTGTTCGTCGTGATGATTGCGTCGAGCATACCGTCAAGCGTCTTCTCGTTACGCACCTTGACAGCCTCAATCTCCTTGAACTTCGCCTCGATCTCCTTCCTCGTCTCCTGCAGCTTGTAGTCGAGTTCCTTCTGGCTGTCCTGCATCTCCCTCTCGAGCTTCACCTGGTCTGCTATGTTGGTCTCGAGACTTATCACCTTGATGACCTCCCCGTGTATGTCCTTGACTGGTGTGTATGTCGAGAGCAGCCATATCTCCTCGCCCTTCTTAGATCTTCTCCTGACGCGTCCACTGAACGTCTCGCCTCCCGTCAGCTTGCTGAGCAGGTCGTCCAGCTGCTCGACGTCCTCCTTGAAGAAGAAGATGCTCATGTTCTGCTCCATGATCTCCTCCTCCTTGTATCCGAACGTCCTCAGGAAGTTCTCGTTGACGGTCTTTATGGTTCCGTCTATCTCAAACTGGCAACTGATGGAGCCCTCGTTGATAGCGTCGATGAAGCCCTGCATCTCGAGGGCGTTCCTCTTGTTCTCCTCCTCGGTCGCCCTCATCTCCTCGATGTTCTGCATCAAGCGCTCCTCCTGCTCCCTGTTCTTCTTCGCCTGCTTCTGCGTCTCCTGGAGCAGCTCCTGCGTCTGCATGTTGCTCTTGACGGTCGATATGGTCTGAGCTATACTCTCTGCCGTCTTCTCGACAAACGAGATCTCATACTCTAGCAACGGCAACAATGACGCCATCTCGATGACGCCATACACCTCGTCGTTGATCTTCAGCGGGACAAGCAGCAACGCACCTGGGTTCGCATCCCCAAGTCCCGAAGTCACTGTGATGTAGTCCTTCGGTATGTCCGTCATGTATATCGTCTGCTGCTCCTGACCGCACCTGCCGACCAGGCCCTCGCCCCACTCTATCCTCTTGTTGGCATACTTCTTCCTGTCGTATGCGACAAACGCCGTCAGCTCATAGAAGCGCTGACCGGCATCTCCCTTGTCCTTGCCTGTATGTAGCAGGAAGAATCCCGCCTGGTTTATCTTCATGTAGTCGACAAGGTAACGGATGATGTTGTAGGATAGCTCCTCGATGTTGTTGTTGTTCCTTCGGAGGATTTCACCGAACTGTGCGACACCATTCGTGACCCACGTCCTCTGCTTCTCCTCCTCGCGCCTGTTGTTGGCGTTCTTCTCGTTGTCCTTCAGGCTCTTCTGCAACTTCAGGAGTGATGCGACCAGCTCGTCGTCCTTGTCCTCAATGCCTATCTCGACGTTCGTGCTGCCCGCCCCAAGACCCTCGACAAAGACTAATATGCTCTTCGCCCGCGCCTCCTGGTCCTTCAGCAGCTTCTTCATCGTCTTGATGACGTTCACGAACTGCAACGACAGCAGAAATCCCGCCGCCGCCGTCAGCAATGGCAAGATGATGATTACCCAAAACGACGGAAACGACTTTATGAAGTCCGATAGCGTCCGTTCGCTCTGATGAAATGAGTCGCTGTTCGCTGCCATCAGCAGTACGACAAGCGACACCACGAGTCCAAATATTAGTCCTCGCAGTGCGTATATCCACGTTAGTCGCTTGAGTTTCTTTTTCTTCATCTCTTGCTCAGCTTATCTGACTTCTTAATACCTGTTCCTTGTCAGTATCTCTACCAACCTGTCATTTATCTTGTCCAGCGCGACGACATCGTCGACTCCTCCAGCCTTGACTGCCTCCTTCGGCATGCCATAGACGACACACGACTGCTCGTCCTGCGCTATGGTGTGAGCTCCCGCATCGTGCATCTCCTTCATGCCCTTTGCCCCGTCATTGCCCATCCCAGTCAATATCACGCCGATCGCATTGTTGCCCGCATAACGCGCCGCCGACCTGAACAACACGTCGACCGACGGCCTGTGCCTGTTCACCAGCGGACCCTCCTTGATCTCTACGAAATACTCCTTCCCGACTCGCTTCAGCAACATGTGCTTGTTGCCCGGCGCTATCAAGACTCGCCCTCTATACAGCTTGTCTCCGTTCTCCGCCTCCTTCACCTCGAGCTTGGATATCTGGTTCAGTCCGTTAGAGAACGAACGCGTGAAGCCCTCAGGCATGTGCTGGACTATCGCAATTCCTGGCATGTCCTCCGGCATCGTCCGGAGCAAGACTCTTATCGCCTCAGTCCCGCCTGTCGACGAGCCCAGGACGATTATCTTGTCTGTCAGCACTATCGTGTCAGACGCCGACGACTTCTCGAGTATCGCGTCCGCTGTGTACTTTGGCTGCACCGACGCTATCTGCGCCGTCGGGATCGTCGTCGCAGGTCGCGTCACGACTCGGCTCGCTGGCGCAGGCTCCGGGGCTGGCTGCGCCTTCCCTGGATTCAATCGCTCCTGCATCGTGTCCGCGTTGATTCGACGCAACTTGCTCTGTGCCGCCGCCTTCACTGCGTCACAGAGCATGATGTGGCTCTCCTGGAAGAAGACGTCCGGATTCATCGCCGGCTTGCCGATGACCTCGCTCGCCCCATACTCCAACGCCTTCATCGCCGCATCCGTGCCCTTCGTCGTCAACGACGATATCACCACGACTGGTATCGGCCGCTGTGCCATTATCTTTCGCAGAAATGTCAGACCGTCCATCCTCGGCATCTCTATGTCGAGGGTGATCACGTCTGGCACCTCCTTCTGAATCTTCTTCACGGCTATGATGGGATCCGCCGCCGTCCCCATCACCTCTATCTCCGGATCATTCTCCAGTATCGCCGTCAACGACTGACGTACTACCGCCGAATCGTCTACGATTAAGACTCTATATTTATCACTCATGGCTCAGCTCCTTTGCTATCTTTTAGCTTTTATATCTCGTCCCCCGACTGCGCCTCTATATCGTGCGCTTCTCGAGGTATTTGTGTCGTACTTCGCCCGTGTCCGTGAAAAACAATATCTTTCGACCTCGCTTCCCACCTGTGCACGAACTTATGATAGGTATATGATACTCCTCCAGCATCATGCTCGCTATCCTTATGTTCCGCTCCCCTATCTGCGTAGCCGACGGACCACCGCCTACCGCCTCCAGAAGCTCCCCGCCTCCAAAGACCTTTGCCTGCAAGTCCTCCAACCGACTACCCATGTATCGCATCTTCTCTATCAACTTGTCTATCGCTATGTTGCCATACTTCGGCGATGCAAGGTCGTTGCCTGTCCACGTCGGCAGCATGTAATGGTTGATGCCGCCTATCTTCAACTCCTTGTCCCACAAGCATACAGCAACACACGAACCAAGAACCGTCTTCACTACATACGGGTCCTTGCTCGCAAAGAATGACGAAGGATATAGGAAGTGCTGTGAATATTCCATCCGTCCGCCTCCTTTTTAGAAGAGATCTACGTCGTCGTCCGTGTCTGTTAAGAACATGTCTGCATCGTCCCCACCAAACGGATCGGTATTCACAACCTTCAACCGCGGTATCGATATCGTGAACGTCGAACCCTCGCCCTTGACGCTCTTGATGTCTATCTCTCCCTCTATCACGTCTAGCAACGCCTTCGCTATCGCAAGCCCAAGCCCATGACCCTGATTTATCGAGTTGATGCCCGTATCAAGCCTCTTAAACCGCTCGAATATCACGTTCTGGTTCTTCTCCGATATGCCCGTGCCAAAGTCCTGGACCGAGATGTACAGCAGGTCGTCGTCTATCCACGTCTTCACGATCACCTTGCTGTCCTTGTAGCTATACTTCACTGCATTGTTCAGGATGTTGCTGATGATCTGCTTCAGCTTCTCCGCGTCTGTGTTGAAGTAATAGTCCTTCTCGCCAAACCCTAACTGTATCTGATAGTCGAACTCGATGTCTATCCCCATCTTGCGCGTCACGACGTTGAACGAGTCTATCACGCTCTGTACCAGCTGCCGTATGTGCACCTTCTGGACATTCGGCAATATCTCGCCAGCCTCTATCTTCGCCGCCGTGAATATGTTCTTCAACTGGAAGTCCAGATTGAACGCCTCGTTGTGTATCAACGCCACCATCGAGACTATCTTCTTCCAGTCCTGCTTCTCGACAGACAGTATCGCCTTGCTCAACCCTATGATCGAGGTGAACGGGTTCACTATCTCGTTCGTCACGTTCGATATGAAGTGACTCTTCAACGCCTCAGAATCCTTAAGGCGCTTCCCCATCGCTTGATACTCTATCTGTAGAGCCTCATACTTCTTCTCTACGTCTGTCCGCTCCTCTAATCGCGTCTTCAGCTCCTTTAGCAGTTGCCTGTCCGTTAGGTTGTTCATATAGCTCTTCTATTATTTTCTCTTGAATATCGTCGGCTGTATGTTCTCTAGGGGGACGTCCATGTTAGCCATGGACTCCGAATGCCCGATGAACAGATAACCGCCGCTTCGCAGTTTACTACACAGTTTATTTATCACTCGCTCCTGTGTCTCCCTGTCGAAATATATCAGCACGTTCCGACAAAAGATGACGTCGAAGTCGTTGTCTACTTCGTAATTCTGATCCATGAAGTTCAAGTACTTCAACGATAGTGTCCGCTGCAACGCCGGCACTACACGTACCGTCGGATTCTCCCTGTCCTTGCTCCGCAAAAAGTACTTCCGCTTCATCTCCAGCGGTATCATGTTGATCAGCTTCTCTGCATATACCCCGCGCGCCGCCTTCTCCAACACGTTCGCCGATATGTCCGTCCCCAAGACCGTGAACGTCATCCCTGGATGATGCTCTATGTACTCGTTCATCACTATCGAGATGGTGTACGGCTCCTCGCCACTCGAACACGCCGCACTCCAGATCTTGACGTTCTTCTTCCCCTCGCGCTCCATCTCCGGCAACGCCTCGTTCTGCAGAAAATCAAAATGCACAGACTCCCTGAAGAAGTCTGTCTTGTTCGTCGTCACGACGCTCAGGAAATTATACAGCTCGTTCTGCTGACCCTCCCTGCTGAAAAAGTACTCCTTGTACTCCGTGTAAGAATGCATCTTCAAGTCCCTGATGCGCTTCAACAGACGTCCCTGGAGCATCACCCTCTTCACCTCGGGCATCTTAATGCCAAACTGATCATAGATATAGTCGCTGAACTGCTTGAAGTCCTCCTTCGACAGCTCCGCCCTGAAGCACTCGAAATCGGTGTCCTCCAACCCGTCTCCTCTACGTTTTTCTACGTCAGTTAAGCTCATAAGGTTTTATTTTGTTTCCTTTACTCCTCCAATGAACTTCGACATGCTCACGACCTCACTGTTCGTAAACACCTTGTCCGGGTTTATGATCAATGCCAATCCCCCTGATATCTCCGCCGCAAAGTCTATGTACCCAGGCTTATACGACGTCTCTATCTCCTTCTTCGTCTCCTCCGTGATCTCCATCACCTCGCTGACCTCGTCCACCGCCAGCGCTACGTCAAACTTTCCTCCCTTGTCCTCGACCTCTATCACTATAACGTACGTCTGCTCCGTCAGCTTCGTGCTACCGACGTCAAACTTCTTTCCGCTGTCTATCAACGGAACTACCTGGCCCCTGTGCTCTATCAGACCAAGTATGAAGTCGACATCTCCCGCCTTCGCCTTCGGGGCGTCATACGCCAATATCTCTACGACGCGAGACACATGTACTCCATACGTCCCACCGTTTACCCTGAATGTCAGGTAAGAGTTTATTATTTCTTCTTCCATCGCACTCCCGTTTGTTTCGCCTTTCTATAATTATGTCCCCCTCTACTCCAACGCCTTCCCTATCTCCGCCGTCTTTATCTTGTAGATGAACTTCTCACCCTCCTTGATTGTCCCGACCAACGCCCGCTGTACCTTCTGCTCGACGTCTACTACTACCTCGCTCTTGAAGTCCGCCGACTCATACTCGAACACGTCGTCCATCTCGTCTACCTTGAAACCGACCATGTCCTCCTTGCCATCATTCTCTATGCCGACTATCACAATACACTCCTCGTTCAGCCCCTCGGCACTCTCCCTGCCTAGCAGCCTCCTGAAGTCGACTACGGGTATCATGTTCCCGTGGTTGTTGATGATGCCAATGATGAACGGCTTCGTCAACGGCACACGCGTCGGCTGCACGTTCTCCAGTATGTGGCGAACCGCCGACGTCTCAAAGGCGAAATACTCACCCCCGACCTTGAACGACGTTACTGAATTGTTCTCCTCCATGACTCCCCCCTCTCTTTATTCTTTCTTCTTGTACCTCTGTGAGTTGTAGTAGTTTATCAGACGACCCGTGTCTATGATCAGCGACAACGATCCGTCGCCCATCACAGACGCCCCCGATATCATGTCTACACTGCGCATGTACCGTCCGAGCGGCTTCACGACTATCTGATACTCGCCGACTACTGCATCGACCATCATGCCGACCCTCTTGTCGCCCTGACCGACTATCAGCAACTTGCTCTCCTCGATCTTGCTCTCCCCCTGGAAGAACACCTTGTTCAGGTCGATGTATATCATCTGCTGACCGTCATACTCGAAGAAGTTGCCCATGCCGTTGGAACTGAACTTCACCTCGCTCGGCTGCAATATGCGCTCGACGTTCGACAACGGGAAGACATACTGCTCGCCCGATATCTTCGTCAGCAATCCGTCGATGATCGACAGCGTCATCGGCAACTCCATGGTGATCGTCGTACCCTTGTCAACCTCAGAGTCTATCGTCACCTCACCGCGAATCTCTGCTATCTTGCTCTTCACGACGTCCATGCCGACGCCTCGACCAGACACGTCACTGATCTTCTCTGCCGTCGAGAATCCACTAGCAAAGATGAGGTTCAAGATGTCCTTCTTCGACAAGTTCGCACCAGGATCTACTAGACCCTTCTCGACTGCCTTCTTGAATATCTTGTCCGGGTCCATGCCCTTTCCGTCATCCGAGACCTGTACTATGACCGACGAACCTGAGTAGAAGGCCTTCAGCAACACTGTGCCAGTCGGATTCTTCCCCTTCGCAATTCGCTCGTCCGGCATCTCGATTCCGTGGTCTCCCGAGTTCCTGATGATGTGGAGCAACGGGTCCGTCAGGTGGTCGATGATGTTCTTGTCGAGCTCGATCTCTCCGCCCTCGACGACGAACTCTATCTGCTTGTTGAGCTTGGTGTTCAGGTCTCTGACGAGCCTCTGGAATCTCATCAGCTCTCCCTGCAACGGGATAAGGCTTATCGAGAACGAGTTCTCTCTGAGCTGCCTCGTGATCTTCTCCATCTGCTCCGCTATCGAGATCAGGTTCTGATCCTCCTGCTTCCCTGCCAGCAGATTCAGCTGCGCCTGCATCGTGACAAGCTCACTGACGGCATTCACGAGGTCGTCTATCTTCTCCGAAGAGACTCTTATGCTCGAAATCTTGTTGTCCTGCTGCTTTGCCGCACCAGCCCCAGCCGCCTTGGCCGCCGATGCTGCCGCCGCTCCTCCCGCTGGCTGCTGCGTCGCCGTCGCTGCCGCCTGCTGTGCCGCTGCCTTCGGCGCCGCCTTGAAGTCCGCAAAGTCTTCCGCCTTCAGCTCGCTCTGGCTCTCGATGGCCTTGTCTATCAGCGCCTGCAGCTTCTCCTTGTTCCCGAGGATGTCCCCGTCCGGGAGCTGCTTGATCTCCATCTTGCACTCGTCCTCGACGAAGATGAAGACATCCTGTATCTCATTCTCGTCCTGGTCTGTGCTTAGGATGACCTGCCACTTGACGTACAGGTTCAACGGCTCTATCGCATCTATCGCCGGCACCGCCCCTGTGAACGCTACCGTCCGATACGTCCCGAGCGCCGTAAGGTCGTCTAGCATGAACAACGGGTTCGTTCCGTTGTTCAGCAGGCTCTCTAACGGTGCAAACGTCACGAGGTAGTTCTTCGGACCCTTGACCTCTGGCGCCGGCGCCGCCGCCTGCTGTGCTGCCAGCTTCGCCTTGTCCTTGCTGCTCAAGGTCAACTGCTGCCCCTCTGGGAAGTACTTCGTGATCTTAGCTATGTACGCCTGCTGCCGCGCTATGTCGTCCGGGTCCGTAAGCGTTCCCTCGCCCAAGTCTAGCAGCTGCCTTATGTAGTCTAAGCTCTCAAACGTCAGAGATATCTTGTCCTTGTCAACCTTCAACTTGTCGTTCCTGATAAGGTCATACAGCGTCTCAAGATTATGCGTGAAGTGACTCAGGTCATTGAACCCGAACATCGCTCCACTGCCCTTGATCGTGTGCATGGCACGAAACAACCGCTCGATGATCTCCTTGTTCTCCGGCTCACGCTCCAAGTCGAACAAGGCTTCCTCGATGATTGCTACGTTGTCCTGCGCCTCTTCTACAAACTTCTGTTGAAACTTGTCAAGCATATCTCTCTAAGCTTATTGCGTCCTTTGTTTTCTGCGCCCCAGTCTCCCTCTTCTTCTCTACGTCCCCCCCTGGCCGTCTATGCTCTCTCCTCCTGGCGACTACTACCTGAGCACCCTCGAAATGGCGCTCAACAACTTGGCCGGCACGAATGGCTTGATGATCCATCCCGTCGCACCTGCCTCCTTGGCCTCCATCTTCTTCTCTGTCTGACTCTCCGTCGTCAAGAACAGGATTGGTATGTGCTTGTACTCGTCCATCTCCCTGATCTTCCTGATGAGACCCAGGCCGTCAAGATTTGGCATGTGAAGGTCCGTGATAACTATGTCTATAGTCCTCCCGTCCAAAAACTTCAACGCATCCTCGCCGTCTACGCCGACAAGCACGTCATAGCCCTCCTGCGTTAGTGTGAAGTTGACCACCTCGCGGATGCTCTCCGAGTCGTCTACTATCAGAACTGTCTTTGCCATATTATCGTTGTGTGTATTGTGTTTGTTCCTCTTTATATGTTCATCTCCTTCTCAAAGCCGCCCTTCAGTATCAACTGCTTTAGGTCGTCCTTGATGCTAGTCGCTATCTCGAATTTCTTGCCCGCCCCCTCGCAGGCATGACGCATCGCAACTACCATCTGGATGAACGTCATGTCTATGTTGCTCGGGTCAGACACCTCTACCTTCAAGTCTGACGCCGGACTGAGCTTCTCCTTCAGCTCCGCCGCCATCTTGTCCGCATGGTTGATGACAAGGTCCCCAGTGAACTTCACTGTCCGCTTGCCGCCCTCCTCCTTGACTTCTATGCCATAGCTGCTGCTCATAGTCTAAAACTTCTCGTAGTTGTCAAGGTCAAACTCCTTCGACGTGAAGCCACTGCCAAGGTCTATCTTGACACCGCCGCCCGTCGACTCCGGACGCTTGCGCTCTGTCTTCTCTACCGTCTTCTCCTCCTTCTTCTCCGGCTCCTCTACCTTGCTCTCCTCCTGCGTCGTCCCCTCATCGACTACTGGCGCCTGTGCGTCCATGTTGCGTAAGTCCTCCTCGCTCAACTTGAAGTAACCGACGGCATGCTTCAAGTTGTCAGCCAACGTGCTAAGCCTTGCCGAGCTGTTCGTCAGCTCATCCGAACTCGACGCATTCTCCTGAGTGATGACGTTCAGGTTCTGCATCGCCATGTTGATCTGCTCCGCTCCTGTCTTCTGCTCGATACTTGCTGCCGATATCTCCTTGATCAGGACTGTCGTCTTCTCGATGTCCGGGACGAGCGCCTTCGCCTTCTCGCCGGCAAGCTGCGTCACCTTGAGTCCCTTGTTGACAAGTGCCACGATCTCGTTAGCCGCCTGCTTACTGCGCTCCGCCAGCTTCCTGACCTCCGCTGCGACGACTGAGAATCCTCGTCCCTGCTCGCCTGCCCTGACGGCCTCGACCGCTGCATTGAGCGCAAGGATATTCGTCTGGAATGCTATGTCGGAGATTATCGAGATCTTCTCGCTTATGGTCTTCATGGCCTCCGCAGCCTCGCCAGAATACTGGCTCGAGAGGTTCACGTTCTCTACCGTGGACGCCGTCAGCTTCTCCGTAGCTATCGCATTCTCGGTGTTCTGGTCGATGTTCGCAACCATCTCCTCGATTGCCGTCGAGACCTCCTCGGCTGATGCCGCCTGCTCCGACGCACCCTTTGACAGCTTCAAGCTCGAGTCCTTCAGCGAGACACCCGACGAGACAAGCTCGTTCGCATTGTTCTCGATCGTCTGGACTGTCGTCTTCAGGTTCCCGACCATGCCCTGCAATGCTGTGCACAACTGGCCGATCTCGTCGTCCGTCCTGTCGACGTCCATCTGCGCCGTCAAGTCGCCCTTGCCGATAGCCTCCGCAAACGCTACGCCCTTCTTCAGCGGACCTACGATGCTCTTGTACAGCAACTGACCAATCAAGATGGCTGCCGCCAAGACCAATATACTGACTATGATCGCCAGCATCAACTGCAACGTCGAATAGATTGCTATGCTCGACTTGATGTCTCCACACTTGTCGTCACATATATTGTCCAGCGAGCTCATCAACTGCTGCAGCTCCGCTACGCCAGTCTCAAGCTCACCGCTGCTGCCGACGAGCTCCTCGCTCTCCATCAACAAGATCGGGTCGTCATACGAGTCGAATGTCGACAAGTTGTTCATCACCGTCCGCTCCATGTCGAAGAACGCATGCACGCGCTCGTCCACCAGCGCCAACGTGTCCGTGAACTCCTTCTCCCAGTTCGCCGTCTTCTCCTTGACGTCCGAAAGTATTATGTCGAAGTCATGATTGATGATAGTGCCAAGCCTCAGCTTCTCCGGAGTGTTCGGCTGATGGTCAACGAACACCCAGCTGACTGCCAGCCAACGGCTCTCCGTCAACTTCACCATCATCTCCTCCAAGTTCGCCTTCACCGGTAAATACTCCGTCGCCTCCTTCTCCTGGAGATGACGTGTATATATGTGAGTACCGACTGTCAATATCGCATTGATCAATATCAACGCACAAATCGCCCCGAAGCCCCATAAGAGCTTCTGACCTATGTTCATCTCGGATACTCTCAAATTGATTGACCCTATCTTCATCGCTTTCGTTTTTATCCTATAAGTTTATCGCCGCCGTCAAGTCTGTCAGCTTCTGACTGAACTGTATGTTCGACACCGACGCATTCTGTTTGCTCAGCTCAAAACGTAAACGGCTCTCGCGGACTACGAAGTTTATCATAGACCCACTCTTCACCGCTCCCTCCTCCTCGGTTATGATCAGCGTGTCCTTCCCGACCTTGTCTAGCAACGCCGCCGCATTCTTCCCGAAGTTCACATTGTGGCTTACAAATATCACCTGGCAGTCCTCTACCTCCGCCACCGACTTGAAATTCTTTACCACAACGTCCTGAAAACCAAATTTCTTTCCCGCAGACTGGTTCGACAGCATGTTCGCCATGTCCCTGTCGCGTATAACTCCTATCACGAAGTCACCCTGACGGGCTTCCTCGCTCCAACCTAAGTACCGGATGAAGCTCAGTGTCAGCAGCGCCTTCGGCTTGACAAGCTGGTCCTGCGCCTTGACATATCCACTTACACCAAACAATGCAACCATCACGGTAAGTAATATTTTCTTTACCATAGTCCTCATTTTTAATTCATTAGCCCTTCTTCAAGCTAACTCATGATTAGTTTTGTGTGCCTTAACTTCATGCCAACTTCTCGACTCCCCCGACCCGGGATCCATCATTTTTACGCCGACACGATTGTCAAAGTTAAACAAACACTAACAAAATTCAAACCATGTTTTTAACTTCATTTCGCTTTCCAGCGAAATTTTCTCTAGAGAAACCTCTATATCGTGCCCGATTTGCTCCCGTAGCCGCTCGCGGTCGTCAAACTTCCGCTCCGAACGCAACCTGTCTGTCAGCATGATCCACACCTCCTCGTCATACAACTCGCCTTCCCAGTCTATCAGATGAGCCTCTACTCGATGATCCGGACCTCCGACAGTCGGACGGCGCCCGATGTTCACTACACAACGGACTACCTTGCCCCCTGCTCGCGCCAATCCTGCATACACCCCGTCGCCTGGCGTCATCTGACTCTCCGACACTTCCAGGTTCGCTGTCCTATAGCCTAGCTCACGACCTATCGCATCTCCATGACATACCCGACCGGCAAACATGTACGGATGACCCAACAACTCGCGAGCTCGCTCCACCGAACCCTCAGAAAGATAGTTGCGTATCAGGCTCGAACTCACCTTCTCGCCATCTCCAAGCACGAACTGCTCGCCCCGCTCGACTATGATTCCCTCTTCGCGCCCTACCCTGATGTAGTCCTCCCCCTCCAGCGTGTCACTGCCGAATCGATGATTGTACCCGAGTAGCAGCATCTTCGCTCCTATCCTCTCCCTCAAATACTCCCTCATGAACTCCCGCGCCGTCAAGTCCGAGAACTCCCTCGTGAATGGCAATACTATGCACCGGTCTATCCCCAACGCCTCTATGTACTTAAGCCTCTGCTCCAGAGTCGTCAGAAGCCCTACTCGGTCATTCCCCTTCGACAACACCACCCGCGGATGAGGATGCAACGTCACTACGACCGACTTCAGACCCCGTATCGACGACTCCTGCTTCAACCGCATCAATAGATGCTGGTGCCCGACGTGTACACCGTCAAACAACCCTACGGTCACGGCACATGGCTCGCCCTGATACCCTTCTATGTCTCTTACTATTTCCACTTCTTTTCTTTTCTACGTTTTAACACAAAACTTGTTTCGCTCTCCTCCGCTTTTTCTCGCTCCCCTCTCGTCTCCTCCCCCTCCTCATTTCCTATCTTCCTCATTCTCTTCCTCTTCCCTTCTCTTCACTCTTCCCTTCCCTTCTCTTCACTCTTCCCTAGTTCCCACCAGCCGACGACTATCCGCCCCACGCCTGCCCTTTTCCCTCTGCAAATTTACCGCTTTCCCCCGACACTCCAAACACCCCCCGACGATTCCGACCCCTCCGACGTTGAGCGTGGATTTGCCCCCTTTCGATTAAGTGAGAGCAGAACAATCTTGCTCGTTATGCCAAGCGTGAGAAAGTAAGACGCTAGTCAATGTGCTTGCACAAATTGCTGAACTTTTCGATTAAGCGAGAGCAGATCAAGCTTGCTTGAAATCTGCCGAGCGTGAGAATAGTCGACGAAGTCAACGTGAGAAAAGTCAGCGAAGCTAAGGGGCAGAATAGTCCAAGCCTAGGGCAACCTTTCGATTAAGCGAGTGCAATGGAGCTTGCTCCAATTGCCGAGCGGAAGAAAGGTCGACGAAGTCAACGCCCTGGGCAACGCCCGCCATCTGGCATGCACCAACAAAAAGCCCGTCCTCCCCAGCTTTAGCCAGAAAGGACGGACTCCCTTACCTATCGTCTATAAACTTCTACTTCACCATCTCCGACTTCCCCTACAGCCTCTCTTTCTCCTCCCTCGTCAATCCCTCGTCTTAACTATTATATCAATAGGTACTCCGCTCTCTTTTAACCCCCTCTTTCCCCTCTCCCTCTCTGCCTCTGTGCTCTCCCCTCGAGCGTCAGCTCGCCCTCTGTGAACTAAAAATCTCCGCCCCCCCCGATCCCTCCGACGACTCCGACAATTCCTAATTCCTAATTTATATGCACCACTATTTCATTTATTTCTATACATTTGCAAAATAATGTATCACAATATCAGTTTTCGATGAAATTCCATCATTTACCGCTATTCGTCGCTCTGGCTCTCGTCGGCTGCTCTCAAAGCCTGACTCCAGACGACATCACAGTCGAATCCAAGCAACTACTCAACGCCGACGGCGAAGTAGACCGACTGCTCGTCAACTTCCTTCACAAAGGCTCTGTCCTCCAGTCCGACACCGTCACCATCGACATCCCGGAAGTCCCCACCGAATACATCGGCAAGGTCTACCGTGAGACTGACATCAACTTCGACGGCGTCAACGACGTCCTCATCTACCTCGGGACTCTCGGCACACCTCGCGGTCTGAGCTTCCAAGCTGCCTACGTCTGGAACCCCTCGGGCGACAACAACCACAAGTTCCTCCTCGTCCCTGAATACGCTGAGCTCCCCGACGCACAGATCGACGCGGAGAAGAAACGTGTGTACTCTGTCTACCATGAATATACTGAGGTGACGACAAGCTTCTACGCCTGGGATGGCAACCACCTTAAGGAAATGCCAGACGAGGCGGAGTCCTTCTCCCTCGAGGACGAGGAGGGCGAAGGCGAGGGCGAAGGTGAGGGCGAATACGACGACTGGGTCGACCCTAACGTCCTCTTCCGAGACATCCCCGTCGCTGTCTTCTACGACGACTACGACAACAAGGACAACGTCGTCCTGCCTTTCTTCCGTGGCATCACCGACGAGACTATCAATACGGAATGTGGCCTCGCTAGCTACCACTGGCAACGCCACCTCCTCCAGGATAATGTCGCCGACTCTTACACTAATATGTTTATCGACGGGACTCATAGCGTCCGTATCAAGCACGACGGCATGCGCACACAGGTGCCTTGGGGTGAAGAATATGGCACCATCAAGGAGGATAACTGGTGGATGAACATCCCCCCTATCGACGCAGCAAGCACTACCGCCGGCATCGTTTACAAGGTCGACGACAAACGTAAAGGCAACCTCCGCCAGTCTTTCAAGGGCACCTGGGCTCCTATCTACGAGGGCTCAGTGGTCGACTGGGGTGACCCCGAGTCCTACGGCAACCAGGGTCTTCGCGTCGCCGTATCAGACGAATACCTGAAGAACCACAAGCCGGTAGAGATCACGTGGCCGCGAGAGGAGACTCCGTTCTCCGCCGACGAGATTGCCCGCCTCGAAGAAGATGGCAGGTTCAAGATCACCTCAAGCCGTGTCTCAGCTATGACGGCCGACAAGAAGTATGGCATCATCTGTACTAAGGGCGCCGACGGCTGCGCTGAAGAATACGGTCAGCGTGTCTACCTCGCCGTCACCGACCGCGACAACCCGGGCGCCTCTAGCTTCGAACTTATCCACTGCTTCGAGGACGGCTGGGACGCACCGCAAATGACGGTCCTCGCACGCTTCGACGAGACTGACTGTGGCTACTGCGGATACAAGGATGTCTGCTTCGCCTTCTACCAGTTCGCCGGAGACGGCAACCACTGGCACTACGCCGTCCTCGCCGAATGTGACGAGCAAGTACGTATCGTCAACTATCAGGTCTACTACGTCAGCCACCTCCTGCCAGACGTCGAGGAGGAAGAGGAGGGCGCCGGCGATGAGTGAGCTAACTGATTCGCACTCCCATCTATAACACCATCGAGGGGACGGACTTCTTCACCGATGTCCGCCCCCTCGCTGTTTCCTTTTCTTTATTGAAAGCTCTTTTTCACCTATATCACCGCCTCGTAAATTCTCTTCCCGCTATGCTCTATCCACTCCGGCCTCTCTTGTACTACCTTGTTCTTCAGGAACGAGAACGTCACGAGATACCCCTCCTCCAAGTTCCGCGTCGTGAGATACTCCGCTATCTGCTCCCGCCCGGAGATCTCATACTCCGTCCCATGCCATATCTTCAGCTCCACGACATACTCCTTCCTGTTGTAGTTGATGACGAGGTCCATCCTCGTCGAGTCGTCGTTCTCCGGCTCGGAATAGTAGAAACCAGTCCCGTTTATTATCGGCTTCAGGAAGCAGATGAACATGAACCGCCCCTCCCTCTCCAGAAACTCTGCCTCCTTGTTGTGCTTCTTAGAGACCAGGTCCTTGAACCTGTTGATTATCATCGGCATGTTCAAGTCCCCATTCTTGTCGATGAAGGTTTTTAGTCCTACTCCTGGCGTCAACGTCTCAAGCTCGTTCTCTGAAATGAAATAGTTGATGAGTATCTGCTGGAATATCAGATTGTGTATCTCGACCCTCCCCTCGTTGTCCTTCTTGATTATTGAGAACATCCTCGCAAAATCCATCGTCGGATTGTTCGCATCATACAGGACTGAGAAGTTCTCCATCAGCAACGCCCTGATAAATGCTTTTAGCTTTGGGTTCAGCTCGAGGTTGCTCGTCATGCTTTCAGACAGGTTCGTCTTCGTACCTATGATCCTCTTCACCGCCTTCAGCACTCCCTCCTTCGTCCAACTCCTCTCAAGATTCTCGTCTATCTCCTTGCATATCCTGCTGACAAGCACTGGATAGCCCGACGTGTATTTGTATATCTCCTCTGCTATCTCCTTGATGTCAAATCCTATATGATGCTCCTCCTCATACTCCTCCAGCATTGTGCCTATCTCCCTCGGGTTGAACTCCATCTCGAGGTCATACTCCGCCGCCACGTTCCACGGCGAGTTGAACCTGTGCTCCTCGTCCGGCCTTATCCTCACCTTCATGCTCTTCACGTCATACACTCCCGCTAGCACGACCGACCAGAACGTGTACTTCTCGTCGCCGAACTTCTCCCTGTCAAGATACATGCTCCGCAGCATCGACAGGAACCCGAGAAACAACTGGTTGTCAAGGCTCTTGTCCACCTCGTCGATGGTCAGCACGACCTTCTTCCCCGCCTTCCTGCAAAACTCTGTTATCTTGCTCGCAAGTATGTCAAAGTCAAGTTTCTCTGTCTGTTTAGCGCCTTCCCAAAACTTGACTACATCTTTGTCCTCTACATTCTCGCACGCACTTACAATCTTCGTGCAGAAGTATCTGCAGAAAGTGTCCTCGTTAGACCACTCTTTGGGCGACGTAATTTCGAAACTTGCAGGTATCACCAGATATCGGTCAGACATGTTGCGCAATATCCAGTTCAACGACGTCGACTTCCCGAACTGCCTCGCATAGCTGATCGTGAAGTATTTCCCGCCATTTATCAGGCGTTCAAATACTTTCATCTTCTCTGTCGTGTCAACCATGTAGTGCCGCCTCGGGTCACATGTCACCGCCGTATTGAACTCTTTTGCCATCTCTGTCGACTTTTCTTTCGCAAATATAGCTATTTCTTCCTTCCCTTCTCTTCCCTTCTTCCCTCTTCTTCCCTCTTCCACTCGTTCTCCCCGAAATCCTCAAAGGCTTCTACGTGCTTTATGCCGAATAGACCTATCCTGCACCTCATCTTCGCCCTCCCTGCATATACCGGTATCTCCTCCACCTCGTCTTTTAGTCCTCGGCGTCTTTTGTCGTCATTCTCTAGTGCTATGCGCTCCATCTCCTCCGCACCCGGGATGTTCTCGAATAGCTTGACGCTCGCCTCGTCTATCTCGATCTCTCTATAACAGCTGTCCTCAAGTCTGATTCTCCGATTCAGCCAGCGCCTCTCCCCATCTATGCTAGCTCTTGTTATTCTGACTTCCTCGGTCTCCTCCTTGTTCGCAAGCACATAGTTCAAGACCATCAGATGCCACTCTATATAAAAGCCGCTCGGCAACCAAAAGAACAGTACGAGGCAACTCAAAAAAACTATGTCAGGTTCCTCCCATTCCCCTCCTGTTATCCACTTGGAGAGGACTATTGTCGTCAGCCCCCACAAGACCGCCGTTACACTGACTGTCACCCACTTATTCCTGATTGTATGGTGTTTTGCAAACCCGAAATATGCGAGCAGCGGCGATGTCACCATCCCAACTACCGCCGGTATGATGCCCATATAGCATGTCAGCTCTTCAAAACTTATCACGATTCTCTTTCTGTGTTATCCTCTTCTCTTCCCTTCTCTCCCTTCTTCCCCCTCTCCCCTCGGCATCTACTCTGTTCTCCCTTTGCGTACTGCTCGCACGAGCTGCCCCTGATACCGATAGTGCCCATGGACATACGATGTGTCGTTTCTGAAGAAGAACCCGCGCGCGTCGTTGGCATATGCGCTATACAACGTCGATGACCAATACCACCCTGTCGTCTCCTTTCTGACCTCTTTCTCTGTCATCAGCCCGCCCGCCGGCAGGAATATCTCGTTGCTGTTGGTCCTGCTCCTGACGATGTATCCGTCCGCCCCTTGCTGCTTGTAGTCGTCCGTCCATGTCCAGATGCATTTGTCTCGTAGCTCCCTGTACTCCTGCTCCGTCGGCATCCGCCAACTCTCTCCCCATCGGACTGTGGCTATGTCGTCCGTACCCTCTAGTTGCGTCTTGTCGTCTGCGAACCCTTTGCTGCCATACTTTGCCGCCGAGCAGTACTTTGTCATTGTGTTGACTGCCCCTTCGGCATATACATAACTGCCCCACGTGTAGTCCGCCTTCTTCGAGACCTCTCCCCACGCTACGTACTCTCCCGTCTTCCACGGCTCATCTGCCCCGACGTTGCATGTCGCCCATAGCGTTCCGGACTCGAGCCCAAGATCTACATACTCATGCGTCTCCTGCGCCCCCGCCGTCACGCCTGCTATCAGCACGCTACACGCTGCTACGATTCTCGACTTCATCTCTATAAAACTATTTGTTGCCGTAACCTATCCCCCAATATCGCAGGTTGCGCTTACTATTCTGTTTTGGATTCCTCGGAAGAAAGGTGCAATTTGATATGGTATCTACATCAAACCGTTTAAACATAGACACATCTAATTTCTCCATATTAACCATGTTTAATTCTATTTCATTCAAATCTAAAAATTCATTCACACCATTTATATTTGTAAATACTATTTGATCGTTAACCCCAAGCAAATTGAATATGGGTATCTTTGATTCGAATATCAAAGAACACAATCCCCTAACACTGCCATCCCTACTATAAACATAATCAAGGTCAATATAACAATTGCCATAATCATCCGTTGATATCAACCCAACAAATTGCCCATTTCTTGAAATAACAGTTAAGTATGGACATCTATCACTTAAGACGACCAAACTATCACCATGCAATAGACATAAAGGTATTGGAAATAACGAGACGCCATCAAAATACCTCTCACTGTACTTTCCCCTTGGAAAGATTAACTTTTTCCGCTTACAATACTCAAAAGTTCTATTAGACATCTCTATTAAACCATCGTTAATAATTTGTGAATCAACTTCACAAACAAATAACAACAACAACATCCCAACTACCTTAACAATTTTCGAAAATTCCATTCGCCTACTTTTATTAGAATTATTTTGTGTATCGCAGTCCTATTGTACCGACCCTTAGCAGGGTCCATCGTATACAGTTTAAAATATACTTTTCCATTAGCTCGTTGGAACATTTGCAACTTGTTCACAAACAACATGCCCATCACCTCAAAGCCCTTCATTCTTTTATCACGATTCCACCCCTATGCCTCTATTCGTATCACCGTCCCCCATAATAGATTCTATCAAACACTTATCTTCTTCTCTAAAATAGAACAAAACATCTCTTGGATTTATATTGTTCCTTATATCATCTTCCGACAACCATGGCAACATTGTTCTGTATTGATTGTATATTTCATCTTTCTCTTCAAAGTACTTTCTGTTGTAAGACAACCAGTTTCTCTCCACTTCGACTACAAGTCTTAAATATGCTGTCAGATTTGATTTTTTAACAGATCGTACTGAATCATGTATGATGATTATATTAGATTCTTTCAGCCATGAAAGGTCATCCAAACAATCTATTAAAGCATCTAAATTATGTCCTACAAATTGAGGTATATTTAATCGCTCACTGTATTGTTGAAACACATCGTCATTACCTGCCATCTCAATACAAGCCACAAAACAATCTTGCGGTATTATAATTTCACACATATCACAATAAAACAACATTTCACTTTATTCTTATAAAAGTTTGATAATGATCTGGAGTATAGTATATTTCTCCTTTAGCTCCTACAACTATCCTTTGCAATCCAGGGAAAGTTTGCAGAATTCAAGTTAATAATGCAACGTTTTCGTATTCGAAGTTAGTCATTCCTTTGTACACCTCCAAGGGCGTTTTAAAGCCGAGCCTGTCCTTGGTCGATTTAAAGATGTCCTGAACCTTGGCTACGTACTCTCCCGTCTCCCACTTCCCATCCTCCCGTCGTTGCATGTCGCCCATAGCGTTCCGGACTCGAGCCCAAGATCTACATACTCGTGCGTCTCCTGCACCCCCGCCGTCACGCCTGCTATCAGCACGCTACACACTGCTATGATTCTCGACTTAATCTTTATGTCTGTTTTTATCCCTTATAGTCTCCCGTCTACCATTCCTCTATCTACCTTCCCCTTCACGTCATACACGACGCCCTTGTCCCTGTCCTCGAGCAAGCCCCTGACGTCTATTCCCTCGAACTCCTTGTGCGCGACGGCTACTATGACGGCGTCATACTTCCCCTTCAGCGTCTCGACTCCCCCGTTCTCTATCTCTATCCCATAGCTCTTCCTGACTTCCTCCTTGTCCGCCCACGTGTCATATATGCTGATGTTGTCCGTGTACTCCCTCAGCGCCTTGTCGATATCTACTATCTTCGTGTTCCTGATGTCCTTGCAGTTCTCCTTGAATGTAAACCCTAGTATCAACACTCTCGCGTCTTTCACCATCAACCCCTTCTTGTTCATCAGCTTGACGACCTCCTGAGCGACGTACGCCCCCATGCAGTCGTTCAGCCTCCGCGCGTCTGTCATGATTCTCGGGAGTACTCCATACGCCTGCGCCTTCTCTATGAGGTAATACGGATCGACTCCTATGCAGTGCCCACCGACGAGCCCCGGCTGCATCTTGATGAAGTTCCACTTCGTCCCAGCAGCCTCTATGACGTCCCCGGTGTCTATCCCCATGGCGTTGAAGACTCTCGCGAGTTCGTTCATCAGGCCTATGTTGACGTCTCTCTGGACGTTCTCGACTATCTTAGCCGCCTCCGCCACTCTGATGTTCGGCGCCTTATATATCCCCGCCTTGATGACGGCCCCGTATGTCTCCGCTATCCGCTCGCTCGTCGCCTCGTCACTGCCGGACGTTATCTTCCTGACGGTCTCGACGGTGTGCACCTTGTCCCCGGGGTTTATCCTCTCCGGGCTATACCCGCCCCCGAAGTCCCGTCCGACTTTCAGCCCGCTGACTCTCTCGACTATCGGGAGACACACCTCCTCTGTCACCCCGGGATATACTGTCGACTCATAGACGACTATGTCGCCCCTCTGCACGACGTTCCCGACTATCTCGCTCGCAGCCCTCAGCGGGTCTAGCACTGGCCTGTTGTTCTCGTCGACTGGCGTCGGGACTGCCACGACGTAGAAGTTCGACCCGCGTATGTCGTCGGTCTTCGACGTGAACCGTAGCCCATGCTTCTCTATCGCCTCACGTAGCAAGCAGTCTTCGACCTCGCCCGTGACGTCGACCCCCTCGCGCAGCGTCTCTATGCGCTTCGCCTTTATGTCATATCCGATTGTCTCAAACTTTGTCGAGAACAACCGCGCTAACGGCAGGCCTACATAGCCCAACCCTATCACGCAAACCTTCACTTCTTTCGTCTCCATAACAACAAAATTACATAATTTTGTCCGTATGAAATCATTGGTATATTCTCTATCGTTTGTCTTGGCCCTCGCTTCCTGCTCTCCCGAGCCTAAAAAGCCCGCGGCTAAGCCTGCCCCTGTCAACCACTACGCCGAGAATCTCGCCTCTATGGCACGCCTCATCCTCTATGACGAGTATGGCGACCGCCGTGGCGAATGTTCCGCGACCTACGTGGATTCCTGCGTTGTCGCCGCACCTCTCTCGCTCGTCCGTGGCTCGACGACGGTCCACCTGACACCCCTCAATAGTAATGCGGCTTTCTCTGTCTCCGGCTTCGTCGCCTTCGACTTCAAGTCGGATATGGTGCTCCTCTCGACTCCCCACAAGCCGACGGCGCTCTCCCCCCTCGCCGTCTCCCCAGTCCCCGCGGACTCGCTCTTCTCCCTGGTCTCGACTAATGGCAAGGTCTTCAAGAAATCTTTCTCTGTCGCTGTCGATTCATCCCGCCAAGTCACGTCCTCTGACTCCCCCTCTTCTACTACTAGGGTTAGAGCTGGGTTAGACTTGGTTGGTCACGGTGCCTTCTCCCGAGACGGCTTCCTCCACGGTGTTGTCAACTCCCGCTGCGAGGTCGTCCCCTCTTCTTCTCTCGCCTCACTCATCGCCTCCGCCGACTCTGTCCCCTCCCCTGTCCACATCCTCCGCCTGAAGTCCGACAAGGTCTACCCTAAGGCTTCCTCCCTCGCCGGCTTCGAGTTCCGGACTTCTCTCGGCTCCTTCCGCCTCGCCCTCTACGACGACGTCCCCGTGTTCCGAGACAACTTTATCCGCCTCGCTACGGATGGCTACTACGACAGTCTCCTCTTCCACCGCGTCATGCCCAACTTCCTCGTCCAGACTGGCGCCGCCGACTCCCGCCACGCCGCCAAGGACGACCCCGTCGGCTGGGACGGACCTGGCTACACGCTCCCGACTGTCCCGACGCCTAACCACCTCCACGTCGCCGGTGCCATAGCCGCCTCCAAGCCGCCCGAGAGTAAGAACCCGCGCAACCGCTCGGACGCTGGCCAGTTCTATGTCATCGTTGGCCGCAAGTACTCCGACAAGGAGCTCGATAAGCTCGCCAAGGACTACGGCAAGTCTTTCTCCGCGACTCAGCGCCGTCTCTACTCCTCTGTCGGCGGCGCACCTCACCTCGATGGCGACTATGTCGTCTTCGCGCATATCACCTCCGGCATGGATGTCATCAAGAAGATCGCCGCCCTCCCCCTCGACGGTGAACGTCCTCTCCAGGATGTCCGCATCCTCGCTGTCAAACCTATCAAAAAATGACATTTTCTGTCATTATGTCTTATTCTGTTTAGAAACTTGTCTAAACATCTGCCGTTTTGTCCTAAAATCCCATCTGGTACATATCTTGCCATTCTCCGGTCAGAATTTAAAAAGTTAAACCTAATTGGAGGACAAAACTATGGTACCGATGAGAAACAATGGCAACAATCTGATGAACACCTCAGCTTGGCTGCCGAGATTCTGGAACAGCATCTTCGACGACAATTGGGAGTGGCTCGACAAGACTCAGAAAATGACTCCTGCTGTCAACGTCAGCGAAGATGACAACGCCTACACCGTAGAAGTCGCAGTGCCCGGCATCCGCAAGGAGGACTGCAACGTCCGACTCAACGACGACACTCTCTCCGTCACCGTCGAGTGCAAACAGGAAAACTCCGAGGAACAACAAAAGAACCGCAACTTCCTGCGAAAGGAATTCTCCTACACCGGCTTCAACCAGAGCTTCGCTCTCCCTGATAACGTCGACCGGCAGAATATCGCCGCTAAGGTCGCCGACGGCATACTCGCTATCACCCTCCCCAAAAAGGAGGTCACGGAGGACGACAACAACTGGACTGACATCGAGGTAGGATAACATTCCACCATCGAACTTGTCAGAATTTAAAAAGTAACAATTCTAATTGGAGGACTTGATTATGGTACCGATGAGAAACAACAGCAACAACCTGATGAACACGGGCGCTTGGCTTCCACGCTTCTGGAACACCATCTTCGATGACAACTGGGAGTGGCTCAACAAGACTCAGAAGATGACCCCAGCCGTCAACGTCTCCGAGGACGATAAGGCTTACACCGTAGAAGTCGCAGTGCCCGGCATCCGCAAGGAGGACTGCAACGTCCGACTCAACGACGACACTCTCTCCGTCACCGTCGAGTGCAAACAGGAAAACTCCGAGGAACAACAGAAGAACCGCAACTTCCTGCGAAAGGAATTCTCCTACACCGGCTTCAACCAGAGCTTCGCTCTGCCTGATAACGTCGACCGGCAGAATATCGCCGCTAAGGTCGCCGATGGCATCCTCGCTATCACCCTCCCAAAAAAGGAGGTCAAGGAGGACGACAACGCTTGGACTGACATCGAGGTAGGATAACTCCCCCTACCATCGAATTTATTAGACTCTACAAGAAAGAGAGGACTGATGCTCGCACGCACCAGCCCTCTCTCTCTTTTCCAACCCACTCCTTGACCCCGCAAACTATTAAGAGGCCGCCAGGCTCTCTGTCTGGCGACCTCTTCCTATGTCCTGAAAAAAATAGTTGTTGATAAGATTGGTGTGTAGTCTGCGGCGAAGTCTAAGGCTAAGGCCTGCGCTGCCAAGCTAAGGCTAAGAAGTAGATTTTGCGGCAGTGCAGTCTGGCTGTTCTGACTGATCGGTCTATATGATGACCCTGAGTCCTGAATGCTCGGATCTACTTACTCCAAGCTAATTGCTGCCGAATGAAATCGCCAACAAATAAAAAGAATGAATCCCAACCTTATCAACACAAATGGGCGATAGAATTTAATATGGTTCAAGTCAACCCAACCTATTTTTCTTTTCCCTTCCCCGCTACTTTAGGTTCGAGAGGTATGTATATGTCTCCTCCAGCTCCTTCGGCAGCGTCAGGCGTATCCTGCTCACCCTCTCGAGCTCTGCGTTCTTCCAGACTCCCATGTCTATCCTGAGCAGCGCTATCTGCGACTCGTACTGGCTCATCGCCTTGTCATAATCCCCCATCGCCTTCTTCGCGCGCTCGGCCTGCTCGTTCCTCATGGCGTCGAGCTTCTTCCTTAGCTGCGACTTCATCTGGTTCAGCTCCTTCTCGACTTCCCTATACTCATACTGGAGCTGGTTGAACTTCTCGTCAACGGTCTCCGGCGCTATCGACGGCTCCCTGTGGACGATGATGGTGTCCTTCCCTCGTCCGTCCGTGTCGTATGGCTTCGTCGTCGCCTCGTGCACTGCCTTCCGCGCCTTGTCCATCGGACAGTTCTTGTGTATGAACTGCCCATACACAGACGCCTTAGCCTCCAGCTCCAGGTACTTTTGCCGCTCCGCGACTGTCAACGTCTTTATCGCATCTTCCATGTCCATCTCGTCCTCTTCCTCGGGCCTGACTGGCTTCTCGGGATACTCTCGCCCCTGCTCCTTGGCCCACTCCTTGAGATCGACCTTCCCGTTCACATTCGACCGTTCCTCCTCTATCGCCGTCCTCGCCTCTGCAAACCAGCTGATGAAGGCGTTCATCCTCGACATCACTGATATCGCCTCGTCTATCGGCGTCAAGTCTGTCGTCCCCGCTCCCGTCTGCTTCGGTTCCGAACTCGTCCCTACTATGTCTATGTATGAATTTACGAACGATATGTCCGCCAATATCTCCTCATATCTCGTCTTCACCTGCGTGGCCACTGCACATAGATGGCTCGCCGACGTCTCCGTCAGTCCTTTGGTGTTCTCCTCTGCGAAAAATACGTTTCTCATAACTTCTTCTTTTGTTGTTCTCCCGTGGAAGGCCCCCTTCCGTTAGCTTCTCATTAGCGTTCTTTCCTTGCACCCTCCACTTCACAAATTTACTCCTTTCCTTCTAATTTTCAACATCCCAATCTCCTTTTTGCTCGCCACAACAAATAGAGAGAGACGCCGCCAGCCTCCCCGACCGACAGCGCCCCCTTTCCTATCCTCTGTTTTTAATATCTCCTCTTTTCTTTCTTCCTCTTCTCTCCCACTTCTCTCCCCCTTCTCTCCTTCTCCCCCCCTTCTTCCCCCTACCCTACCTGCATAGTCAGCCCATCGACACTCTCGACGACATCGACTATCTTCTTCCCGAGCTCGACGGAGTACGTCTGGCTCATCATCCTCAGGTCTATGTGCCTGTTGTTGTCATATATCCTGAACTTAACCGGCACGACTGGCGCAGCATCTGCCTGCTGCTGCATTCCGCCGACGTTCATCTTGTTCTCCTGCAACGCGTCTCCGAGCAGGTCCACGAGGCTCGCATCCAGCTTGCTCAGGTCTATCTCGAACGTGACGCTGTGGACCCCTCCACTCTTCATCATGTCCGCCATGTATATGACCTTCGCTATGTTCTTGTTGACCCTGTCATTATACTGGCTCTTCTCGATTCTCCCACTGATGCAGACGTACGCATTCGGCGTCATGTACTGAGCATACTGGGCATAGTCCTTCGCAAAGAGTGGGAAGTCCGCTCCTCCATCCATATCCTCGATATGCGCTATCATATACGGCGTCTGCTTCTTCGTCATTCCTGTCCTGACGCCCGTGACGATTCCCGCCACCGTGAAGTTCCGACCGACCATCTGCGGGAGATTGTCGTCCTGCAGCTCAGACAGCTTCGTGTTCACGAGATACCTTATCTCGAAACTGAACTCCTCCAGCGGATGGCTCGACAGGTATATCCCGACGACCTCCTTCTCCCTGTTCAGCCTCTCCATCGTGCTCCACTCGTTCACTATCTCCGGCAACTTCGGATGCGTCACCCCTATCGCCGACACGTCTCCGAATAGGCTCGCCTGGCTGACCAGCTGGTCCTCCTGATAGTTAGCCCCGTATTTGACCAGTATCTCGCTTCCCGTCATCCCCTGAGGGTTCTGTGCGAAGAACTGCTCCCTCTTGGTGTCACCGATGCTGTCAAACGCCCCAGATAGCGCCAGGAACTCTATGGTCTTCCTGTTGCACGCCGTCAGGCTCACCCTCTCGACAAAGTCATATATCGACTTGAACTCCCCGTTCTTCGCGCGCTCGGCTATTATGTTCTCGACGGCACTCTCCCCGACGCCCTTCACGCCGCCTAGTCCAAACACTACCGCCCCGTCCTTCGAGACGCTGAAGTTCAGCTCCGAACTGTTCACGTCCGGTCCCTTCACCTTCAGCCCCATGTTCTTGCACTCCTCCATGTACTTGGAGACGCCCTTGATGTCGTCCTTGACGCTCGTCAGCAGCGCCGCCATGTACTCCGCAGGATAGTGCGTCTTTAGCCACGCCGTCTGATAGCTGACCCACGAGTAGCACGTCGCATGGCTCTTGTTGAATGCGTATGACGCGAACTTCTCCCAGTCTGCCCATATCTTCTCCAGCGTCTCCGCCTTGTGTCCGTTCTTCTCCCCTCCATTGATGAACTTCGGCTTCAGCGAGTTCAAGACTGCTATCTGCTTCTTTCCCATCGCCTTACGTAGCTGGTCACTCTCGCCTCGCGTGAAGTCTGCCAAGAGTCTCGATAGTAGCATCACCTGCTCCTGATACACCGTGACCCCATACGTGTCCTTCAGGTACTTCTCCATGCAAGGGATGTCATACGTGATCTCCTCCTTCCCCTGCTTCCTCGCAATGAACTGAGGGATGTAGTCCATAGGTCCCGGCCTGTACAACGCGTTCATCGCTATCAGGTCCTCAAAGACTGTCGGCTTCAACTCCTTAAGGTACTTCTGCATGCCCGCACTCTCGAACTGGAACGTTCCCATCGTCCGCCCCTCGGCATATAGCTTATACACCTCCGGGTCGTCTATCGGGACGCTGAATATGTCGACATCTACCCCATGTCCCTTCTTGATGAGCCTGACTGCCTCCTTCATGATGGAGAGCGTGATAAGCCCGAGGAAGTCCATCTTGATGAGGCCTACGCTCTCGACGAAGTGTCCGTCATACTGCGTCACCTGCACGTTCTCCCCCGTGGTCTTATCTTTGACGGTGCCTATCGGCGCAAACTTGCTCAGGTCGTCCGCGCCTATGATGAAGCCGCACGCATGGATGCCCGTCTGCCTCACTGTGTCCTCCAGCTCCTCGGCATAGTGTAGCATGCTCGAGACGTTCTCGTCGCCATGCTCGACGGCCTCCTTCAGCTCGGGTATCAACCGGAAGCAGTTCGCCAGAGTGACCTTCGGTATCTTCTTGGTCTTCGGATCTGCAAATGTCTCGGGAAACTTGTCCGGGACGAACTTGACGAGCTCGTTCACGGTCCCGAGCGGTACTCCCTGCACTCGACCGACATCCTTGATGGAGCTCTTCGCCGCCATGGTGCCAAACGTGATGAGGTGAGCGACGTGGTCACCGCCGTACTTCTTCGTCACCCACTCCAGGACTTTCCCTCGCCCTGCATCGTCGAAGTCGACGTCAATATCAGGCAGCGAGATACGGTCTGGATTGAGGAACCTCTCGAACAGCAGGTCATACTTCAACGGGTCTATATCGGTGATCCATAGGCAGTACGCGACGACCGAACCAGCCGCCGAACCACGCCCAGGCCCCACCCACACGCCGAGCTCCTCCCTCGCCGCCCTGATGTAGTCCATGACGATGAGGAAGTATCCCGGGAATCCCATGGTCTTCATGATGTGCAGCTCGAACTTGATTCTCTCGGTCTGCTCCTCCGTCAACGTCTCCCCATATCTCTTGTGCGCCCCCTCCCACGCTATCTTCGCGAGGTAGTCGGCCTCCAGCTTCACTCTGTACAGCTTCTCGTAGCCACCGAGTCGCTTTATCTTCTCCTGCGCCTTCTCCTCGCTGAGGACGACGTTGCCGTTCTCGTCCCTCGTGAACTCGTTGAAGAGGTCCTCCTCGGTGTATTTCTTCCTATACTCCTCCTCGGTGCCGAACTCCGCCGGGATTTCGAACTTCGGCATTATCGGCCCAGAACCGATGCTGTATGGCTCTATCTTATCTACTATCTCCTGCGTGTTCTCGAGTGTCTCGGGATGGTCGGCAAAGAGCTCCGCCATCTCCTCCGGCGTCTTCAGCCACTCCTGCCACGTGTAGTGCATCCTCTTCTCGTCACTGACATTGGCGTTTGTCGAGAGGCATATTAGTCTGTCGTGCGCCTCCGCATGCTCCTTCTCCAGGAAGTGGCTGTCGTTCGTGCATATCACCTTCACCCCGCACCTCTCCGCCAACTCGAGTATGATGGGGTTCACCTGATTCTGCCTCTCGATGACGTTGTGAGACGGATGCGTGACGGGCGTCGGATGCCGCTGTATCTCGAGATAGTAGTCGTCGCCAAATATTCCTTTGAACCATCGTATGACCTTCTCGGCCTCCTCCGTCCTACGACCCATGATGAGCTGAGGTATCTCTCCACCGAGGCACGCCGACGAGCATATCACGCCCTCATGATGCTTCTCGAGCAGCTCCTTGTCGATTCGCGGCTTCCCGTAGAATCCGTCTATCCACGAGACTGACACCATCTTGCACAGGTTCTTATACCCTGTCTTGTTCTTAGCCAGGAGTATCAGGTGGTAGCCAGACATGTCCAGGACACTCTCCCTACCTGTCTCGGGATCCGCAGCCTTTATGGTGTTGTCCTTGTCGGTCAGCTTCCTCCTCGCACAATACGCCTCGACTCCGAATATGGGCTTGAATATCTGTCCCTTGAGCTTCTCTATCTCCGCCTGCGCACCAGCCTTGGCCTCCTCCGTCGCAGCCTCGTCCTTCAGTATCGCCTCCTGCTCCTTTATCGCGTCCTTGACCTTCCCGTTCTTCTTGTCTACGTAGTCGGCGAACTCCTTCATGCCATACATGACGCCATGGTCCGTCAATGCGACGGAGTACATGCCGTTCTTTATGCACTTGTCGACTATCTCCGGCACCTTGCTCATGCCGTCAAGTATCGAGTAGTGGCTGTGCACGTGGAGGTGCGTGAATTTCTGTGCCATATATCTGTTTCTTTTTCCTGATGCGCAGCGTCTCCCGTCACCGCAATCTCCTTGCGGCAACATCTTCCACACTTACGCCTTGTAGACCCTGATTCGTCCCGTAAAGGTACGACACAGAATCGAATTTCCGAAATTTGGTTTTATACTTCTATGACCCGCCCCTCATTCTCTATCTTCTCACACCTGCTCCCCGTCATCGCCCCATTGCTGAATATGATTCCATTATGCTCCTCCAACCCATATCCCGAGTGGCAGTGCCCGAAAAGATGCACCCTCGGTCGCAGTCGCCAGACGGCCTCCCTTATCTCCTCGCTCCCGTACTCCCCGATGCCTTCCTCCGTCGAGAGGACTCCCGCCGGCGGCTCATGTGTTATCAGGACTCCCACCCCTTCCGGGATCCGCCTCGGGTCTTGCATATACCCGAGCCCGAAGAACTTCACCCCCTCTATCTCTACCTCATGGTGGCTGAGGAAGTGCAGACCCTCCGGCAGTTCCTCCACTCCCTCTGCATCGAGCAGACAGAAGTCATGATTCCCCGGCACGAATATCTTATGCCTGTGCGGCAGTTCGACCATCCAGTTCAAGAAGTCCAGCACCTCCTCCTCGGTCCCCATGTTCGTGAAGTCCCCGCTGTGCACAATCACGTCCCCCTCGGGCAGCCCCTCTATCTCTCTGTGCCGCCCGTGCGTATCAGATATGTGCACTATCCTCATTTTCTCCTTAGCAACCGCTCAATCCTATCTTAAAGGTCTCCCTTCTCCTTCATCTTATCCACTACTTCCCTTAACAGTTTATAGTATTTCTCCATCTCCTTCTTCAAATTCTCAAAGTATGACTCATAGTCCATCGTCCCTTTCTTAATTGTGCATACCTCGAACCAAATCTTACCATCTCGGTATATTTTCTTTGCCGCTTTGAGCTCCTCATTCTCATCCTCCCTTAAGGCATCTTCCAACTTACCCCAACATCTTCTCCCATCTTGCCACATCGTAATGTTGATGTGAAATTCAGCGATCGGATCTGGATCTTTGCCTTCTTCGAACAACGCCTCTATCCCGAACAAATAATTATCTCTGAATTGACTAAGCAAGCACCAATCAGCATAAACCTGCCATCCTCCTTCTCCTAAACGGCTCCTAAGCACTTCGTAGGCTTCTTTACGGGCGTTCCATCTGTTGTCTCTCCAAATCTTGATCTGCTTCTCCAACTCTGTCACGACCTTATAATTCTCCTCAAAGAACTTGTCCAATTCCGTCTTTGCCATAATGTTTACCCTGTTTTTTACTGTTTGCATGAAATCCAACATGTGCACCAAGTACTTCTGGTTGCACTTCGATACATACTCGCCAAGTATCTTCTCTACCTTGTCAAATAGCTCCTTGTACAATACGACGACATATTTGTTATCCTCAGCCTTCTTCTCTTCATCGACACTAAGACTATGGCCTGTCAGTACTATGAATCGTTGATTCGGTATCTTCTTGTATGTTGTCTCTACGTAGACCCTATATTCTTTCAAATCGTTGTATAGAGGCGCCCAAATCTTGTTCTCAATAACAACAACCTGATTCTCTGTCTCGAGAACAAGGTCTATTCTATTTCCCGCCGTCGTCCTCTCCTCCGTCCGCGTTTCCATGTTGTAAACATCAGAGTCCTCCCATTGCTCGTTCTCTTTCACCTTATCATTCACAGCCATCTGAAGCGCACGAAACCACATGTATTTGAACCCATGTCGATTCCTCGGCTGAAAGAAGAACACCAGAATGCGACTGCATATCTCCTCGAACCGTTCCCCCGAATAGTGGCACAGTTCAAGAAATGGAGGCTCGTACTCCTCGATGGGGTATTCTGAGAATTTGTCCAAGAGCTCCTGGAACTCCTTTAGATCTTTGTCTGTCATTTCTTTGCTCATATATTCAAAGTTACACATTTCTTTACTTTCGCAAACATTCTTTACCTTTTTTCTCTTCTCCCCTATACCTCTTCCTCATCGCATCTATCGTCCCTGCCACCTCCTCCCGGAACCATTGCGGCTCCAGCACCTCGACGCTGTCCCTGTGCCACAGTATCTCCTGCAAGAGGTCAAACGTAGGCCGCAGCCTGTACCTGAATATGCTGTATTTCTCTCCATTCTGCTCCCCTTTCTCCTCTTCCTCTTGCGACTCGTGTATCTTCAGCGTCCGGATATAGTCCGCCTGCTTCCCATACGCCTTCAGCCTCACAGTCTCTATCCCGGCATTCCCATCCACTATGATCCCAAATCTGCCATTGAAATAATCCTCCGCGCTCCATCCCTCCTCCATCTCGAACGTCCCCTCCTTCGTCCGCAGACTCACTATCCTGTCAAGCGCATACGTCTTTACCCCCAATGCGCTCTTCCCGACCATATACCACCGCTGCCTGAACAGCTTCACGCAGTACGGCTCGACGTCAAACGTGCTCTCGTGGTCGTGCCAGAAACTATGATACGTCATGTTGAGCACCCTGTTCACCTTCATCGCCTCTATTACCGTCTGCAGATACTCCTCGCCCGAAGGAACTCTCTCTATCACTATCCTGCCCTTTATCCGCTGGCAGCTCGACAACGTGTTCCCGACACTTATCGTGCTGAGCATCCAAGACTCTATGCTGTTCTTCTTGATATCCTCCTCGTTCTCTATGTAATATCTGTATGGAGGACACCCCTCGTTGACTATGTGTATTCCGAAAGTGTTCATTATAGCTTCTTTCCAGCGAATGAACGTCCGCGGCGGCAGATCTTCCTCCTTCTCGTCATACCACTTCCGCTTCAACTCTTCATAAGTTTTCCACCTCCCCAGTAAGGCCTTTATCAGCCATACGTATTTATATTGCTTTTCCATGTCTACTGCTTTTTATTGATTTATGCCGCAAATATAAACCCCGCCCTACGCCATTTTGCGGCAGAACTTCAACTTTCTTCCATCTTTTTCAACTTTTTCTTTGTTTTCGCCCCTCGCATCCTCTTCGCGCTCAACATACGAAGGTAACATATTTATGTTGTAATCAAATACTTCTCTCCGCTTCCCCGACGACTCTGACGATTCTGACGATTCTGACGACTCCGATACCTCCGACCCTTCCGACCCTTCCGACAACCCTTTCTTCCCCTCCGACGACTCCGCCCCCTCCGATCCATTGCACATTGCTAATTGCTAATTGGGTTAGACCTGTATTAGACCTGGTATACCCTTCTCCCCCTTCTCCCCCTTCTCTCCCCGTCATTCCCCTCTCTGCAATTCCCCTCTACGATACTCCTCCCCGACCTGCTCTCTCCCCCATTTTCGTGCGTAAACCTGCGGAAACTGCTCTAAAAAACCACTTTCCGCTGTTTTACGCACAAAATTTCACCCCGACGAGTCTTTTCCACGTCCCACATTCTGTCAACTATATAAAGAAAAAGCGTCCTCCACCCTCGCTGGCTGAAGACGCTTCTATATTCTCAGTATCTTCGTTATTTGTCCGCTACGGGACGTACAGAAAGTCCATAGCGACGTTCTTCGCCATCATTCCATGTTCCGCCTCTATAGTAGAAGTTGAAACTCTGAGCTTCGTTAACGTTTTTGACCTCTTTCTTCGCCTTAGACGCCAATTCTTCCATAATTTTTCGATCAACTTCATCACTGGAAAGATAACGATTTTCCTCATAATGATATTTCTCAATCCAGCTGCAATCAATGATTCTCTCGCCACCTAACGAAGCACTCCAGTAACAACCAAGAGCGCGATCAATTAGGTTCTCACGTATCAACTTTCCCCCCATGTGCCATCCTGCTGCAGGTAGAAATATCCACTTATCCTCGTAACCCTTCTTCTCAGAAGTTACTTTATAACCTGATACGCCAACACTCTTTATAGTAACCCATTCCCATTTACAACTATCTTTTAGCTCCTGCCATTCTTTACAAGTTGGCATGCGGAACTTACCTCCGAGGGCGACTGTCGCAGCGTCGTCCTTAGCCTCAAGGACTGTCTTGTTGTCGTAGTAGCCCTTGTAGCCATACTTCGAAGCTACATCTAAGGAAAACTCATAAGTCGAATACTTGGCTACCACTGAGTCCATGACGTACTTGGTTAGACCTTGGAATTCATCGAACATGTCAACACCTGCCCCCAACTTGTACGTTGACCAATCGTATATCTTCTTCGGTTTAGTCTCGCCCCAAGCGTAATGGCTCCCTCTGTCCTCTATCTTCGTCGCCCCCAAGTTAAATGTCGCCCAATTGACTGAGAGGCCGAGGTCTACGACTTCGAATTTCTTGCCAAGATTGGTAAGAGGTCTGGTCTGTGCGCTCGTGAGCGTCCAAGAGACGACAACCACCACAAGGAAGCACAGCGTTCTAATCATACTCTTCATAGCTTCCTCCATTCCTTGTTAGGTCTCATGTTTCCGTAAACTGTCTCCGACACATGGTCGTCACTCGCCTTCTCAATCCCGAACAACGACGTGTTACCCGCCAGTAGGCACGAGAACTCCCGATGAAGAAGTGTTATCGCTCCCGCCTCGACACTTGCTTCGGTAGGATCCGCCTTCTTCGTCTCCTCGTAATGCCCTCTGACGGCTTCCCATACTGTGCAGTGGTTCCGGACCGAATAGTCCTCAATCTCTACGGCTAGGACGATGTTGAAGTGGCTTAGCGCCATAAGATAGAGTGCTGGACGCTCTTTGGCGACTTTCTCAATGAATTCGTGGCTGTCAAACGTGTCGCCACACTTCCAGACAATGCTTCTAGCAAAGTCAGTAGGGAGTATTACCCCCCCCTATTAACATAGTTTAACATAGGCAATGATTTTAGTTCCCTTGTCTCACGCTAAGTTAATAAATATGAATTGAAAATCAATACTTGCCCTATTTTTTTGTTTGTATTACGTCCTCCTCTTCTCTCTCTTCTCTCTCCCCTCATTCACCACCCTATATAAAAAGATAATCCCAGCAAAGTCTTGCAACTCTGCTGGGACAATCCCGTGGTATTGAGAAAATCACAATCAACTTATCCGTTTCCCGTCGAAACAGACTCTTCCACCATCTCGGCTTCCGAAACATCTATTGATTGCAAAGTTATAACCTTTCCCATTATCTGCAAATATTTTACCCACTTTTTTGATGCTTTTTTCCACCTTATTTCCCTTATTTTTCCTAACCTTGACTATATTTTCCACCCCTCATTCTTACTATTTTTTACCCTTTGCTTTCAACTGACTGCCTACACCCTCCTAAACAATATGAAATCATTATTCTACTGCCCTCATTCGTTAAAATCCGTCACTCTCACCTCACCCTCCTCGACCTGACTATTTTTCCCTCTTTTCTCTGTCAAATTCTCACTATTTTCCCTCTTCAGCAACTCATTTCCTCCCCTTCCACGCAATATTTCTTCTCCTCTGCCGTTATTCCCGTAGAAACTAACTTAAACATACATCATCATGCCAAAGTTCGTCAGAATCATCCTCAAGTCTCTCGCAATAAAGAAAACACCTTGCAGCTCCTCTCCAGACCTGCAAGGTGTTTCTCTATTTTATAGGGAAGTTCTAGAATTGCCTATTGCACGTTGAAATACTTCGCCCACTCCTGCGCCACATACAACCCGCACACCGACGACAACGGCACCATCATCAGGCTCTCCGTCAACGTCATCGGGATCCTCTCGCTCACCTGCATAGCGTCGAATAGCTTTGTCTTGAGCCCATGGTCCGGCGCTATCGGATACCCTATCGCCGGCCTTATGCCCTTGAAGTCACCACTCCTCATCTTCTTCGCGTCCGCAACCTCCCACTCGTCATATCCCCATATCTCGGTCCTGACCTTCCAATGCATCCACTCCGACAGTGCCTCTACAAGCCTGTCTGCAAGAAACGAGTACATGATCGCCGTGTAGTCGTCACCCTCACCGCGCAGCCTGTCGGTCACCTCCTTCAGCCCGTCGCCCGACGTCGCTGCAAACATGCCTATGTAGTCCCCTGTCGGCTTCTCAGCTATGTAGTCCGCAAGCGACAGCTTCTCGCCACTCTGCTGACGCCCGAAGGCCATCGTCGCTATCTCTTCCTCCCTCTTCTCGTCTTTGTATATCGAGACTCTGTCCTCTCCTGTATGGTTTGCCGCAAAGAGCCCGACGACTCCATGCAGCCGCGTCACCTTCTCCTCCGACATCTTCCTCAGCGCCTTCCGTCCCTCGACGAGTAGCTTCGCCGCAGCATCGACGACTGTCTTGTCCGCCGTCTGCTTCTTCTTCCACTCCTCAGCACTCGCCTCGTCCTCGACTTCATCGACGTCGGTCAACGGCGCCACTATCTTCCACGCATACAGGAACATCTTCCAGTTGATATATGGCTCGACTGTCTCTATGCTGACTTCCCGTATCTCCGTGACCCCCATCTTCCTCGGCTTCACTATCCTCCACTCTCGTCCCTTCTCTTTCCTCTCTCCCTTCTCTTCCCCCTTCTCTTCCTTCTTTCCCTTCACGTCCTTCTCTTCCCCCTTCTCTCCCTCCTTCTCTCCCTCCCCCTTCTCTCGCCAGTATTCCTCTCTCAGCTTCGCCTGCTCCGCCTTCACCTCCTCTGCAAACTTCCCGTTTGTCGTCAGCAGTGCGTTTAGGACGTACGCATTCCTGCTCGCATCCTTCACATAGACGACGGTCCCACTGTACTCCGGCGCTATCTTCACCGCCGTATGCACTGCCGACGTCGTTGCTCCGCCTATCATCACCGGCACCGTTATGCCCCGTGCCTCCAACGCCCTGACTACTGCTATCATCTCGTCCAGCGACGGCGTTATCAGTCCGCTCAGCCCGACGGCGTCAGCCTTGTGCTCGACGACGGCATCGACGATCTTCTCCGTTTCGACCATCACCCCGAGGTCCACTATGTCGAAGTTGTTGCACGCCAGGACTACCGAGACTATGTTCTTCCCGATGTCATGCACGTCTCCCTTGACTGTCGCCATTATGACTTTCCCCGCCGAGGTCACCGCCTGACCGGCTGCCGCCTTCTCCTCCTCGATGGCTGGCTGGAGTATCTCGACCGCACGCTTCATGACTCTCGCCGTCTTGACGACCTGCGGGAGGAACATCGCCCCGGCACCAAAGAGCTCCCCGACTTTGTTCATGCCGTCCATGAGCGGCTTCTCTATGATGTCTATCGCCCGCGGATACTTGCCCCGCGCCTCCGCTATGTCGCCCTCGAGATAGTCTGTCGTCCCCTTGACGAGCGCCGTCATGAGTCTCTCCTCGACGCTCCCTTGTCTCCAGTTGTCTGCCTCTGTCGCCTTCGCCGTGGTCTTGACTGTCTTATACTTCTCGGCAAGGTCTATCATCCTGTCCGTCGCATCCTCCCGCCTGTTCAAGACGAGGTCCTCCAACGGCTCTATCAGCTCCGGCTCGATGTCTTCGTATGCTATCATCGCCTGCGGATTGACGATTCCCATGTCCATACCCTCGGCTATTGCATAGTGGAGGAAGACTGAGTGTATGGCCTCCCTGACGTGCGTGTTGCCCCTGAACGAGAACGACAGGTTGCTTATTCCGCCACTAACCTTGGCATACGGCAGGTTCTTTTTGATCCACCTGACGGTCTTGATGAAATCGACCGCATAGTCGTTGTGCTCCGCCATTCCCGTTGCTATCGCCAGGACGTTGGGATCGAATATGATATCCGCCGGCTCGAAGCCTATCTTCTCTGTCAACAGCTTATACGCCCTCTGGCATACTGCCGTCCGCCTCTCGAAGGTCGTCGCCTGACCCTCCTCGTCAAAGGCCATCACGACTGTCGCCGCTCCCATGCTCTTGATGTACGCCGCCTCCCTGAGGAACTCCTCCTCGCCTTTCTTGAGGCTTATGGAGTTCACTATCGCCTTGCCCTGCACGCACTTGAGACCCGCCTCGATGACTTCCCACTTCGACGAGTCTATCATGACCGGCAGTCGCGCGACGTCTGGCTCCGACTGCAGGAGGTTCAAGAAGGTCTTCATCTCCTCGACGGCATCGAGCATCCCGTCGTCCATGTTGACGTCGATGACGTCCGCACCTGCCTCGGCCTCCGCCCTCGCTATCGAGAGCGCCTCGTCATACTTCTTCTCGCTTATGAGCCGCAGGAACTTCCTGCTACCAGCGACGTTGGCTCTCTCACCGACTTTGTAGAATCGGTGTCCCTCACCACTTGCGGGATTGTCTATCGTGAGGCTGTCGAGTCCACTGAGGTTCATGGTGTGTCTCGCCTCCGCAGGCTTGTGGAGCATCGCCCTGTCTATCCGCTCCCTCATCGCAGCTATATGAGCCGGCGTCGTTCCGCAACATCCTCCGATGATGTTGACGACACCCTCCTTCAGCAGGCTATCGACGTTATCGGCCATTATCTCCGGCGTCTCGTCATACTGTCCCTCGGCATTCGGCAGCCCTGCATTGGGGTACGCTGACACGAGGAACTGCGACTTCCCGCCTATCTCGGTCAGGTACGGCTTCATCTCCCGTGCTCCGAACGAGCAGTTGAGTCCGAAGGTCAGCAGCTCGACGTGCGAGACGCTGTTAAGGAAGGCCTCGACGGTCTGGCCACTTAGTATTCGCCCGCTCTTGTCGGCTATGGTCGCCGAGACCATCACGGGGAACCGCTCCTCTCCTCTCCTCGCAAGCTCCTCCTCTATAGCGGTTAGTGCCGCCTTAGCGTTGAGCCCGTCAAAAACTGTCTCGACGAGCAGTATGTCGACGCCCCCGTCGAGCAGACCCCTGACCTGCTCGCCATACGCTTCCTTGAGCTCGTCAAATGTTATCTCTCTCTTTCCGGGGTCGTTGACGTCTGGCGAGAGTGACGCTGTCTTTCCCGTCGGTCCTATCGACCCGGCTACGAATCTCGGCCACTCCGCAGTCGTATACTTCTCGGCCATCGCCTTTGCGACCTTCGCCGCTCCGACATTGAAATCATAGACGTGCTCCCCCATGCCATAGTCGGCCTGCGATACTCGCGTCGAGTTGAACGAGCATGTCTCTATGATGTCGGCCCCCGCCTCTAGATATTGTCTGTGTATGTCCCCTATGACGTCCGGCCGTGTCAGCACCAGCACGTCATTGTCGCCCTTCAACGGCTTATCATGGTCGGCAAATAGCTCTCCCCTAAAGTCCTCCTCCTTCAGCCCATATCTCTGTATCATGCTCCCCATCGCTCCGTCAAGCAGCATGACGCGCTCGCTGAGTATCCTCCTGATCTCTTCTACTCTGTTTCTCATCTTCTTGTTGCCTTTCGTTCGTGTACTTCTTCTATTGCTGACCTGTCTGCTCTCTCTACCACTCCCGTTCTCCTCCCCCTTCTTTTCCTTTTCCTTTTTCTTCTTCCCCCTCCCCCCCTCTTGCCTCGTTCCGAGGGGAAGCATCTACCATCCTCTCTCGCCTGGGTCGTCGGCTATCTTTATCCGTCCGCTCATCGCCGTCAGGTCGCCCTTGTCATACTTGTACTTCTCAGACGCTATTGAGTTCTCCTCCTTGTAGTTCTCGCTCTCTATGTCGAGGACTCCGCAGACGAGCTCGTATGCGAGGTCGTTGGTCCAATACCGCTCCCGGTTCTTCTCTATCGCTCTGAAAACCTCGGGGCACGCCGCCTTGTACTTGTCGCTCATCCATATCATCAGCGGTATGTGCGTGTCCCTGAAGTTCCCGAAGTTCGGCTGCCGATGCCTGTCTGGGACGTCCGCATGATCGCTGAAATACACCATCGCCTGTAGGTTCAGCTTCTTCTTGGCATACTCGTATGCAGGCTTCAGCAGATACTGGTCGGTGTAATACAATGTGTTCTTGTAGTTGACGATCTGCTCATGGCTCCCCGGCTCACCCCACTGCCTCGTCGTCTCCTTGAATCGGTTCTCATAGTTGAAGTGGCTCCCCTTCAGGTGCAGGACGACGAGGTTGTTCTTCGTCGGGTCCACCTCGTCGAGGAAGTCGATCAGCGTCTCGTCATACTGCGCCTTCCCGAGCTCCTGCTTGGTCCACTTCGCGACCTCACTCGTCTCTGCGACAAGGGTTATCGGCGTGTCCGCTGCCCCGAGGTGCCCCTGGTTGCTGTACCAGTGGACTCTGTACCCGAGCTTGTGCGCTATATCGACTATCGAGCACGAGGTGTAGAACTGCCCACCGTCATACTGGTTGTATTCGGTCAACGCCTTCTCCAGGACTGGCACGGTCTGTATGTCGCAACTGTAGGCGTTGGGGAACAATACGCAATGCTCCCTGTCTGCCGCCATCGCCCTGAGCCACGGCGTAGTATCTTCCACAAGGTCCGAGTGATACGCACTCATGAAATCTCTCGACGCCGACTCCCCTATTACGAGCAGTATGGTGTGCGGTGTCTCGACTTCTGCCCGACGACGGACAGCGAGCTTCGCTATCCTCTGCTCCATGTTGCTGACGTACTTGTTGTTGTTCTCGACGTACTCCTTGACCTGACTGTAGAGCTCGCATATCCCCGTCCTCATGAACACTCCATGGTGCTTCTTGAACACATAGACGAGGATGAAGAGTGTCACCGCCGCCGTTATCAGCAGCCCCCACCATGTAAACATCACCGTCATTTCTATCTCCGACGACGCCACCCACACTAACGCCCCGACTCCGCCTACCGACAGTATGAAGATCATCACGACGGCCACCGGCGAATAGGACTTCAGAAACTCTATTATCTCGTTGTAATGTGTCTCCTGCAACATCTTCATGCCGCTCGCATCGAGGCAGTTGCTGCACGTGAAGTAGTATATCCACTGGACCATCGCGACTATGACGAGCACCGCGACGACTATCGCCCAGACGACACTCAGCCTCGGCAAGAGGATGTATAGTCCTGTGAGATAGCCAAATGTGTATATGCCGAATGCTACGTCCATCTGATGGTCATAGTCCGGACTGCTCTTGCGATTCGTTAGGTGGAACGTCAGCGGATATGTCACCATCCATAGCAGCGAGACGATACCTATCACGGCTACCGGCAGCTGTATCGGGTCTATATTGCACACTCCGATGGGCACCGACGACAGTATCGACGCGACTCCATACCGCGAGAACTGCTGCAGCTTCGCATTCGGCGCTATCCCTTTGTTGAACAATCTGTAGATGGTGTAGCCGACTGCCCACAAGGTCAGCGCTACCAAGACTGCCCTCACCCAGCTATTTGCTTCGATCCATGCCATATATCGCAGAGATGTTTTCGTAGAATTTATCGTAGTTCAACTCGGCCATAAAGTCTGCCTGTGCCTTCCGCCCCATCTCTCTCCGCTCCTCGCCATCGGTCAGCAGACGCCTCAAGGCTGCCGCTAGCGACTCGACGTCTCCCGGTGTGACCAGCAGTCCGTTGACGCCGCTCTCTATATACTCCTTCTGCCCGCCATTGTCGGTGGCGACGACGGGTATCGCCTGAGACATGTACTCCATCGGAGACAGCGGACAACCCTCCCTGACTGTCGACGGCAAGATCCCTATGTCGGCCTTCGCTATGAACGGCAGGACGGGATGCTGAAAGCCTGCCATTATGACTTTCTCCCCAATGCCCTTCTCGGCTATGAGTCCCTGCAGGTGCCTTGTGTACTGCTCGCTCCCGCTCCCGACTATGATGAGCCTGAAGTCTATGTCCCCGAGCAGTGCGGCCGCCGAGACGAGGACGTCGAGTCCCTTCTCGGGGTCCAGTCTCCCGTGGAACATGGCTATCGGCGTCCCCTCGGCTATGCTATACCGCTCCCTGAGCGAGACGGCCTCTATCCTCTCCGGGACGACTATGCTCGTGTGTACGACCATCAGCTTCCCTGTGTCTATCTCTGGCTTCGTCGAGAGGAATGTCTCCCTCGCCAGCTCCGAGTCGAAGCATAGCGCATCGATATGGGAGTATAGCCATGGATAGGGGAATGTCCGCTTCGCCGGCCGCGTCAGGTGCCTGCACATGACGACGTGGACCTTCTCGCCTGCCTTCCCCATCATCCGCCGTGCATACGCCGCCGTGAACGCATCCTTGAAATTGTGAGCGTGGATATAGCACTCGCCCGACCCTGCCACTATCTGCTTCATCCGCCAGGCACTCCACAGGTCAACTGCACCGCCCAGATGTAGCGTGTGCACCTTGACTCCGAGGTCCGAGAACTTCCTCTCGATCTTCTCTATCGGCTTACAGAATATCTCTATCTCTATCCCCTCCTTCAGCTGACGCTGACTGAGGTCATAGACGAACTGCTCGCCCCCTCCCCATACGGAGTTCGAGACTATATGGTATATCTTCCGCCCCTGCAACATATCTTTTACTTTTCACCCTTGCGCAGCCGCGCCTCTATTATCTTCATTACGAGTACCTGCTGATACATAGCCCACTGCATGGCCTGCAACAGCCCTCGCTTCCCGTTCCTGAAGCCGCCCCCAAGGACAAAGTTCTTGAAAAATCGCCACCTCGGCCTGACGTACAACGCTATCAGACCATACCCCTTCTCCGACTTCTTCTCGACTTCCCCACTCGTATACTCGTTCATCTTTAGGACCCACTCCTCCAGCGTCGCATCAGCCAGATGCAGCAGCTTGATGTCCGTAGGCGCCTTCTCGACTCTCCCCTCGACTATCGGAAAGGTATGAACGTACGGAGGCCACGTCGTGTTCTCCCGCCTGAAAAATCTCAACTGGTAGTCGTGCGCCCAGTCTTTGGCATACGCCCCGAACACTTTGTTCAGCCGTACTATGTACAGCCCGTCCGCAGCGCCCTCCTTGTCTATATGCTTATATAGGTACTCCCGAAGTCCGTCCGTCACTATCTCGTCGGAATCTACGACGAGAACCCACTCCTCCGACGCCGACTGTATCGCAAACGTCCGCGCCGGCTCAGCACTCTTGTGGTTCCCCTTTGGAAATGTCACTATCTTGCAACCATACTCCCTCGCTATCTCCAGCGTCCCGTCCGTACTCTCCATGTCGCAGACGACAACCTCGTCGAAACCACGTACGGCCTCAAGACACTCCCGCAGATGTCGCTCCGCATTATATGTGTTGATGACTACGCTAATGCCCATCACACGTCTCCTTGTCTAGTACGCTGTATATGGAGTTGTTGCTCTTGTACTCCGGGACTATCTGCTTCATCTTCCTGACGGTCTCCATGTCGTCATACTTCTTGCTGATCTCGACTAGCTCCGCTATGTCCCTGCAGACGTCATCATAGTCATACTGTCGGACTGTCGCTATCCTGATCTTCTCGTGGAACGACGGCTTCGTGGTCTCCGCCTCGTTGAGGACCTCCTCGTAGAGCTTCTCCCCTGGCCTCAGCCCCGTGTACTTTATCTCTATGTCCTTAGCCCCGCTCAGCAATATCATCCTCTTCGCAAGGTCGGCTATCTTCACTGGCTGTCCCATGTCAAAGGCGAAGATCTCGCCACCGTTGCCCTTCGCCCCAGCCTCAAGCACGAGCTTGCACGCCTCCGGGATTAGCATGAAGTATCGTATGATCCTCGGGTCGGTCACGGTGATCGGACCTCCCTTCCGTATCTGCTCCTTGAATAGTGGTATCACGGACCCGCTCGACCCGAGGACGTTGCCGAACCTCGTCGTGACGAACTGGCACTCGGTGCGCGCATTGAGCGACTGCACGTATATCTCGCAGATGCGCTTCGAGCAGCCCATGACGTTCGTCGGGTTCACCGCCTTGTCTGTCGAGATCATGACGAACTTCTTGACTCCATACTTGACCGACAAGTCTGCTATGATCTGTGTCCCGACGACGTTGTTAAGTACGCTCTCGCTCGGATTGTCCTCCATCATCGGGACATGCTTATACGCCGCCGCATGTAGGACGTACGATGGCCTGCACTGAGAGAATATCGCCTCCATGTGCTCCTTCTCGCAGATGCTCGCGACGATTATCCGCGCCTTGATCTCCGGGAACTCTTTCCTCATCATCAATAGCAGGTCGTGCTGCGGCGTCTCCGCCTGGTCTATCAGGAGTAGCTCCCTCGGACCGTATGCCGCTATCTGTCTCACCATCTCGCTGCCGATGCTCCCAGCCGAACCGGTGACCAGTATGCACTGACCGGTCAACTGCTGTGCGACCGACTCCATGTCGACCTGTATCTCCTCCCTCGGCAACAGGTCCTCTATGCTGATCTCCTTCAGGTCGGAATAGCTGTGCTCCTTCTCGTCGTCGTCACCCCACTCCTTCTCCTCCTGGGTCATGTAGATCTTGATGCCTGCCTTGATCAACTGGTCCTGGAATACTGTGTTGCGCCTGAACTCCTCCAGTCTCAACGGCGATACGATGACGGCCTCGATGGCGGCGTCTTTCATGTGCTCGACGAGGTCACTGTCGAGCTTGAACACCTTCACACCCATCAAGATGTGGTTGTCGGTCTTCCCGTCGTCCGAGATGAAGCCCTTCAAGACGAATCGCAGAGGCTTCTCGCTCCGGATGTGCTTCGCTATCCCGACGCCCCCACTCTTCACTCCATATATGTACACTGACTTCGCTCCCTGACCGACGAACGACGCGTCATAAAGTGTCTTCACCAGCATCCGCAGCGTCCACAGCATCAACGTCGCAAGGACCGACGCCGCTACGACCTCGATGACCGACGGCACACTGACTGTCGTCTCGACCTTCCCGAGGCCTACCGACATCAGGCACGCGACTGCCGTACCGACGACCATCGCCTTGCCGACTCTCGACAGATCTACGAAAGACGCATATCTGAATATCCCTTTGTATGTCTTGAATATAAGGAACGCCCCAAGATAGGGCACGAGAAACAACGCTACCGACAACAAGAGGCTGTCGACGTCGCTGAATAGCAGCAGGACTGACAAATAGGAGATGACGACTGACGCCAAGTCTAGCAGCAAGACACCCCAGAACGGCAATGTCAGGTTCGTGAAGTATCGACTGACTATATCCTTACCGATTACCATATACTTTCTCGTACGCTTTTACTACTGTCTCCGCCACGTATCGTACCATCTCGTCCGTCAACTGCGGATAGCACGGCAACGAGATCTCGTGCGAATAGTTCTCGTACGACTGCGGATAGTCCTCTATCTTATACCCCATTCCCTTGAAGAGTGTCAGCATTGGCATCGGGATGAAATGGACGTTCACCGCCACCTCGCTCTTCGCGACCTCGGTTATTATCTCGTCCCTCTGCTCCTCACTGATGCCCCTGAGCCTCAACGCATATACGTGATAAGAGGTCTCGATGTCTCCCCTCGTCGTCGGCGGGATTATTGCCCAGTCATACTTGGACAAGATGCTGGAATACCCCTCGAACACCCTGCGACGCTCCCCGAGTAGCTTGTCATACTGCCGTATCTGTGCCAGCCCTATCGCCGCATTGACGTCCGCCATGTTGGTCTTCATGCCCTGGCCGACTATGTCATAACGCCATCCGCCTGCCTTGCTCTTCGTGAACGCATCCTTCGTCTGGCAGTTCAGAGACAGCAGTCTCAACTGGCTGTACGTCTCGTCATTGTCAAACGGCTCCGGCAAGTTGAGGCATATCGCTCCGCCCTCTGCCGTCGTGATGTTCTTCACGGCATGCAGCGAGAACACCGCCACGTCGGTCTGAGAGCCTGCCCTCTTCCCGTGATACTTCGCCCCGACGGAATGTGCCGAGTCGCTGACGACTATTATCCTCCCTATCTTCCTCTGGAAATCACTGCTCGGACTAAACTGACGCCTGACCTCCTCGCTCGAGACCAGCTTCATGATCGCCTCATAGTCACACGGGAATCCCGCTATATCTACCGGCATAATGACCTTCGTCCTCGGTGTGATGGCCTTCTTTATCGCCTCTACCGATATGTTGAAGTCCTCGCCCGCATCTACCATCACGGGCTTAGCTCCCGCCCACAGCACCGCAAGCGCCGTCGCACAATATGTGTACGCAGGGACTATCACCTCGTCTCCCTCGCCGACGCCTATGTGGCGCAGCATCATTATCGCTCCGCTCGTCCACGAGTTGACACACAAGACCCTCCGAGCTCCCGATAGCTTCTCTATCTCGCCCTCAAGAGCCTTGACCTTCGGACCGGTCGTTATCCATCCCGACTTCAACGAGTCCGTTACTTCGTCTACGACCGACTGGTCGATATATGGAGGTGAAAATGGTACTTTCATGTCAGTGCACTTCTTGTCAAATAAACCACCAAAATTACAAAAAATTCCCCTATCTCCATTCTACCTCTCTACCATTACGCAAAAATAGCTGATTCCCCACCTCTTTCCCCTGTCTCCTCTACTTGCTAACGCCCGAAGCCTTTCACGCCTCCTCTATCACCACCTGATGCTCCCCCTTCGCCTTGTCATAGTTTATTCCGACGAGCAATATCTTGTTCGAGACGCCCTTCAGACACTCCGGATAGTTCTTCTCCTTGATTTGATCTATGGCCGCTTTTGCTGTCTTATCATACTTCAGCTCTACAACTATCGCCGGCCTCGTCGAATTCCGTAGCGGTACGAACACCATGTCCGCAAATCCCTTCCCAGCCGGCATCTCCCTGATTATCTTATAGAACGATATCGCCGCATAGTACGCCAACCTTATTGCACACGCCATCGAGTTCTCGTCATTGTACTCCAAGATAGACGATGCTTGAAACCTATATGTGTCAAACGCCTTCGACACATAACGTACGTCCCTTTTTATCGTCTTGTCCAGCAAGTCACGAGAGTCCTTTATCGCCTGAGACACCTCGCCCCAGCCTGCACTGCCTATCGCATTCTCAAACTCCTCCGCGACCTCCGAGTCCGGTATCCTAACGTTCTGCGTCTCCGGGTCGTAAGACAGATATCCTAAGTGCACCAACAGCGTCAGCACATCGTCGCTGTTCTCGACATTCTTCATGTCATTGCGGAAGCTCGACACTTTCACCAACACCGATTCCCCATTCAACATGCTGATTATCTTCTCCCTGACACGGTCTGCATCTATCTTGATATATTGCTCTATCGTAGTGAACGACGCAGTCCGGGTCCAGAAACTATTGTAGTTCCTCTTCGAGATTGACATCATAACCGAGTTCGGATTGAACATAGACCGCTCGTTCCCTATGATATAGCCGTCGTACGCATGACGCATCAACTCTATGTCCATATTATGCTCCTTGCAGAGCTCCTCGACTTCACCCCTCGTGAATCCATAGTACTTAGCCGTCACTCCAGGGTCCACCACACTAAACTCCTCAAAATTATTCAGCGCCGACTGTGTCTCCGTTTTGATAATAGGTAGTATTCCCGTCATATACACCAACAGGAATATCTTGTTCGCCGCATTCGACTTGAACATCGACCGCAAAAAATCTACGTACTCCGTCTGTACTTTTATATCTACCTCCCTCACGAGCCTGTCCCACTCGTCGATTATCATGATGAACCGGTCGCCAGTCTTGTCATTTATCTCAGATAACGCCCTAGTCAGCGACGCCTTCTCCTCCAGCATCGGATACGACTTCTTCAAGTCAGACACTATCCATTTCTGCGCCTCCTTGAGGGCAACCTTGCTTTTTATATTTGCAAACCTGTTCCAGTCTATATATATCGTCGGATATTTGTTGAGGTGTGTCTCATAGTCCTTCGCCTTCTCCGCCTCCAGCCCCCTGAACAACTCCCGCGAGTCGCTCGACCTGTCGTAATACGCATACAGCATCTTCGCCGCCACGGACTTTCCGAATCTCCGCGGCCTCGATATGCATATGAACTTCCTTTCCTTGCCTATACGCTCATTTGTGAACTCTATCAACCCCGACTTGTCTACGAAGTCGCTGTCCCTAACGCTCTGGAAATCATAGTTCCCGTAATCTATGAACTCGCTCATGCCTTTTCCTTCTCATTTGTCCTCCGCAAAGATAACAAAAATGACATTCGCTTCTTCCCTCTTCTCTCTCCAATGTATATCCCTTCTCCCCCTCTCTCTCATTACTCCCTCCCAATTCCTAATTGCACATTGCTAATTGCTAGTTGCGCATTGCTCATTCCCCCGTCTTAATTGAATAATGGTTTGATTCTAGCGATTAGTCTTAATTTAGCGACCCCACCTTCCCGGTGGAGGACGCTTCCTTTTCCCCCCTATGTCTCGTAGATTATATCCTCAATTCTGCGCCGCACGCCTGTTCTCATACAGCTTCTTCAGCCCCTTCTTGTCTATCTCGACCGACTTCAGCTTCCTCGTCGGCGCCTCACCCTCGACGACTAGCGTCATACCCGCATTGTATATCGCCGCCACGAGGCCCTCCATGTCATAACTCTTGACGTTCATCACCATCTTGTGCACCTCCATATATGGCGCTGGTGTCCCCTTCCTATCTACTATCTCCCTCTTGAGTCTGTACTTCATCTCTACCTTCTCCCCCTTCATCTCTATGCTCTCTATGTTGACTATGACGCCATCCTCTATCTCTTTCCAGACTTCTTTATCCTCTTCTATCACGTTTTTCAGATACTCCCTCTGATACTTGTACGTCTTCTCCTTTACTGCTTCCCTTATCTCCTCCCTGCTCATTGCGAGGTCTATCGATTCGCCTCCTTTATTGGCATACCGAATTACTAGATTCGGATGGCTCGACTTAGAGACCAGTGTCCACATCGACATGTCTTCCATTCCCCCTATGTAGTCCTTTCCTGTCTCAAATGTGTTCAACATCGACTTATAGCATGTGTGCATGTTGCCAAGCACAAACTGACTGCTTGTCTCGTCAATCCCTCGTTTTATGTGAGCATACAATTCGTCAGATTCTACTGTCACTACCACGTTATTATCTGCGTCTATCTTTACGCAGTTCGCGCTGTCTACTTTATTCACGACTTTTATGGCGAAATCTAAACTCTGGTCCACCTGCCGCTGCTCTATCGCGTCATTGAAATGAAACAGTACCCCGCCTATCACCGCGAGCACCCCGACGACCGCCACCGCCTTGTAGTTTATTTTCATCTTGCTTGTCTCGTTCCTGTTTTTATCCCGTTTTCCGCCCGCAATTTACGACTTTTCCCCCTATTTCTTCACACTCTCAGCCCTCTCGCTCCCCTTCTCTTCCTCCTTCTTCCCCTTCTCTCATTTCTTCTTCTCTCCCTTCCCCTTCTCCCCCTTCCCCTTCCCCTTCCATAGCTTCTCCATCTTCTCCGCCTCTTCCTCTGTCATCAGCTGTCCCGAATGTCCTGTCCTCCAGTCTATGCTCGGGATCTCCTTCTCCAGCTTCTCAAGATCTACCGGCGGGACTACCTTAGCATCGACGCATCTCCAGCACCCTATGTCCATGTAGTGCCGTGGCTGCCCCTTGCCTGCCCAGTCCTCCCCTTCATACGGGTCGCTCAGGAACTCACCTGCCCAGACTATCCCGGCCTTGTCGTCTCCTGTCCTCAACATGTAATACCTGTCTCCCTCCTTCGCCTCCTCCCACTCATACACGCTCCAGTTCATCTTGAATCCCTCGGGATACTTCTTCGTCAACATCTTGTACGTCTCTATCTTGAAACTGCTGATGCCCGGATTCCACCGCAGCAGATACGTCTTCGGTCTCCTGATCACCTTACCCTCTACCTTCTCGAATAGCTCGTTCCATTCCGCCTCCGGCATCTTCTTCATGACGAACTGCACGCAGTCCACCCTCCTGTAATATTTACATCCCTCTACTGCCTTCTCGAACACCTCGATGGGCACGTCTTTCACCTCGTTCCCTCCTCTCATCATCACGACGTGCTGACACACTCCGAAGAATGTGTCCATGCTGTTCGACACTACTCTCGCTGTATACTCCTCGCCGTCCTTTGCCTTCACATCTATGTGACTCGCTGTCGCATAGTCCTTGTATTCCCACTGTATCTTTGCGAACTGATCCATCAGGACTATTGCCTCCATCTCTTCGTCCTGAGACACCTTCCACTTCTCCTCGCCTATCATCATGTCCCTCTTGAACCCGACTACTGCTATCATGAACCCGTCACGGCTCCGCTCCACGAGGCTCTTCATGTTCATGAAATGTCTCGTCATCAGCGCTATCTTGTTCTCCTCCCTCACCTCAAACGCCTTGTCGTCTACCTCGTCCATGAATATGTTGCACCACGGCGCTATCCTCTTCGCCGCCTGCAGGTATGCGTACGCCAAGTCTATGTCCCCTATCGACGTCAGCCACGGCACTCTTATCATGATCTCGCTCTCCGCCTTCCCCGTGATGACGTCTACCCCGACTGCCGACTTGCCTTCAAGCACTGTCAGCTGCCACTCCTCTTTCGCTTCGTTATACCTCTTGTCTTCTCCCTCCCTCTCTATCTTGATTACTTTCCTTGTCGCGACCTCCTCTTGCGCCTCGTCCTTTTTCCGTCTCCCCCTCCCCGTCCTCTTCTTCTCTTCCTCCTTCACCTCGTCCTCGTGGATTATTTCCTCTGCCATGCCCATCAGTGTCTCTATGTCTATCGCCCCAGCTCCTACTATGCGGATCATGTTCTCCCCGTATGGTGGTCTGTACTCCTTCATCTTTGCGAGTGCCTCCTGCTTCTGCATCTCCTCCTCGCTCATCTTCTTTGTTCTTTTGCTTTTCATGTCGCTCTTGTTTTTAGGTTTTTGCTTTTTACTCTACCACAAATATACACCCCCTCTGTGTCAATTTATGTCAGCGCCTCACTTTTCTCTTCTTTCACACCCCTTTTTCTTCTTCTCGCCAACAAATCCAGACCTATAGGTCATTTTGCAGGCTGCGACATGGATGTGTCGACTCGACAACAATGGGGACCGTCGGCATTGACAGTCCCCATTATCAATATGCTTCTCGCATTACAACCTTATTCCTCATGGAGTTGCTCCCCAGCAGAGCTCCACTGCGCTTGGGGCTGCGGCACAAATCTATCAACTGTCTCGGACGCTTGCAATCTGCGGCTAAAATCAAGCCTGCAATTTGACCTATAGAACAACACTAGGCTGTTTTCAGCCTGCAAAAAATCAGACCTTCTCGCCCAAATCTAAGAGGGACGAAGCCATCGCTAGCCCCGCCCCTTCTTGGATTCTGTCAATTGTTTACTTCTCGCTTTTCCCGATTTTACATATCAACCCGCTCACCGGATAATATATATACCTCGCCACTACCTTCTCTCCTGCCGCCACCAGCGCCGCCTCGTATGCGTCGAGCTGACCGGCATACTGCCCTACAAAATGCTTTTCATTATTCTCATCAAGTACCACTTTCTCCCCCATCGGGCATGTCTTGAAGTCGATAAGCACGTCACCCTCCGCTGTCTGCCAGACGAGGTCTATGCTTCCGTTATACTCCTTCCCATCCTTCAGCAGTCTGAACGGCCGCTCATGATACACCTTAGTCGCCTTTCCATACGTCTTCTCTAGCCACCCGACGAGATTCTCCCATGCCGCCTTGATCGCTGTCGTGTCCTTCAGATTCCCCTCGAGCCCATAGCTCTTTATTAGCCCTTCATAATACCTCTCATCTTCCTTATTGCTCTCTATGCCGCAGAAAATCTGATGTATGCAGTCTCCGACGTCCTTCATCTCCTTCCCCTTTGGCAAAGTCCCGATCGCAATCCGCTTCCCTATCACTGCATGATCTTCTACCTTTCCCTTCCCCTTCTGTCCGCTCGGCGACTGATACTTTCCCTCCGCATCTTTCCTTTCTCCCTTATATGGGACTCGCTTCCTCTTCATCTCCTCTTCCCCCGATGTGTACGTGTAACTATTCCTTATCTCGTCTGCATCCTTTGGCTTCATGGTGTCGTCCTCAAAGTCCACCCCGATTCCGAGTATGTCCTTATCCGCCCCCGGATTGACAGACGTCAACCCGACGTCATTCAGCCACTGCAACGATTTATCGCCTTTCTCCAACGCCATTATCATCACGTCCTGCGGCCTCGTCATCCCGACATACAGTAGTCTGTTCTCCTCCTGCAAGTATCTATCTCTGACCTCCTTATACAGGTCCGTTCTTTCTATTATCCCCTGTATGTCCTCAGGAATTTTAGTATTCCCCACCCCATAGACGAACGGCATCACTCTGATATACACCTCCGGATACGACTTCTCTGCCGACGGCTGCTCCGTATACCTGAAATGCACCCCATATACCTGCTTCTTCGCTATGTCGTTCGCATCATCTTTCTTGTCCCCGAGGCTCGTTAGTATCACGTATTTCCACTCCAGTCCCTTGCTCCCATGATATGTCATGAGCTGGACTCCATTTACGTCTCCGACTACCTGGGGGTTCACTTCCTCCACGTAATCCATATAGCCGTTGATAGTAGCCGACAAACTCATCTGCAGGCAATGCTCCTCATATTCATGCCCTGCTGCTATCAAGCAGTCAAGGCTCTGCGCCACATCGCCCGTGTCGCCTATCTTCTTCGCCTCGTTGTAGAGGTCCAGCTCTATCACCATCGTCTCTATCAGCGCCCCGACCGACTGCTGCCGCAACTCCTTCCGTATCGCTACCACTTGCTTGATTAGCTCCACGTCCCCGAGATACTCACCGTCGCCTTTTCCCGCCGTGTCATTGTCTATCTTACCCTCTATTATCTCCTTCGTGCCATACCCCTGCTCCGCCAGCGTCGCCACTGTCGCCCTCGCCATTGTATCCCTCTCGTTGACGACGAGCGCAAGCAATGCAAAGACAAGTGCCTTTGTCCGTGTCTCTTTTATCGTCTGCTCGCCCCGGCTTATGGGGATGTTGTACCCCGACAAATCCGTCACTATGTTGTTAAAGTCCTTATTCTCCCTCGCCAGGATGGCTATGTCCACCGGCTCCACTCCGCTATCTATCAACCTCGCCACATGGTCCGCTATGCTTACACTGATGTCATTATCCTCGTCATTCTTCTTCCTTCCGTCCTTCTTCGGTATCCTCCAATACCTCGTCGACTCTTTATTTGTGTTCTCCCTATTCGCCTTGAGTACTATCGCACCCTCATCGAGTACTCCATCAAATGTCTTCTTGAATGTCTCGTTACAAGCCGTCACTATCCCCGGCAAAGACCTATACGACGTGTCGAGCGTCTCCGTGTCACATCCATCCTCCCCCTTCGCTATTCTGTCCACCACCGACTTCGTCAGCGTGATGTCGCTTCCCCTGAACCCATATATCGCCTGCTTGTAGTCCCCGACCCAGTAACTATGCTCCATCAACTCCGATAGCGCATCGAATATCTTCACCTGTATCGGCGAACAGTCCTGATACTCGTCGACAAAGAGATACTTGTACTCACTCTGTATCTCTTTCTTGACCTCCTCGTTCTCCAACAAGTCCCTCAGGTACTTCTCCATGTCGTTGAAGTCCAGCAGGTTTCTCTCCTTCTTGTAGTCACTGTATTGCTCCCTCCATCGAGTTGCCAACTTGAAAAGCAACTCTATGTACTCCTTCTCGCTCTCATACAGTTTCTCCGTCCTCCATAGTTGCTTCAACTCTTCACTAAAAGCCGCCACCTTTGGATACTTATCCCCCTTAAACGACTTCATTGTTGCTAACCCCTTGTTACCATCATTTAGTAGCCTCTCCAATTTCCCATACCATCTTATTGTCGGTGCCTTTACTTCTTTCCGCAATTCTTCAATCGTCTTTTTCTTTGTCTTGTCTCCCGTACAACTGTCACACTCGTTTAACACTTCCTTCAGCTCATTCTCGTTATGCTCTACCTTCGCATCTGGATCCACTAACTGCTGTATGTAGTTCAGACTCTCTTCTACGCTCTTCTCGTAATCCCCTATCTCATAGTTAGTCGTGTAATCTATGACCTTCTTTATGTCCTCCTTCCAGAAGTCATAGTCCAATCCACCGCTCTTTCCCTCCTCATAAACCTTCTGTATCTCAAACTCCTCGCAGAACCTAAGCAATTTCCACAGCTCATCCGACTCCGGTATGTCCGATAGCGACTGAGATATGTAGAACTGCTTGTCCTCCTCCTTCATCACGCCCATGTCTGGCGATAGCTCCAGGAAGAACCAGTACTTCTTGATCAGCGAATTCGCCACGCTGTGCACTGTCCCTATGAGGGCTTGGTCCAACTTCGACGCTGCATCATACAGCCCCTCTTCGCACAATACCGCCTTGGCCTTCTCCTTCATCTCCGTCGCCGCCTTATCCGTGAACGTCGTCATGATGACCTCCTCGGGCTTCACCTTATCGTCCTTTATCAGGTCCGCCAATTTGTGCGTCAACGTATACGTCTTGCCACTCCCGGCACTCGCATTGATATATCTTACGTTCTTCATTGTCCTATTCCTCCTCTGTTGTTTCGTTGGTTTCTGTCGTTTCCTTTACTTCCTTAAACAATCCATACTTCGAGAATGTATTCCCAGCCTTTTTTTTCTTATCCTCCTTCAACGGATACAAATTCTTTCCTTGTTCCATTTCTTTCCCGTATGGTAAGTCGGATATGTTCACCCCGTCTCCTGTCTCTATCTGCCCATTCTTTATCTGATCCTTCCTAAATTCTACCGAATTCTTCAACTGCTCGACGACATCGTTCCCTTTGTTCTTCTTCGGCACCATCGTCACGCAACGATCCCCTTTGAAGTTGTCCAAGCTATACAGCCTGCCCTCCGGCATCAGGAAATAGCCTGTCCTGACCTCTCCCTGCATCGCTCCGCCCTTCTCTACCATCTTCTTATACAATTCCAATTGTATCGACCTGTTCCCTTCCAACGTCTCTTTATAATAATTCGACGTCGTCCACTTGAAGTCTATGACGACCGGCGTGCCATTCCCGTCCTCCAACATCATGTCGATTATGCCTTTTATTCCCTCTCCAAATCCTAAGTCTTCCTTTTTCTCCACCTCACACCCTATCACGACGAGTTTGTTGTCCCTCAGTATCGTTGTCAAATATCCAAGACACCTCTTCAGTTGCATCTTCAACAACTCCTTCTCATGCTTGTTCTCTGGCATGTTCAATATCGCCCCGCAGGTCTCCACCTGCTCCTCAAACGTGCTGTCGAAGTCCTCGTTTATCCTCTCCACAGTACTCTTCTCTGCGCCTTCCTGTGGCTTGAACAGATGCTCTATCACTGCATGCGCCACTGTTCCCCTCGTCGTCCTCACGTCCTTCGCGCTTCCTAATCCCCTCCCGACTATCTTTAGCATTTTCTCCATGACGTAATCGAGCGGATGCTCTACTAACGTATCCATCGACGTCGGACTATAATGGTCCGGCCACGGCAATTCTCCTCCTCTGTCGATTTTTACCATTTGGGCATCATCATTCCTGTTGTCGACTATCTTCACATCCGTCAAGAGTTTCTCCTCTATCTTCGGCTTCTTTACTATTTTCTCAAGATTCTCTATCTGACTCTTAAGCATCACCATTATCGGATGCTTCGGCGTAAACGCACCTCCTGTATACTGCGTCGTGACTAGTATCAGCTTCCCGCTTGTCTTCATGAATGGAGTCCGCTCGACTATGTCATGATATCGTATCTCTTTCTCCTTACCCCATGTCGTTATCCGCTTTCCCAGTTTCTTCCTCTCACTCGGATACAGGAAGTCACAGTCGAGATGCTCTCCTTCTCCCCCCTTGAAGTCCATCCATACTGTCGTCTCGCACTCCCCCGCTATCTTCGCCGGACTGTCGACCATCTCTACGCTCCCGACCTGCGCCTCGTACTGCTGGAACACCTCGCCATCAAACAGCGTGCTAATCCACGAGTCCACCACCTTGCTCTCTATCTCCTTTTCCTTGACATCATCTATCAACATCAAGACCGTGGCGCACATCTCCGAGAGGCTCCCGAGCTGTCGTTTCGTCGCTTCGTTTTCCTCATACTCCGCCCTGCTCCTCGCCCAGCTGCCCAGGCTCTCGACGTAATTCTTTATCCTTTCTCTCTTTATCTTGTCCGTTCCCTCGCCTTTTTCTATTCCCGGCAAGTACGTCACTACATTTTTCCCCCTCTCTTCCCGTTCCTTATCCTCTTCCATCTTCCCCTTCTTTTCCTTCTCTTCGCCCTCTTCTCCCTTATACTCAAAGTCCCCGTTTATATAGCCCTTCACCATCTTCGTGCACTCATCATTCCTATATCCTCCCGTCTCTATTATCTTCTCCGCAAGCCTCTTCCCGAAGTAGCTCCCCAGCGGCTGCACAGGCGTATATAGCCAACTGATGAGGCTCCGTATGTTCAGCGGCTCCTTCATCATGTCTATCCCCAATACTAGTAGCTGCAGTACCTCCGGCATCGACTTCGCCATGCTGCTCCCCGTCGTCGCCTTACCCATCATCCTGAGCCAGTTGTCCATCGACTTGTTGTCCCCGTTGACCCAGACGTCAGCCCCTATTTCCTCGGCCTTCAGCGCCATGTATTCCTCCGCCGCCTTCCTGTCCCTGAACTTGTATATGACGAGGCTCCCGTCGCCTCCCAACTGTATCTTCTTGTTTCCCTCCGTCTTACTCCCCTCTGACTTACTTAGCAACGCTTTCACTTTGTCGAGATCGCTCTCTTCCCTTCCCTTCTTCTCCTTTTTTACACTTATCGTCGCTCCACATTCCACCATCACGTCCAACAGTTCCACCACCGCCGGATGTAGTAAACCCTTCTCGCATGGTAGCTCTATCTCCCAGCCCGTAAAGTTCACCTTCTTTCCCTTAATTTTCTCCTCTACCGCCTGCAACCGTTCCCCCAGTCCCGGACAGTCGTTATACTTCTTGAATATCTCCTCCACTCCTGCCAAGACCTTCATTCTCCCGCTATCTTCCTTCTCTCCCTTCTTATTAGCCTTCCCGTCCCATTTATCCATTACGAGATCATCCCTCCATTTCAATGCCGTCGCAGCCGTCCCCAGCCCCGACAGCTTAAAAGACTTCTCCAACGTATTTCCAAGGTTCTTCTCCATGTACTTCCTCATCGCCTTGTAATACTTTACTATCCGGTAGTGCCCCGTCTTCTCCTCGACGTGTATTCCCACTCGTAGCTCTATCTCGCGTACCAACGCCATTGTGTCACACACCATCGTGTCCATCAAGCAGTCATCGTCTTTCTTGAGCCCTACATACACATGCCCACTATACTCTGGTGAAAATATTATCTTCATATCCTTCTATTTATTCCGTTTTGCTGCAAATCTAAATCTCGCCCGTGTCAATTTCTGACACACATCAATTTATTTCTCCTTATTTTTTAGGAAAATCCTCCTCCGCTATCCTCTTGTGCTGACCCAGCAATCTCCCGAACTCATAGTCCGCCTTTATCTTGTCGAGGACCCTCTTGACGACGACGTGCATGTTCCGCCCCGCGCTATAGTCCGCCTTGCATGCGAAGTTCACCCTCCCGTCCTTTATCAGCTTCGCCGCAGTCCCCTTCTTCTTCTCGTCGCCATACACCGCTATCGAATGTCCCCCGAGGTCCTTCACCATCCTCATGCACGGGATGTCCGTCTCCCCGTCCCCGAAATATATCATCCGCGAGAACGGTATCGGCCGCTCCTCCTGCGGGACGTACTCGTTGATCCGCTTGTTGTCGCTGACCTCCTTTATCCCCTTGTTAATCTTGAATAGGAACTGCGTCTTCGTCGTGTAGTCCACCGCCACCGCCGGCCAATACGCATCTCCCTCACCGTCATACAGAAACGAACAGGCATATATCTGCTCGAACTCCTTCGCTATCGACGTCCCCTCGACCATCTCCTTTATCCCAGACGAGTTTATGTAGTGCTTGATGTTCAGCCCTATCTCCTTCCCATACTTGTTTATGAGCGTGAACCACTGGTCCACTCCCCTGTATAGCTCCACTTTCGACCCGAACCGCCTGAATGACTCCCTCTTCAGCGAGACCCCGCTCTCCTTCGCCGCCTGTATCATCTGATACATGTAGCACAATATACCGTTCGCATCGTTCGTCTTCGACATCTCGTTACAACGCCGCCAGAACTCGTCCGCGTCCTTCCCGATCGCCTGTATAAACCCGAACTCCTGTATGTTCCGCGGAGACAACGTCCCGTCAAAGTCATATATCAATGCCACTGTCGGCCTCTTGTTAGACATAGCCCCTCCCTTCTTGTTTAATATATACAAAGGTAGTATTTATATGTTAAATCAAATATCTCCCCACATTCTTTCTCCTCTTCTCCCGCCGCTCCGACCCATTCCTAATTCCTAATTGCAACAGGGGAAGCAGCAAAGCTCTCCACCTCGCCACTCCCCCTCCTGCCAACTACTCTCTGCTCTTCTACATGTTCACTACACGACATGTCAGCACCTTCGAATAATAATAGGATTCACCTTGCCACTTCCCTTCATAAACCGACGGGCTCACCCTTAAAGCAAACCGGTATTTCAAGATGGGCGTGACGTCAGACAGATCTATCCGACATTCCTCTGGCCTATAAATACAATCCTTGCCCTCTCCATACTTTCCCACATGCGCCTCCTCGTTTTCAAAATCACCTACTAACAAACTTATATGCCTTGCATCTGCATTTTCTGCTCCGTATGGGATTCTCTGCTCCTTGTTGTCTTCCATGTAAAAACCTGGTTCTCCAAGCCGTATGTATGCCTGTTCCCCAGCAAACCTCGCCTCAACGTTCCCCGTCTCACATTTCGTGTAATCCCACGTGAATCCCGGCACCTTGAACTCCGTCACGTCTCCCATAACAATCCTCCTCGCACTTTCCATTCGGTATTCATTCTCTCCATTCTCATCTTGCACCTCTCCTAACCAAAGGCTGTACTCACATACCCCTCGAACATAGTACGTCTCGCCCGGTAGCAACGTGTACGTCTCTCTCTCTACCCCCTCGGTGAGACCTACTCCGTCTGTACACCCGACTACTACCCGACATCGCATCTCTGGCCTATTATAGTCTATTATGCTCTCTTCTTGTATCTCCGGCTCACATGTGAATCGGTACGTCGCAAATCCCGTACTCTCGACCGTTACATTCCCGACCGTCGGACGACAGCTCTCTATCTTCGCCGCACTCTCCTCCAATCCATACTCCTTCTCGTCGTCCGAACACCCGACCGCTACTGACGCTATCGCCAACGTAGCCAATACTATCATTCTTCTCATTTCTTTTCCCTTTCTAAATCTTTACTACTTTGATATATTTCACTTCGCTATAATAATAGCCCCCATTATCGTCTCTCACCTCGATCCTGTATCTTATGACGTCCGGCGGTAAATGACCCTCCACCAATGTCAAGTACCCCGTCTCTCTCCATTCGTTTCCCTCGTATATAGTCTCCCCCCAATAAGACACCCCGTCCGGTGAAGAATCAAACTCATAGGATTCCGAATAATGCTCCTTCGGGTTTTTAATATTATTATTGTATAGTGTCCGTAAGCTAGCACGACTCCAACGATTATCATCAAACTTTGCCTCTTCACCATCCGCATCAACCAGTTTCACAGTAGATAAGTCTATCTTCAATGTGTCACACCAGCCTCCCTTATACTTCCACTCCGTTCCTTCTTGGTATCGTACCCCCCAATCCTGACTCACCCTGAGCTCCGTCGGCATCTCCCCTATCTCAATTCTCCATTCCTTCGTCCTGAATGCTACGGTGTCCGTGTACTCCAGCACCCAATCCTCCATCGGGTTCAACCTGTAATATACATACCCCATCGCGAAATACTCCCTGTCCGGTCTCAGACTCTTCACCTCAAATCGCTCCGTCTGTCTCTTGTTGCCAAGCAGACTCCAATCCCAATCTGTGTGCGCCTCAACAAAGCCCTTGCTCTCGTATTCCGGACTCATCCTCTTCATGTAAAGATAGTCACTGTATCTATTTCTACTATCCGTTATCTCATTCACTAAGACGCCAACTCTCGGACACTCTACTGTCCTCGTCTCATCCCGCCTCTCGATACTGACCGATAGCTGAACTGAATTCACGCCAGACTTCTCGACCTCTACCCCGAACTTCGGACTCGCCTTCGCATAGTTCCTCGCCGCCTCTTGCAGCGTCAACTCGTCTTCCTCCTTGCAGGAGCTCACCGCCACTAATAGCACCGCCATTAGCAACACCACAGTTTTCAACCGTCTTTTCATTGCTTCTATTTGGTTTTGTTTCTACCGACAAAGCTAATTCTCGCATGTCCCATAACGTGGTACACACTCAACTCTCCCCCATTTTTCTTCATTTTTTTGATATATTCCTCCCTCTCCACCCCATTCCGCCCCCTCCGCCGAAGGCGCTCTCTGTGTCCTCTCCGTCGCAGTCTGGCGACCCCTCCGTGTCCTCCGTGCCCTCTGTGTGAGGCTTAAAAACTCCTCCGCCAGCCCGACGACTCCGACCTCTCCGACCCATTCCTAATTCCTAATTCCTAATTGAATTGGGTTAGCCCTCTATTAGACCTGACCCGACTTATGTTAACCTCTTTTTCACCTCTCAGCTCCTTGTTTCTTCTCACTTTTTTATAACTTTACATCGCTATTTAACACAACACAACTTTATATGCGCACACTTTTCGCACTTTCACTCTCCCTTCTCTCCCTCTCCTCCCTCGCTCAGACTACGCATTTCAGCATCACCGGCACTACCCCGCCAGACCGTCACCGCGTCTACGTCATGGACCCCAACCACAACTGGGAAAACATCGTCACCGCCCCAGTCGAGAATGGTAAGTTCTCCGCCGAAGGCGACGCCGAGACCAACGCTATCCTCTTGACCCGCTGGGACGGCGCAAGACAAGCCCTACCTTTCATCAACGACGGCACCCCTCTCGTCATCGACCTCGAGAACTACAAGGTCGTCGAGGGCTCCAAGCAGAATATGGTCTTCCACCACTACAACGACCTGTCCGGCGAACTCGAACTCAATATCAGAAGACTCAGCGCCAGACTCTCCTCCCTCAGGGAGAAAAGCGAGTCGAGAGAGACGTTCATGTCCGACAACAAGGCACTCATCGACTCCCTCAATATGCTCGTAGCCGAGAAAAACAAGGTCGTCAAGGAGGCCGTCGAGAACAACCTCGACAACCACATCGCCTACCTCTTCCTCCCAGACTACTTCTACCTCCCCGATGTCGCCCCGGATATGCTCCGCAAGGCTGTCTCCGAGGAACGCCCCTACGGCAACCTCGCTCGCACCAAGGACTTCCGTAAGATCCTCGATCTGAGCGAGAAGACCGCTCCTCTTATCGGCAAGAAGTTCGTAGACGTCGCCTGCCTCAAGTCAGACAATACTAAGACCTCCCTCAGCGACTTCTGCGGCAAGGGTAGCTACGTCCTCATCGATATCTGGGCTTCCTGGAACGGTCCCTCTCGCCGTACTATGCCAGACATCGCAATGACCCTCGACAGGTTCAAGGACAAGGGCCTCACCATCGTCTCCGTCTCTGTCGACACCGACAAGGACGCCTGGCTCAAGGCTGTCGACGAACTCAAGATGTCCTGGGTCAACCTTATCGACCCGACTGGCTCCCTCCAGAGCGACATCGCCTCTATCTACACCGCTGGCAGTGTCCCCGTCTCCGTCCTCGTCAGCCCAGATGGCACTGTCCTCAAGGTCGGCATGCGCCCTACGGTCATTGGCGCTCTCCCTCACATTCTCGGCTACTAACACTAACGTAGATACTCAAGCGGGCGGTCCTACAAAGGTTCCGCCCGCTTCTCTTGTTCTTTCGACTCCTCTTTCGTAACTTAGCCTCTCATCGGCGGCGACGACAAGTGCTCTTGCCGACGTCTGGATCACGACTTCTAAACACACCTCTCTCTATGGACAACCGCTTTGAAAATGTCACTATGACGGGCCGTATGTGCTACATCCTTATGTGCATCGAGCGATACCTCCTCGCCCGCTACCACGACCGCGACTGGTCTCTCGTCGCAAGGAAGATGTGGCAGTGCCCAGCTGCGAGAAACTTTTACGCCCCAGAATGGTATGAATACAACAGGATAAGACCCGAATCCATCATAAGATTCAAATATCACGCCTCTGCTCATAGTGACCCTATCACCCGCGAGGAATATGAGCAGGCCGTCTCTCTCTACTCAGCTGTCACTGACGGCAACCCGCAAGATGAGATATGCCGCGCTCTAATGATTCCGCTTCAAATGGTCAACGACTGCGACGGCCATGATTACAACGACGAGACTGGCAAAAAAATAACTCTCTGCGCTATCAATGAAATTGAAAGTATTCTGCAAGTCCACAAAACCCCTCTGCCCGACACCTCTCTTGTCACTGCATTCGTCCCCATGAAAGACGAAGATGGAGAGTTAGACTTTTGGGGCTTCGGCACCCTGGGCACCGAGAAACTGTCTCTTATTCTCAACAAGAAATGACGCTTTACACAATCTGAAACCCTCATCCCTTATGTTCATATCCTGAGCAGACCCCTAAATGGTGCAGCGGCATCATGCCTCAAGGCAGAATATGGTGTGTCCTGGAATAATCTACCGTGTCCGTACGTCTCGAAACAATTGGCGATTTCGTAAGTCTTGCTCCCCTCCGCTCTTCTATCTTAATCTTTTTCTTGAATTTCCGCCCGAAAACTAAAACTCTTTTGGGCTTACATATTTGTAGCGCCTCCACAATAGGGGTCTCTACTTTAATGCTTAACTGAAATTCTAATAACTCGATTTTTAGCAAGGGCAATGAAAGCTCGCTTTCGATTGCCGAGCGTGAGAAAAATCTGCGCAGCTAACGTAAAAGGACGATGGCTACGCCAACATATAGACAAGCAACTCATAGAAGGTTCATCATAATAACATCCGTGCTGTCTATAGACAAACTATTCTCGCGCGTCTTCCACTTTCCCGGCGGAGGACGCTTCCCTTTTATTCCTATCTTTGCATATTGTTGTCTACGTTAATCTGTGTCCGTTATGTCAACCTTTGCTCTCGCCTTCCCCCTCCTCTTCGTCTTCCACGACCTGGAGGAGATTATCGGGATGAGACGCTTCGTCTCCCGCAACGCCGATATGCTCCGCTCTCGCTTCCCCTTCCTCTACAAGAGGCTCAAGGACTGCTCGACCGAAGGCTTCGCCCTCGCCGTTATGGAGGAGCTCGTGGTCTTCTCCGCCATCGCTATCGCCGCCATCTTCTTCGACAACGCCCTCTGCTGGGACGTCTGGTTCGGCGCCTTCTCCGGCCTCACTGCCCACTACGTCGTCCACATCCTCCAGTCTGCCATCGTCCGTATGTATATCCCCGCCGTGCTGACAAGCATCATCTGCCTTCCTCTGAGCATCCTCATCCTCCTCCACTGCGCCTCGCTCCTTGTCTTGAATCCCTGGCACGTCTCGCTCGGACTGCTCATTGTCGCCCTCAATATGCTCCCCGCCCTGAAAATCGCTGGCATGAAGTCTAAACCGTAACGTCTATGATTCTCACCAGGACAATTCCTCATTCCTAATTCCTCATTGTTATCGCCCTGCTGAACACTATCTCGTTTAGCGCTGCCTTAGCCCTGGCCTTCCTTAGACAGGCCTCCCTGTCTCCCCGCGGCGAGACTGCCGTATGCTGTACGTTTACTCCATACGTGCCCTCCTTCGCCTCCTCGCCGAGCATGTCCGCCCCATATCTGTAATACCTCGCTCCCTTTAGCGTCAAGTTCGCCAGCGTCGGCATGATGTCCGTATGCGACCCATACCTCGACGTGTCCGCCTCGACTCCTCCCGGGACGTACAGGTATAGCGGGACGGCACAATTCCATATCGGGTCCTCCGTCTCGGGATATGGCAATATCCTCCTTATCCAGTGGTCCCCTGTTATTGCGACTATGGTCTTCCTCCCCGCTTCGCTCTCCTTCAGCCTTGTCATGAAGTCCCCTATCGCCCTGCTCTCATACTGATACCCCCTGAGGTACTGCCACGTGACGACGGTGTCCGTCTCTGCAAAAGCCTCAGCATCCGTCGGCAGCTTCAACCCCGGCAACTCATACCCCTCCGGGAACTCAAACGGTGTGTGAGACGTCGACGTCAACGCCATGATGTATTTCGGACCGCTCCTCGCCGTGTCCGACAAGACGTCCTGCAGATACTCGAGCATCGAATGGTCATATACGCCCCACGTGCTGTTTAGCTCCGCCTCTGGCTTCTCCTTCAAGACTTCATACTTCCCGACGACATGATTGAACCCCTGATGTGGCAACGCCTCGCTGCAGTTCTGCCACGCTATCTTGATGCCAGATATGAAGTACGTGTCATACCCCGCATCCCTGAAGACTCTCGCCGACGCCGACGGATACTCGACATTCCTGTATTTCGATTGGAACAACCTCTCGTATGGCGAATATGTCGTCAGGTGCTCGACGGCCTCTATGGTCCCCATCCCCGCCGAAACGAAGTGCTTGAAGTATATGTCGTTCTCCATGTGCCGACGCATGCTCGACAAGAGGTCCATCCCATACTTCTTCTCGTAGCCGACCAGCTTCCCGCTCCAGCTCTCGACGACTATCAGGACTACATTGTACCCTTCGCACCTCGGCTCCTCACTCGTCACCCCGAACAGTGCCTCCTCGGGTCTCACCTTCCTCGCACTGTCCACGTCTATCGAGAGCGCCGCAGCTACGGCCTCCTCGACACTTTCGAAGCCCGCCGACTTAACTATTTCCTCGTCCGTCCGTATGACGAAGCTCTCCTTCTTCTCGCTCAGCGCCTTCTTCAACATGAAGAACGCATTCGGGACGCAGTCATTCAGTTTATCGGACGTCGAGACGTAGCAGTCCTCAGCCCGCAATGGGAACGTCGAGAAGCTGCCCCTGAACCCGTATGCTGCCAAGACGAGAAACAACGGTACTCCGACTGCAAGATGTGTCGCTTCCGTCCTCTCTATCCTCCTGCTCCCCACCTTCGTCAGTAGCCAGCAGACTAGGTACGCCGCCGCCGTGAAGACGACGAACAACAGGACGGGCGCCTCGTCATAGACACCACGTATCAAGGTCATCGGCTCCTCGTTGAAGAAGTCGAAGACCCTGATGTCAAAATGCTTGTTGAAATTACTGTAGTAGTGTATGTCCGCCGCTCCGACAAGTGCGACTATGGTGTGGACTATCGGTATGTACGCCCGTGCAAATCCCTGATAGGCTTGGTATAGTCCTGACCCTATTGCACACACCACCAGCCACATCAAGAGCAGCGGCAGCACTATGTAGCATCCTACCTGGAGGTCAAAACGTAAGGCGTTGACTATCAGCAGTCCCGTCCGGTCCGTATTCTCTGCAAGCGTCCCGAGGTCTAAAAATCGTAACGCAAACACCGCCCGCACGATTCCGAGCACGACGACGGTGACTCCTATCGAGAGGAGCATCATGAGCATGCCCCTCCAGACGCTTACGCCTCTCCCCTCTGCCATCTGTCCTACCTGAGGAAGTCCTCGACTGTCGTCAACACCTCAGACTTGCTCGGCTCGCCCATGCCTACTTTTCCCTTGACGACGACCGTCACCTCGTCCTTGTCGGTCAGTCCGGCCTCTCTCAACTGGTCGTATATCGTGCTCGGCGTCGGTATGCTGATATGGCTAGATGTAGTGTAGAGCGGACTCTGGGTCGGCGTCGAGTAATACAGCGTCAGCGTGACTTTCGCCTTCCCACCCTCTACGACGACGTCACTCTCCGAGTCATAATATGCCCCGAAGTACACCGGGACGTTGTTCAGATAGACGAACGTCGGCTTTATGTTCAGATACCCGTTCGCAAAGTACGGGTCTCCATTTGCTGTCATCGAGATCACCTCGCGAGCATTGACCGTGAGGCTGTCGTTCCCACCTGTCTTATACTCCTCGCTCGCAATGTCTATCGCCTCCCCGAATGTAGGTATCAGTGAATAGCTGCCACTAGATGTCAAGAGCGTGACCTTGTATGTCTTCCCGGCCTCAAAGTTTATCGGCTCGCTCACGTTGAACGAGACGTACAGTCTCACGACACTCTCTATCCCCTTGAAGTCCGAAAGGTTCTGCGGCTCAAGGTAGAAGTCGGCATCCGCCAGGAGTATCGTCTTGCCTGTCATCTTGTCCATCGTCACGCTCACAGGCATCGAATAGGAGTATACGCTCTCCTTGTCGTCATCACACCCTGCCAACAACGCCATCGCTGCCATCGCAGCTGCTATCTGCTTTTTCATCTGATAATTTGTGTTTGTTCTTTATACAAAGTTAATAACATTTTCCTCTATCCCGCAATTATTATGCGCTGGTCCTCCCCCTCCATTCTCTCCGCACTCTGTCTTTCCCGTCCTCTCTCGCCTCTCTGCCAATGCGTCACTATCTTCACTCGCTCCTCGTCGCCGCCTGCTGACGTACTCTTCCTTTCCTACCCCCGTGGTTAGACCTGTATTAGACTTGGCACATCTTATGTTAACTTCATCAACACGCCATCCCACTATCCGCCTCCCTCCTCCTCTTATCACAATTCTAGAGGACGCTTTCCTTTTTTCCCTATCTTTGCATAAAACATTTTTCAAAAATAGTATTATGCCCACCACTCTTCAAAACCTCCCTATCGGAGTCCAGGACTTCGAGGAACTTAGGTCGAAAAACTTCCTTTATATCGACAAGACCAAGCTGATCTACGAGCTTGTGTCGACGGGCAAATACTATTTTCTCTCCCGCCCTCGCC
>JAFPZF010000094.1 GCA_017417385.1 Bacteroidales bacterium
CCCTTCTTCCCCTTCCCCTTCGTCCCCTTCTCCTTCGTTCCCTTCCCCTTCCGACGGCGCACCCTGCTGTCCCTACTGCAAGAGCACTCTCGTCACCCCTACCCCAGGCTCCGAGTTCTCATCGACCGCCATCGCTGTCGCCATCGCCTGGGGCCTCGTCAGCGCCGCCGCCTCCGCCGTCATCATCGCTCTGTGCTGGGTCACCGTCAACTGGCATGTCTGTGCCTTCGCCGCCTTCACCATCGCCCTCGTCGTCTCCCTGATTTCCAAGAAGTCCGTTTCCTACCACTGCGACAGCTGCGGCAAGAATTTCAGTCGATAACCCTTCTTCTCTCCCCTTCTTTCCCCTTCTTCTCCTAGTTCCACCGCACGTCCATCTTGTGCGCATCCTCTATCAACGAATACTTCTTACGCCCCAGGACGAAGTTTATTCCGAACGTCAACGACGCTCCCTGCGCCTCCGATAACCGCCTCGGGAACCTGTCGACTATGACATACCCCTGCACCGGTCCGCCCGTCAAGACGAGCCCCGCTCCTGGCGACACCTTCCAACCCGGGTTTATCGCCGCCGTCGCCGCAAACGATAGCCAGCTGCCCCCATGCACGACGGCCGTGGCTCCTCCTCTCGTGAACGCCTGACCTCCGACAAACTTCGTCGCTACCGTGCCACCGACCTGCAGCCAGTCCATCAGGAAAAGATCCGCCGTCGCTATCATCCTGCTAGACAATCGCGTCTTATACTTGTGCGTCGTGTGACTGACGTCCCTAAATCGCATCAGCGAGTCTTTCATGGTCTTCCAGTAACTCGCTCCGTCTATCCCGTCCTCCGTCATCCCGGTCTTCATGTCCGCACTGATGTCTATCCCCCTGAATGTGCAAGACGTCCCAGCCTCAAACCTGTGGCACCCGTCGTTCCAGTTGATGAACCCGAAATCTACGAACGCCAGCCCGACCTTCAGCTTCTCGCTGATATCCATCGTCCCGCCAAGGTCAAACGCCACGCCCCTGTTCTTCATCGGCTCCAGCTTCCACTCGTCCGCGTCAAGGCTCACCTTGCTGACATACCCGTCCTCGCCTATCTCGACATCCATCGGCAGCGACGTCTTTATCGAACCGCTCGACCGCATCACGACGGAATACCTGTCCGACTCCCTCCGTGTCTGGAAGTCTATCGTCAGGTCATCCGACAAGACTGACACTATCCCCGCCAGCAGCTTCACCCTGACGCCCATCCGCAGCCCTATCGACGGGATCCTGTGACTGTACCCGCCCGACAGCTCCATGTAGTTCATGCCCCTCACGAAGATGTTCGAGATCCGATGATTTATCGGCTCGTCCTTGTCGTAGTCCCAGTTTCCACGCCATAGCAACGTGAAGTTCCTGTCATACTTCGTCTCTATCATCGTCTTGTTGCTCAGCGCGAAACTCATGTAACCGAGGCAACTGTGCGTCCGCCGACCGAACTCGAATATCGGGATGTTCGCACTGACGCTCGCATAGTTCGTCTTCCTCATCCTGTCATGCAGCCGACCGAAGTCCAGGCGCAACGTGTCGTCATGCCCCCTCGTGAACATGTCCTCATACCTGAACGCCGTGTTCTCCGCGCTCACGTTGAAACCTCCAGACACTATCGGGACCGTGAAGTACTTCATGTTGTCCGCCGTCATCGCCGGATTGTACTGCATCCGCTGAGGCAGCTGCTCTAAGTGCGGCGCTATGTTCTCCTGCGCTACCACTGGCGCCGAGATGGCTATCATCGCCGCCAACAATATCTCTTTCGTCTCCCTCATGGCTCTAATACGTGAATGAAAGCTCCGCCGCTAGGGCTATGTCTATCTGTAGCTTGTTCCCGAGCGTCGGGACTATGAACTTCCCGTAGCTCGTCATGTAGAACCGGACTATCACATACCCGACCCGCTGAAGGTCGCTGATGTTCTCTTCCGTCAGATCGACCGTGACTGTCTTGGTCTTCTCGTCCCGCGCGACTCCGCGCTCGTCTATCGTCGGCTCCGGCAATACGTCCTTCACCATGATGCTCGAGAGCTCCGTCTTGTCGTCCTTGTCCAGCATCATCACCGAGAGCGACCCTCCGAGAGGCAGCCCGTTGCAGCATGTGACGATGATCTTCGCCCGCTTTATGTTCGATATCTCCGGGACGTCGCTTATCTCTATCGTGTCACCATCGACGTCGCCGTCTATCCTGAACTCGAGCGGGATCAGGTATTCGTACCCCTGTATCAGCGAGTCCCCCTTGCTGATGACGACTTCTCCCTTCGACGTCATCACCGTCCCAGACTTATAGACGAGGGTGTCCGGCGAGACCGAGAGGACAGCGTCAAAATTAGAATTGTTATAGTCGTATGTCTGGACGTCATCCTTCCGTGGCCCTACTATGTACTCGAAGTCGCCCATGCTCGTCCCCTCTCCGCCGACGCCCGTCGTCACCCTCGGCGTCATGTCGCAATATAGCGGCGTCTTGTTCCACGTCCTCAGCCACATCTTCGGCTCCTTGAACTCCACCTTCTTCATTATCCTCCGGAACTCGCTCATGTACGCTAGCGAGATATACGTCTGGTTGCCCAGCTCGAGCCCTCCTATCTTCGCCTTGACGTTGTCGACGTTGTCTATCTTCATCGAGTAACTGATGCTCCCCCAGTCTCCCTGTCCGCCCGCCTCGCTCTCGACGCTTAGCCGGACCGCTATCTCTCCCTCGCTCCCGAGGCGTATCCTGACTCCCTTCTCCCCCGTCCTGTCGCTCCCGTTTCCCTCGACGTCTATCGACGTCTTGTTCCCGTCAACATCTACCGTCACGACTGTCTTCCTCGTGAATCCCGTCCACGCTATCGCAAACTCATAGTCGCACTCCATGCTCTCTATGACGTTCTGCCGGCTCTCGTTGATCGGCATCGTTATGTCTATGTTCCGTGCGACTTTGCCGCCCTCTCCTCCGCTGCCGAAGTCGACGACGCCACCGAGGCTGCAGCTCCCCGTCATCGTCCTCCCGCCTCTGTCAAATCCCATTTCCTCTATTATCGAGTATTTCGACGTCGTGTCGTGGACCGCATGCAGCTTTATCTTCTCTACATCTCCGTCCGTGTAATACTCGACCGCGTTCTCCTGCTCGTCAAAGAGATACCCGACCGTCACGTTCGCCGTCGCCAATGGCAGCATCAGGCTCGGCGCTATCTCCACCGTCGAGAAGTCTATCTTGTCCGTCTCCAGACTGTCAAGACATCCCGTCAGCATCCCTGCCACGACCATCAACCACCCCGTTATGCTTCTTCTGTTCATGCCTCTTCCTTTATTTCTTCCGGGCGCCTTCTCCGCTCCCTTCCGCAAATATAATCACTTTTTTCTCTCTCCCTCCTTCCCCCCTCCATTTCTTCTCCCCTTTTCTCAATTCCCCTTCCGTTGACTCCGACCACTCCACCCCCTCCGACGACTCCGACACCTCTGACGACTCCGACACCTCCGACGACTCCGACGATTCTGACGACTCCGACGACTCCGACGATTCTGACGACTCCGACAATTCCGACGACTCCGACGATTCTGACACCTCTGACCCCTCCGACGACCCCGACGATTCCGACGACTCTGACGATTCCGACGACCCCGACGATTCCGACGACTCTGACGACTCCGACGACTCTGACGACTCCGACAATTCCGACGACTCTGACCCCTCCGACGACCCCGACGATTCTGACCCTTCCGACAATTCCGACAATTCCGACAATTCCGACAATTCCGACAATTCCGACAATTCCGACGACTCTGACTCTTCCGACACCTCTGACCCAAGCACTTCGCCAAGACGGAACAGAATTGACTTGATAGATCCAACATTAATCTGTACAAGGTCAAAATCTCCCATAGCTGCCAAATGCAGTTCATGCGCAAAAACAATCACTAAGTGATGATTTTTGCGTATGCACTGCAAATTTACAAGACGACTTCTATTCTGCAATACAGACAGATTGCTTTGTTGCAAACGCCCGAGTACCTCCCTATTTGGTTGCAGCAATTGATCCCCCAAGGATTGAACCCTGACCTTGCTGAGTGAAGCCAACTCCTTTGATCAATGTCGATTCGGGTGTGCTATCTATGGCATTGATCATCCGAGTCAATACGCGGCGCATCTGAGCCTTGAAGTCTTCATTCTGTTGATATTGCTTATAAAGCGACATGTCGCCAGTGCGCTTCATACGTATTACTCTATCTATGATTCCATTGAGTGTCGTCTCGACAGCTTCGGGGTCTGGATTGCCAACAACGAGGTTCTTGTAGTCGCTGTCTGTTTTTATAGCTGTCGCAATGCTTATGAGTTTCGTCTTTTGGTCTTCAGGTGTCGCCTCCCATCCATTGAAGTGATGTTCATTGAACTCCTCAATAATCTGATTAAGAGCCTCTTCGATTACATCATCACTACCAGCCCCTGCCATAACAGCCTTGTTTGGGTCAACGACTGTTTCTGCTTCATCAAGTTTTACTGTCTGATTAAGCGCAGTGCGCCTTAATCCGTATGTGTTCAAGTCTACATTGTCAAGAAGGTCCTTCATGTCGTCACGACCAGCGACATCTACATGAAGCCCTGGTATCAGGAAACGAAGGAACCAGAACAGTTTTTCCCATTCCTTTACCTCATAGTCGATGATGGCTGCAACACGGCTATACACTTTCACGAACTGCTTACACTTAATCTTAAAATCAGCTTGTCCATTCTCTGGCCACTCTATCTCATCATTGAATCTCTCTGCTGCAACATCGACGACAGGTGTCCACTTTTCAGCGGGCTGACCCATGAAGTAGAGGCCTGAGAACTCGTCAACCTCTTCTTGGTCGAATACTCCTACCGACAACAATGTAGAACGCAACTCATGAAGCACATTCACATCTGTTGGCTCAGAAAGCGCCGTAGAGGTATAGTATGGATCAAATGAAGCCTTTATGTCATCTATCTTGTTGTAGAAGTCGAGAATGAAAAGATCCTCGCTCCTCTTACCCAGCGAAGGATTCGCTCGGTTGAGACGAGACAACGCCTGAACAGCAAGTACGCCTGCAAGCGGTTTGTCTATATACATTGCTGCCAGTTTGGGCTGGTCAAAGCCTGTCAAATACTTATTGGCAACTACTAGTATGCGGTTCTCATCTTTATCAAACTCCTCAGCCGTCTTTGTCTCTGGGAATCCATTGATGCTTGCCTCTGTAAAATCAGAGCCATCTACATTCTTTTCGCCAGAGAAGGCAATCACGATACCAAAAGGTAGTTTCTTCTCTTTCTTGATTTCCTGCAATGCTCCATAGTAACGGATGGCACATTCTATATCCTTGGTCACTACCATAGCCTTAGCCTTGCCCATAAGTTTATGTGTGCGGAAAATGTTTGCATCAAAGTGTGCAAGCATCTGCTCGGCTTTTGCCTTGATTGTCTTCGGCTCTCGCTCCACCGCCTTCTTCAACAGTTTCTGTGCCCGTTCACTTTCGTAAAACGGATTATCTTCTGTTGACTTTATCAACTCATAATAGCTCTTGTATGTGGTATAGTTGGTAAGAACGTCAAGAATGAAGCCTTCTTCGATGGCTTGCTTCATGCTATACAAGTGGAAAGGATGGAATGACCCATCTCCACTATGCACGCCGAATCGCTCCAAAGTCTCCTTCTTTGGTGTGGCGGTAAAGGCGAAGTAAGAGCAGTTGGTGGACATCTTACGGCTCAGCATCAACTCCATGAGAATGGCATCAGTCGTCACCTCGCCATCTTCGTTGATAACCTTCTGTACGGCTGCATTCATCTTGTCTGCTGCTACACCCGACTGGCTGGAATGCGCTTCGTCTATCAAGATGGCAAAGTTGTGGTCACTCACATCGCGAATTGTGTCGCTGATGAATGGGAACTTCTGAATGGTGGTAATGATAATTCGCTTATTGTTCTCGATAGCCGACTTCAAATCTGCTGACGAATCGGCGTGTGCCACTATCTTATCAGACTGTCCGAATGCCTTGATGTTGTCGGTTATTTGCTTGTCGAGCAAACGACGGTCTGTCACAACTATCACTGAATTGTAAAGTGGTGTGTCTAACGACTTTGCACGCACGGCATCCATAGTTGCAGGACACTCTTTGATAAGCTTATATGCCAACCAAGTTATCGAGTTCGACTTGCCCGATCCTGCTGAGTGCTGGATTAGGTAGGTCTTGCCAACACCCAATGTGCTTACGTCCTCTGTCAGTTTGTTGACCACGTCCAACTGGTGGTATCTGGGGAAGATAAGAACATTAGCATTCTTCATAATGTGAGGCACTTTCCTCTGTGTCTTGGTTTCGCCATAATCGAAGAGAACATAGTTCATGATAATGTCCGACAGCATATCCTTCTGGAGAACCTCTTCCCATAGGTAGGAAGTTTTGAAACCATTTGGATTGACTGGGTTACCTGCTCCTGCCCCATTCTCCAAGCCCTTGTTGAATGGCATGAAATAGGTCTTGTCAAGTGCAAGGTGAGTGGTGAAGTAAATCTCGTCCTTATCGAGTGTGAAGTGTGCCAGACAACGACCGAAGCGCAGAATCGTATCTTTCGGATCTCGCTCTACGCTCTTATATTGTTTCTGTCCGTTCACTCGGGCTGTCTGATGCGTCCATGGGTTCTTTAGCTCGAAGGTAAACAGCGGAATACCATTGAGAAATAGAACCATATCTAGCTCCAAACCTGGTCGCATGTTCGAGAACGTCTGCTGACGAGTTATAGAGAACTGGTTGAGGCTATAGAGGCGATGGCTCTCCTCGCTATCCGCTGCCGTTGGCTTTGGGTAGAACAGCGTCAGGTGGATATTATCCACATCAAGTCCTTTACGTATGACATCTATCACGCCCTGCGTTTCTATTGCCTTGCTGAGCTGCTTAGGCAAAGATGTTTGCAGGTCGCGACCACGATAGCTATCAAGTGTATTTTGTTGTGTGGTTTTGAGGAACGACCACAAGCGGCGAAGGTCAAGAGCCAATGTCTTGTCCATGTCCTTGGGCTGTCCCCAGTAGTATTGGTTACTAGCAGGTGTCTGGCTATCTACATTGGCATCCGTGCCACGCTCTTCACGTGTGCTTCCTATGAGTGCTTTCTCTATCAGAGCCTCAAAAGCCTGTTCGTTAGTGGTGCTTGTATTCATAGCCTACTCCTCCTGCTCATAATAATACGAATAATCTATGCCTTTCATAAAGAGTTCTCGGTCGTCTATGCTATCTGTCAGTGCACTCTGAAGTAGTCGCTTTATCGGCTGAGCATCTACTATGCTTTTGCGCATGGCTTCCAAGTATTCTTTTTTGTCTATCATGCTCCAATCTATGCATTTTTTCAGTTGTTTTTTCAACATAAGGTCGAGCCAGATGCGCGTTGAGCGTCCGTTGCCTTCCATGAATGGGTGAGCCACATTCATCTCTACATACTTGTCGGTTATCTCGTCGAAAGTATTGTTGGGCATACGTTCGATAGCCTCTAAATTCTGTTGCAGATATTCCGCTCTGCAAAACATCGTGCCACCTTTCGATATGGTCTTGGTCCTGATTTTACCAGCAAAGTCATAAAGACCGCCAAATAGAAATGCGTGAATCTGTTGCAAACTTTCTGTTGTGCCAGGCTTCATACTCTCGAGTATGCCACTCTCAAAAAGCGTGTACGCCTTCTTCTTGCTGCGCCCGTCTATGGTATTGTCGGAGTAGGTGAACCAATCGAGAAATGCCGTAACATTCTTGCTTGGCAAGGTTTTCACAACCTCTTCAATATCTTCTTGTGCAAAGCAGTCTGTGGCATATTTTTTACCATCAGCGGCGGTTAATTTCAGTTGACTACAATTTGTAGTCAACTCGTTGCCATTCTTCTTCAACCTTGTTTTGTGTACGCTCCAATACTTGCGCGGATTGGGGCTCTCTGTTATGGCTGCCACAATATCCACTATCGAGAAGAACCACTTTCCCTCCTCTTCGCTCCAAATGGCTCGCACCTCATGGTCGTTATAGAATCTGATGGACTGCTTCATAGTGAACTGTGCATTGATAATCGTCAACTGACTTTTACTTTACCTGTTACTACTTCATTTATGATTATCTGCTTACGCTCCCGAAGGAGGGAAATGTGCTTGTTGCAATTGGATATCGCTTCTGTGATTTTTGCTGTCTTTCTTTCTATAAACTCGCAAATAGAAGATTGCTCCTCGATAGTTGGCAATGCACAATAAATTGTATATAAATCAGAAGTATACAACCTGGACAATCCAGCTCCAACTCCTGTTATTAACTTGACAAATTCATGAATACATTTAGGTGTCTTAAAAATGTATTCCAGAAAGTGTAGATTCGCCCTTCCTGTAGATTTGTAAACTGCATAATCCGGACTCACTAACCCATCATATCTAGATACATTGAAAACTCCAAGATGTGCCTTTAATTTATTGAAAACCAAATCTCCTTCTTTTACTATTTTGGCTCCTACAAAGGATGATGCCATGTTGGGTATGATATCCATCTGTTTTGTAGGAATTAAACCATATATTTGGCTCATAGACAAAGGCTCCTCATTTCCTGTCTCAGAACGCTCCTTTGATTCTTCAAGAAGATACTTTATTCGTATTATTTCCCAATGCTCCGGCACCTCCCCTATCCATTCCACCCCGCTATCCTTCATTTTTACATTGGGTTTGAGACCTTTGGTTACGGCATTGTTGATGATGATTTGCTTGCGCTCGTTTAACAAATCTATCATCTTCTGTTGCTGGGCTATTGCCTCGTCTATCTTTGAGGTAGCTGCATCAAGATAATTAGCGATGGCTTCCTGTTCTTTGTGACTTGGTATTGGAAGCAAATTATCTCGAAGTTTACCATAATCAATATTTTGACCTTCACGAATCCCCGTCACCATCGATTTTAGAAGTTGAATAAAGATGGGCGACTTCCCTAAATACTTGAAATAGCAACTTTCTATGTGTGTTGGTCTTAATATTGTGTATGCTGGGCTTATAATCCCTCTGTCATGACATAATTCTATTCCACCCTGAAAAGAGCGCAGACTTATTACAAAATCGCCTTCTTCTACTAATTTGAGAGTATCCAATGATTTAGATGCCTCGACAGTTCTATTTTCATAATTATCCTTTCTAATTACGCCATGATTTTGAGTTGCAGCCAACAATGGTAAAAAAGGATACCCTTTGTCACTTCTCTCATCAAAAGAAAATTTCATTTTACGCACTTCCCAATGGCTTGGAATCTCTCCAAGCCATTGCACTCCGCTGTCTTTATATGAATCGTATCTGTTCATTGTGGACTAAAGATTAGTTGAACTTTCTTTATAATCTTCTGCCGAAAGATTATCCAAGAGGAACTTCTTTATCTCATCTTCCGAAGGTAATTGTAGCTTGTACTTGCTCACAAACAGATTTTGCGACAAGCCTTCCGTAGCATACTTGACGGTAGTTTCACCGTAATCTGTACACAGCAAAATGCCAATCGGAGGGTTGTCGTCCTGCTGCATCACCTCATGTCGGTAATAATTGAGATATAGGTTGAGCTGCGAGGCATATTCGTGCTTGAACCTGTCGATTTTCAAATCAACAATCACGTGGCATTTGAGTATGCGGTGGTAGAAAATCAGGTCTGCCTTGAAATAGTCGTTGTCAACCAAAATGCGTTTTTGTCGAGCCTCAAAACAGAACCCCGAACCCATTTCCAACAAGAAATGTTGCAAATGGTTGAGAATAGCTGATTCAAGTTTGGTCTCGGAATACAAGTCCTGCTCCTGTAAGCCGAGGAACTCCAACGACACGGGGTCGTGAATGATGTCGGCAGCATTCATGGGACGGTTGTTGGCCGCCAATTGCTTTTGCAATGCCTTTTTGTTTTTAGAAAGGCCCAATCTTTCGTAATACAACGACGAGACTTGTCGGTCAAGTTCCTTGATAGTCCAACAACCTTTTATTGCCTCCTGCTCATAAAAAGCCCTTTTCAATGGGTCAGCAATAGTCGAAAGGTAGATCAGGTTAGTGGCGGAAAGACGATTGAACAACTTATCAGGTGCAGTTTTCCATTGTTCGTCTTGGCTCTCCAATTTTGCGGTTGCCAACCGCAAAATCTCAGATGTTTCATTGGGAGCATCCAATTTGGCGGTTGGCAACCGCCAAATCTCAGCTTTTTCACCGCAATCTTGCAAAATGGCGGTCAGCAACCGCCATTTTGACTCATTATAAATAGACTTGGAGTTTGTACCATTCAGCAAAAAGCAATTCACTTCTGTAACCAACTGGGGATAAGTCTGATAGAATTGCCTAAACTCACGTAATCTACGTGCATCAAGACCTTTCTTTCCAAGTCTTTTGGCCAATTTGTTCAGCAACTGTTCTCCATATTGAGCCCTATCTTCACCATTCTGCTCGTATTCCACTATATAGTAGCCAATCAGCCAATTACGAGCCGTCAACACTAAGTTGATGGCGTGGGCTGCCTGAGCCTGCAATACGTCTTGGACGTTAGTGATGTTGCAGGCTAAACTGTCGAAATTATTAGTAGTCTTTCCCATAATCCTTTACAAATTGTCAAACAACGACTGTATAAACCCTTGGCTCTGCCTGTCGAGTTCCAGAATGTCTCGCTCGTTTTCCTCCAGAGAACGAAGTGGAACAGGCTTATAGAAATACTTGTTGAACGATATTTCGCAGCCGATTTTGGTGGATGCGATGTCGATCCATGCGTCGGCGACGTACGGACGAACCTCACGCAGGAAGTATTTGTAAATGTCTTCATCCACAGGTATCTTCTCGCTGTCTCGCAGATCGGTGTCTGGTTCGTACTGCACATACTTCTTGCCTTTTGCCATAATGCCATAGTCTGCAAGCCGTTCTTCGCTGATTCCAAAAGTATCAGTGAGTTCTGCATATTCCTTAGCGCCAAACTTCAGTTCCTTCTTTATAACTGGCTCTGCCTTGGGGTCAGAGACGGACATCGCTCGACAGATAGTCTTTAGTTGTCCTGCTGAGAGTTTTATCTTCTCGCTCTTGACAGCCGCAGCTACTTTGTCTGTAAAGATGTTGTAGTCCATATAAACATCCGTACCTACAATGTGCATTATCTTCTGCGCTGCTACCAACAAGTCTTTGCGCTCTTTCCACTTCTTCGTAGAAATAAAACCTTCCAGTTGTTTGTCGGTTTTCTTGATTTCGTTCTCTTGCAGATATTCTTTGATTTCCGTTACCCTGTCTGCCAATCCGTCAAATACTGCATCGCCATACGTCTGATATAGATACTTGCTGAACTCCATATCCTTGCTGTCATATAGCAACTCATCCACCTTGAGGGCAGAGAACTGAGCACGCAAACGTAACGGTCGCTCAATTGTTACTGAGAAGTAGCGGAAGTCATCGTTATTGAATACCTTACTGACAATAGGACATTCGTCTGTGGCCTCTTGATCGCTGAATGCCATATAGCTCTGCACTATCATCTCGGCATGTTCTGGAGTTATGGTGCAGTTGCGAGAGCCTTGGTTCTTGCGAAGCTTCTCGAAGGCTTGGCTGGCATCAACAAGTTGAACCTTGCCCTGGCGGTGTTCGGCTTTCTTGTTAGTCAGAACCCATACGTATGTCGAGATGCCTGTGTTGTAGAATATATTGTTGGGCAACTGAACTATGGCATCTACCAAGTCGTTTTCGATAAGGTAACGACGAATATTGCTCTCACCTGAGCCCGCATCGCCTGTAAAGAGCGAAGAACCATTGTGAATACTTGCTACACGGCTTCCTTGCGGCTGATACTCTACAGGTTTCATCTTGTTGACCTCTTCCAGAATGAACAGCAACTGACCGTCACTTGTGCGTGGGGTTGAATCAACTACCTCTGTTTCCCCCTTGAAGTTAGTAAGAGGCAATTCAAAACGATGATCGAGCAAGGCGCCATCATGATAGATACGTTCCTTGTCTGTCTTCCACGACTTACCGTATGGCGGGTTGGTGATACAGTAGCCAAAAGTCTTACCTCTGAAGTTGTCGTCAGTAATGGTATTTCCTCGATGCATGCCCGACGGATCTACACCCTTGATGATAAGATCAGCCTTGCAGATTGCGTATGTCTCAGGATTTATTTCTGTACCGAACAACTGAATAGCAGATGAAGAAACACCTATCGACATCAAGTAATCTCGGCCTTCGGTAAGCATACCGCCAGACCCCTCGGCAGGATCATATAGAGAAATTGTCTTTGGCAAGTTGTCTTTTACTGGTTCAAAAACTATACGCGCGAGCAAGGCAATGGCATCGCGTGGGGTAAAGTGTTCACCAGCCTCCTCGTTGTTCTCTTCATTGAACTTGCGAAGCAACTCTTCGAAGATGGTTCCCATTGCAATATTACTGAGTGGGGGCAATGGCAAGCCATCAGGATCATTGACCGGGCGGTCGGTTAGATTGATGTGAGGGTCGGTAATCTTCTCGATAACTGAAAGCAGACGGTCGTTATTTGCCAGACGTTCTGCCTTTTTGTAGTAATCGAAGTTGCGAAGCACGTCCTTCACGTTCTCGCTATAGCCGTTCAGGTACTCGACGAAGTTATTATAGAGCAAGTCATTATTGTCTGTAGCCTGAGATTTTATGCGGTTCAGAGTCCACTTGCTTGTATTATAGAAAGATAGCTTGGTAATATCACAGAGCGCACCCTCGTCATAAGAGTCTTCATCAAGACCGATTTCACGTTGAGCCTTGATCTCCTCCTCGACTGCTTCTTTGGTCGTTTCGAGCAAGGCATCAAAGCGACGAAGAACCACCATTGGTAGTATGACGTCACGGTATTGCCCGCGAACAAATACGTCACGCAGACAGTCATCTGCTATGCCCCAGATGAATGAAACGATTTGAGATTGAGAAATATCCATGAGTGTCAGTTTGCTTTTCTGTTGTATTCAACTACTCCTTCACATAAACGCCTAGGAGTTTGGCAATTTCATTCAAACATAATACGCCATATTTATGAAAATGTTGCATCGTAACCTCAAAAACTCAGGCTTTTCTAAGTCGCCGATTACTCTTTTCACGAGTGAACATCATCCTGCCAGTCTGGCACACCCACAGCAAAAAAGCCCTACGGACGAATCGCATAGAGCTCTCTTTTGTGCTGAACCGACGGCGTAAGCCTTGATTACCTCCAATTTCACGACTTAGGCGGTACTTGGGCAGTACTTGGGCGGTCAAGTTCTTGTCGTTAGCCCATTTACCCATCCCCAAAATTACACTTTATCAAATCCCCCGTTTTTTTAGCCCGTTTTATCGAATCCCCCGTTTTTTTTTAGCCCGTTTTATCGAATCCCCCAAAATCCTCCCCTTATATCACCTTATTTATTTACATCGGTTACTACACCGCTAATTCCACGCGCCTTCCATCCTTCTCTCCTTTCTTCGCCCACTCATTCCTAATTGAATTTGGTTAGCCCTGTATTAGCCCTCTTATAGCCAAATCCCTCTTCCCGCCTTCCCGACGACTCCGACGACTATGACGACTCCGACGACTCAGTTTCCTCCACGCAATCTCCACGTCCTCTGTGCCCTCTCCGTCGCCGTCAGGCGACCCTCTGTGCCCTCCGCCCCCCCCTCCGTGCTCTCCCCGCTCTCTGTCTTCCTCTGCCGTCAGGCGCCCCTCTGTGCCCTCTCCGCGAGCGTCAGCTCGCCTCTGTGTTCTGAAAAACTCTGTGTCTCCGTGCCCTCTGTGTGAGGCTTAATTTTCTTCCACGTCACCCCCGCCCCCTCAGACAGCCATGCCTTCCACGACCCCTCCACATTCACCGCCCCCTCCGTCTTCCCGACGACTCCGACGACTCCGACCCCTCCGCCTTCCCCGACACTTCCGCCCCCCAATTGCTCATTGCACAATTCCCTTCGTGCCGCCAAAACATACCTACGTACCGAGAAAAACGACATTCGTTGAATTTACCTCTTGTCGATTTCATTATTTGACGATACTTGCGTAATTTTACACCTCGAAAGAAGACAAAACGTAAGTAACAGAATGGCAATGGAAGCATTTGACATCAAAGAACTCAACGAGCGCATCAAGCAGGAAAGCTCGTTCGTAGACCTTATCTCTATGGAGATGAACAAGGTCATCGTTGGTCAGAAACACTTGGTTGAAAGTCTCTTGATCGGTCTGCTCTCAGACGGTCATATACTCCTCGAGGGCGTGCCGGGCCTCGCTAAGACACTCGCTATCAACACCCTCGCCAAAATCATCGACGCAGACTTCGCGCGTATCCAGTTCACCCCAGACCTCCTCCCGGCCGACATCCTCGGTACCCTCGTCTACAGCCAGAAGACTGAGGAATTCCAGGTCAAGAAAGGCCCTATCTTCTCCAACTTCATCCTCGCCGACGAGATCAACCGAGCCCCGGCTAAGGTCCAGAGCGCTCTCCTCGAGGCTATGCAGGAGCGTCAGGTGACTATCGGAGACCAGACCTACAAGATGGCTAAGCCTTTCCTCGTCATGGCTACTCAGAACCCTGTCGAGCAGGAAGGTACCTACCCTCTCCCAGAGGCCCAGGTCGACCGCTTCATGCTCAAGGTCGTCATCGACTACCCGAAGAAGGAGGAGGAGCAGTCTATCATCCGTGCAAACCTCTCCAAGAGCTTCCCGCAGCCTAACTGCATCCTCAAGCCAGAGGACATCGTCAAGGCTCGCGAGGTCGTCAAGGACGTCTACATGGACGAGAAGATCGAACGCTACATCGTCGACATCGTCTTCGCTACCCGCTACCCGAAGGAGTACGGGCTCGACCGCTTCACGGATATGATCTCCTGCGGCGCATCCCCTCGTGCCTCTATCAGCCTCGCAATGGCTAGCAAGGCCTACGCCTTCATCAAGCGCCGCGGCTATGTCATCCCTGAGGATGTCCGCGCCGTATGCCACGACGTCCTCCGCCACCGTATCAGCCTCAGCTACGAGGCCGAGGCCAACAACGTCGACAGCGAGGAGATCATCAGCGAAATCCTCAACAAGGTCGAGGTACCTTAGTAAATACGTCCCTTCTCCCCATATACCCTCAAAACGACACTTCCCCCCATCTCTGACGTGTTAAGGATATTGACGTGGAAAGTACAGATTTAATCAAGAAAGTCCGACAGATCGAGATTAAGACCCGAGGCCTGTCCAACCATATCTTCGCCGGCGAATACCACTCCGCCTTCAAGGGACGCGGTATGGCCTTCAGCGAGGTCCGTGAATACCAGTACGGAGACGACGTCCGCAATATCGACTGGAACGTCACCGCCCGTATGAACCGTCCTTTCATCAAGATCTTCGAGGAGGAACGAGAAAATACTGTCCTCCTGCTTATCGACGTCTCCGGCTCCCGCGAATTCGGCACTCAGACCCGATTCAAGAAGAACCTCATCACTGAAATGGCCGCCACTCTCGCCTTCTCCACTATCCAGAACAACGACAAGATTGGCGTCATCTTCTTCAGCGACTGCGTCGAGGAGTTCATTCCTCCTAAGAAGGGTAAGAAGCACGTCCTGCGTATCATCCGCGAACTGCTCACCTTCCAGCCTAAAAACCGGGGCACCAACATCACCGAGGCCCTCCGCTATATGACCAACGCTATCCGCAAGCGCTGCACGGCCTTCATCATCTCCGACTTCATCACCGCTTCCGGCGAGGAGTTCGAGAAAAGTCTCCGCATCGCTGGCCATAAGCACGACATCGCCGCTCTCCGCATCGCCGACCGACGTGAGGACGACTTGCCTAACGTCGGCCTCATGCTTCTCCGCGACGCCGAGACGGGCGAACAGAAATGGATCGACACCTCATCAGAGGAGGTCCGCAAGATCTACGCCCAGCGTGCCGCCCAAAGGGTCGCCGACCTCAAACAGGCTCTCCTACGTAGCGCTATCGACAGCGTCGACGTCTATACCGAGGAGGATTATGTCAAAAGTCTACTCATGCTCTTCAAGAGACGCGCATGACAAGTATTCTAGCTATGAACAACTCTTTCAGATATCATATCTTTACGCTCCTGATCGCACTGCTCCAGCTCAACCTCTCCTCAGCTCAGCAGCCCGTCGTCAGAGCCGAACTCGACACGGTCGCCATCGTCATCGGAGACCAGGTCGGACTGACGGTCAACGTCTTCTCCAAGAAGGATATGAACGTCCACGTCCGCCAGCTCCGCGACTCTATCGGCAGCAACGTCGAGATTATCCGCCAAATGTCTCAGGACACGACCGTCGAGAACGACCTCGTCACCTACACTCAGCGCTATCTGCTGACGTCTTTCGACACGGGTCTCCACTACCTCCCCGCACTCGCCGTGGCCTATACTGCCGATGGCGACAGCATCTGCACCCCAGAGCTATCCCTCAACGTCCTCAACCCCTTCCAGAAAATGGAGGTCGACGAGGCTAGCGGGATCAACAAGATTTGCGACATCAATAGCGCTCAGGATGCCCCCTTCCAGTGGCGCGAGCTTCTCCTCTACTGGCCCTGGTTCGTCCTCGTCCTCGCCGTCGCCGCCCTCGTATTCCTCGCCGTCTGGCTCAAGGACAAGCTGAAGCGCCCCGAGGGTCTCAAGCCTGTCAAGGTAGCTCCTGCCGAGCCTTGCGAGGTAGTCGCCATCCGCGAACTCGAACGTATCAAGGAGGAGAAACTGTGGCAGCACAACCGCGTCAAGGACTACTATTCTGACCTGACCGACACGCTCCGCCGCTACGTCAGCCTCCGCTTCGGCATCTCAGCCCTCGAGAGCACGACGTCGCAGCTCCTCGACATGCTCGCCCCTCACCTCGCCGACGACAAGGACGACCTCGACAAGCTCGAGTACATCCTCAGCCAGGCGGACTTCGCTAAGTTCGCTAAGCTCGAGCCGCTCTCCGACGAGAACGACAAGGCTATGTCGAACGCCTTCGCCTTCGTCGAGGAGACGACAAGACGTCAGCACGAAAAGGAATCTGCTGCCGCTGCAGCCAACCAGAACCCTAAGCCTTCCCCAGACTTGAATGTGGTATCTAAGCAAGAAAGCGAGGTGAAAGATGCTTGACGCTATATCCTTCCAGCACCCCTACGCTCTCCTCCTCCTCCTGGTCATCCCGGCCTACGTGGCGTGGCTCTTCTATCGCCGCAACACGCTGAATGTCACGGTCCAGACTTCTTCCCTCGACTCCCTCAAGGATGTCGGGACGTCTTGGCGTACACGGCTCCGCCTCCTCCCCTACGTCCTCCGTCTCCTCGCTATCGCCCTCATCGTCATCGTCCTCGCAAGACCTCAGACGACGTCTAGCTATAGCGACCACAACACGGAGGGTATCGACATCGTCCTCGCACTCGACATCTCCGGCAGTATGCAGGCCGTCGACTTCAAGCCGAACCGTCTCGAGGCTGCCAAGGACGTCGCTATGCAGTTCGTTGCCGGCAGACCCGACGACAATATCGGCCTCGTCATCTTCGCAGGCGAGAGCTTCACTCAGTGCCCGCTGACTACCGACCACGCCGTCCTCACGAACCTCTTCCAGGACGTCACGACGGGTATGCTCGAGGACGGCACCGCCATAGGCATGGGCCTCGCGACTGCCGTCAGCCGCATCAAGGACAGCAAGGCGAAGAGTAAGGTCATCATCCTCCTGACCGACGGCGTCAACAATATGGGCGCTATATCACCGGAAAAGGCGGCCGAACTGGCTCAGACTTTCGGTGTCCGCGTCTATACTATCGGCGTCGGCACGCAGGGAATCGCTCAAGTGCCTGTCCAGACTGCCCTCGGCATACGTATGCAGGATATGGAGGTCAAGATCGACGAACAACTGCTCCAGAACATGGCCGACCTCACTGGTGGCAAGTACTTCCGCGCAACCAACAAGAAGAGTCTTATCTCTATCTACGAGGAGATCGACCAGATGGAGAAGACTATCATGGAGGTCCGCAACTATACTAAGAGAACTGACGAATACCCTCCCCTCGCTCTCGCCGCCCTCTGCCTCCTCCTCCTCGAGGTCGTTCTGAGAACTGTCGTTTTAAGGTCAATACCGTAGTCTGTATTTGTAAATTCTGTTCATCACTATGGAAGCTTTTAGATTCGCACGCCCCGAAGCTCTATACCTCCTCCTCCTGATACCTCTGGTCGTCGGGCTGCTCCTCCTCGCCCACCGCAATAGGCAGAAGGCTCTCGACCGCTTCGGCGAACGTCAGCTCGTCAACCACCTTATCCCCGACTTCTCTCTCGCACGCACTCGCTACAAGGCTTGGATGTTCTCCATCGCCCTCGCCCTCCAGATTTTTGTCGTCGCTGGCCCACAGTTCGGCGCTAAGCTGGAGACTGTCCAGCGCAAGGGCATCGAGATCATGGTCGCCCTCGACGTCTCGAACTCTATGAACGCTCAGGATATCTCCCCCTCTCGTCTCGAGATGGCTAAGATGGCACTCGCACGCCTGGTGGACAACCTCTCCGACGACCGTATCGGCCTCGTCGTATTCGCTGGCAAGAGCTACGTCCAGCTGCCTATAACGTCGGACTACCCCTCCGCCAAGATGTTCCTCCAGACTGTCGAGACTGGCATGGTCCAGACGCAGGGAACGGCTATCGGCTCCGCTATCGACATGTGCCGTCGCTCCTTCAGCTCTCAGGAGGACATCAACCGTGCTATAATCGTCATCACCGACGGCGAGAACCACGAGGACGACGCTGTCCAAGCCGCTCAGGCTGCCGCTCAGGCTGGCATCAAGGTCTACACTGTCGGCATGGGTACTGCCAAAGGTGCCCCGGTCCCGACTAAGGCCGGACAGCTCAACAACTTTATCAAGGACAAGGACGGCAACGTCGTCATCTCTAAGATCGACGAGGCTTCCCTCGCTCAGATCGCCCGCGCTGGCGACGGTGCCTACATCCCGGGCAACAACATCCGTAGCGGCATCAACCAGCTCGTCCAGGAGATTAGCTCTATCGACAAGGCTGAGTTCGAGGCTAAGATCTACAAGGACTACGAGGACCGCTTCGTCCTCCTCGAGTCTCTCGTCCTTCTTCTCCTCCTCCTCGAGATGTTTGTCCTCGCTAGAAAGAATCCCCGCCTCGCCGCCTTCGACATCTTTACGAGAAAGAAGGCCGACAAGGACTTGTTTATCCAACCTACTGATTAAGTGGAGGCTTTGCTATGAAACTGTATATGTTACTATCGCGCTGCCTGCTCGTCGCCACCCTCGCCCTGACGACATCTCTGGCGGCTAACGCTCAAAAGGAGAGAAAATATATCCGAGACAGCTTCAAGCTGTACAACGACTCTGACTACGTCGGCGCACAGGAGGCTAGCGTCAAGGCCCTCGCCGAAGCCCCAGGCTCCTACGAGGCCGCCTACAACTACGCCGACGCCCTCTTCAAGCAGAACAAGATCGACACTGCTCAGGTCCTCTTCGAGAAGCTCGCTGCTACCGAGAAGGACCCGGAACGCCTCAGTCAGCTCTACCACAACATCGGCAACTGCCACTACGTCAAGCAGGAGTACGACAAGAGTATCGAGGCCTACAAGAGCTCACTCCGCAACGCCCCGCAAAACGACATGACGCGCTACAACCTCGTAGCCGCTCAGAAGATGCGAGACCAGAATCAGAATCAGCAGCAACAACAGCAGCAACA
>JAFPZF010000095.1 GCA_017417385.1 Bacteroidales bacterium
GAGGTGTCGGAAGGGTCGGAGTCGTCAGAGTCGTCGTAATCGTCGGAGGGTAAGAGGGGTTGGAAGGGAAGAGGAGTCGGAAGGGAAGAGGCACGCGGGATTTTGGGGCCTCACACAGAGGGCACGGAGGCACAGAGTTTTTAGAACACGGAGGCGAGCTGGCGCTCGCGGGAGAGAACACAGAGACGGGAGAAGTGGGGGTCGGAGGGTGTCTGGTGAAAGGGAGAAAGGAAGTGTTTATCGCATTACAAATGCTTATACTCAAAGCTGCGGGATTAGCTTCGCTGACCTTTCTCACGCTCGGCAGATTTCAAGCAAGCTTGATCTGCACTCGCTTAAACGAAAGGGTGCAAATCCCGCTCAACGGGCGGTGCTGAGGGAGGGGTAGATGAAGAGCATGAAGAGGGAGGCGAGGAGGGCGACGGCGAGGTGGATGCGGAGGGACTTGATTGTATCGATGTCGGGGGAGTCGGGGGAGGAGAGGGTGCGGAACTTAGGGAGGCAGAGGACGAGGAGGGCGACGGGGAGGACGATGATGGCGGTCAGGAGGATGATGCGCGAGCCGGGGAAGTGGAGAGCCTTGAACATCGTGCCGATGACGGCGAGGGGGAGGGGAAACTGCCAAAGGAAGAGGAGGAAGCCGGAGCGGCGGGAGAGGCGATCGAAGATAGTGAAAAGATTGCGAGAGGGGAAGGTGAAGGGTTCGCCGGTGACGAGGTAGCCGAGGAAGTAGTAGAGGATGGCGAGTAGGCCGCCGACGAAGATCAGCAGCTGGTCGAGCCACGAGAAGGAGGAGAGGGATGAGAAGGGGAAGAAGGGGAAGAAGGGGGAGAAGGAGGTGAGGGCGAGGAGGATGGTGAAGGCGGCGAGGAGAATCTTCTCTGCGAACTGGGCCTTGGGCAGGAGTGTGGTGGTGTTTAGCATACGATATACAAGAAAGTTATTTACTGAGTTGGTAGACGCGGACGTAGTCGATCTCATATCTCATGGGGAGGCAGGAGTCGAGGATGGTGCCGCCATTGTCGCCACCGAGGGCGAGGTTGAGGAGGATGTACTGGGGATGGTGGAAGGGCGAGACGTGGCCACCGATGGAGCCGTTGACGGTCTGGGACTGTGGGATCTCGTTGAGGAGTTCGTCGTCGAGGTAGATACGGATGGCGGTCTCGTCCCAGTCCATGCGCCAGACGTGGAAGCGAGAGGGCCAGAAGGGGTCGATGTCGAGGAAGTGCTGGAAGGGAGTCTTGCGGGAGTTCCATACGGCGGACCAGTGGGTGTCGTTGCCCCAGGCGGCATTGGCGAGGATATGTGGGACGCCGTCGACGCGGTAGAACTCCATGAGGTCTATCTCGCCGCATGAGGGCCATTCGCACCAGCTGCCGAGGGTCCAAATGGCGGGCCATGCGCCGTAGCCTACGGGGATGCGAGCTCGGATCTCGAGTCGTCCGTAGAGGAAGTCGAACTTGCCGCGAGTGGTGAGGCAGGCGGAGGTGTAGTCGATGGTCTTGCGGGCGGTTCGCCAGTTGGAGCTATTCTCGTCGAAGAGGGGGTTGGGGCGGTCGGCTTGTCGGGCCTCGATGATGAGGAGTCCGTCTTTCTGGTAGGCGTTGTCGGGCTGGTACCATTGTGCCTCGTGGTTGCGGACGAAGCCGTGCTCGAAGTTCCAGTTGGTGGAGTCTGGACGGCCGTCGGCGGTGAACTCGTCGGCCCAGACGAGGTGGTAGTCGGAGGGGATGGTTTGTCCGAGGGTGAGGGTCGTTGCAAGGAGGGGTAGGGAGGTGAGTATCGTAAGGAGCAGTTGTTTCATAGTCAATAAGAGTATTTGTTTATGCAAAGATAATTAGGAATTAGGAATTAGGAATTGTCGGAGGTGGCGGAGTTTTTATGCCTCACACAGAGGGCACGGAGGACACAGAGATTTTTAGGACACAGAGGCGAGCGGACGCTCGCGGGGAGGACACAGAGAGGGACAGAGTGGTCGCCTGACGGCGAGGGAGAGGGCACAGAGGTCGCCTTCGGCGGAGGGAGGAAGGGAAGGTTAACATAAGAGGGGGAAGGTCTAATAGAAGGCTAATGTAATGAGCAATTGTCGGAATTGTCGGAGGGAACTCTATACATAGGGCGTTGACTTCGTCGACCTTTCTCACGCTCGGCAATAGGAGCAAGCTCCATTGCGCTCGCTTAATCGAAAGGTTGCCCTAGGCTGGGACTATTTTGCCCCTTAGCTTCGCTGACTTTTCTCACGCTCGGCAATTTGTGCAAGCACATTGCTCTCGCTTAATCGAAAAGTTCAGGGCGGAAGTTAGTAATCATCAAGGGCGTCGGAGCCGTCGGAGTCGTCGGAGAGGTCGGAATGGTCGGGGCGCGCGGGATTTTTAGGTCTCACACAGAGGGCACGGAGGCACAGAGATTTTTTAGAACACAGAGGCGAGCTGGCGCTCGCAGGGAGTACACAGAGGAATGAGGAATTGTCGGAGACAATGGAAGATTAGCGCATTGACTTCGTCGACCTTTCTCTCGCTCGGCAATTTGCAAGCGCGCTTGCATTGCACTCGCTTAATCGAAAGGGTGCAAATGCTTATACTCCATGGAGCAGGATTGCAAATCCTGCTCAACAGAGGTCGCCTTCGGCGGAGGGAGGAAGGGAAGGTTAACATAAGAGTGGAAAGGTCTAATAGAAGGCTAACCAAATTAGGAATTAGGAATTGTCGGAATCGTCGGTGGGGGAGGGGAAGAAAGGGGCGGAGTCGTCGGAGGGGGGCGGAAGGGTCGTGGCACGCGGGATTTTTAGGCCTCACACAGAGGACACAGAGGCACAGAGATTTTTAGAACACGGAGGCGAGCTGGCGCTCGCGGGGAGGACACAGAGAGGGGCAATGAGGAATTAGCGGAATGGGCGGAGGGGGCGGAATGGGCGACGGAGGTGTTTTTTTATGCCTCACACAGAGGACACGGAGGCACAGAGATTTTTAGAACACGGAGGCGAGCGGACGCTCGCGCTCAACAGAAAGGCACGGGATTTGCATATTAAACAAGATTAAAGAAAAAGTGAGAAAAATTTGCATGGAAACTGTAGAGATACTATCTTTAGGGCTTGGTATGATGTTGATTCTGTACGAATTATGGAAGGAGATGTATGAGAATTGACATGAGTGGTCTTGAAGACTGGCGCGAAGTGCGTCGGGATTGGCATGGGAAATATTAACCAGAAAAAATAGATAATAAAGAGAAAGGCGATATGGCTGGAAGGTTATTGCTACTAGTTGTTTGCCTGCTTGCGATGGTTACCGCGAAGGCGGAGATTGCGAGCGGGGACGGGTGGACTTTGAGCGACGAGGGAGAACTGACGGTAACGAAGAATATTTCGAAGGATCTTTTAGGTGACTATCCATGGTATGATAATAGAGCGAGCATCAAGAATGTGGTGTTTGCGGAGGAAGTGACGGTGATAGGAGCTAACGCTTTATATGGCTGCGAAGGATTAACGAGTGTAACGATACCAGAGGGAGTGACGGAGATAGGAGTTAATCCTTTTTGGAATTGCGAAAACATAGCGAGTATAAAGGTGGATGCCAACAACAAGAAATATGATAGCCGAGGGGACTGTAATGCAATCATAGAGACAGAGAGTAATAAGTTGGTTTCAGGATGTCAGAACACGACGATACCAGAGGATGTTGTGATCATAGGGGAGCGTGCTTTTCGTGGCTGCAGTCAGTTGGGGAGCATTGCTATACCAGAGGGAGTGACCGAGATAGGGAGCTATGCTTTTAGTGGTTGCAGTCAGTTGACGAGTATCGTTATACCAGAGGGAGTGACAGAGATAGGGATTAACCCATTTATTAGTTGCGCAAATCTGACGAGTATAAAGGTGGATGCCAACAACAAGAAATATGATAGCCGAGGAGGCTGTAATGCAATCATAGAGACGGAGAGTAACACTCTGGTTGCAGGGTGTCAGAACACGAAGATACCAGAGGATGTTGTGAGCATAGGGATATCTGCATTTAGTGGTTGCAGTAGTTTGACAGATATTGTTATACCAGATGGAGTGACAAGCATAGGGAATTCTGCATTTAATGTTTGCAGTAGATTGACGAGTGTTGTTATACCAGAGGGAGTGACGAGCATAGGGGATCATACCTTTAGAGAATGCAAACGCTTGAAGAACGTGACTATACCAGAGGGAGTGACGATTATAGGGAACGATGCCTTCTATTGGTGCAGTAGTTTGACGAACGTGACGATACCGGAAAGCGTGATGAGCATAGGGGACTATGCTTTCTATGGTTGCGCATCTCTCACTTACATTGTGTCATTGAGTGTTAATCCGCCAAAAATTTTTAAATATTCATTAACTTCCTATACTAGGACGGTGTATGTTCACTCTTCTGCAGTAGAGGTCTATAAGAAGGCGAGTGTTTGGAAAAATCATAAAATAGTGGCAATTCCAAAAGTGACGTTTGTTGATTGGAATGATGAAGTCTTGAAGGAAGAAGAAGTTGTATATGCACAGGATGCGACAGCGCCGGAGGCGCCGACGAGGGAAGGGTATGACTTTACGGGATGGAACGGGACGTACACCAACGTGACGAGCGACGTGACGGTAAAGGCGGAGTATAAGGCGAAGGAGTTCACGGTGAATTTTGTGGACTGGGACGAGAGCGAGATAAAGACGGAGACGGTATTGTATGCACAGGATGCGACAGCGCCGGAGGAGCCGACGAGGGAAGGGTATGACTTTACGGGATGGAACGGGACGTATACAGACGTGAGGCGCGACGTGACGGTAAAGGCGGAGTATGAGAAGAGGGCAGTTGTGACAGGAGGGAAGATGATTACAAGAGAGGAAGAAGGGGCCTGGTATGATTTGACGGGGAAAGAGTATGATACGAAGCCGACTAAGAGGGGCGTGTACATACACGGAGGGAAAATGCTGATAGTAAAGTAGAAAGCAAGAAAGAACGAAATATATAATGGTCTGATACTCAGCGAGGGCGGGAAGCCGCAGGAACTGCAGAGCGAAATAGAAATAGTGTAGAAAACAAAAGAATGACAATATGATGAGACGGATACTAATGATTGCGGCGGTGTCTGCCATGAGCATGTGCTTTGCGGGGCAGGCATTGGCGGATGTCGGTGCTACGGGGAGTGGCGCGGGCTACAAGTGGGAGGAGACGGCGGACAGTGTCGTCTGGACCATCAGCGGGAACGAGGGGTGGAGTGCCCTCGTGGAGGCATTTAAGAAGGACGGGGACACACCGAACAGGTATGAGTTCTCCAGTGCGGACTATAAGCCAGCAAAGGTCCTTCTCGGAGCAGATATTGAGGTGACAGAGTCGCTCGGAACGGAGGATGTGCCGTTTAGCGGGTCGTTCAGCGGGCAGGGGCATACGCTCACGTGCAAGGACGTGGAGGGTGCGCCATTTGGATATGTATCGGCATCGAACAAGACACCAAACACGGGAGAAAGTTTTGCAGTACACGGGACTACTATAGAGGACTTGATAGTGACGGGGACAATCGGCAGCGACCAGAGCGGTCGGGCAGGAGGACTCGTCTTGTGTCTAGGCGGAGTGAATGAAAGCGAAGGGGGGTATGGAATAGTCGTCATCAGACGCTGCAAGATGGGTGCAGATATCAAGGTCAGCGGGAGCGACTACCAGAATGGAGTTAAGATAGGAGCGATAGCACAATCGGCACTTGGACCTCACCTGGCAGTCACGAACTGCGAGACATGCGGAAAGGTCGATTTGAACAATAACGCGGGCTATGTCTGTGAGGTCACGACAGAAGCAGGCCAGGGCGAAACGAGCACAACTACGAGTGCGGGAAATATAGACTTTAGCCGCTGCTTATTCAAGACGGATATCCAGAATTCGGGAGCCGACACGAAGTTTGCTATTTCAGCAGCCAATTCATTTCCTTCATACGATGAGCACAATGCTGATAAACTTTACTACTCGTATGCAGGGCTATCGTATAGCGAAGGAGAAGGGCCAACATTTAAGGGAAACGTACCGCAAGACATAGCGTCGCTGGAAGTCGTGGAGTCTTTTGTCTTAGACGACTTCACGAGGGAGATCATCGGATATGACGATGGAGACGGCAATCCAATAGAGGGAGAGAGGAGAATTTATCAGAATGAGGAGGCAGTGTATTGGCAGATGGAGGAAGGGATGCCGACACTCGGTACGGACAAGGAAAAGCGCATCTACTGGATATATGAGGGAATGGAGACGGAGGCGCCGGCATATTATGGAGACAACATAATAGAGACGTTTGGAGATTATCTGGACGACGAGATGCTGGTCATTGTAGATGGCAGAGGAAGGTTGACGGATGACATGACGGTGACGGGGAACACGTATTTGAGGAGCGTGGAGAGTGTCGAATATGATGCGGAGAACGATGCATACGAGATAGAAGGAATAAGCGGATGGAACGAGTTTGCGGAGCTATGGAACGAGGGGAGCCTCGGAGAGAGTGCGAACCTAAAAGTATTGTATGAAATCTACTTCGAGTCTGATGAGGTCGAGCCGAAGACGCTTGGAACGAAGGAGCATCCGTTCAGCGGGAGCATATATGGAGGTAGCTGGGATTCCAGAATCTTTTGTTCCAGGATATTGGAAAATGGCGGAACTGCAGGACTCTTGGGGTACGTCAAAGACGTAGAGATAAGCCAAATATCATTCGACGTATCGTTGTGGGCGGAGGACGAAAAGACGAATGTTGATGCAGTTGCATTGATAGGTCATGCAGAGGGAACGAACAAGATATCGCAATGCAAAGTGATGGTCTCTGTGGAAGGCGGAGCCGGTACACGATGCGGCTTGATAGGCGAGACGGCAGAGGGCTCTGTAACGGAGATTAGTGACTTCGCATTTAATATGGCAGACGGCAACTATAATGATACAGAGCATATAGATGAAAGAACGCTCTATGTGTTCTGCGGGAAGAATGACGGAAAGATAAAGTTGACAAATGGCATTGTAGGTCTCGTGGGTGGCGAAGCGTCGACCGCGGGAGATCATTTTGCGGAAGAAGGGAAGAACATAGAGACGACGAATGTGTACACGGCGTATAAAAATGGTGTTGGCATCTATAGCGTGACGGAGGAGACAGGTTATGAGGACGATGAAGAGGTTACTTGGATGGTACCTAATGCGACACTGACGAGCGGAGAGGCGGCCTACACCATGCAAGGAGAGAGAGAGGAATTGGTATGGGGACAATGGATAGAGCCTTGGGGCGGACGTGGGACTCCGGAGCTTCTCGTGTTCATGGAGGACGCATCGGAAGAGGAGTATAGGGTCAGCAAGGTGACATACAAGTATGCGGACAAGGACACCGCGAAGTATACGACGGTCAATTCGTGGGATGGATATTTCTCGTATGAGTATGACAAGGACGGGAACGAGATCAAGCGAGTACTTCCAGACATGGTAAAGACGTTCGGACTGAATGCGGCTGACACGACAAGCATGCTGACGAGGGTGATAGTCGGCGAAGAGAGTTACAGTCCGTATCGACTGGCCGATGGATACTCAGTATCCATCAAGGACGAGCCGACGATAGTCATCAAGACGTATAAGGCGGCGCTGAAGGAGGAAGGCAAGGAGAGCGAGGTCGATGAAGAGGGAAGGTTGCATACGAGGTATACGGGGAGAGAGAAGGCGATAGGGGTAGTCTTCACGGACGAGAATGGCGAAGTGGCGGACGACCTGAATCCGATGGTGCCAAATGTGGCGCCGGACGGTCCGCAGCAGGAGCCGGAGAGATGGGACTATATTGTAGAGACGTTCATGTGGGATGAGTGGGCCGAAAGTTGGGGAAATGATTATGGATTGATATATCCGGGCGAATACCTGGTGAAGGTGACAGGAGAGAAGAGCTCGCTCACGGGAATCGACTCGTTGTACTTCGTAGTGGACTCTGGGCGGTATGTCGTGGACGCCATTGAGGCGATGACGTATGACCAGGACACGCATGATGTGGATATAGTAGTCAGGGATGCAGACGGGGAGAAGCTGACGATAGACGACGACTATGCACTATATGAGAAGACTGGCGAGGGCCTGAAGAGGATCTGGACTCCGAAGATAAAGGATGCCGGAGTGAAGACGTTCGTCGTCAGCAGAGACAAGATGGGCTGTGGATCGGACACGATAGCGGCGTTCCCGTATTACGAGGAGAAGGCCGTCGAGGTGAAGGTCGAGATGGAGCCAGGGACGTTCACGGCGAAGTTGGACGCGACGGAGCTGAGGTGCACGGGCGAGCCGATAGCGCCGACGCTGACGGTCGTGGATGATGCCTTTGTAATGAACAGGATGTACGTGAACTCTGAGTACTTCCTGTATGAAGACGGGGAGAGGGTCGAAGAGATCACGAAGCAGACGGAGCCGGGCGAGTACAGCGTGAGGGTTGTCGGATCGGACAACTACAGCACAGACGTCACGCTGAGGTGGGTGATAGTCGGCGAGGAGCTCAAGGCGAAGATAGAGAATGCGGAGCTCGCATATAACGGGAAGGCGCAGACGCCAGAGCTGACAGTCTTCAGCGGGGAGACGACACTCGAGCAGGGCAAGGACTATGAGCTGAGGGACGCAACGGGCGAGGAGATAGAGGCTATAGAAGGTCAGACGAAGCCGGGCAAGTATGCGTTCACGGTTGTCGGCAAGGGCCTGTATGCCGGGAGCGACACGACGATAGAGTGGAGCATAGTACGGGGTACGTTCATAGCGAAGCTGAAGGAGAGCAGCCTCTCGTACACGAGGAAGGAGATAGTGCCGGAGGTGATAGTCGTCAATGCCGCTAACGTGAATGACACGTTGACAGTCGGCGAGGACTACATGATAGTCTGCGGCGGTGAGAAGGGCGTGAGCGTCGTGCCGGAGACGGAGCCTGGAAAATACACGTTGACAGTGACGGGCGACCTCGGGGACGACCTTGACGGCTGCTATACAGGCGAGACGGAGCTGACGTGGGAGATAGAGATGCCGGTACAAGAGGCGGCTATAGAGACTGCGGCGGACTTCATGACCATCTTTGAGTCCGTCGGAGAGAAGGCGGAGTATGACTATCTCAAGGATATCGAGTTGGCAAAGAACGTCCTGATGGAGTTGAAGGAACTCATTCTGCAGGAGCTGACGCACGCGAAGGCGATGGAGGAACTCAAGCCACTGAAGACGATAGAGGAATTGAAGGCGAACTTCAACGGCAACAGGAATACGATAGAGAATTTGACTGCTGTCTCGACGGGACTCTTTGGCACCGTGAAGGAGGGAGTGAAGGTCAGTGACCTGATGATAAAGAATGCTACGGTATATATCGACCCGACGGACAAGAGATGGAGGCGGGAAGGGAACAAGATCATTGCGCACCTGATAGCAGACACGAACGAGGGCGAGATAGACAACTTAGCGTTTGTCGGTCAGGTCATAGTCGACGAGACGAAGCTGAAGGCAGGCGAGGAGGTCGTAGTATCGCTCGTCGGTGAGAACAAGGAAGGGGCTCTGCTGAGGGCGCTCAACTATGACACGAGCATATTGGAGGGAGAGTCGAGCAACAAGAGGTGTATAACGATCAAGCAGAACATCGGCTGTGCGAAGAACAGTGGCAGGGCGAAGGTAGCGTCGAGCAAGGCGTCGAACAACAAGGCACTGGACACGAAGTATGAGTACAGCGAGGAGGAGGTGAACAAGATGGAGCGGACGTTCACGGCGGCGGAGTTTGCGAGTGGTGTCGTTGCGTACTGGCTGAACTGGAGCGAGCAGGGCTATACGGGCGAGTACAAGCCGATATGGCGTCAGGGCGAGAAGTATCCGGAGCTGGCGATAGACATTGACGGCGTCATGAATGCGCTGTACAAGGTTAACTACGTCATCAACGATGACAAGAACATCGTCGATGCGCCGATATTTGCTAACAACGGTGACAAGATCACGGTCACGTACAGTGAGAAGCCGGAGATGGTCATGAATGGCGAGGACAAGGTGGAGATTGGCGAGACGAGCTTCACGGTGGTCTTTGACGCGACGAAGGCGTTGACGATCAAGTTCAAGGAGGCTAATGCGTTGATGACGGCAGACCGGGAGGTGATAGAGGCAGTAGGTCGGACGATAGTAGCGCCGGCTGGCTCGGAGGTCTACAGTCTTGGCGGCGTCCTGCAGGGCAAGGTTGGAGCTAATGGGCTGACCGTCAGAGTGCCGGGGATGTATCTGGTGGTTGTGAAGGGTGAGAGCTTCAAGATATTGGTAAAGTAACAAAGTAACTTTTTCTCGAAGAGGCCGTCCGATGATATATCGGGCGGCTTTTTTTTTGCAAGTAGGGATTAGGAAATCAATTAGTAATCATCGGAGTCATCGGAGTCATCGGAGTCGTCGGAGGGGTCGGAGTCGTCGGAGGGGTCGGGATTTTTAGGCCTCACACAGAGGGCACGGAGGCACAGAGTTTTTAGAGCACAGAGGCGAGCTGGCGCTCGCGGGGAGGACACAGAGAGTCAAGAGGGATGGAGGGGAAGAGGGGTCGGAAAGAAAGCGGGATTTTTAGGCCTCACACAGAGGGCACGGAGGCACAGAGTTTTTTTAGAACACAGAGGCGAGCTGGCGCTCGCGGGGAGAGCACAGAGCAGTCTAGAGGGATGGAGGGGAAGAGGGGTCGGAAAGAAAGCGGAAGAAAAGCGCATTAGCTTCGCTGACC
>JAFPZF010000096.1 GCA_017417385.1 Bacteroidales bacterium
AATTACAATTTGAAACTATAACAGGCCTTACAAACGTCTCATGAACATTATTCGGATGAAATAAGGCATATTTAGACCTATTACGGTTTCAATTTGAAAGTCGATTCTTTAAGAAAACGAGTTTTCGGACAGTCTCCCCCTCTCCCTGCGAAGACCCCTTCCTCCTTTCCTTCCCTATGCCCGTAGATAGACTTGTATTAGACCTGTCCTATCGCTCTCCCCGCTCTCTGCTCTCTTTCTTTTCTATTGCTTATTCCTCTTCTTCCGCGCTTTATGTCCTCTTTTATATCAGATACCATATAAAAGCCCACCAGAAACGTCTATTTATATCAGAAAGAATATAATCCGAGAGAAAAGTACTATTTTTACATCCGAAACGATATAATTCTATGGGACGTACTCAATTGTCGACTGTGGTAAAGTTGCTGCGTAAGCAATATGGCCTCACGCAGGAAGACCTTGCCATGAAGTCCGGCGTCGGACTCTGCTTTGTCCGAAACCTCGAGCAAGGTAAGCCTACTCTGAGAATGGATAAGGTTAACCAGCTCCTCGATCTCTTCAACTACGAACTTACTGCGACCAGAAAACAATGCGACAAGCTGAAATCTACCGAAAAGGTATCCTAGCAGGCCTCCTGACCGAAGACGGCGGCGAATACCGCTTCCGCTATTGCGAGTCATATCTTGCACTGGAAGATGCACAGCCTGTGAGTCTGACTCTTCCATTGCAGACTGAGGCTTTCGTAAGCCCCGTACTTTTTCCGTTTTTTGACGGACTAATCCCCGAAGGCTGGTTGCTCGATGTGGCCCTTCGCAATACGGACATTAGCATCCTTGATCGTATGGCCCTGTTACTCTTATGTTGTAAGGAGTGTATAGGTTCTGTCAGTGTAGTCTTGAAGCATGATAATGAAGGTGTGTAATGTGTAAATGCTTGTACTGTTATCAAGAATTGGAAGAAGGTCAGAAGGACTTCCATCCAAACTGTGTGAGAAAGTTCTTCGGAACTAATGATGTTCCTTTGTTGGAATATAGGCATCAAGACCTCGACAAATTAGCCGAGCAAGTAATCCGTGCGCAAACTTCGCTGACTGGCGTTCAACCTAAATTGTCTCTTAACCTTGACAAACATGACAGCTGTACCCGTCTTACAATTGTCGGCCTTTGGGGTGACTTCATTTTCAAGCCTCAATCAGAGTCTTACAGACAGTTGCCCGAAAATGAGGACTTGACTATGCACCTTGCTGAGGCGGCTAAGATTAAAGTTGTACCTCATAGTCTTATTCGTTTGGCTGATGGAGAATTGGGGTACATTACTAGGCGTGTCGACCGTGCTAAGAACGGCGAGAAGATAGATATGGAGGATATGTGCCAATTGACTTTGCACCCTACTGAATACAAGTACAAGGGTTCGCATGAGCAGATTGCAAAAACTATTGTGCAGTATAGTAGCATACCAAAACTCGACCTGACGAACTATATGCAATTGCTGCTTTTCTGCTTTGTCACAGGCAACAATGACATGCACCTCAAGAACTTTTCTCTTTACCGTCCTTCAAAGGATTATCAGTTGACACCAGCTTACGACCTTCTTAATGTTGCAATCGCAAATCCTAAGGATACAGAGGAACTTGCCCTGACTCTTTCTGGTCGAAAGAAGAAGCTGCGTCTAATTGACTTTCTTAGCGCAGCAAAGACAATGGGAATTGATGAAAACGTGGTGATGCGTCTCGTAGAAGGTCTTCGGAAGGCTCTTCCTAAATGGCAGACCCTCATCTACAGCTCTTTTCTTAGCGATGACTTTAAGGAAGCCTACGAACAACTCATTGTCTCTCGCTTGGGGCGTTTATGATTTCTATGCCGGATAATGGAAGTTGGGCTTTGTCCCGATTGTAATTATTCCATTCTGTTGTTTGATGGTTGTTCTATCTCTTTTGCTTCCCCTCCCTTTTTCCCCGTTCTTCCTTTCCCTATCGTAGCCTCTTCGCCCGATAGTGTCCCCTGCAGACTATCCAGAAATACACGACCCCTACGGCATTGACTATCGCCCCGACCGAGAACGCCGTCCTGTATCCTATCAGCTCCGAGACTATCCCGCCTACTACTATACCGAGCCCTATCCCCGTGTCCCACGCCGTCAGCTGCGTCGCTGTCGCCGTCCCGCGCCTGTTGTTCTCTGCGAGGTTTATGAACATTGTCTGCATCGCCGGGAACATGTGGCCGTTGCCGAGCCCGACGATAAGCCCCGATGCGTAAAAGGCGAATATGCTGTCCGATGCCGCAAATAGTGTGTACCCGAATAGTGATAGGATCATGCCCCACTGTGCATTCTCTAGTGCCCTTCCCCGTCCGAGGCTCCGCCCCCCGACGAGTCTCGACAGCATCAGCCCGACCGACGCCAGCAGAAAGAACATCCCGGAGTCTCCCCGCCCCTCAAGATGCTGGACTGAATATATGGCTATGTATGTGCTTATTATGCCAAACGAGAATGATAGGCACGCCATGACTATCGCCTCTCGCCAAGCCTCCATGAGGAAGAATCTGTCTGTCGAGATGTGTCTGTCCGACATTGGCGCCCGCTCCCGTGGATGTATCGACGAGCAGAACATCAGCCCCACCCCGGCTATCGCCAGTGCCGATCCGAATAGCACCATGAACGAGTCTGTCAGGTTGTGGAGGTATAGCGCTATCGTTGGCGCCGTCGCCATAGCTAGATTGTTGCTAAGTCCATAATACCCAATACCTTCCGCCCTCCGCGAAGAGTTGAGCGAGTCTATCGCTGCCGTACTATTCGCAACTGTCACCGCCCCAAACGGGATGCCATGCACTGTCCTGACTATCGCAAATGCTACGATAGATCCCGCGACGATATACCCTCCGAACATCAGGAAGAAAAAGGCATACACGAGCACCAGCACTTTCTTCCTGTCAAAACTATCTACTACGTACCCGGCTATCGGTCGCACCAGCAACGCCATGAGCGTATATCCCGATAGGACGACACCCGTCTCATGCTTCCCCGCCCCAAACGTCTCGTTGAGGTAGATCGGCAGCAACGGCATCAAGAGGTAAAACGCGAAGAAGTTCATAAAGTTCGATATGTTGAGCTTTATGAAGTCGCTTGTCCAGAGTCTCTCTTTCGATGCCGACATTTGTGGATTATGTGATGATATTAATGATGGTTTAGGAAAGTTCTAGAAATTAGATTTTTCCAGGCTTGCGAGCTTTTTAATACCGGAGTGTACTGGAGGAAACCTTTCGATTAAGCGAGAGCAGAACGAGCTTGCTCGTTATCCCGAGCGTGAGAAAGGTCAGCGAAGCTACATGAGGATTTCAAAAGTGAGCGTAACATTCCGATTAAGCGAGTGCAATGGAGCTTGCTCCAATTACCGAGCGTGAGGAATGAAGGCAAAGCCAACGCAGAAAAAGCAATTTATAGAAGTTCCCTAATGATGTCAAATGATGGTTTAGGGGAGTTGTAGATATTTATTGAAGATGCCCTTCTTTAGGAAAGTTCTAGCAATTTATAGAAGTTTCCTTAGCTCCAGACGAGCCATACCTGTACTAGGAATATCACTGCCGTCAGCCCCTCCTGCCACGCCTTCGAGCGCATGTTGGCGAAGAACTGTGGCAACAGCAGTGCAGCTCCGATGGCAGCTATCTCCTGTGTCTCATACGAGAATGTCGGCAGCACCATCAGGAAGACGCCTACGATGATGAACCAGTAAGCTACTCGACACTGTCTGTACGTGACGATGGTCTGTCCCGCATTCCTCGGAAAGGTCTGCATGATGGCTCCAAACGTGGTCAACGCAAGTATCGCGAGATACGTCCAGCTCCTCCACCCTGTGCTCCAGAATGGCGCCGTAGCCCATATTCGCTTGTGCCACTCGACGATGCAGTCCACTGGATGCCACCCCGCGACGAGTCCGCACGTGTATGTCAATAGCGTCACGTCCGCCATGCCGAGAAAGGCTGCCGTCAGCGTCCGCCCGTTACCGACCCTGACGACGAACATCATGATGACGAGGAACGGTAGAAACCATACTGCCTTCGCCCATAGTAGCGCCCCGAGGGTCGCATAGACGAACGACCACGCTATGCTCACCGACGACCGCTCCTTCCTGACTGCCGAGAACATTCTGTCGACCGACATTGCGAGTAGTACTGCCTCTATCATCGCCGGGTGAAAGCACACCGATGGTCGCAATATGCCACAGAAGAGTAGAAAGAACATCGCCCCGAGAGCCGTCGTCTCATGATCGTTGAAATACCTGTTCGAGATGTTCGAGACTATCAGCGACGTAAGTAGCGGTATGGCTATCCCGAGGAACACCCACAGGTAGCCCCCCGCATCGACATGCCCGAGCAGCGCATTCCAGAGCGGCGTGTACTGGTCCGACGTGTCTGCGAGTACGTAGAACGATGGCTCGACGATGAGTCTGAGTCTCAGTATGACGAATAGCGGGATGAGCGCAAGATAGTTCAGCGTCCCACTGCGAGCAAAAAGCGAATACACTTATTTCTTGTAATACTTGTCGAGATCCTTCCCAATGTCACGCCTGTAATAGGCCCCCTCGAAGTTGATGCCTTTTATGGCCTCATAGCTCTTGGCGAGTGCCGCATCCTTGCTCTCCGCAAGCGTCGAGACTGCCAGTACGCGCCCGCCAGACGTGACGACCTTTCCGTCTGCCTCTCTCTTGGTTCCTGCGTCGAAGACTATGCTCCCCTTGACGTTCTCTCTTCCTGTGATGACCTTGCCCTTCTCGTAGTGTCCCGGATATCCCCCAGATACCATCATGACTGTGCAGCACGTCTTGTCGCTTAGCTTGATGTTGCACTCCGAGAGCCGTCCGGCTACTGTCGCCTGGAACAGCTCGACGAGGTCTGTCTCGATCCTCGGGAGTATGACCTCGGTCTCCGGGTCGCCTAGGCGTACGTTATACTCGATGACTTTCGGCTCTCCCCCGTCGTTCATGAGTCCGAAGAAGATGAAGCCTCTATAGTCTATCTCGTCATCCTGCAGTCCCTGGATGGTTGGCTTGATGACCTTCTCCTCGACCTTCCTCAGGAACTCCTTGTCTGCAAATGGCACTGGAGAGACTGCTCCCATGCCGCCCGTGTTGAGCCCTGTGTCACCCTCGCCGATGCGCTTGTAGTCCTTCGCCTCCGGCAGTATCTTGTAGTCCTTGCCGTCGGTCAGTACGAATGCGCTCATCTCGATGCCTGTCAGGTACTCTTCGATGACGACTCGCGCGCTTGCGTCGCCGAACATTCCGTCGAGCATCTTCTTGAGCTGCTCCTGCGCCTCCTTGAGGTTGTCTATGATCAAGACGCCCTTGCCCGCTGCCAGCCCGTCGGCCTTCAGGACGTACGGCGCCTTCAGCGACGCGAGGAAGTCAAGCCCCTCTTTGAGTGTATCTTTGGTGAAGCTCTTGTATGCGGCTGTCGGTATGTTGTGTCTCATCATGAATGCCTTCGCGAAGTCTTTGCTCCCCTCGAGCTGCGCACCCTTCCGACGTGGCCCTATGACGCTTATACCCATCTCTGTCAGCGAGTCGGCAAGTCCCTTGACGAGCGGCTCCTCCGGTCCGACGACGACCATCGAGATGTCCTTCAGCCCGATAAATCGCCTGACGGCCTCGTGGTCGTTGGGGTTCCCATCGACATTCTCGCCATAATTGGCCGTCGAGCCGTTGCCTGGCATTATGTAGAGCTGATCAACGAGGTCGCTCTGCCTCATCTTCCATGCTAATGCACTCTCGCGTCCGCCAGAACCTATCAGAAGGATATTCTCTTTTGCCATAGTATCTAGATATAAGCTTGTTTTTCTGTTTTGTTTCCGTGTCTATTTTCTGTCGAAGGTGACGAACTTGACTCTGTCAAGCGTTATCCGGCAGTTGCCGTCGTCAACCCTGTCTTTCTCTGTGTAGAAGAATGTGCAGTCCTCCATCTTGATGTCATACACTGCCTTGAAGTCTGGCATCCCCTCGCTCAGGAGTCCTACTCCAGCCTCCCGGCAGACGACATTCCTTATCGTTATGTCACTGAACTCTGGACTGTATGGCGCTGCCTTCACTGTCGCCCCATCCTTGCCCTCCGAGACGCTGTACTTCTTGTCGACATACGAGCAGCTGAAGGTGACGGCCTCGTCCTTGATGTCGTTCATGACGACGTCGGATATGTATATCTTCTCTGTCTTGCCTCCTCGCCCGACTGCACTCTTGAATCTTAGTCCCGTGTCTGTCCCGCTCATGGTTAGCCGCCTGACTACCATTCTCTTCATCCCTCCCGAACAGTCCGAGCCGAGGACGAATCCGCCATGCCCGTGATAGACGACGCAGTCCTCCACGAGCACGTCCTCCGTCGGACCATCTTTGACGCCAGACTCCCCGATGCCCGACTTCATGCAGATGGCGTCATCACCGACGTCAACGGTCGAGTTGCAGATGAGCGCCCTCCTGCAGTTGCTGAGGTCTATGCCGTCCCCGTTCTGCGCATTCCACGGACAGCGTACTGTTATGCCGTCTATGATGATGTCTTCACAGGTGACTGGGTGGACATGGAATCGTGGCGAGTTCTGGAATGTGACGCCCCTGAGGAGTATGCGCTTGCAGTCTGTCGGTCGGAAGAGGTCGGCCCTTTTCGCCTCCTCTTTCTTGGCGTCGTCGGTGATGTTGTTGAAGTTCTTGAGGTTGTACGGGAACCATAGCTTCCCTTCCTCAGCCTCTTCTCCACCCATCTTCTTGTACTCCTTCCATTCGGTGTCGCTGACTTTCGAGCGCTTGACGGGTCGCCAGTATTTGCCGCTCCCGTCGATAGTTCCGTGCCCGGTGATTGCTATGTCTGTCTGCCCCTTGGCACTTATCGCCGGCAGGCACCTCTGGCTCTTCTTAGTCGTATATAGGCTCTTGTCCGGCGAGAATACGAGGATGGCGTTGCGGTATAGATGCAGCTCGACGTGGCTCTTCAGCTCGATAGGTCCCGAGAGCCATACGCCTTCGGGAATTATGACTCGCCCACCACCCGATGCTGACACTTTGTCGATGGCTTTCTGAAGAGCTTCGTGGCACAGGCTGACTCCATCCCCTTTCGCGCCGAACTCTGTCACGATGACATCTTTGCCTTTGATGCTCGGCTCCGCAGGCGCAGCGAGCTTCGTCTGGAGGTCTTTGTAACGCCCCTTGTAGTCTTGTGCCTTGGTGCCGGACGAGAATAGTAAGCCGACAATGACCAGTTTGGCAACTAACGAGATCGCCGCCGTTGCCAGGAGTTTTTTGCTCTTCATATTGATGCTGTTAATTGTGTACTTCTGTGCCGATGCCCTTCTCGCCGTTCAGTACCTTCATGAGGTTGCCCTTGACGTCCATGTTGAAGACCATGATCGGCATGTTGTTCTCCTTGCACATAGCCGTGGCTGTGAGGTCCATGACTTTCAGCCCCCTGTTATAGACTTCGTCATACGTGATGTCCTCAAATCTTGTCGCGGTCTTGTCCTTCTCCGGGTCGGCGGTGTAGATGCCGTCGACGCGTGTGCCCTTCATCATGACGTCCGCCTCGATCTCGATTGCTCGCAGTGACGAGCCTGTGTCGGTCGTGAAGTATGGATTGCCCGTCCCGGCTGCCATGATGACGACGTTCCCTGCCCCGAGGAGCTCGAGCGCCCTCGGCTTGCTGTATAGCTCTCCGATAGGCTCCATGCGTATCGCCGTCAGCACCTTAGCCCCGATGCCTTCCTTCTCTAGCGCCTGCGCGAGGGCTAGCGAGTTGATGACGGTCGCGAGCATCCCCATCTGGTCACCCTTGTAGCGGTCGAAGCCTTTTGCAGCCCCCTGCAGTCCACGGAATATGTTGCCACCACCTATGACGATGCCGACCTGCACCCCGAGCCTGACGGCCTCCGCTATCTGTACTGCATAGTCTGTCAGTCTCTCGACGTCGATGCCATATCCTTGTTTGCCCATCAGGGACTCGCCGCTGAGCTTGAGGAGTATTCTCTTGTATCTCATATCTTTATCTGTCTTGTTTGGTTCGTTGTTATGGATTCTGTATCTTCTTGAGCGCCGACTCCGGTAGGTTGCTCTTGATGAGCGAGATGACTTTATGTCTCGCCTCTTCGTTGCGGACTATGTCGAGGTTGTCTACGTGTATCGTGACTTTGTTGTCGTGATACGTCTCTATCCACTCCTGATACCGATGGTTCAGCATCGTCACGTACTCGTAGCTGATCGACGACTCATAGACGAGCGAGCTCCTGCGTATGTTGTTGATCAGTGTGGCAGGCGACGCCTCGAGATATATCAGTAGCGTCGGCGGCTTGACGAACGAGATCATGACGTCATACAGCTCCCTGTACGTGGCATAGTCGGTCGACGAGATCAGACCCATGAACCGCAGGTTTTCGACGAACACGTTGGCATCCTCATATAGCGTCCTGTCCTGCACTGTGATGCCCTCGTTCCACATCGCCCTCTGGACCGACTTGAAGCGCTTCGAGAGAAAGTATATCTGTAGGTTGAGCGCCCAGCGAGACATGTCGGAGTAGAAGTTCGCCAGGTATGGGTTGTCTTCTGCGTACTCGCTCGTCGTCTGCCAGCCAAACTCCTCCTCGAGGAGCTTGGTCAGTTCCTTTTTTCCGCTGCCGATGTTGCCTGCCAAACCAACGTACATTGTATGAGGAATTTAAGTTGTCTCGATATATAGCGTGCTCCCAGCCTCTGTGTTCATCTTCAGTAGGCTGTCGATGAGCGAACGGTCGTTCTTGAGCCTCGGGATCTTGTTCTGACCACCGAGCTTGCCGTTGGCCTTCATGAAGTCGAAGAACAGGCCCTGCCTTGCGACGGTCAGCCGCAGCGGGTCGAGAGTGATGTCCTTGTACCTCTTCGCCTGATAGTCCGAGTTGACTTTCTGGAGGTTCTCGTCGAGCAACTTCGCAAAGGCGTCGATGTCCTGTGGCATCTTCTCAAATTCGACGAGCCACTCGTGGCACCCGTGAGCATCCTGTTTCATATAGACCGGCGCCGCCGTGTACTCCCTGACTACTGCCCCTGTCGCCTCGCAAGCCTGATGCATAGCGCTCTCGGCATTGCCTATCATCAGCTCCTCACCGAAGGTGTTGATGTATAGCTTCGTCCTTCCCGAGATGAGTATGCGGTGAGGATTGGTCGAGATGAAGCGCACTGTGTCGCCTATCATGTACCTCCAGAGTCCGTTGTTCGCCGTGATGACTATCGCATAGTCGACGTCGGTCTTGACGTCCGCTATGGTGACTGCCCCCTCCGGATAGTCGTTGCCGACGTCCGATAGTGGGACGAACTCGTAGAAGATTCCATAGTCCATCATGAGCTGCATGCCCGGCTGCCCCTGCGTCTGCAGCGCAAAGAAGCCCTCGCTCGCATTATATGTCTCCAGGAGGTTCAGCCCGAGTGGACATATCCGCTCATACTGCTCCCTGTATGGCTCGAAGTTGATGCCCCCGTGGATGAACAGCTCGAGGTCCGGCCATACTTGCTGTATGTTCTGGACGCCCTTCTCCTTCATGATGTACTGAAGTAGGATCAGCAGCCAGCTCGGCACGCCCGCAAGCGACGTGACTTTCTGATGCGCCGTGTACTGTGTTATCTGTGTCAGCTTCTCCTCCCACTTCTCGAGTAGCGCTATCTCCTTCGATGGCGTCTTGAAGAAGTTGCTCCACTTCGGCGCATTGTCTATCATGATGGCCGAGAGGTCTCCGGTCTGGCAGTGCTCCGCCAGGGTGCTGATCTTCTTGCTCCCTCCGAGCGTCAGGCACTTGCCCGAGAAGATCCGAGTGTCCGGATGCTCGTTGACATAGACGGCCAGGCAGTCCTGCGCACCTCTATACTGCGCGGTGTTGAGGCTGTCGGTCGTCACCGGGATGAACTTGCTCTGTGCGTCGGTCGTCCCGCTGCTCTTCGCCATCCAGTGTATTGTCCCAGGCCACGTGATGTCCGGCTCCCCTCGCTTGATCTTGTCTATGTACGGGTAGAAATGCTCGTAGTCTCTGACGGGGACCCTGTTGCGAAAACTCTCATAGTCTCCGACGTCTGCAAATCCATGCGTAGCCCCGAAGAGCGTACGCCGCCCCGCAGCAAGTAGGCTGCGAAGTGTCAGCTGCTGCATCTGGCTGGCCTCCGTCTGCATCTTGTCTATGCTCCGTAGTCGGTCCGCCCAATATTGCCTTGCTATCCTAGTGAGTAGGCTCATTTAATCTGCTTATTCTCTCGGGTGTCTGTTGGAAGGTGTCGATCCCCCAAGTCCATTCTTTTAGTGCAAATGTAGTAAAAAATTAGGGCTTGGGAGCAATGTGTTTAGTTTTTTGAAACTGTCCTTCGAAATGCCCGCCCTGCCTCGGTCTCTTTTCTCTCCGACTCTCCTATGTAAAATCGGGCAGCAGTACGTACTGCCACCCGACGGACCTAAACTGAAAAACTATGAAAAAAACTGGTTCTCTGAAGTAACTAATTGCTAATTCCTAAAAGTGATAGTCTATCCCGACTCCGAAGACTTTATTAGTCCTCGAGAAGGTCTCTGTGCACGGCAGGCCTGTCCCCATGTAGTTGTCGCTGCTCCTCGTGTAGTCCGAATAGACGGTGAAGAAGTAGCTGGCATTGAGGCGCAGGTGGCTGCCGATGTTGACAGCACCGCCAAAGCCGAGCGAGTAGCTGTCGCAAGCAAACGAGGTGTTCTGCTGGAAGTCGTCGGTCAGCCCATAGTCTGTCCTCTGTCCGCCTGTGCTGACGGTGAACACTTTGTTGATGTCCCATTCGATGCCCGCGAGGTACTCGATTGTCCCCCTGTCCAGCTTCTCCTGTCTGTCGCCCGGCATCGACGCGTGTGTGTCGTCGAAGTGGTGGAACTCTGCCATTGCGCGTAGGTTCGGGAGAAACTCATACCCGACGGCAAACGAGAATAGCGCCGGCAGGTCCTGCCTTGTCTTTGCCCCGTCTGCGTATGCCGCTAGCATAGACGCCGACCCTGTCTTCTGCATAGACGCTGCTGCCGTCTCCGGCCCGACGCTGAGCTTGTGCGTCTCGTTCTCGGTCTCTATCTTGGTGTTGAACTCATACCGTGCCGAGAGTGTCAGCTTCTCAAATCGGTAGTCGAGTGAGATCTGTGGCGTCCATCCTCCACCCTTCTGGTCACAATCGACCTGCATGTTGACGAGCTCCGCCTTGTTGGATGTCATCGTCGCTACGACATGCCCTCTCACGAATCCGTCATATATGTTGTACCTTATGCCAAGTCCTGCCGAGAAGTTGTCTGTTATCTGATACGCACCGACGGCCTGTATGCCATAGACGTACTGCTTGCCCTTCAGCTCCGTGTCGATGCTGTAGAGGCTCCCGGCGTTGAGTACGTTGATGCCCATCGCTGCAAGCTGCGGGTTCTGTGCAAGATTGGAGTTGAGTAGGGCCGTCACCGGCGCTGTGAACATTGGCAGCCCCTCGTCATACTTGACGTAGCCGCCACTGCCGACGATGCCGACCATGATGCCGGCTGCAAACTTGTCCTTGCGGTATGCTGCAAAGAGCCCCGGCACGAACGGCGCCGTCGCCTTGCCGGCAAACTTGCGCGTCTTGTCCGCGCTCTCTGTGAAGAGTGGGAATGTCGCCGTGATGTCCCTGTCCTGATGTGGGTTCTGATAGTTGAACGAGAGGGTGAATCCTTCCTCCGTGAATGCAAGTCCCGCCGGATTGCTGTAGATGGCGTCTATCTCGAATGTCGCTCCGCGTGCCATCATGCGGTCGAAGGCTATGTGATAGTTGGTGTTGGTCGTGAGTCCGCCCGCCAGGACGGATGTTGATAACGTGATGAGGGAGAGCGTTGCTAATAGTTGTCGTCTTTTCATTGTTAGTTTTAGCATGTTTCGGGTTGCAAAATTGGTACATTTAGTACATATACGTGTGGGTTGTTGTGTAGTAATGGTTGCTAATTTGTAAGATTATTGTCTTCCTCCCTCTTCCGCCCTATACTCGGGAAATGTCTCTCTGTCATCGTCCCGACCGCTTCCTTGCCCCAATCCTCTCTCGACTAAATTATCACCTTTCCAAAGGGAAGTTCTAGAAATTAGATTTTTCACTTGTGCGATTAAGCGAGCGCAGAACGAGCTTGCTCGTTATGCCGAGCGTGAGCACATGAGACGTAGTCAAGGCGTACGAGGCTTTGAATACCGGAGTGTACTGGAGTACATGAGGATTTCAAAGTCCGAAGTACAACGCAGAAAAAGCAATTTATCGAAGTTCCCTAAAGTCTTACTAAAGAGCCAAGCTATTCACTATGAAGGAAAAATCGTAATTTTGCGATATGAAAGCAAAAGAGTTCCTTGGTCGTCTGAACAGTTGGGTGACTGTCCACTGGCGACAGTGTTTGTTGATGCTGTGCGTGGTCATCGCGATGCAGCAGTGCGTGATTGGCAACCTGAGCAACCAGGTCGCAGAGTTGAAAGCCCTCGTCGAGGCCGGTAAACTGTCTGGCACAAGCGTGTCACCCCTCGACAGTCTCGCCTCCGCAAGGTCCGACAGCTCCTTGGCTCAGAATACCGCCCAGCCTTCTGGCCTCCTCTCCAGCGAGTCCGGCGAAAAGGTCGCCGAGCCCGGCTCTGGAAGTCTTAGCGAAGATGCCGCTCAGCCAGAGACGGCACAAGACGATGACGGCGTATCCTTCCTGGGCGTACTGATGGCAATAGCTGTCGTCGTCGCCATAATTCTCGGCTTTGTATATATGTACCGCAACGCCGTCTACCCGATTGGTCTCTGGGTCAGCGGCAGACTCCGCGCTGGCGTCGACGGTCGACTGACGATGCTCCTCAATGTCATCAACCGCTCCTCCAAGGATGTCGAGGTCAAGGAGGCTATCGTCAACTTCGCTATGCGTGGCGGCACCCGTAGGTTCAAGATGAATATGTCCGACCTCCCTATGCTCCTCCAGGGGGGCACGTCCTACGTCTCCCAAATCAACCTCCTCCCGATCGTCGAGCGTAACCCCGAACTCCGGCAGACTTATGCTATCTACGCGAGCATCCTCGTCGGCAACAAGCGTGTCGTCGGCCTCCCACGTCTCGTGAAGTTTAAGTAGTCTGACCACCCCCTTCCCCCCACCCTATGGCGGTACTATCTTACTCTCCGCCATGATACTAGGAGTCAAGTTCTGAATATCACTATAAGGGCTTCTAGAAATTAGATTTTTCAAGGCGCACGAGGCTTTGAATACCGGAGTGTACTGAAGTACATGAGGATTTCAAAGTTGAGTGCAACGCAGAAAAAGCAATTTATAGAAGTTCCCGCACATCAATAATTTGTGGAAACTATCGGCAAAGCTTGGGCGCGCTATAGGCAGCGTAAGACGAAGAGAGGTATCGTCATCGATATCTCTTTCCTCGTCGTATTCCTCCTTATCGCTATCACCCCTATCCGCCGTGGCCTCCTGACCTACGTCCTCCGTACGACTATCTCAGACCCTCCCGCCTACGAGAAGGTGGTCTACGTCTCTTCCTCCGACAGTATTAGCCTGAGGTCCGCCTCCGGTCAGGACACTACGATATCGCTCCCCCCTGCCCATCTCCTCCTCCTCAACCGTGGTAGCATCTGGAGCCCCCAGACAAGGGCGGAGATGAAAAGTCTCGAGTGCCTCCGCCGCGTAATGAACGACGATATGCTTATCTACTTCATTACTTCCGACGACAAGGCTGACGTCGAGAGGTATTTCCGTCGCAAGGACTACCACCTCCCGACTCTCTATGTCGACGACCTACCCGAAGAGCAGGAGACTGGCAACGCTGTCATCGACGAACTCATGATGAGTACCCCTGGAACGCTTATCATCGACAGGTCCGGCCGTGTCCGCGTCAAGAAGATGGGTGCCGCTAAGTGGGATAGCGACGAGTTTATCGAGAGGCTACGTTCTATCCTCGGCGAGGACAGTTTTCATTATGGGAGTTCTAGAAATTAGATTTTTCACTTGTGCGATAAAGCGAGAGAAATGGAGCTTGCTCCTATTTCCGAGCGAGAGCACATGAGGCGAAGCCAAGGCGCACGAGGCTTTGAATACCGGAGTGTACTGTAGGAAACCTTTCGATTAAGCGAGAGCAGAACGAGCTTGCTCGTTATGCCGAGCGTGAGAAAGGTCAGCGAAGCTACATGAGGATTTCAAAGTCCGAAGTGCAACATTCCGATTAAGCGAGAGCAATGGAGCTTGCTCCTATTGCCGAGCGTGAGGAATGAAGGCAACGCCAACGCAGAAAAAGCAATTTATAGAAGTTCCCATTAACATATCGCTTATGATGAGAGCAACCGACTGGCGCTCCTACGCCGCATCAATGGTCTCGAGCCTGACCCTGACGATGAGACGCAATGTCGTCGAGTCTTTTATTGTCCTCCTGACAGCTGCCTCTTGTGCTGTCCTCCCCTACTTTGATATGAAGGGGAGTCTTGACGACTTCCTGGCGTCGGTTCTCTTCTTCTCTTCTATTTTCGGCCCCCTGGCGTTGCTGCTCAATGCGCTCTCGAGGTCCTATGCCTGGCTCAAGGTCGCCTACTGGCTCCTCATACCTATATATATATGTCTTGTCCTTCTTGGTGTCTTCGCCTTCGACGTCTATGGCATCTTTGGCGCCTGGCACCCGACTCTCGCTCTCGAATGTCTCGTCGCGAGATTCCTCCTGCCGATGCCTAAGAATGACAGGGCTCTGACACGCCGCGGCTTGGAGTGCGCTGTCGTCCTTACGACGAGTCTCTGCGTCGCCGTCTTTACGACTCTCATCATCTTAGCCCTCCTCGCGACGTTCAACTATATCTTCGACCAGGAAGTCCTTTACTACGTCTGTTACTTTCCGCCCCTATTCCTCGTCCCGATGTTGTTTATGTCGACTTTTATCGACGACCAGCCCGATTCTTCGGGCGATGCCGAGTCTGTGTCTATCGATAGCGAGGTCGCCAATGGCGTGATGAACTTCGTCGTCAGCATCGCCATCATTCTATACATTCTTATATTATATGTCTACGGCCTCCGCATTGCTTTTGCCCTCGAACTTCCCCGTGGCGGTGTCGTGATGCGCGTCTTCTGGTTCCTCCTCCTCGTCATCGTCTTTGGCAATATCTACCGCCTCATGACGGTGAGGGTCTTCGAGAAACTCTATTCTTGGCTCCACGTCCTCTGCGTCCCGCTGACCGCCCTCCTCTGGGTCGCCGCCTATCGCCGTGTGGCGGACTATGGTCTGACCGACTGGCGTGTCTATATGTTGCTCTGTTGTGTTCTCGTCACCGTGTGGGTCGTCGTATCCTTCTTCCGCCGTGGTCGCGCTCTGCTGACTACTATCCTGACAGGCATGGCTCTGTTCGCCGTCGTCGGTGTCCCCGGCGTCCTCTCTGCTGCCAGCCTCGTCAAGATATACAACGACAACTATTCTCCCGAGACCGTTCCCCCCGTCCCCGATCCGCGTTTCTATGCCGAGGCCCGACGCACTAATGTCCAGATCGACACGAGAGGCTTCGAAGTCTTCACCCTTATCGACTACTCCTACCTCGATAGGAATAGTCACAGACTCCATGTCGTCGACTACGACCACAACGACGCCCTCTCTCTCGACTCCGACTCCCTTATGCACACGATTGCCCTCCTCAATGGCTACCCCTCCTTCGTCGCCCTCTCTGACTCTCTCCGCCTCCGCGACGACACTCTCCCTCCTCTCCGCCTCGACCTCGACATCCCCCTCGGCGATTCCCTCGTCGTCATTATCACCTCCTTCACCCTCAATCAGGATGGCCTCCACGACGTCTCCTGCCGTGGACTCCTCTCCCACCCCGAATAGTCCGCCCCCTCCCTCTGCCCCTTCCGCCTTCTCCGACCTCTCCGACGATTCCGACCCATTCCTAATTCCTAATTGCTCTTTGGGTTAGCCTTGTATTAGACCTGATGCCTCCGACCCCTCTGCTCCATTCCTCATTCCTTATTGCTAATTGCACATTAGCCCTGTATTAGACCTGACCCCTTCGCCCGCTTCCTCATTCCTCATTCCCAATTCCTCATTGGCTCTCTGTGTTCTCCCCCGCGAGCGTCAGCTCGCCTCTGTGTTCTGAAAAACTCTGTGCCTCTGTTGAGCAGGATTTGCAATCCTGCTCCATGGAGTATAAGCATCTGCGATGCGCTTACTTTCCTTTGACTATTATCTTCCTCCGCCCCCTCCGCCTCATCCCTAACTGCTAATTGAAAATTTTGGCACCCCCATTGTCATAACGTGCATTTCGTCACACCTCGACTGCATTTTATCACAACCCTCCAACTCGAAAACTCCCTAAATTGCCCATAAAAACCAATATCTGAGCAAAAAAGACTCAAAATTTTATATTTTTTTCTTTTCTATGCCTTGCGAGAAAAAAAAATGTCTTAATATTGCATCCGAAAGGATTGGGAACGGGCGGGGCCAGTCCAATCGTTTGTATTTAACTCGCCTATGAGAAAACTAAAAATCTAATCAAAGGAAAAAAGATGAAGAAAAGTCTGATTTTCTTCCACGCAGCAGCAATCGCTTGCGCCGCTTGCATGACGAGCTGTGTGGACAACGAGGAGGGTGACGGACTCAAGTACCTCCGTGAGGGCATCGGTGAATACTACAAGGGCAAGGCCAATGTAGAGAACGCTAACGCCGAGACAATAAGGGCTAAGCAGGCCGCTGTAGTCGCTGCAGCTCAGGCTGACGCTAAGGCTAAGGAGATTACCAACGCTTACACTGAGGCTCATAACAACATCCTTCTTATCGTCGAGGAGAGCAACAAGAACGTTACGCTCGCTAAGAACGATCGTGCTATCGAGAACGAGAAGGTTGGCGTTAAGACGGATACCGCTGGTGCCTACTACAAGATCCTCGCAGCTCTCCAGAAGCAGCAGGCTACGCAGATCGGCCAGGAGGAGGAACTCAAGAAGCTCCAGATTCTCTACGCTTCTGTTATCGCTGCTTACCAGGAGGAGGCTCGCTTCACAATGGCTAAGCTCGAGGTAACGAAGAAGGAGAACGATGAGACTGTTCTCGAGCAGGAGAACGCTCTCAACCTCAAGGTTATCAAGGCTGCCTACGAGTACGCTTACAACTTGAATTCTGCTAACATCACGAAGACCGAGAAGGAGCTCCAGGCTACGCTCGACAACGAGGAGGCTGCTGCTAAGAACGAGAAGACCAAGGAGAACAGTGCTCTCACAGTCCTCGGCTACAAGAAGGATGTAGAGGCTCTCGTTAAGAAGTACAACGACACCATGGAGGAGTATGAGAAGGCTATAGCTGAGGCTGAGGCTAGCGCTAACTACTCTGAGGAGGCTAAGGAGTACGAGAAGCAGATCGCTAAGGCTACCTACGACAAGAAGATTTCTGACCTCGAGGCTGCTGCTAAGAAGGCTATCGCTGATGCTGTCGCTGCTGACAAGACTAACGAGACTGCAAACGCTGCTAACGACGCCAATGCTGCTGCTGACGATGCTACTTCTTTGGTTGTCGCAAAGCTCAACGAGACGCTCCAGACCTACATCAAGGCTATCGAGACAGCTCAGAAGGCTGTTACGTCCGCTGCATCTGATGTCGACGCTAAGCAGAAGGACATCGTTGCTAAGGAACTCGAGATCATCAAGAAGCAGATCGACCTCAACAGCGCTGTAACGTCTGACAGCACGACGCTCGTCGCTGCTATCTCTTCAGCTGAGAAGGACCTCAAGCAGGCTCAGGACAAGCTCGCTGACGCTGAGAAGGCTGAGAAGGAAGCTGAGGCCGACTTGACGAAGAAGCAGGCTGAGTACAAGGAGACTGTTACTCCGTACGAGGAGGCTGAGGCTCAGTTGAAGACTCTCAAGGAGGCTGTCGACGCTGCTCAGAAGACTTACGACACGGCTAACGACAACAAGACGATCGCTACGTCTAACTTGGGTATCGCTAGCACAGCTCTCTCAACGGCTCAGACGACCTACTCGAAGTTCACGGCTGACTCTGTGACGGCTGCTGCTAATCTCAAGGCTAAGAATGAGGCTCTCAAGGCTGCTAACGAGGCTTTGAAGACAGCTCAGGATAACTGGAAGAGCAACAAGGAAGACGCTTCTGTTGCACAGGCTCTCGCTACCGCTTCTTCTAATCAGGCTATCGCAGCTGCTGAGGCTGATCAGGCTAAGACAACGGCTGCTTACTACAGCAATGCTCTGTCTGTCAAGTATCTGACTGACATCAAGACGCAGAAGAAGCTCGTCGAGCAGTACACCTACCAGATCACCCAGTGCGACGCTAAGATGACCGAGGCTACGACGGCTAAGACAGCTGCTGAGTCTAAGAAGAACGCATTTGAGGGTGCTCAGTACAAGACCGCTAAGGCTAACTACGAGAAGGCTAAGACCGCTCAGACTGAGGCAGAGACAGCTCTCGCTAACGCTCAGAAGGCTACCGCTAAGGCTGAGGCTTCTGTAGCTGAGAGCCAGGCTGCTCTCGCTAAGGCTGAGGCTGATCTCAAGTCGTTCAACGCCAACAAGAGGAATCAGGAGAAGACCGACGCTGCTCAGGCTGCTCTCGTCAAGGCTCAGAACGAGCTCAATGAGAAGCTCGCTGAACTCGACTCTGCTCAGAAGACGCTCGAGGTTAAGCAGGCTGAACTCGCTGAGGCTGAGTCTAACTACAACAAGGTTAAGGAGATTGTAGACAAGGCTGCTGGTATTGATACAACGGAGGCCTAATCCACGAAAGACGACAAGATGATGAGACTAAGAAATATAGCTTGTGCAGCTGTCGTCGCCCTCGCTGGAAGTATCTCAATGACCGCGCAAGAGAGTGCTTCAAGCACTCTCGCGGCGGGCAACTATCAGGTGTCAGTCTTGTTCGGCAACAACACGATGTTCAATCAGAACTACAACGCGTACCTGCTGCCGAAGTTCGACTACACAGGAGCAAAATCAATCGGTCTGGGTGAGGCTGCTACGACGGGTACTACCCTCGAGAAGCGTGTTTCTGACGACCCAGGGGCATACCTGAATATTGGTGAGATCGGCTCTAACAGCGTCCTCAATATGATCGGTGTCCAGGGTCAGTACTTCCTCACCTCGGAGATTGATGTCAACGCAATGTTCGCAATGAACATCGCGGGGACCCCAAAGAGAGATTATGAAGATGGTTACAAGTATGCTGGCGTCGCCGGCTCGGGTCTGTCCTCAGACTACGTCGTCAAGCCAACCTACAGGTACATCGAGGGTCGTCTGACTTCTAGCTGGATGGCTAACGTCGGTGGTAACTACCACTTCACTTTCTCTAACCCGAAGTTGAGTGCATACGGCGGTGTCCGCCTCGGCGCACAGATGGGCCGAGTTCAGACTGTCCGTCCTTACACTGGACTTGTTGGCGACGTCTCTGCTGGTGACGACGTACACGAGGATTACGAGGTTGTCTATACTTCTGACACGAGACTCGGTCAGGTATGGGGAATTCAGGCGTCGATTGTCGGCGGCCTCGAGTATGAGTTCACGACGGGATTCGTCTTCGGAATTGAGGTTGCTCCTGTTGCATATCAGTATAGTGTAATTGAGGTTGGTCCTCAGGGCTATGACAAGTTCTTTGCGTCGAATCATAACGTGAAGATCTTTGCAACTCCAAACTTGAAGCTCGGCTTTAGGTTTTAGGTAAGGTAATTTGATTAGATGGCATCGCCACGGCAGTCTCAAGTGCTGTCGTGGCGATGTTTGTTTTAGGCAATTTTAATGAACTATTTCCTAATTAATCTAATGTGGCGTTCTAAGTGTCTTTAACTGCTTAATAGTTGCTGATGTGCCCCTATTTTGGAAATACTGGTGAGTGTAGGAAATGAGGTCAGAAAAGTATAAATTTGTGTCTACTACGAAGAAACAATAAGGAACAATGATTCTACATATAGAAAACCTTGGGGCAATAAAACAAGCACAGATAGACCTTACCAATAAATTTTTGCTGTTATGTGGGAAGAATAATACTGGTAAGACTTACGCCTCCTACATACTTTACGCGTTCCTTTCCGATAAAGGAATCCCTTCGACTAGTTTGGGCTGTATCGATGAGGTTGTAACGCAAATAAAGCTTGAGGGCATTATTACTTTAAAGAGGGATTACATAGAGGAGTGGCTTCAAGACAATTGTAATCGCGTAAAAGGCGCCTTAGGTAGTATTTTTGGTGTGGCTGACGCTATTAAGTCTAAGTTGTTTAATGGGTTTGACTTACGTGCCGAATATACGGATTCTGACTTCGATAGGGCAATTGCTGCGACGGTGAGTGCGCGCTTCGCTTCCGATGACTATTCGGTTGTCGTCAAGAAGGACGCTGGTAATGCGACTGCCAAAGTCGAGGTACAGTCGACGACCGGACAGAGCATGGAGCTTGATTATGGAAGGATACAGACGTTAGTATATGCACTATTGCGTAAGCTGGCTTTGGGGGGAATGTCCGATGCCTGGATGCTGACGGTTGAACGCAATAGCATATATACTTTCAAGACTGAGCTGTCCCTCAGCAGGAATGAGTTGATAGATCACATACAGCAGTCTGAGGGCTCCGAGATAAATATCATCGATATGATCAACAAGTCCTCGAGGCGCTATCCTATGGCTATACGCAGCAGTTTGCGTATAGCTAACGACTTGGAGAATGTACAGAAATATGTCGGAGATTATTCGTCTATAGCCGATTTGATAGAGAGAGACCTTCTGAATGGAGAGGTTAGCATGACCAAGAATGGAGATGTTGAATTTCACTCTGTCGGCATGGGAAAATCCCGTAGGCTTCCATTTCACATGTCTTCATCGATTGTCAAGACAATGGCGAGCCTTGTTGTCTATTTGCGACACGTAGCGCGTCGAGGGGATATGCTCATCATTGATGAGCCGGAAATGAACTTCCATCCAGATGTTCAAGTTCTATTGGCACGGATATTTGTTCTTCTGACGGCGAAGGGGTTAAGAGTTGTTCTAAGTACACACAGTGACTATATCATAAGAGAGTTGAATAATCTTATAATGGCTGGAACGATAAGGAAGAGTGGAAATGAAGGTATAGCCAAAGAGATGGGCTACATGGATGATATGTTGCTTGATCATAATGATATAGCTGTGATGCTCTTTGAGCAGACAGGGAATGGCAAGGTGAAAGTTCGTCAGCTTGTTGTAGATGATAAGGGGTTTGCAGTGGAATCTATAGATAGGACTATAGACAGGCAGAATGAAGATGCCGAAGCCTTATATGCGATGTTGATAGACAACGAGTAAACTCTAAGGTCATGAATGAGTATTTGCTGTATAAACGAATAATATCTCCTGAATTTTGCTGTGGAGATCAAAAAAGGCTGGTTGAAAAGAAAAATTCGCAAAAGGTCAGAATAGAGTCAAATAGTGTACAAGACTATGTCCTATATAGATTCGATAATGAAGAGCAAGAGTTTATGCCTTTTTTTAATAAAAATCATAAAGACAAAGGAGGACTGGATGGGCTTAGACAGTTTTGTGACTACATATTGCTTATGGAGAAGAATAATAAGTTGTATGTGTTTCTGATAGAACTTAAAAGTGGCAACCCTAAAGATGCTGGGAAGCAACTTGATGCTGCGGAGATTTTTATGGATTACATCCGAAGAACAGCGGAAAGAATAAAGCTCACGAATGGTTTCACTTCTTTTGATTCATCAAATATAAGGACGGCAAAGGTGCTGGTGTGTGGCACTAATGGAGCTAAGCCAAAAACTAAGAAGAGTAAGGATGAGTCTGTCGAGAAGGTAGAGGGACGTATAAACCTAAAGTTAAACTGTTTTCCAATAAGTCGTTTGTGTGAGGTCGCTGCAGAAATAGATTGACGGAATAATTAGTTCAAGAGGTCACAAAGAAAGGCAGCTGGAAGTCCGTGCTCCCAGCTGCCTTTTGCTATGTACTTCGCTGCCCTTTAGTAGCGGTAGAACTCCGGCTTGTACGGCCCCTCCTTCGTGACGCCGATGTAGGCGGCCTGCTTGTCGGTAAGTGTCGTCAGGTGGACGCCGAGCTTGCCGAGATGCAGCCTTGCTACCTCCTCGTCGAGATGCTTCGGCAGTCGATAGACGCCGACCTTGTACTCGTTCTTCCAGAGGTCTAGCTGCGCAAGCGTCTGGTTCGTGAACGAGTTGCTCATGACGAACGACGCATGGCCCGTCGCATTCCCGAGGTTGACGAGGCGACCGCGGCTCAACAGTATGATGCAGTGCCCGTCTGGGAAGATGAACTTGTCCACCTGTGGCTTGATGTTGTGCTCCTTGATGCCCGGCCATTGCTCCAGCTGCGCGACCTGGATCTCGTTGTCGAAGTGCCCGATGTTGCAGACTATCGCCTGATCCTTCATCTTGCTCATGTGCTCCGCCGTGATGATGTCGCAGTTGCCTGTGCACGTGACGAAGATGTCGGCATACGAGACGACGTCATCGACGGTCTTGACCTCGTAGCCCTCCATCGCTGCCTGCAGCGCGCATATCGGGTCTATCTCAGTGACGATGACTCGCGCTCCGAAGCCCCTCATGCTCTGTGCACAGCCCTTGCCGACGTCGCCGTAGCCACAGACGCAGACGACCTTGCCGGCTATCATGACGTCCGTGCCCCTCTTGATGCCGTCCGCAAGGCTCTCACGACAGCCATACAGGTTGTCGAACTTGCTCTTCGTCACCGAGTCGTTGACGTTGATGGCCGGGAACAGCAGCTCGCCCTTCTCCATCATCTGGTAGAGTCGGTGCACTCCCGTCGTCGTCTCCTCTGAGACGCCCTTGACGCCCTCGGCTATCTTCTTCCAGTCTACTCGCCCGCGGACGGTGCGGAGTAGCTCGACGAGCTCCCTGAAGTCCTCGCCCTCGCCAGAGTAGTCTGCCGAGTACAGCTCCGGCTTCGCCGTGAACTCGACGCCCTTGTGGATGAGCAGTGTCGCGTCTCCGCCGTCATCGACGATGAGGTTAGGCCCGAGGCCGTTGCCGAAGTCGAGCGCCTTCATCGTGCACCACCAGTACTCCGCAAGGCTCTCGCCCTTCCACGCAAAGGCTGGCACGCCAGCCTTCGCTATGGCTGCCGCCGCATGGTCCTGCGTCGAGAATATGTTGCAAGAGCACCAGCGTACGCTCGCTCCAAGCTCGACAAGCGTCTCTATCAGAACCGCCGTCTGTATCGTCATGTGGAGGCTACCGGTGATACGAGCACCCTTCAGTGGCTTCTGCCCCTTGTAGCGCTCGCGAAGTGCCATCAGGCCTGGCATCTCCAACTCGGAAATGCTGATCTCGTCACGTCCGAAGTCCGCAAGATTGATGTCTGCGACCTTGTACGTGTAGTTATTCGGGTCTACGAATTCAACCATAGTAGTGTATTAAATGTTTGTCTGTGTGTCGGTGAAATACTTAAATCGCACTCTGCTGACCGTCCACACGTTGATTTCAAGCAACAAAGGTACTCTAAAATCGTGTTTTCTGCTTACATTTGCACCACAAAATAACAGTGGCTGAGGAGATTGTTGTTTGAAAAGGTCTCAAGACAGCCACTCGAACTTTTGGAATCATAAAAGATAAATACAAAAAGAAGATGAGAGTTGCTATTGTTGGCGTCAGCGGTGCGGTAGGACAAGAGTTTCTTCGCGTCCTCGAGCAGCGGAATTTCCCACTCGACGAGCTTGTGTTGTTTGGTTCAGAGCGTAGTGCAGGTAAGAAGTACACGTTCAGGGGCAAGGAGCTTACGGTCAAGGAGCTGAAGAAGAACGACGACTTCAAGGGCGTTGACATAGCCTTGACGAGCGCAGGCGCCGGTGTCTCCAAGGAGTTTGCTGAGACTATCACGAAGTACGGCGCTGTGATGATAGACAACTCGTCCGCCTTCAGAATGGACGAGGATGTGCCTCTAGTCGTCCCTGAGTGCAATGCAGAGGACGCCCTCAACAGGCCGAGGAACATCATCGCCAACCCGAACTGCACGACTATCATGATGGTAGTCGTCCTCAAGCCTATCGAGAAGCTCTCTCACATCAAGAGAATCCACATCTCGAGCTACCAGAGCGCAAGTGGCGCCGGTGCAGCAGCTATGGCTGAGCTCCAGCAGCAGTACAAGGAGATCGTCGAGACCGGCGACGTCAAGACTATCTCTAAGTTCCCTCACCAGCTCGCCTACAACGTCATCCCGCAGATCGACAAGATGACCGAGAACGACTACACGAAGGAGGAGATGAAGATGTTCAACGAGACGCGCAAGATCATGCACTCCGACGTCCGTACGTCTGCGACGTGCGTCCGCGTCTCTTCTCTGAGGAGCCATTCGGAGAGCGTCTGGATCGAGACTGAGAAGCCTCTGACGGTCGCCGAGGTCCGCGCTGCTCTCGAGAAGGCCGACGGCGTCACCCTCGTCGACGACCCGCAGAACTATGTATACCCGATGCCGCTCGACTCTGCCGGCAAGGACGACGTCTACGTCGGCCGCGTCCGTCAAGATCTCGCTAACGACAACGGCATCACGCTCTGGCTCACTGGCGACCAGATCAGGAAGGGCGCTGCTCTCAACGCTGTCCAGATCGCCGAGTACCTTATCAAGGTCGGCAACGTCAAGTAGTGATGTGAAGAGACATATTCTAAGACACACGAGGAGACATCGCCTTTGGGTGGTGTCTCTTTTTCTTTACGTCTGGCAGCTCCCGCAGAACGTCCTCGGACTGCTGACCTACCTCTTCGTCAAGCTCCGTGGCGGCGAGGGCGGAAGGGTATTCGGGACGAACATATACGTCGCTCGTGCTCGATGGGGCGGCGGCTCCGTCTCCCTCGGGCGATACGTGATTCTCGGGAGCTATGCTGGCCGTCTGACGCTCCGCCACGAGATAGGCCACTGCTACCAGTCTGCTCTGCTCGGACCGCTCTACCTGATTGTTGTCGGCCTGCCCTCCGTGACGTGGGCTATGATGAAGAAATACGGCTTGTTCGCCCGGAGAAGCTATTACTGTTTCTTCACGGAGAGATGGGCAGACAGAATAGCAGGTATCAATAGAAACGCAACATAGACGAGGGATTTTCCGTAGAAATGGAATAACTTTGAGGAAGAATAAAGGCAAGGGCATGGAAACAGCCGGGGCAAAAGGGGTGGCAGAGCGAGTCGCTCCATTTGTACAACGGGAAAAGTGTAAGGCATGAGCGTAATAGAGTTTAGGAGTCCACGGTCGAGATTTGACGACTATAGGCTCGAGGGTGAGATGAATTTCACGCTCGGGGAGGGAGAGAATGTGGTCATGATAGGCCCTAACGGAGCTGGAAAGACGTTGATAGCGAGATATATAGCCGGCGGAATAGCAATAGGGGAGGGAAGCATCGAGAGACGACGTGCCGATGGAAGCGTGATGGCGCTGAACGACGTCATGACGCTCGAGTTCAAGGATCTCTACAGGATAGGCGGTGCAGGTCAGGACGACTACTATCAGAAGCGTTGGCATGCGACGGAGACCGAGGGCAGCCCGCTCGTCCACCAGATACTGGGCCCCGACGTCATCAGGGCCAACAGGCAGCTGATAAAAGACATAGGCGTCGAGCCGATACTCCGAAAGCGTCTCATCAACCTGAGCAGCGGCGAGCAGCGTAAGCTCCTCATTGTCCGGAGCCTCTTGAAGCAGCCAGAGGTCTTGATAATCGACAACCCATACATAGGGCTCGACCCCGACTCGAGGGAGACTGTCAACGGCCTGCTCTCGGAGATAAGCCGCCAGAAGGGCATCAAGATGATTCTGATCGTCTCGCATCCTAAGGACCTCCCAGAGTGGATAGACACTGTCTTTGCTGTCAAGGGCAGGAGGCTGCTCTGCAAGACGACGCGCAGCGAGTTCCTCGCCAACAAGGAGCTCATAGCAGACCTCTTCCCCGAGATGACGATGGAGAGCGCAAGCACACGGGAGATGCCCGCACCGAAGGACGAGAGGGTGTACGACGTCTCTGTCAGGATGAACAACGTCTGCATCACATACGGACAGACGAAGATATTGCACAAGCTGTCGTGGCAGATCAACAGGGGTGAGAAGTGGGCTCTGCTCGGTCAGAACGGCAGCGGTAAGTCGACGCTCCTGAGCCTCGTCTGTGCTGACAACCCGCAGGCGTATGCCAACGACATAAGCCTCTTCGGCAAGGACAGGGGGACTGGCGAGACGATATGGCAGATCAAGAAGCGCATAGGCTACGTCTCCCCCGACATGCACGCATATTACAAGGCGGACATCACGTGTCTGGATGTCGTCTCGAGTGGCTTCTTCGACGCCGTCGGGCTCTACAACAAGCCCTCCGAGGAGCAGAGGGCGCTGGCGAGGAAGTGGATGGAGACGTTCCATTGCGAGGCGCTGGCAGACAAGATGTTCCTGAAGTCGAGTTATGGCGAGCAGAGGCTGGTGCTCCTGGTGAGGGCGTTCGTCAAGTCGCCGTCGCTCCTGATACTCGACGAGCCGCTGCATGGCCTCGATGCCGGGAAGAAGAAGCTGGCGAAACTGTTGATAGAGGACTATTGCCGGCAGGCGGACGTGACGCTCGTCTACGTCACTCACTATCATGACGAGATACCATCAGTCGTCGAGCACAGTATGAACCTGATAAAGAATTCGTAGGGATGACATTGTTGACAATACTGAACATTGTGGTGATAAACGTCGCCATGTGGTTTGGTGTGAGCTATTTCTGGAGCTTCTGGACTCACAAGGTGTTTAAGCCGTGGGCGTGGCTCGAGCAGAAGAAGCGCAAGATGATAAACACGGACGTCGAGAAGACCGAGCGGACGTACAAGGACAGGGTGCGCTACTACACATATTTCTTTGCGATGCAGCAGATTGAGGAGAAGGAGGTCCAGGGGGAGATTGTGATGATGGGCGTCGAGGACATAGACCTCGTCCGTCTCCTGAGGGAGCAGTATCCGCAGAGGGAGATGAGAGTCTGCGGTCCGATGGAGGCGAGCACATACACTATCAGGAGGGAGAACTGCCAGGGGGAGGTGACCGAGGAGGTCGTCCCGATAGACTATGCCGAGGAGGCGGAGGTCAGGAAGCTGATGCCGGAGACGGACGTGAAGAGCCACGTCTACAAGGGTGCGGTGACCGACGTCTTGAAAGACCTGAAGGCGCCGGTAGCGTTGTCGCTCATAGACACGGTAGACTACGAGGACGTGATGGCATGTATGAGGACGACATACCCGTTGATGCCAAAGGGCGGAATAATGATAGTACACAGCTACAACCATGACTGGGAGGGAATAAAGAGGGCAGTGGACGACTTCGGGAGGACGATAGCCGAGGGCTTCCTGCCCGTCGCAGACATGTATGGGAGCGTAGCGATGGTGAAGTCATGAAGACTTGTGTAGTCGGCGGGGAATGGCTGAAGAACTTCATAGAGGGAATAGCGAGCGAGCAGATTAGGGCGGGAAGCAGTATAGTCGACATAGTCGAAATCGGGGAACAGAAGTATTTTGATGCTGAGATAGGCAAGACCCTATTCTATCAGACACGATCTGAGCAGAGTGGGGTGGAAAGCTACGTCAAGTGCTATGAGGAGATAGTGAGGGTACTCGGAGAGAACGGGATAGAGGCCGAGGGAAGCTACGCTGGAGAGGAGACGGGGAAGACAGAGCCGGGGAACAGAGTGCGAAGGGCTAAGAACTTCAGTATAAAAGCAGAGATAGGAGACGGAGTGAAGGTCCGGTTTGAGAACATAGGGCGGTCAGTCTTCGTCAATGCCGCTATTGTCGATATGGTATATGGGAAGTTTGCTGCGGAGAAAGTCGTCGAGATAGGTAGGACGTTGCGGGATGCGAGGGAGGAGATAGAGAAGGCCGTCGTCTGGCTGATGGTCAGGGAGAAGAAGCGGCGGATGAACGAGGCGGCAGTGCGCTCGATGGTAGAGGAGGCGATAGACGGGCGCAGTGGTATAGAATACGAGATAGAATTTCAGAAGATACAGGCGAAGCTGACGTTTGCGCGAGGGCAGAGGGAGGCGAAGGTGACCATAAGGTATAGCCATATAGGCGAGGAGGGAAGGCGGCAGATAGAGGGGGCGATAGTGCTCGTGGACGGGGAAGGGGAGACCGTCACCGACCAATAAGTTTTAGAAATCGTTTGTCGTTCATCTGCTCGTTGGTAAGGTACTTGCCATCGAGGAAGAGGGCGTAGTTTGTGATGGGCGTGGGGGCGTTCTGAGCGTCCTCGCGTGACTGTATGTGGATAGCGTGGAAAGCCACGCCGTGCTCCTTGGCGAGAGCCTCGATGATAGGGACATACTTGGCGTTGAAGGGGCATTGACTCGTATAGTAGAGGACGTAGCCGTGCTCGGTGACGGAGGGGTGCTTGGCGCAATCCTTGAACTTAGGTGCTGTAGGCTTCGAGCTGAAAGGCAGGTGCCACAGCTGGATGCCGTTGTCGGCCTCGTCGGCGACGGAGAAGCCCTTGTGAGATAGGAATTTCGGGTCGGCGAGGAAGGGCCTTTTCTTGGCGGAGGAGAGGATGCAGACTCCACATTTTCCTTGCCTCTTGCTATCGGTGATACACTCGTTGAGGAGGTCGGAGGAGTAGCCGTGCCCCTTGAGGGAGCCAGAGACCCATAGACAATCGATATACATATAGGAGTCGGCGAGGATGGGAATCCAAGCGTTCTCGGCGGGGATATATTCTATGAAGCACTTGCCTCGCTCGACGCTCTTGAGGAAGACGAGTCCGTCGGCGAAGCGGTCGGCGAGCCAAGCCTTCTTGGAGGCGACCTGTACGTCGTTGTCGTTGGAGATGGCGCAGCAGATGTGCTCCTGTGCGATATTGTCGTTAGATATCTTGATATAGTCCATAGAGCAGATGTGTCAGTCGGATACAAATATAAGGTATTTTTGGGGGAGGTGGAATGAGAGATGGAGATAAAATGCCGATGGAGAAGGAGAGTCAGGGGAGCCAGACACGGCCAGAGTCGGGGCAGTGGTCGAGCCAGTAGGAGACGGGATGGCGCTTGATAGAGCGTGAGGCCCAGAACTCGGAGAGGGGGAGGAGGGTGAAGCGTCGGAGGGTGATACGTGGGTGCGGGAGAGAGAGATGGCGTGAGCGACGGACGATCATCTTGCCGGAAGGGATGTCGACTGCGAAGAGCAGGTCTATGTCGACAGGGCGGGACTCGTAGGAGGAGGAGGTCTTAGCCAGGCGGCCGAGGTCCTTCTCGATCTGCTGAGTCGAGGAGAGCATCGTCTCGGGCGACCAGTCGGAGTCGACAGTCAGGACGACGTTGAGGAAGTCGGGGCCGGAGAAGCCCCAAGCCTCGCTTGCGTAGATACGAGACTCGTGGACGATGTCGATATGGCCGCTATCGGAGAGGGCGAGCCTGGCGGCGGCGAAAGCCTGGCGGACGTCGCCGAGGTTACCGCCGAGGAGGAGGGCGTAGCGGGTGTTGAAGATAGGCATAGGGTTGTTCAGAGTCTACCAGTCAGACGTGCGTAGTCGATAATGAAATCAGCGACAGCCTCCATAGAGAGACCGGTAGAGTCCACGCAGAGGTGGTAGCTCTCGGCGGCGCCCCAGCGTTTCTCGGTGTAGAAGTTGTAGAACTCGGCGCGGGCGGTCTCCATCTGATAGATCTTTTTCTCAGCCTCGGCAGCGGTGACGTTGTAGTAGTCGATAGTCCGCTTGATACGTTCGGAGATGTCGGCAGTCACGAAGACGTCGAGACGCGGGGAGAGGTCGCGGAGGATATAGTCGGCGCAGCGACCGACGAAGACGGCGCCATTGCCTTCGGTAGCGGCGCGTCGGATAGTGTCGCTCTGGAACTGGAAGAGGCTGGAGGCGGAGAGGCAGTTGTCTGCAGGGAGGAGGTGGTCGGCCATGAAGAAGCCCGTGAAGCGGCTCCAGAGGCTGCTACGTTCGTCGGAGCGCTCGAAGAACTCGTCCTTGATACCACTTTCTCGAGCGGCGCGCTTGAGCAGTTCACGGTCGTAGAAAGCGAGGTTCAGTTTCTCGGCAATCAGACGGCCGATGATACGACCGCCGCTGCCCACTTGTCTGCCAATAGTGAAAATCATAGCATAAAAGAGTTATAGAGACAGGAGTCAGGGAAGTTGTACGTTCTTCCTGTCACGAAGTTTCCTAATCTGAGAGATAACGAGGATGACGGCTGCGACGTCGGCTGCGGCGTCGGCAATCGGCATAGAGAACCAGACGCCATCGGCGCCGAAGAAAGGAGGGAGGCAGAGGAGAAGAGGGACGAGGAAGAGCAGTTGGCGGGAGAGGGAGAGAAAAGTGGCCTTCATAGCTTGACCGAGCGACATCATGAAGCCGATAGAGACGATATGGAAGCCGCCGAAGGCAGCCATCAGGAGGGAGATACGCATAGCGTGCTCGGCGATGTCGATAAGGAGCTCGTCAGAGGTGAACCAGAGGATAGTCTGGCGTGGGAAGACCTCGGCGACGATGAAGCAGACGGACATGACGACAGTCCCGGCGACAGCGGCGTACTTGAAGACACCGACGCAGCGCTCGACATTGCCAGCGCCGTAGTTGTAGCCGGAGATAGGCTGCATACCCTGGTTGATGCCGTTAGTAATCATGACGAAGATAAAGGCGACGCGGTTGACGATGCCGTAGGCGGCGATATAGGAGTCGCCGCCGTAGTCGACGAGACCGCGGTTGATAAGCAGGACGACGAGGCAGGCGCAGACGTTGGTAAAGAAGGGTGCGCAGCCGATGCTGATAATGCCACGGGCGATCTTAGTACGCCAGCGGAAGATGTCTCGGCGGAAGTGGATGACGGAGGAGGAGCGTGAGAGATGAGATATGACGACGATGAAGCCGACGGACTGTGCGAGGAGAGTAGCGACGGCGGCGCCACGAATCCCGAAGCCGAGGCGGACAATCAGGATGTAGTCGAAGAGGACATTGATACAGACGGCGGAGAGAGTCGCCATCATAGCGCGGCGCGGGTAGCCCGAGGAGCGGACCGTATCGTTGAGACCGAAGTAGAGGTGAGTCAGGACGTTGCCATAGAGGAGGGGTGTCATATATTCGCGGCCGTAGGGGAGGATAGCGTCGGAGGCGCCGAAGAAGCGGAGGATAGGGTCGAGGAAGAGTAGGGCGACGACGGCGAAGAGAGTCCCGATGATGACGTTGAGGAGGACGACGTTGCCGAGGGTATGCTCGGCGACTTCGAGTTCACGCTGACCGAGCTTGATAGCGATGACGCTACCGGCGCCGATGCCGACCATAGTGCCGAAGGCTGCGGAGAGGTTCATGAGGGGGAAGCAGACCGTCAGACCGGCGAGGCCGAGGCTGCCGACGCCTTGCCCGATGAAGATACTATCGGCGAGGTTGTAGAGAGAAGTAGCCGTCATCGCAATGATGGCTGGGAGGCAGAACTTGAGGAGGAGAGGTCCGAGGGGGGCAGTTCCGATTTCTCTTTGTTGTTCGTCCTTGTTGTTCATCAGATAGAGTTGTTAGCGTTTTGCGAGTGACGTTTCTGTCGGTATTCGGAGACGAGCATAAGAGCTTCCTCGCGGATGATGTCTGGGAGGTTGATATGTCGCAGGTTGAGACTGCGGAGCCAGCCGGCGACCTCGTAGTCGCGGAGAGTCAGGAGGATGTCTCGTAGCTCGTCGACCTCGGCGGAGGAGTAGTCGTCGGGCGCCATGCCGGCGAAGCGATCTATTTCCTCGTCGGAGTAGTAGACGATGTCAGTTGTCGTCGAGAGAAGCGTCTCGGCCTCGCAGACCTCGTGAGCGCCGCAGCACTGAGCTGGAGGCGGGTCGGTGCGCTGGTGGCGAGGTTGTTGTTCAGGTTCGGGCTTGCCACGCCGGATGATGAAGACGCCGGCGACGGTCAGGAGAAGGATGATAATAAGGAGGACGATAGTCACGATTGAGTAGAGTTAATGATGTGCAGTTTAGTCGACGAGGTAGTTGTCGATGTTGCGGATTTTGGAAGAGAAGTTGACACCGAGGCAGACGATCTTCTTGCCGGAGGACTGGAAGGGTAGGGCGTAGTTGTTGTTCTTAATCTGCTGTAGTGCGAGCTCGGCAGTCTTGTCGAACTTGAACTCGAAGATGTAGACATACTTGTCCGTCTCGATAGTCATGTCGATACGACCCTGAGAGGTGTGATATTCCGCACGTGTGTAGAGACCGCACAAATTACATAATATATACAGAACGTTCTGGTAATGGTTTTCAAGTTCGCGGACGAGCAAGTATGGGGATTCCGCAAGGAAGCTCTTGAGACGGGTCATGAAGTCGTCGACTCTGCCGGAGCGGAGCTCCTTGACGAAGTTCATAATCTGGAAGCTAGAGTTGCCGACCTCCTTGGGGACGTAGGAGGGCATGAGGTAGTTGAAGAAGCCCTCTCGGACTTCCTCGTTAGGAAAGCCGAGGCTGTAGGAGCTGAACTCGGGGTCGAAGTTCTTGATAGTCAGGTATCCGCTCTGGAATAGGAGTGGTACAGGGTCGTCTGATTCGATGGCGGAAAGGATGCTGGCAGTAACCTCCTCGGTCGTCATGCGCTCGAGGTTGTAGTTGTGACTCTGGAGCATAGTCACGAGGTAGGAAGGCGTGCCGGTGGAGAACCAGAAGCTGCCGAACTTCTGGTGGTATAGGCAATTGAGAACACTGAAAGGATTGTAGACGCCGTCAGAGTCTTCCGAAAAATGGTAGCCGTCGTAGCGGTGCTTAATCACGGCGTAGGTGTCTTCGATAGACTTGTTCACCTTTTCTGCGAGCGACTCGACGTAGGGTCGCAAGACAGTCGTCATCTCCTTGTTGTCGATGCCACAGATGTTGAAGAAGCGGCTGCTCATGGAGATGTCGTTCAAGTTGTTGAGGCTACTGAAGATGCTGAGGTGGCCGAACTTGGTGACACCGGTGAGGAGGGCGAAACGGATGCAGGCGTCCATGCTCTTAAGGACAGAGTAGAAGCCGCGGAGGATATTGCGAAATGTGTCTTGAAGCTCAGGCTTTTCTATTGCCTGGAGGAGAGGCTTCTCGTACTCGTCGACGAGGATGACGACTTGG
>JAFPZF010000097.1 GCA_017417385.1 Bacteroidales bacterium
ACTTCACGCTTAGAATCCTCATTTACTACAGTAAACTCCGGTTCTAAGCGCTCGCGCGCCTTGAAAAATCTAATTTCTAGATACCCTCGTAATCATGTATATGTAAAGGCGAAGGATAGCGACGGAGAGTACTTCATAGTCGAGGTGCAGACGACGAGATATACGTATTATTTTGAGAGAGTTTTGTATGGGGTATCGAAGGCCATCACGGAACAGATGGGGACCGGGAAAAAGTATGGCGACATCAAGCAGGTGTACTCCATATCGATAGTCTATTACGACCTCGGCAAGGGTGTGGACTACTTCTATGAGGCTAAGACGGACTTCATAGGGGTGCATGAGGGGGACGTGCTGAAGTTGTCGAGGAGGGAAGAGCTGACGACAGAGAAGATAAACGGAGGAGACAAGAAGAAGTTCAAATATGTAGATAAGCTGGCAAGCGATATATTCCCGAAGTATTACCTGATAAGGATAAACGGATTCCATAACGTCGTCCGGAATGCGATGGACGAGTGGATGAAGTTCCTGAAAGATAACAGCATAAAGGCAGACACGAAGGTTCCGGGACTGGTGCAGGCGAAGGAGCAGTTGGCAGTGGACAGGATGACGCCGGCGGAGAAGTCTGTCTATCGCAGACATCTAGACGCCCTCGACATGGAGCAGAACGTCGCAATAAATTACAAGGAAGATGGAAGGGAAGAGGGATTGATAGAAGGGGAGAAGAAGGGATTGATAGAAGGGGAGAAGAAGGGAGAGTTGAAGAAGGCGAGGGAGATGGCGAAGGGGCTAAAAGAGAGCGGAGTACCTATTGATATAATAGTTAAGACGAGCGGACTGACGAGGGAGGAGGTAGAGAAGTTGTAGGGAGAGACATATTACAACATGACAAAGGGGCATCGGGCGGCTGGGGCTGACCGGTGCCTTGATACGTTTATTATGGGGAGGGAAGAAGGGAAGAGGGGGGCGGAGAAGTCGGAAAGGACTCACACAGAGGGCACAGAGGGAACGGAGGTTTTTAGAACACAGAGGGCGAGCTGACGCTCGCGGGAGGACACAGAGAAAGAGTTGGAGAGGGGAAAGGGAGTCGTCGGAGTGGTCGGAGAGGGGAAAAGAGGAAGAAAAGCGCATTAGCTTCGCTGACCTTTCTCACGTTGACTTCGTCGACTTTTCTCACGTTAGCTTCGCTGACTTTTCTCTCGCTCGGCAAAACGAGCAAGCTCGTTCTGCACTCGCTTAATTGAAAAGTTCGGCAGAGTGAACAAGTTGGTTTTCAATCGACCTTTCTTACGCTCGGCATAACGAGCAAGCTCGTTCTGCTCTCGCTTGATCGAAAGGTTCCCTCTGCACTCGCTTAAGCGAAAAGTTCGGCAAAACGAGCAAGCTCGTTCTACGCTCGCTCAATCGAAAAGTTGGCGTAGCCTTCATTCCTCACGCTGACTCCGTCGACTTTTCTCACGTTGACTTCGTCGACTTTTCTCTCGCTCGGCAGAGTGAACAAGTTCCCTCTGCACTCGCTTAAGCGAAAAGTTCGGAAATTGGAGCAAGCTCCATTGACTGGCGCCTTACTTTCTCACGCTCGGCAATTGGAACAAGTTCCATTGCACTCGCTTACTCGAAAGTTTTCTCTCGCTTAATCGGAATGTTCAGCATAACGAGCAAGCTCGTTCTGCATTCGCTTAATCGAAAGTATGCACTCGCTTAAGCGAAAGGGTTTCAAATGGCGGCTCAACGGCGAGAAATATTTTTTCACAGTTGGAGTATATCATATTACATTTTTATGTAAATTAGAGTTGATAAAGGATGATGTAGTCTATGAAGGTATTATACTCTGCTTTTGTGTTGGCTCTTATATCCATAGCCGTTTATTCGCAATCCATCGAATACGGCTATGATGCTTGTGGCAATCGCATCACACGGCAGATAGTTCTACAACAATCCAATAAGAGCCTCTTCGTTGCCGAACAGCAAGATGTCTTTTCTGAAGAGGTGCTCAGCAATTCACTAGTCCGCATATATCCCAACCCTACACACGGACTGTTGAAAGTTACCATACAGTCGCCGGATGAATTGAAAGGCTCAATCGAAGTATTCAACTCTCAAGGAGTCCGCATTGCCTATATAGCCAATGTCGAGCAAGAAAACGATATAGATCTTTCTGCACATCATAATGGTATCTACTTGATGCGTCTAAAAGTAGGAGCCGCAAGTTCCACCTGGAAAATCCTAAAGAAATGATGAATATTATGAAGACGCTTCTTGTCATGGCGTTATTGCTATCATCAGTTATAGTTCATGCTTCATATATCGACAGCGATTCGTTGTCGTTCGAGGTGGAACGACACGAATATGACTCTATCGTTGCAGCTCTATATGCTCCTGTCTATGAATGCCATGCGACGAATGAACGAAAGAATTCCGTCCACCGAGTAGATGTTAGGCAGAAAGTCCAGTCGCAAAGCAACACAATCCCGACAGTTACGATAAATAAGTCAAAGGCAGTTGGTGAAATAGCACTTGCTTCAGGCGTCTCACAGACTGGAGCAAAAACATATAGCGTATCTATTCAGGTTCCAAGTGGCATGAATGGTTTTCAGCCAAGACTGTCGCTCGAATACAATAGTCAGGCGGGAAATTCTGTCGTGGGAGTCGGGTGGAACATTAGCGGTCTCTCTTCAATCACTCGCAGCAGCAAAAGCATTTACTACGATGGAAAGACTGCACCTGTCTCCATGAGCGAGGAAGACGCTTTCTTTCTCAATGGGACTCGTCTAATACGGCTGTCAAAATCATCCAACGTTATTGAATATGAAGCCGAACAAGGTAACGTGAGAGCCCGTGGCTACTATCAAAATCACGTCCTGAGATCTTTTGAGGTTTTCTATCCCGATGGCAGCAAGGGTACATTTGGTGGTCCGGACAACGACGTTAATCGTCTTGTATATCCATTGATGACACTAAATGATGTGTGCGGCAATGTAATAACATATAGTTATAATTCGACTGATAATCAATACACCATCTCGAGGATATCATACAATGGCTCGACCATAGATTTCTCCTATACCGATAAACGTCCCGACAAACTACCTGTTTACCGTGCCGGTGTGAAGGTTGTGAATAGTCAGCTGTTGAAAACTATCTCTATTAGGAGCGGTGGCTCGCTCTTGCGGACATATTCTTTGCAACATACATCCCAATCAGATAAATCACTGTTATCTCAAATCGATTTATCAGCAAACGGCAAAAGTTTGAACCCACTGCGGTTCAGTTATGGCAACGGAGACAGCTCTTACACATTTAGTACAAGCACTACACAATTGTTGGACTGGTACAGTTCTACCGACCCCAATATGGTGAAAGTCGTCAGAGGACGTTTCGGATGGAATTATAATGCCGAAGGTCTGATAGTCTTGCCAAATAAGAACCCGTATATGCGCGAGACTCGTAGAGCTAAAATTAACAGGCACTCCAGAAACCGCATAAACAACCTTTATTCAGGAACGGAGAAGATCTTTCTCTATGCCGATCTGCAGGCAGATTTGGCGGCCCCCATTCCCAACTTGACTACAGGGGCGGGGTTTATCGATATACTTTGTGCCGACATTGACGGAGTGCATGAAGACAGAATAGTCAAAATCAACAACTTTGTAGAGAATGGTAAGGAGAGTTTAGTCTTCACCGTCTATCGCTCAAGCACGACGACAGGGATTTCTCACCAATATACTCGAACCTTCACATTGCCGACGGCCTACGAGGACAATGACGGGGGCTGGAGTGTCTTGCCTAAACGATTCTTTATTGGTGACTTCAACGGAGATGGCAGGCAAGACATAATGGCTATCTCTGCCGACAACGTGTTCGCCGACAATTCCGGTGGGTCAATATGCTATGTGTTCGACCTGCCAAACAACAGAATTGCGTATCAGACAAGTGGAATTAAATACTATGAGAATTTTGTAGGTAGTGGTCAACCCGACCCGCAAGATGCCGCAAACAAGTCAGACAAGATATTCACGGTCGACTTTGATGGTGATGGAAAGACTGATCTTTGCCATATAAGTGAGACCGGCACTCGTGTCTATGGATTCGACGGCTCGAATTTTTCTCTGTCCCTATTGGCGGCTACTGCAAGCCCAAACAAGGACTTCCTGAAAGACAGGTCTTTTCTATTGGGCGATTTCAATGGCGATGGCCTCGTAGACATCTTTGTCTCCCCGTCTGTCAAGGATAAGTATGACAAGAAATGGGCTAAATTCATATCACGAGGCAATGGTACATTCGAGTATGCGACGTTCTACAGTTTCGCAAACGACGGCGGAGCTAATACAGGCTTCTTCGCTCACGACGTAAATAACGACGGAGTGACTGATGTAGTGAGTTTTGCGTCGGACAACTTCATGCTACATCTTACTAAAAATGAGACTTTTCCTGCTACTGGAAGGACATTTAGCTTTGACAAGGCTCAATCCGTTCTTATTCCCGTCGATGTCAACTCTCATAGTCTGAATAGCAAACTCGTCTGTCTGAAGGATGGCAAGGCGACTAATTATTCATTCAAGGCAGATGCAGCAAAAGACCTTTTACTTACCCAGGCAGTCAATAGCTTTGGCGTCATTGACCAGACAAAGTACACTCCTCTCGTCAATAATGGTGATATATACTCCAGAGGGACAGGCGCAAAATTCCCATACATAAATATTACAGAGCCTCTTTACGTCGTACAGGAGGAGGCTGCTTACGCCAATGGAGTAAAAATTGACAACAAAAGATATAGATACACCAATGCCGTCCTTCATCTCCAGGGCTTGGGCTTCCGGGGGTTTGAATCGCTCACAGTAATCGACAGACACGGCGGGAAGTACACTACGACGTATGCCCCATTCAATTACTCAGTTCCTCTTAACGTTGTCACCCCTACTTCTGACACAAAGTATACGTACTCTCACAATGTGCAGAGCAACAAAGTCTTGAAAACCCGTCTTACAAAAGTTGATGAGAAGAATCTACTTACTGGCTATCAGTTAATTACGACCTATGAATATGACGCATACGGCTACCCTTTAGTCGAGAAACGATCATTTCCAGACGGCATATCCGTCAAAAAGGAGAGCACGTATAAGCATAGCGACAAGCTCGACAACAAGTATCACTTAGGCTATCTGGAACGGCAAAAGACAACATCCGTTCGAAACGGCACGACCATCGTCGAGCAGTACTATACCCCTGTCATAAACAGTAGCGTCTTTCGCCCGACGGTTGCAGTAATGTCAAAAGGCGGTAAACAGACGCTTCAACACACATACAGTTATGACAAATATGGCAATGTCATCCAAGATAATGAACACGCTTACTCTGGTAGCACTTTCACTAAAAAGTATGAATACGATTCAAAAGGACAAGTGACGAAAACGACTGACCCTTTCGGGCTGACATCTTTGTACGCCTACGACTCACAAGGCAATGTCACGACTTATACCGACTCCTATGGCAACGAAACAAAGTATACCTACGATGCCTTTGGAAAGGAGACAACCAGGAAGACGCCCGATGGAGTAACGCGCACCACTGAGTACAAATGGTCCGACGGTGTCGGTCTCTATGAAGTGAGAGTCTCTCAAAACAATGCTCCTGAAACGGCTACGACATACGATGCTCAGCGGCGCGTCGTGCGTCAATGCCAGAAGCGCTATTCTGGAAATCTCTGCATGACGGATTATGTCTATGACATTTATGGCAACCTGTCGAAAGTGTCATCGCCTTTCCAGAATTCATCTACAGCATCTACTTGGACTACATACACATACGATAGTTGCGACCGTATCCTGTCTGAAAGTCAACCCGATGGTAGGACTACGACCTACAAATACGAGAATAACGTCGTGACGACCATAAAAGATGGGGTCTCCACCTCCCGCGTTTATGACTCTCAGGGATACGTCACTAAGGTGACCGACCCGTCTGGCTCCGTCGTCTTCAGATTCGCTCCAGATGGTCAGCCAATCTCAATCACGCAAGACGGGAAAAACCTCATGCAGTACACCTACGACTCATATCGGCGGCTCATTCAGGTTGACGACCCGAATCGTGGTAAGACATCCTACGAATACAAGAATGAGAACGTCGTCAAAATGACGAATGCGAAGGGGGAGGTTATCAGTTATGACTACGACAAATACAACCGCATTACAAAGCTCACTTGCAATGAGTTCATAGCCACGTATGTTTACGACGATCACGGCAACTTGACCAGCGTGACGGGTAGCAATGGCACTTCAACGACCAAAGCATACGACAAACTTGGCAGACTAATAGAATGCAAGGAGTTCGCTGCAGCAGACAAATGGCTACTACGCTCATTAGAGTACTCTGCTGGGCATACGAAATCTATCACCTACACCTCAGCAAATGGTAGATTGGCAAAAGAAGACTACTCGTATGCAAATGGACATTTATCCACCATAAAAGTTGGCAACGATGTCGTCTATGCCTTGGGTGGTGAAGACAGCATGGCTCTGCCTTCGAGCATACGGATTGGCAAATGCCTCCAGATCTACACTCATACAACGAATGGATATATGAAGGGAATCCAGACGGTTCTCGAAGGGAATACACTACAAAAACTTACGTTCGATTATGACAGAAAGACCGGCAATCTGACTTCCCGCACCGACAACTTAATCAATATGAAGGAGACCTTTGGGTATGACAACCTCAACCGTCTCACGTCTTACGCTAGGCGCAAGTCGACTTACGCTCCCAATGGCAACTTGCTGAGCAAGACAGATGTCGGGACGCTCGGTTACGATGACACTCAAAGGCAGTATGCAGTGACCAAGGTGGTCCCAGCCTCGGATGCCATCCCATTGAGAGAGCAGCGGGTCAAATATACATCCTTTTCTCGTCCCGCTACGATTGAGGAGAATGCGGCAAAGGCTACCTTTACCTACAATGCCGCTTTTGACCGCGTGAGGATGGAGCTGGCGCAAAAGGGAACAACTACGACACGTTACTATTTGGGCAACTGCTACGAAATCGAGCAGACGGACAAAGGCATAACCGAAAGACTATATTTAGGCGGCGACTATTATACTTCCAATGCAGTCCTATGCCGCGAGAATAATACCACGAAAATGCTCTACCTGCTGCGCGACAATTTGGGCAGCATAAATAAGATTGTCGATACTCAGGGAAATACTCTACAGGAACTCAGTTACGACGCTTGGGGACGTCTGCGCAACGCTAAAACACAAAAACCTTTTGCCCCGGGGGAAGAGCCTCGTCTGCTTATCGGTCGTGGCTATACAGGGCATGAGCATCTCACGACCTTCGGCCTCATCAATATGAACGCCCGTCTCTACGACCCGGCCCTCAGCCGTTTCCTCTCGCCCGACCCCTACGTCCAGGATAAGGAGAACCCGCAAAACTACAATGCCTATTCTTATTGCCTCAATAATCCTCTGAAGTATACAGACCCGACGGGGAAGAAATGGTGGCATTGGCTCCTCGGCGTATCCTTGCTTGACCCGATAACTACTACTGTGACCCTCACTAATGCCGTATCAACAGCCTCAGTGACCGGTCTGGCGGATTTTTCAACAACGCAAGTTCTCTGCTTAACTCCAGCAGGTACTGCTCTGACTGCGGCGATTCCAGCTAAGAACTACGGTAATAGGGTAGTGAATGCTGCCAAGATTGACTTTGGAATGTATAAAACAGACTCTGATCTTAAACCAGGAAGGCGCTTTTGGCAGTTCTTGTCAAGGACTACTTGGGAGGGGAAACAGACTTATGCGGGGCTCTGCTATTCTCACGGGAAAAACATTGCTGGGTGTGTCAATAGAGTTGATTATTATGGTGGTGCTACATTCTGTACGAACGAGAACAGTTCAAGAGTTAATGGAGAAAATGGCATAACTATGGGAAATTACATTAATATAAACATTAATGATTGCATCAATACTAGGTTTAGTGCTTATGTGACGCGTGCGCACAACGGTATTTATATGCACGAGTATGGTCATACGTTGCAAAGTCGCAATTATGGAATCTTCTATTTGCCATATATAGGTCCGCGAAGTTTACTTAGCGCAACATTCAGCAGCGATCACAGTGAGAAATGGTATGAACGTGAGGCAAGTGCATACGCAAGAAGGTACTTTGGAGACGATGTGTGGACAAGTGGTATAATCAAATATCATCCTTCGTGGGGTTTTTTATGTTATGACAAATGAAATGTATATTCTTATGAAACAGTATTGTTTGTATATTATTATTGTTTGTATTCTGCAAAGCTGTACTTCTTGTGAAGAACAGTTTATTGATATATATGTCGTTAATAATTCTTGTGATACGATTACTACACTCAGTAAATTTCATCCTAACTATGTTGGTAATAGAGACACAATTCTTTATCCGCTTCTTCAATTAGATAAAGATACGATTCGAGAATGGGCTTGGCCTCGAGGGTGGTCATTTGCCAATGCTTGTCAATTTTATGATGGCCACTATGACTTCGATACTATCTCTGTGTTTATTTTGTCTTATACTACGTATAGATCGAAATCATGGGAGCAAATTGCCGAAGACTATGACATCTTAGCTCGGTATGACATAACCAATGAGAATGTCGCCTCTAGAGTCGAAGGCAATTCTGGGAAGATAATATTGCCTTATCCGCCAAATGAAGAGATATCCGATATATACACATACGTACCATAGGGATATGTAAAGTCGCAATTATGGAATCTTCTATTTGCCATATATAGGTCCGCGAAGTTTACTTAGCGCAACATTCAGCAGCGATCATAGCAATAAATGGTATGAACGCGAGGCAAATGCATACGCAAGAAGGTACTTTGAAGATTATGACGTGTGGACGTATAACATTGAGTTAGAGAATCCAACTAATGGTTTTTTGAACTACTAATTCTTTTGCTTAGACATTATGAAAAGGCTTGTTTTATTTTCTTGTATTACATTTTGTTTTTGTGGTTGTATTATTCTATATGAGGGAGATGAGCCTTCTATTGATATGTGTGTCGATAATCATTCTAAGGAGATGATTGCCACCATCAGTAAATATCCTTGGAATTATGTTGGAGCAAGAGATACTTTGTTGTATTCAGATATAAGAATGAATTATTATAGTGATTCTATACGTGAATGGTTTACGAGTGGTGTCTGTCATTTTGCTTCTGCGTGTCAACTAGTAGATGGTCATTACAATTTTGATACGTTATCAATCTTTATTATATCATACTCAACATATAAGACTAAATCATGGGAGCAAATTGCCGAAGACTATGACATCTTAGCTCGGTATGACATAACCAATGAGAATGTCGCATCAAGAGTCGAAGGCAATTCTGGGAAGATAGTATTACCTTATCCGCCAAATGAAGAGATATCCGATATATATACATACGTACCATAGGGATATGTAAAGTCGCAATTATGGAATCTTCTACTTGCCTTATAATAGGTCCACGAAGTTTACTTAGCGCAGCATTCAGCAGCGATAATAAGTAAGTATCAGAGAGGATGTAAAAGAGGGAGAGTGGGAGACCTCTCAAGGGCATAAGAGTGTCGCAGTCGGGAGGGCATCCTGGCTGCGGCAGTTTGCAATTATGAATTGGGAATGAGGAATGAGCAATTAGTCGTCGGAGGGAACCTTCGCAGGGCGGGGTGCTGGGCGACGGAAAGAAGAGAAAGAGGGGGATAACACGTGGCGGGGAGTCAATGGGAGAGAGTAGGGTGCAGAAATAATGGATAATTCTTATTACCTTTGCTAATGGGAATTATTGTAGAACTCCCCTAATAATAGAAAGAAGAGACATAAAAGATGAAAATAAGAAAGAATGCCTACGTAAGCGTGACTTACGAGATGAGAACGACGAGTGCGGACGCGGAAGTGGAGGAGCGTGCGACGGAGGAGAGGCCGTTGGGTTTCGTATTTGGAGCCGGCCGGATGTTGCCGTCGTTTGAGCAGCATTTAGAGGGGCTCAATGTCGGAGACGGTTTCTCATTTTCATTGTCGCCAGCGGAGGCATACGGTGAGAGGGAGCAGGAGGCGGTCGTACCAGTCCCGAAGAACATATTCGTGATGGACGGAGTCTTGCGCGAGGACCTGCTGCAGCTCGGGACAAGGGTTCCGATGTTTGACAATCAGGGTCGCAGGATGGTCGGCATGGTGCTCGAGGTCAAGGACAACGAGGTCGTCATGGACTTCAATCATCCGTTGGCAGGCGAGACAATGTTCTTCACGGGTAAGGTGATAGAGGTGCGCGAGGCGACGGCAGAGGAGATAGTCGGTCCGCAGCATGGTTGTGGCGGCTGTGGCGGCGGCGGATGCCATGGAGGCGGTTGTCATGGTGACGACGGCGAGGGCTGTGGCGGAGGCTGCGGCAGTTGTGGCGGCGAGTGCGAATAGGAAAAGCGAGAAGAGATGAGCAACACATTTGGCAACATATTCAGGCTGACGACATTTGGCGAGTCGCACGGCGTGGCGGTTGGTGGCGTCGTCGACGGGATGCCGGCAGGGGTGAAGATAGACGAAGAGAAGATACAGGCGTGGCTCAACAGGCGCAGGCCGGGTCAGAGCAAGATAACGACGCCGAGGGACGAGAAGGATCAGGTAAGGTTGTTGAGTGGTGTGTTTGAGGGCGTCTCTACGGGACATCCGATAGGGTTCATGGTCGAGAACACGAATCAACATTCGAAGGACTACAGCAACATAGCGGAGACGTATCGTCCGTCTCATGCGGACTACACGTATGAGACGAAATACGGGATAAGAGATTACCGAGGAGGCGGCAGGAGTTCGGCGAGGGAGACCATATCGAGAGTCGTCGGAGGTGCATTGGCGTCGATGATGATGGAAGGCACTGGCATAAGTGTCACCGCATATACGTCGGCCGTCGGGACAGTCGAGCTGCAGAAGAGCTATAAAGAGCTGGACCTGAGTAGAATAGAGGACAGCATAGTACGCTGTCCGGACGCGGAAGCCTCCGAGCAGATGATAGCCGAGATAGAGAAGGCGAAGGCAGACAAAGACTCCATAGGGGGCGTCATCACGTGTGTCGTCAGGAACCTGCCAGTCGGGCTTGGTGAGCCATGTTTTGACAAGCTGCAGGCGATGCTGGCACATGCGATGCTGTCGATAGGAGCGGTGAAAGGATTCGAGTATGGCAGTGGCTTTGCGGGAGCGAGGATGCGCGGAAGCGAGCACAATGACCCGTTTGTCTTCAGGAATGGGAAGGTCGAGACAGAGACCAACAACAGTGGAGGCATACAGGGGGGCATATCGAACGGCGAGGACATCTATTTCAGGGTAGCGTTCAAGCCTACGGCGACCATATTGAAGGAGCAGCAGACCGTAAACCGTGGGCGAGAGAACGTCTCGTTGACGATGCAGGGGCGGCATGACCCGTGTGTGGTCCCGAGGGCGGTCCCGATAGTCGAAGCCATGACGAACATCGTCTTGGCGGATGCCATAATGATGAACAGAAGCGCGAAGATGCCATTCTGAAGCTATTGATACAGAGCAGAATGGCGGGATAGAAATAGCAAGGAGAGAAGTGCAAGGGAATAAGAAGAACACGCGTCTTCGTCGGTTTTGGAGGGCGTATTACAAGCCGACGTACAGGATAGTCGCATTTCTGCTTGCGACGCTGCTCATGGTGTTGTGCTTTCCGAGTGCAGGGCGGTTCAACTATGACTATGAGTTGATGAGGCCGTGGCGGCATGAGAACCTGATAGCGCCGTACGACGTCCCGATACTGAAGACAGAGGAGGAGATCAGGGCTGAGAAGGACAGCCTGATGAAGGGGTTCCTCCCGTATTATCAGATAGACACGACCGAGCTGGCGACAGTCCGTCAGACCACGATAGCGAAGCTGAAGCCCATCAAGAAGAAGCTCGTCTCGTACGTCCCGCACGACATCAGCGTCGACAGCATATTTCCGTTGCTATCCTCGACGATAGCGGACGAGGTGTATGGGGCGTTGCGACGGGGCGTGATAGACGTCTCGGACAAGGACAACATGGGAAATATCTCGGAGGGGTGGCTGATGCTCATCAACGGAAACGTCGTCGAGCAGCGGAGATTCGTGACCCTCCTGACACCGAGGGAGGCTTATGAGGAGGTCGCGAACAAGACCGTCAGTCGGCTGAGGGACGTGTATGGGCCGGACAGCAGGTGGCTGAGGAAGCTCGTAGAGAAAGTGCTAGACTCCGAGTTGTTGATCCCGAACATACACTATGACGACATACGCACGTCGATAGCCGAGGAGGAGAGGTTGGAGAACGTCTCGCGGTATTCCGGGAAGATACAGAGGGGCGAGATGATAGTGAACAAGGGCGACATAGTGAACGAGGAGACAGTGCGTCATCTCGAGTCGCTCAAGCATTACAGCGAGTCGAGGGGCAGCTGGGGTGACAGAGAGGGACTGCTGTTTGTCGGGCTCTTCTTCATGATAGGCTCGTTGATGCTGACGTTGTACCTCTTCATGTATTACTTCAGGAAGGACTACTTCAGGAAGCTACACTACACCAATCTCGTCCTACTGCTGATGTGCTTTCTCGTGTGCGTGACGGGGCTACTGTCAGAGCGTGGTGCGAACATCAGCTACATAGTCCCGTATGCAGTCCTGCCGATCATGCTAAGGATCTTTGCAGACTCGAGGTTTGCGATGTACGTGAACACAATAACAATCCTCATAATATCGTTGTTCGCGTATAACAGCCAGCTATTCATAATCCTGCACATACCAGCGGGACTCGTCGCTTGCGTGGCGCTATTCCACTTGAACAAGAGAATCCAGATATTCAGGGCGACGCTATACCTATTTGTCTATTACATAGTCATCTACATCAGCTATCAGCTGTGGCAGAAGGGTGTGTTCACGTATGATGCGTGGGAGGTGTCGCAGTTTGCGATAAGCAGTGTCTTGTTGCTGCTAGCGTATCCGCTCATCTACGTCGTCGAGAAGACATTCGGATTCATCTCGGACGTCACGCTGCTAGAGTTGGCGGACGTCAACAACAAGTTGCTCAGGGACCTGTCTGAGAAGGCGCCTGGGACATTCCAGCACTCGTTGCAGGTTGCGAATCTCGGGCAGGAGGTGGCATACAAGCTCGGAGGCAATGCCATGCTCGTGAGGGCCGGGGCGTTGTATCATGACGTCGGGAAGGTCATAAACCCCATGTTCTTCACGGAGAACCAGATAAGCGGAGTCAATCCGCACGAAGGGTTGACGAGCGAGCAGAGCTCACAGGTCATCATAAATCACGTCAGGGAGGGGCTACGGCTGGCGCGGAAGCACAACTTGCCACAGCAGATACAGGACATCATAGAGAGCCATCATGGGACGTCGATGGTCCGATACTTCTACATATCGTGGTGCAACGAGCATCCGACAGAGGATCCCGACTTGTCGCTCTTCACATATCAGGGCTTTCCGCCGAAGACCAAGGAGCAGGCAATAATCATGATGGCCGATGCCGTGGAGGCAAGTTCGAAGAGCATCACCGACCATTCGGACGATGCGATAGACAACCTCGTCGAGAAGATAATCGACGGGCAGATGAGTGCCGGGCAGTTCAACCAGGCGCCGCTGACCTTTGCGGACATCGAGGAGGCGAAGAAGATATTCAAGTTAAAACTGAGAGGAATATATCATGCCCGGATACAGTATCCGGAGATGAGAGTCGGTCAGCAAGACGTGGCGGACCAGGAAACGACGAACGAAACAAACTAGAAAGATGAAGAAATATCTGATAGCAGGAGTGGCAGTAGCAGTCATCGCAATAGCGACGCTGAGCATACTGCTTTTTCAAAGTAGGAAGGCGAATGAAGAGATGACGGCAGTCTTTGTCGAGGAGAAGCAGCAGCTCGTCGAGGACTATGAGGACCTGTACCTCGAGTATGACGACATGAAGACCGACAATGACTCGCTCAGTGGATTGCTTGAGGAGAACAGGGCGAGGGTGGCGCAGTTGACCGAGGAGCTGCAGACATTGAGGGCATCCAATGCGAGGCGCATCAAGGAGCTCCAGGAGGAGCTCACGACGCTGAGGACAGTGGCGAGGAGCTTCATAGCGCAGATAGACTCGCTCAACGCATGCAACAAGGAGCTCACGAAGGAGAACAAAGAGATGAGGAACAAGCTGGAGAAGCAGAGGAAAGAGAATGCCGACCTCCAGCAGGAGAACAGCACATTGGCGGAGAAAGTCACCGTAGCGTCTCGACTTGAGGCGAACGGAATCGTCGTGACGGGCTTGACAGTCAAGGACAAGGAGACGTCGAGGATAGGGAAGATAGCGAAGCTCAGGACGTCGTTCAAGCTGGCGAAGAACATATCGGCACAGGTCGGGATGAGGACCATGTATGTCAGGATCATGAGACCGGACGGGGAACTGCTGATGCACTCGAAACAGGACAAGTTCAAGTTTGAGGACACGGAGCTCAACTTCTCGGCGCAGAGGCAGGTCGAATATGGAGGAGACGAGACAGAGACGTACGTCATCTATACAGTCGATAGTGGAGAGCTGATGGCGGGGGAGTATGACGTCGAGATATTTGCAGAGGGAGACAGAATAGGAGGCTCGAAGTTCAAATTGTAGGCAAAAAAGAGTTATCTTGCAGAGGCAAGCATAGAAAACAGAATAGGGATATGAAGAGGATAATAACGATAGGCATAGCGAGCATACTCCTGTCGGCTGGAGTCGTAGAGGCGCAGCGGCGGGTAGTGAACCTGAAAGACGGGTGGCAGTTCAGCAAAGACGGTCAGACGTGGGAAGAAGTCTCGATACCGCACGACTGGGCCATAGCTGGTCCGTTTGACAAGAAGTGGGACATGCAGACCGTCGCCATCGAGCAGAACGGGGAGAAAGTAGCGAGCGAGAAGACCGGGCGGTCTGGGGCGTTGCCATGGCTCGGGAAAGGGACTTATAAGCTGACCTTTGAAGCGCCGGTGGCGGGGCATATCGGGTTGCGGATAGACGGGGCGATGAGCGAGCCACGGGTGAAGGTCAACGGCAAGGAAGTCGGGTATTGGCCGTATGGGTATAATGCCTTCGAGATAGACATAACGAGCAGCGTCAAGAAGGGTGCGAAGAACGAGTTGCAGATAGACCTCCAGAACGTCGAGGAGAGCAGCAGGTGGTACCCTGGGGCGGGGCTGTACAGACCAGTGCATCTCATAGTGACTCCGGCGACGTATCTTGATGACTGGCAGACATACGTCAGGACCAACAAGTTGACAGCTAATACAGCGATAGTCTGTGTCAGCTCGAAAGTACAGGGTGCGCAGGGTGCGCTGAGTGCAGATGTCGAGATAGTAGAGCCGTCGGGCAAGGTCGTCGGGAGCAAGCGAGTAGAGGTCGGGAAATCGGGAGACATCTGGGCCAACATAGAAGTGGCGAATCCAAAGTTGTGGACGCCGGAGAGCCCGACGCTGTATGTAGCGCGGCTGACGTTGAAGCAGGGCGAGACAGTCGTCGACAGGCAGGAAGTCAAGACCGGCATCAGGACCGTCAGGGTCAGCAATGAGAAAGGATTCGAGCTGAACGGAGAGAGCAGGAAGATACAGGGCGTATGCCTGCATCATGACCTCGGACCACTCGGGGCGGCAGTCAACAAGTCGGCTCTCATCAGACAGATAGCCATCATGAAAGACATGGGAGTCGATGCCATCAGGACGGCTCACAACATGCCATCACAGATGCAGATGGAGGTGTGCGACTCGATGGGCATGATGGTCATGGCGGAGAGCTTCGACATGTGGCTATATGCGAAGTGCAAGAATGGCTACTCAAGATTTTTTAAGGAGTGGGCAGAGAAAGACATCACGAACCTCGTCCGATTGAACAGGAATCATCCGAGCATCATCATGTGGAGCATAGGCAACGAGATACCCGACCAGGGGAATTCGGCAGGGCTACAGTGGAGCGTCAAGCTACAGGACCTGTGCCACGTACTCGATGCGTCGAGGCCTGTGACGCAGGGACTTGACAGGGTAGATGCGGCCATAAAGTCGGGCGTCGCGACGACGATGGACGTCCCCGGGTACAATTACAGAGTCCACAAGTACAGAAGCACCATAGACAAGTTGCCGCAGGGGTTCCTGCTCGGTAGCGAGACAGCGTCGACCGTCAGCAGTCGCGGAGTGTATAAGTTCCCCGTCGAGGTCAGCAACCAGAAGACATACGAGGACGGACAGTGCTCGAGTTACGACACAGAGTATTGCTCGTGGAGCAACCTGCCGGAGGATGATTTTGAGGCCATGGACGACCTCAGTTACACCATAGGACAGTTCGTGTGGACAGGCTTCGACTACCTCGGCGAGCCGACGCCATACGACGGCTATTGGCCAAGCAGGAGCAGCTACTTCGGAATCTGCGACCTTGCGGGACTGCCAAAGGACAGATATTACCTATACAGGAGCCAGTGGAACAAGCGCAGCCACACCATACACCTCTTGCCACACTGGACGTGGCCAGGGAGAGAGGGGCAGACGACGCCAGTCTATTGCTACACCGACTATCCGACGGCGGAGCTCTTCGTCAATGGAGTCAGTCAGGGCAAGCGGACGAAGAACAAGGAGAGCAAGATGGACAGATATAGACTCAGGTGGAATGAAGTCGTCTATGAGCCAGGGGAGCTGAAAGTCGTCGTCTATGACGAGAAGGGCGAGAAGGCAGGACAGCAGGTCTTCTATACGGCGGGAGCAGCCAAGCGTATAAAGATGAGGCCGGACAAAGTGCGGCTGAGGGCGACGGGAGAGGACATGGCGTTCGTCACAGTCAGCCTTGTCGATGAGGATGGAGTAGAGGTGCCGACAGCTGACGACCAGCTCGACTTCGTGGTTGACGGAGAGGCGACGTTTGAGGCAGTGTGCAATGGAGATGCCACGTCGCTGGAAGTCTTCAAGAAGCCGACCATGAAGCTGTTCAGCGGGAAGCTAGTAGTCGTCGTAAGGTCGAAGGCGAAGGCCGGGAAGTCGACCCTCACAGTTACCGACAAAGCCCTAGGAATATCGCAGACACTCGACTTCACAGTCGAATGATTATCAGGCATAAGAGATGAGAATACGTCGGGCGGTCATATTACTACTTACAATAGCCTCGGCAGTTGAGGCGACGTCTCAGCTAGTCCTGCCACAGCAAGAGATGGCAGAGGTCGAGTTGGAGCCGACATTTGCGCCTGTGGCGGAGTCGAAGCAAGATGCGTCTCAGTTTGCGATACTCGACACCATCACATTCCAGATGGGGGACGGTTGTGGCACGACGTATCGGCTATCGGGCGGGACGGAGCTATGGCAGTTGCGGCTGCGGTCGGCTGGGGCGTTGTCCATGAGCGTCTTATTCAGGGACTTGTACCTTCCAGAGGGCAGTGAGCTATGGGTGTCGGACGGAGACTGCGGGCAGATGAGTGAGGTCAGGCCGGAAGGCGTCAGCGATTACACACCATCGGACATAGTGGCGGGTGAGGAGATAGTCATATCGTACGTCGGGGACACGGCGGACGCGGCGAACGTCTCGATAAGCCATGTCGCGCGAGGGTTTAGGGAGATAGGGAGCAGAAGGGAGTCGAACAGGGCTAACAAGGCGTCGGCAGGGCAGTATGGAGCGTCGGCGTATTGCCAGGTAGCATCAGTCTGTGACACAATAGACAGTTATCTCGGACGGTCGGTGTGCAGGTTGCTCATCAACAACACGTGGTACGGGACGGCGACGCTCGTCAACAACACAAGGCAGGATCAGGACCCCATAGTATTGACCTCGGCGCATGTGCTGGATGCACTGCCATTCAGGACGTGCGTAGCGCTATTTGGCTTTTCGGAGCCGCTGTGTGGTCAGGAGTACGTCAACTCCGGTACAGAGAAGATCAGCGGGGCGACCATAGTCGGGTATGACGAGACGTCCGACATGGCAGTGTTACGGCTGAGTGCCTCGCCAACGATAGCCAGCCGACCATATTGGGCGGGGTGGACGACAGAGCTCTCGCCGGAAGGAACATACAAGTGCCTACATCATCCGTATGGGGACTCGCGGAAGGTAGCCACGGCAGCCACAATCTCGCCGAACAACACATATTCGATGGCGAAGACCCAGAACAAGAAGTTGACATTCCGGAAGCAGTTCCATTGGAGAGTCGCGAAGTGGACGACAGGAGTTACGGAGGCAGGGTCGTCAGGCTCGCCGCTATTCGATGTGGGGGGACATATCATAGGAGCACTCACGGGAGGTGCGGCCATCTGCAACAATCCCAAGGACGACTATTATTGGGAGCTGGCGAAGGCGTGGACACTAGAGGCGTATGAAGAGGGGACTCAGAGCCTCGCGGACATACTGGACCCGCTCAAGACTGGGGTGAAGACCCTCGAAGGGCGGGACTTCCTCGTCTCGGGGGACAAAGAGATCTCCGTCGGTCAGACGTTCATGGCGATAGACAGTGCCGATGCGTCGGCGGAGGTCAAGATGACGAAGGGCGCGTATAAGATAGCGCAGCCCATATCGATTAGGGACACGTCGGTCGAACTAGTATGTGTCGATCTGTATTCAAAGAAGTATTTCAGCGAGAACGTCATGGAGAACGGGCCGTCGATAGCGGTCAAGGCCGGCATGGCTATAGAGACAGACACTACGATAGTCAGCAGCAAGCTACGGGCGTTCTCGTCCGACAACGTCGTAGAGCTGCCGCTGGAGAGTTCTTGCAAGCTAAGGCGAGGGACCGCGTATATCGTCCTAGAGGCGCAGAATTTCGGGGCGAACGACTTCTACAGTCCGATGACAGTCCCGGCGAGCGAGGGTGAGAGCGTCCTCGTATATGACGGCAGTGAGTGGCGGAGAGTAGCGGGGCGGAAGTTGATGCTCAGCTACCTATCGGTCGGGAACACAGTCAGTTCGATAAACGAAGTCAGAGACGGCAAGGTCATAGTCAGCAGTTACAGAGGTGGCATAGAGGTCCGTGGCGAGTCGATCAGCAGGGTCAGGATATGGGACAGGCGCGGACAGCTGTGTCTCTCGGAGAAGCTCGACAATGTCAGCGTGTATGAACAGGAGACGACGGACCTGGCGCAGGGACTGTATATAGTCAGAGTCACGACGGCTGGCGGCACATCGACGTTCAAAGTCGTCGTCAGGTAGGGCGGAGATAAGAGAGAGAAGGAGAGAAGGAAGATAAAGAAGCGGGAGTGCTCAGGTGGGCGCTCCCGCTTTTTTAGATATAGGACTAACTCAATTTACAGTGTCGGCTGGACGCGCTTGATAGTGCCGTCCTCGTTGAAGTAGAGCCTATCGATGCAGACCTCGCGGTTGTAGCCGGCGGACTTGCCGAGCTTGATGGCGTCGGGTCTCTGGAAGCGATGGTAGACAATGTACCATTCGTCGGTTCCCGGCTTGCAGATAATAGCGTGGTGGCCAGTGCCGTAGATCTGCTTGCTGTCGTCTCGGCGGATGACGACAGAGTCCATGACAGCGCCAGCGGTTTCAGTAGGGGAGTTGCTCATCATGTACCTCACCTGATAGTCTGGGCTACGGGTGTCGTTCTCGGACCAGCTGAAGTAGTACTTACCCTTTCGGAAGAAGACGTAGGAGCCCTCGTTGTAGTGATATTTCCGTTTCTCCTCCATAGGGATAATATACTTGAGAGTCTCCTCCTTGAGGCTAAGCATATCGTCGTTGAGCTCGCATACGGCGAGGAAGCCGTTGCCCCAGTAGAGGTAGTACTTGCCCGTCTGCGGGTCTTGGAAGACGTCGGGGTCAATGATATGGTTTTTCATAGGGCCTTCGGTCGGCATAGGTATCATAGGTTTGCCGAGTGCGTCCTTGAAGGGGCCGGCGGGGTGGGAGGCGGTAGCAACGCCGATGTTGCCGTTGGCGACGAAGTAGTAGAAGTACTTGTAGGAAACGTTCTTGCCGGAGCCGTACTTACGTTCGATGATGCAGGGGGCCCAAAGTTTCTCGTCGGCCCAGGAGACGTCGGTGCGGAGGTCGAGGACCGTGCCTTCCTTCTTCCATTTCTTCATGTTCTTGCTGGAGAAGACGTGGGAGTCGTGATTCTTCCAGCCCTCGCAGCCGTCGGTAGTCGGGTAGAGGTAGTACTTGCCCGTCTGCTCGCTATACATTATCTCGGGGTCGGCGTAGAGACCCTTTATGACCGGGTTTCTCTTGTTGCGCGCGACCTTCGTCTCTTGCGCGGAGGCGCCAGCCACCATCAATGCCGCCGTCATGGCAGCAATAAATCTTAAACCTTTCATACCTCAAAGATACATCTTTTTGCACTATTTTCTTGTCATAGATAGCAACTTTGTCATGCTTTCGCGTTGCTATGTACTTGTATCTCTTCTTGCAACACCATATCTTTGCACAACGAAAATAACAATTATTCTCTCCGCGATAAACCAAATAAACTAATGAACCAAGTAGTAAAGACCTGCGAGAGAATCGTCTCCAACAAGACATTCGAGTTTGCGATCACCTTCGTGATCCTCCTGAACGCTGTCCTGATCGGCGTCGAGACGTACACCGACAATGTGACAGTCAAGCTAATCCAAGACATCATACTCTACATCTACACGGTGGAGATCCTGATCAGGTTCGTAGCCGCCAACAGCCTGAAGAAGTTTTTCACGAACGGGTGGAACATCTTCGACCTGACGCTCGTCCTCATCGGATACATACCTGACTCGCTTGCGGAAGACAGTGCGTCGCTGATGTCGCTACGACTGCTAAGAGTTTTCCGAGTGCTCCGGTTGCTCCGGTCGGCGAAGGAGTTGCAGCTCATAGTGACCGTCCTGTTACGTTCCATGAGCGCCATGTTCTACAACTTCTTACTGTTCCTGATATTCGTCTATCTCTATGCCATCATCGGGGTGTTCATGTTCCGGCTCCCGGACCCGGAGACCCTTTCAGGGGATGCGAAGGAGCGGTATGAGCAGTACATAGCGGAGGCGCCACATGCGCCAGGCAATTCGCCCGACCCGTTTGGAGACCTTGGGGAGGCCATCTTCACGCTCTTCAGAGAGCTGACGGGAGACGACTGGACCGACCTGCGATATAATCACATAACGGCTGCCAAGTATGGTGTCATCAAGTCGAACTCCACGATAATCACGACATATCACGTCACTTGGTTCTGCCTCGCTGCGTACCTCCTGCTGAACCTCGTCACGGGCGCTGTCCTCAACAACTACCAGCAAGCGCGAGAGGAGAAAGACACCGAGGACAATGAGCAATGAGCATTTTGCAATTTGCAATGAGCAATCAGGAATGAGGAATTTGCAATTATCAATGATGAATGAGGCTGTCTGATAGTGGCGGCCTCTTTTTTTGCGCCGTTGAGAGGAGAAGGGGAGGTTAACATAAGACAGGAAAAGGCTAATACAGGGCTAACCCAATTAGCAATTAGCAATGTGCAATTAGGGGGCGGAGTCGTCGGAGTCGTCGGAGGGTCGGAGTCGTCAGAGGTGTCGGAATCGTCGGAGTCGTCAGAGTCGTCGGAGTCGTCAGAGGTGTCGGAAAGAGAGTCAAAGGAAAGTAAGCGCATTACAAATGCTTATACTCCATGGAGCGGGATTACAAATCCACGCTCAACGGAGGAAGAAAAGCGCATTAGCTTCGCTGACTTTTCTCACGTTGACTTCGTCGACTTTTCTCACGCTCAGCAAAGCGAGCGAGCTCGCTCTACATTCGCTTAATCGAAAGGGTGACTTCGTCGACTTTTCTCTCGCTCGGCATAACGAGCAAGCTCGTTCTGCTCTCGCTTAATCGAAAAGTTCGGCAGAGTGAACAAGTTCCCTCTGCACTCGCTTAATCGAAAAGGTGACTTCGTCGACTTTTCTCACGTTAGCTTCGCTGACTTTTCTCACGCTCGGCAAAACGAGCAAGCTCGTTCTGCGCTCGCTCAATCGAAAGGATGCACTCGCTTAATCGAAAGGGTTTCAAATGGCGGCTCAACGGCGAGAAATATTTTTTCACAGTTGGAGTATGCCGTATTACATTTCTATGTAAATTAGAGTTGATAAAGGATGATGTAGTCTATGAAGCGCGAGGTAAGAGCATACGCAAGAAGGTACTTTGGAGAGAACGTGTGGACATATGATATAAAAAGAAATCATCCTTCGTATGGTTTTCTGTGTTTTGGAGATTAATTGATTTGCTATGAAAATATTTATATATCTATCATTAATGTGTATTGCAATACTATTTGCGGGATGTCCATGTGGAGATTATTCTATTGATATTCTAGTAAAGAATGAGGGATATAACACAATTGTCATTGCTTGTGGTTTTGAAAAATATAATAATACTTATAAGATGGGTAGCGATACTATTTTAAATAGCCATAAGGGAATGTACGATTTCCATATAGTAGCCCCCAATCAAGTTGAATCTGTTGTAGGTGTCTTTGATGATGAAATTCATGATACCGTTACACTATTTTTTATCGATAAGGCGATATATGATAATTGTTCATGGGATAGTATATCAAATAGCAATTTGATAAATAGTAGATATGTAATACCTATTCAATATTATATTGATAATTACTCAGCAAAGAATCCTCTTCCATATCCATTAGATAATGACATAGGTGATATTCTTATTTTGAATAGAAGTCACTAATACATGGCAAGTGCATACGCACGAAGGTACTTTGGAGAGGATGTGTGGAACGGGTTTGATAATTCTCATCCTGCTCGTGGTTTTTTATGTTATTGATACTTTTATATAATGAAATTTTTGTTTTATATCTTTATCGCATTGCTTTTGCATAGTTGTACATCATGTGAAGAACAATGCTATTATTTGATTGTGCATAATAATAGTAATGATACTATTGTTTGTACAATGTGCTATGAACGTTCATTTGGGACAAGAGACACTATGTTACATTATGATAAATCTTCGTACAGACGTAGCCTGGACATATCACCACACTACTATTTAAGTTGTCTCTGTTGGGGAAGTAAATTGATTCCAGACGAAAGAGACGATTTTGATACTATGTCTATCTTTTTTATAAAATACTATACCTACGGACATTCCTCATGGGATTCAATTGTAAGTAATTATGACATTATTTATAGGTATGACATACCAAGTTCAATAATGTATGACGGTATGGAGTATAATCAAATTCGGCATTTGAATTACCCACCTGATTCTACAACAGTTGGAATAATAACATATTCAAAAGAAAATGGAATACATTGATGTGAGTATAAATGATAAGATCAATAATACTTTTACACCTATATGACTACTGCGCACAACGGTATTTATATGCACGAGTATGGTCATACATTACAAAGTCGCAATTATGGAATCTTCTACTTACCGTATATAGGTCCGCGAAGTTTACTTAGCGCCGCATCCAGCAGCGATCATAGAGAGAAATGGTACGAGCGTGAGGCTAGCGCATACGCAAGAAGGTACTTTGGTAAATTGAATATGAGATTACAAATTAGAAATGTCTCGTCTTTACAAGGCAAATTTGAATATTATTCATAAATTTAGAGTTGACAATTAGGTTTCGCACCTCCAATTTTGACAATATAGCCGAAAGAAAATATGGCAAAGAAAGCTAAAGTCCTAAAAGAGAAGTCCATTGAAGATCGTATATGGGATAGCGCAAACAAACTCCGAGGCAATCTCACTGCATCTGAGTATCAGAACGTTGTGCTGGGTCTCGTTTTCCTAAAATATATCAGTGATTGCTTCGAGAAACGTTACAATGAACTTGTTGCCGAAGGTGACGGCTTCGAGGAAGATCGTGACGAATATACAGCAGAGCATGTGTTCTGGGTTCCTCAAGATGCTCGTTGGAATGTCATTGCAAGCAAAGCTCACGACCCACAGATAGGTCAAATTATAGACCACGCTCTCGAAGAGATTGGCAGAGAAAACCCTCGCTTGAAGAAGGTCTTGCCCAGCAACTATTCGCGCCCCGAGATTGACAAGATACGCCTGGGCGAGGTCGTTGAAATCTTCGATAATATGGATATGCACGCACAAGGGGAGGGCATCGACCTCTTCGGCCGCGTCTACGAATACTGCTTGCAGAACTTTGCGGCTGAAACGCAATCTTCTGGCGGTGAATTCTATACACCTTCCTGCATCGTACGTACAATAGTCGAAGTGCTTCAACCCTTCGAAGGGCGTGTGTACGACCCTGCTTGTGGCTCTGGAGGCATGTTTGTGCAGAGCGCCAAGTTCATCCAGCAGCATCAGGGCAACCTCCGCAATGTCACTATTTATGGTCAGGAGTTCAACGCCAACACTTGGAAGATGGCGCACATGAACCTTGCAATACGTGGTTTGGAGGCCGACCTTGGCGATAGCTGGGGCGACAGTTTCGGCGACGACAAGCACGCCACCAAGAAGTTCGACTTCATCATGGCAAATCCTCCATTCAACATGAAGGACTGGGGCGCAAGCCGTCTCGCTGACGATGTCCGCTGGAAATACGGCGTCCCGCCAGAAGGAAACGCCAACTATGCTTGGATTCAGCACATGGTGCACCACCTCTCGCCAACAGGTCGTATCGGTCTTGTGCTTGCCAATGGTTCTCTGACTACCCAAAGTGGAGGTGAGGGCGACATTCGCAAGCGATTGATAGAGGCAGACCTCGTTGAGGGTGTCATCGCTATGCCTAACCAGCTGTTCTACAACGTCTCCATCCCTGTCTGCGTCTGGTTTTTCAATCGTAATAAGAAGAAACCGGGCAAGGTGCTCTTCATCGACGCCCGCGAAATGGGCATGATGGTGGACCGCACCCATCGTGAACTCTCAGATGACCTTGTGCGCTACGATACCGTCAAGAAGGAGGACAAGCCCTGGGCGTCGCTGCCTGCCGAGGAGTGCGATGTGCAGCGCATCGCGGCTGCCTTCCGTAGTTACGAGGCAGGGACACTCGAAGATGTCAAAGGCTTCTGCAAGGTGGCAACCCTCGATGAGATCGCAGCACAAGACTATGTGCTCACCCCTGGCCGCTATGTCGGCATTGCCGACGAGGAGGATGATGGTGAGCCATTCGAGGAAAAGATGCAGCGCCTTACCTCAGAACTTGGAGACCTCTTTGTAGAGAGCCACCGTCTCGAAGCATGCATCCGTGAGAAGCTCGCTGGTATTGGTTTCAACGTAAAGTAATTGGAGATGTTGAGATGAACAAGAAGGATGACATGATGAACCCTACATTCGTAAATCGAGATGGGATAGTGGTTGATATGGAATACACAGAGTGGCTGAAAGAATTAAAGGCACGCTACAGACAGAGTCAGGCCAAAGCCGCTGTCAGGGTTAATGCTGCTATGCTGGATGACCATCAAGAGAATGTTGTAATTCGTCAACAGCTTGTTGACGAATTTAGGATGCCTGATACATTTGGAGTTATCCCTTGGGGGCATCATATCTACATCTTCACCAAAAGCCAGTCGCTTGACGAAGCAAGCATCCGTGAGAAGCTCGCTGGTATTGGATTTAATGTGAAGGGGGGGTAAGTGTGAGTGAGTGGAAAGAATATAAATTAGGAGAAATAGCAGATTGCACATTAGGCAAGATGCTAGATCAAAAGAAAAACAAAGGTATACCTCGCACATACATCGGAAACGTAGCTGTTCGCTGGGGCTACTTCCAAATTGACTTTTCTCAAAAGATGCTTATTGAGAATGATGAGCTTGAAAGATACGAATTAAAGGCTGGCGATATCGTTATTTGTGAAGGAGGAGAGCCTGGAAGATGTGCTGTTTGGAAAGGTGATTCTCAGATGTTTATACAAAAAGCGCTACACAGAGTAAGAGTGAAGGAACATATTGCCGACTATTCTTTTGTTTATTATAGTTTCTGTAACATGATAAAGCAAGGGAGGGTCGAACCATATTTTACAGGTTCGACAATTAAGCACTTACCAAGAGAAAGACTTATATCTCTCAGAATACCATTACCTTCTCTGCCAACTCAAATTAAAATCGCTTCCATCCTCTCTTCTTTCGATGACAAAATTGCCATAAACCGCAAGATCTGTTCAAACCTTGAAGCCCAAGCCCAAGCTCTCTTCAAGCACTGGTTCGTCGACTTCGCCCCTTTCAAAGATGGCAAGTTCGTAGAAAGTGAACTCGGCTTGATTCCGGAAGGATGGAGAGTGGGGAGGTTGAGCGAACTTATTGAAGTAAAATACGGCAAAGACCATAAAAAACTCTTAGATGGGGATATTCCCGTTTATGGTTCTGGCGGTTTAATGCGAAAAGTAAACAAATTACTTTATGAAGGAGAATCTGTATTGATACCAAGAAAAGGGACTCTTAATAATGTTATGTATGTAAATGAGGCGTTTTGGACTGTAGATACTATGTTTTATAGTGTTCCAAAGCTACCAAACATTGTTCTTTTTACATATATCTTATTAAGTAAAATGCATATCCGCAACTTAGTAGCAACCATTGTATATATCACTGATTATTTGTAACTTGCAGTATATTTAACAAGGGTGTAATATGAGCTTGTTTGACTTAGGAAAAGAACTCAAAAGCGAAAAGGCTTGCGAGAAACACC
>JAFPZF010000009.1 GCA_017417385.1 Bacteroidales bacterium
GGTTAGTCTTGGGTTAGACTTGGTATAGACTTGTCCCCTGATTATCCACCCTCCGACGGCGTCTTCCGCTCACTTCTTTTGTCCCATTCTTTGCCTGTCCTCCTCCCTTGTCCCGTCCCTAGGTTAGTCTTGGGTTAGCGTTTGGTTAGTCTTGGGTTAGACTTGGTATAGACTTGTCCCCTGATTATCCACCCTCCGACGGCGTCTTCCGCTCACTTCTTTTGTCCCATTCCTTGTCTGTCCCCCTCCCTTGTCCCGTCCCTGGGTTAGTCTTGGGTTAGCGTTGGGTTAGACCTGACCCCATTTTTTCGTCTCTCCAAAGGTCTCTTCCTCGGACTTCTTCTTTCCAAGCTTTGTGTCCGCCCTCGTCCCCTGTTTTGTCAATTTCGCTCTTCCCACGTCCCCGTATGCTGTCTTCCCGAGAACACCTCAACTCTTTGTTACGTGCCGCCATTTGTCTCCGACACATTCTCGTCATATCCGCTTCTCCCTTCGCGTCGCCGGCTGTCCCCCTCTCCCCTTCTCTCCTTCTCTCCCCTTCTCCCCTTCTCCCTCTTGCCTCCGATATCCTCTCCTTAAATGGTCCGCCACACCTCATTTTTTCATTTCTTCTCGCTTTCTTTGCTGCCCTCTCCTAAACTTTTATTACCTTTGTCCGATTTTTAGTATTACGCAGTGGAAACACCAAATCAGGCAGCTAAGAAGGATGGTTTCTTGAGAAACTTCCTCCAGAGGGCAGTGACGGGCATAGTGTTCGTCGCCGTCATCGGTGCAGCCTTTCTCCTCGGCCCCTATACCTACGCGATGGTCCTGACGTCTATCGTCACACTCGCCAGCATCGAGTATGGCCGTCTTATCCGTGCCGGCGGATATTCGCCCCACGTCCTTATGGCCCTCGGTATCAATATCGTGGCCTTCGCGCTCGGCTTCCTCGTCAACGTGAGCAACATCGACTACCGTATGCTCCTCCTCGTCGTCGGACTCGTGTGGCTTATGTTCCTCGTCGAACTCTTTAGCACCAACCCTAACCCCCTGACCAACATAGCCCTCACTATGCTGTGCTGTGTCTATGTCGGGATCCCCTTCGCCCTCTTCAACCTCCTCGCCTTCAAGTCCGGCACCTACGACTACCGCCCTATCCTCGGGCTCTTCGCCCTTGTATGGGTCAACGACACTGGCGCCTACCTCTGTGGCGTATCTATGGGCCGCCACAAGCTCTACGAGCGCATCTCACCCAAGAAGACTGTCGAAGGCTTCATCGGCGGCGTCATCCTGACTATGCTCGTCGGCTGGAGTGCCTACGCCTTCTTCGACGACTTCTTCTTCCACGCCGGCTTGTCCTTCGCCCTCATCAGCGCTGCTATCGTCGCTATCTTCGGCACCGCCGGAGACCTTATCGAGTCTATGTTCAAGCGCTCCGTTAGCATCAAGGACTCTGGCCGCATCCTCCCCGGGCACGGCGGCGTCCTCGACCGCTTCGACGCTGTCATCTTTGTCTCACCTATTGTTAGTCTTATATATTACTTCTTTACCTAGAAATGAAACTGCACAGAGAAGGCAATACTACTATCTTCCTTTCTATCGCTATTTTCCTGGCTCTCAACGTCTGCGCTTGGATGTTCCTGCCTCGACCTGTCGCTATACCCGTTAGTATAGTGACCGCTGTCGTCCTCGCTCTCGTTATCAACTTCTTCCGTCGCCCTCATCGCCACGCTGTCCGTATGGAGGGCGCTGTCGTATGCCCTTGCGACGGCCGCGTCGTGACTATCGAGGAGACTTTCGAACCAGAGGTCCTCAAGTGTCAGGTCCTCCAGGTCTCTATCTTTATGTCTGTCACCAACGTGCATATCAACTGGTTCCCCGTCAGCGGAACTGTATCTTACTATCGCCATCACGACGGTAAGAAGATGGCTGCCTATCTCCCTAAGTCTTCGTCCGACAACGAACGTAGCTCTATTGTTATCGATACTCCCGATGGCAAGAAGGTCCTCCTCCGTCAGGTAGCAGGCGCCCTCGCCCGTCGCGTGGTATCCTATGTCAAGGAAGGTCAACAGGTCAAGCAGTCCGACGAACTGGGCTTCATTAAGTTCGGCTCCCGTGTCGACCTCTACCTCCCTATCGGTACTAAGGTCGACGTCAATCTCAAAGACAATGTCGTCGGTAGTCAGACTATCATCGGCTGGCTTAAATAGTCTTTGAGCATCGTCTTTTTTTCTTTTATTTTCTTTTTTTCCCAACGCTTTAGTCAAGACAAGATGAAGACAAGAGGTAGCTATTTCGAACTCATCGACCAGACTTACTACTTCCCTCAGGACGGCTTCGACCTGGAGAACGGCAATCTATTCTTCAACAATATCTCTCTCCGCTATATTATCAGTAAGTACGGTACTCCTGTCAAGATTACCTACCTTCCTAAAATAGGCGACCAGATCAAGCGCGCTCGCAACCTCTTCAGCAAGGCTATGCGTAGCAACGGCTATCACGGCGAGTACAAGTACTGCTACTGCACCAAGAGCTGCCACTTTAGCTTCGTCGTCAAGGAGGCCCTCCGCTATGGCGTTCAGCTCGAGACTAGCTCCGCCTACGATATCGATATCGTCCGCGAACTCTTCAAGGAGGGCGCTATCGACAACGATATTATGATTATCAACAACGGCTACAAGTCCGACCTCTATCTCCATAAGATCAAGGAGCTCGTCGACATGGGCTTCAAGAACTGTATCACGGTCCTCGATAGTATCGACGAGGTCGACCGACTCACCGCTGTCATGGACGGCAAGACGGTCAACGTCGGCATCCGTATGGCTATCGACGAGGAACCACAGGCTGCCTACTATACGAGCCGCCTCGGCGTCCGCCCTTCCGAGATCGTCAAGCTCTACAACGAGAAGATCAAGGACAACCCGGCCGTCAACCTTGTCATGTTCCACTTCTTCGTAGATAGTGGCATCAAGGATACTCTCTACTTCTGGGGTGTCTTCCAAAAGGCTCTCTCTGTCTACGCCGAACTTAAGAAGCAGTGCGAGTCTCTCCACATGATCGACCTCGGTGGCGGTCTCCCTATCCGCTCCAACCTCGCCTTCGACTACGACTACAAGTATATGGTCAGCGAACTGGTCCGCAGTATCAAGGAGGTCTGCCAGACTGAGGATATCGACGACCCGGATATTATCACGGAGTTCGGTAAGTATACTGTCGGAGAGACGGGCGCCGTCATCTTCAAGGTCGTCGAGGCTAAGCGTCAGAACGACACTGAGCTATGGTACCTCATCGACAATAGTCTTATGACGACTATCCCTGATAGCTGGGGCATCAGCGAGAAGTTTATTCTCCTCCCGGTCAACAAGTGGGACAAGCCTTATCAGCGTGTCAATATCGGTGGCATCACCTGCGACCACGCCGACTACTACAATACTGAGGACCTCAACCAGCAGGTCTTCATGCCTTGCGTCGACTCTGGCGACTCCGAGCCGCTCTATATCGGCTTCTTCCATACCGGCGCCTACCAGGACTCTATCAGCGGCTACGGCGGTATCAAGCACTGCCTCATCCCGAGCCCTAAGCACGTCGTCATAGACCGCGACGAGAACGGGCAGATCGTCGACTATCTCTTCAACGAGGAGCAACGCCCCGAGGATATGTTGCGCATCCTGGGTTACAACAAGTAGCTATGCCTATCCAACTCCTGCCCGACAAGGTCTCCGGACGTAACGCTGTCTACATGGTGGACGGCAATATCGGCAGGAAAGGTAAGTTCGGCGGCGTCGCAACGGCTTCCTCATCTTCCGGCGAACGTGTCACTATCAAGCGCGTCGACAAGCATATAGACGAGGTTCTGGCTGTCGTCGAGAGGCTCGCCCTTATCGACCGTCCAGACATCGCTCCTGTCGTCGACGTCGCCCAGCAGGACGGCGCCCTCTTTATCGTCCGCAAGATGATCGAGGGGACTGACATCAAGTCTATCTTCGCCGACAAGAAGGTCTATGGCAAGATCGACGAGGATAACTGGATTAAGATAGGGCTCGCAGTTCTCGACGCCCTCTCCGCTCTCCACTCCGCCGGTATTGTCCATCGCGATATCAAGCCGAGCAACATCGTCCTCCGTCACTCCCCTGGTCAGGACCTTATCCACGCGGACTTCTCCGCTATCTCTATCATCGACTTCGAGCAGAGTAGTGTCGTCGGCTCTCAGACCGCTCGTACTGCCTTCTCGCTTATCTACTCCCCTCCCGAGATGGTCCTCAAGCATAGCGACCTCGTCGGCCCTCAGGCTGACCTCTTCGCCCTCGCGACGACTATCTACCACCTCGTCATGGGCAAGACGCCCTACAACGACTGCAACCCCGAGGTGCTTATCAATCTGCAACTGACCTACCCCTTCCAGAAGCCTGGGCGTATGACGCAGCAGCTCTTCGATGTCCTCGCCCACGCTGCCTACAAGCAGGCTTTCCGTCTCCCGCCTCGCCGCCTCTCGGCCGACGAGATCGCCGATACGCTCCGCCGTGGTGTCGAGGGACGCTACAGTTCCGCCGACGAGATGAGAGCCGCTCTCGCCTCTGTCGACCACGCTCTTCTCCCTGCCTCCTGGTGGCAGAAGGTGTTCAACTGATGTTTTTCGTCTGAACTTTTTAAATCTTTTCTTTCTATGCAGCAATACTTAGATCTGGTTCGCAAGGTTCTCAACGAGGGCTCCCGACGCTACGACCGCACCGGGACGGGTACTATCGGTATCTTCGGCCATCAGATGCGCTTCGACCTCTCTCAGGGCTTCCCTCTGCTGACTACTAAGAAACTGCATACTAAGTCTATTATCTACGAACTGCTATGGTTCCTCAAGGGCTCGACTAATGTGGCCTGGCTTCAGGAAAATGGCGTCCGTATATGGAACGAATGGGCCGACGAGAATGGTGAGCTCGGACCTGTCTATGGCCACCAGTGGCGCTCATGGCCCGATGGTCACGGAGGCTCTATCGACCAGATCTCTAAGGTTATCAACGATATCAAGCAGACCCCTCACTCCCGCCGTCTTATCGTCAGCGCTTGGAACGTCGCCGATATTGATATGATGAAGCTCCCACCATGCCACGTCATGTTCCAGTTCTATGTCGCCGATGGCCGACTGAGCTGCCAACTATATCAGCGTAGCGCCGACATCTTCCTCGGCCTCCCTTTCAATATCGCTTCCTACTCTCTCCTGACGCTTATGGTCGCTCAGGTCTGCGGCCTCAAGCCCGGCGAGTTTATCCATACTCTCGGCGACGCTCATATCTACCTCAATCATATCGAGCAGATGAATCTTCAGCTGTCTCGTCAGCCCTTCCCCCTCCCGACGATGTCTCTCAACCCCGCCGTCACTTCTATCGATGGCTTCTCCTTCGACGACTTCTCTCTCTCCGACTACCAGGCTCACCCTCATATCAAGGGCGAGGTCTCTGTCTAGGAGTATCCTAAAATTAGGTTTTTCGACAATATGACACCCCTCTATAAATACTCCGCATTTCTGATGGCTCCATTGGTGCTCATGGCATCACTGCTGCTCTCGTCTTGCTCGCTCTTCTCCTCTAAGAGGTCTTCGGCTGATACGGGCAAGTATATTGTGGCTGTCGACCTCGGCCTCACTGTCAAGTGGGGCTCTATCAACCTCGGCGCCAATAAGCCCTACGAATTCGGGGATTACTTTATGTGGGGAGAGACGACACCCGCTACCGACGAGTCTTGCAACTGGGGTACTTACAAACTTGCTAACGGCAGCGATTGGGACAACCCAAGACTTAATAAGTATTGCCCACTCGCCTCCTACGCCGACGAAGGTATGACGGATTCCCGCAAGATTCTCGAGCCTGAGGACGACGCCGCCCGTCAACTTCTTGGCGGCAAATGGCGTATGCCGACTATCTCCGAATGGCGTGAGCTTCATGCCAACTGCCGATGGGAATGGACGACAATCAACCACGTCAAGGGCTACAAGGTGACCTCCCTTAAGAGTGGCTACACTAATATGTCTATCTTCCTCCCCGCCGCCGGCTACCGCTACGAGGACAAGAATTGCGACCAGAAAATCAACGGTTACTACTGGTCCGCAACTCTCGACGAGTACTACCCGAGCAACGCCGCCAACTACGACTTCGACGACGATAGCAACGTCTGGAGTGGCCACGACCGCTGCAACGGCTTCTCTATCCGCCCCGTCTCCTACTGACTGCTTTCTCTTTTTGTTTCGCGTTTTTTCCGATAAGGTAAATGGATGGAAGAGTCATGTTAAATTGGGGTGTGTATGTTGAGGATTGAAGAAAAAGTAGTATCTATGTAGTCCAATAGTAACATAAATCGCAATGAATATGGCAAATACGGCAGCCGGACATACGACGTACCCTATAACTCATTATTGGGAACTAGTCAAGGACATGGAGGATTCTCAGAAACTGGAGCTGATAACTATGTTGGCGCAAAGTGTGAAGCCCGCAGTGTGTGACGATGAGTATGAAAAGGAGTTTTACACCCCAGAAGAGACTTATGAAATCGTGATGAAAGACGTCAAATCCATCTACGGAAGGATATAGACACACACACTCTCTCTTATGTTCGACACGTATTAGCTCATCTCCATTTCCCCCTTTACTTCTATTATCTTACTTCTGCGTCCTCCCTTATGTTAGCAATAGGCCTTTCGATTACCTATCTGTTCTCTGCTCCTTCTTTTTCTTCACTTCTCAACCTCTATTCTTGCTTGTTTTCACAAATTCACTACCTTTGTGTCCGCTCTCTTGAATGACGTATCCGCTCCTTTGCGGTTTGGCGTCTTTGTGAGAGCGTTAACATAGGAGAAAAGCGTTTGCTACGCTTTGTTTTTAGACATTCGGGATTAGCACCTTTGAATTTGCAGTCAAAAACATTGCAACGGCAGATGCTCGGGTTATGGTATGATACATATTGGGTCTCCACTAGGCGTCTACATCGTGGTGAGTGACGGTAAGGCCGTTAAGATGCTCGTCAAGTGAGTTTCCAGATAGTAACTAACTGTTTAATAATCTACAATGAGAAATATTCTACGTCTCTTGATGCTCCTCCTCCTTTCTGTCGTCTGCATGCCCACTCTCGAGGCTCAGACTGTAAAGCTCTGGAGCAATGGTACAGTGAAATACAGCATCCTTGCTGAGGAACTGGATAGTATCAGCTTCTTTGAATGGCCGGAAAAGCTCCCTGATGATAACAATGTTACTACTGAGGACAACAATGTTGCCACTGAGGATTACATAGTTAATTTCAGTACGATTTCAGGTCTCAGCACAGTACCAGGAGACTTTAATAGTGGCGTTTCTGGTGTCTATCGTTATGCCTTAGAGGATGCTAGTTGCGCTGTCGATGTATTTACTTACACCTCTGATCCTTACACCCCTTACGCCATATACGAAGGGTGGTCCGAGGCTAGCTCTTCTGTCAACGTCTGGAAACTGTATGAATCTTGGTATGGTGGCATCCTGCCAACTTTGTTCCCAGCCCAAAGTACTGAGGACTTCTTAACTCCTGCCTGCCAAAAGTATCACACCGGGGAAACTGCACTAATCTGCAATCCAGGGTTAATATGCCGAGCTATCTTTGGTAAGCATATAGTTGCTGACCATACTACGTTGACAACGACTGAAACTATTGGAAAACTCAAGGGTCTGTGGGTCGCCCCTACGACTGAAATGAGCTATGTTGACCCAGTGATATTCAACGAGGATAAACAAATTTACGACCTAAGCGATTTAGAAATCAATGCCTTGCCTGCCAATCATAGGATAGAATTCGTCCTATATGCCTATAAGCCAAACGATTCTGCGATTAAGACGTTTCTAAATTCACTCAAGACCTCTCTCCCCGGTGAAGGAGGTGTGTTGGTCGCAACGGCTGTTCTCGCTTCCTCCGATGCCGACGGCAAGGTCACTGTCAATAAGAATTGGCAGTATGTCGATGCTTCTGGGACGGAAGGGAACTTTTGGGAAGTTGTTCTACGAGTCGTTGACAAAGATGGAAGGGAGTCTTACTCCTATGAACTCTCCGACGAAAATATGACTAATTACTGCTTGATAGACGACATTACCTACGAAAGAGCATCCGAGTAGTTCTAATCGTCTACACGCCCTCGCATTATTACGAGACTGTCCGAGTTCCACCTCTCGGGCTGTCTCTTCATTATCCCTCTCTCCTTCTCCGACCCCTCATTCCTCATTGCTAATTGCCAAAATCTCCCCACTCCCGTGCCTTTGCTGAAAAATCCTGCCGCTATCTGCCCATATTTCTCTATTTATTAGTAACTTTATACGCTTTTTGAGAGACTATGGAGTCACATGCACATACTACCGCTTATGTGCGTCTCGGCAACCTCTTGTCACCGAGGCGTGCCCTCTTTTTGTATGTCGTGTCGATTCTCCTTGTCCTCCTCCTTTCCCCGCTATCAGCCTCCGCACAATATAGCGGTGGCTCCGGCTCCTCCTCAAATCCCTACCTCATAAAGACGGTCGCCGACCTCCAGGCTCTTGCTACCAATTGTAATTCTAATCATCTATACAGCGGAAACTCTAAGACTTATTTCCGCCTCGCTAACGACATCGTATGCAACGACAACCTCCTTGTCTACGACGCCGACAACCACGCAACGGGCGCGCTCGCCCACTCGGGCCTCACTCACTTCTCGGCTATCGGGACGAAATCTTCCCCTGCCTATATTGACTTCGATGGCGCAGGTCACTCTATCAGTGGCTTCTATATCAGCTCGACGTCCGACTTCCAGGCTCTCTTCGGCTACCTAAAGGCTGGCGCCTCTGTCCACGACCTATCCCTCGTCGACTCCTATGTCGTCTCCTCCGGTTCCGGCGTCGCTGGCATCTACGCCGGATCAATAAGCAACGACCTTCAGGGCAATATCACCATATCTAACTGTCTCTTCGATGGTTACGTCTCGGGCGCCTCGAGCGTCGGCGGCGTGACGGGTCGCCTCTATGGCACTGTGACTAACTGTGTCAACCGTGGCACTGTCAACGGCGGCACGGGCATGTCTGTCGGCGGCGTTTGCGCCCTCGCCTCTCAGACTAATAGCACTCCCTCCAAGGTCATCAACTGTGTCAACTACGGCAACGTCACTGGTGGTCAGGGTACTGCCGGCATCGCCGGTATGAACATCGCCGCTCTCGTCTCTGGCTGTATCAACTTCGGTGACGTCAAGGGTACTACTCAGGTTGGCGGCATCGCCGGCGAATGTAACGACGGTTCTCGCGAGTCGACACGTACTGTCGGCAACGTCAACTTCGGCACTATCCTGTCTACGAATGCTATGGCAGGCGGCGTCTGTGGCTTTGTCCATTCGTCATACGTCCGTACCGGTCAGCAGGTCCTCGCCAATGTCAACTATGGTAAGGTCATCGCACCTACGGCTGGCGGCATCGTCGGCAAGCAGGGCTACGACGACCTCTGGGGTGAACCAGGCAACGTCAGCAAGTCCGATGTCGCTAAGGTCTATGTCCTCCACAATCTTAACCTCGGCGATGCCCAAGGCTCTTCCTACGAGGGCGCCGTCATTGGTCTGTCCGACCTCACCACCTCTAACTACAACACTTATATCGTCGGCAACTACTACGACAAGCAGTTCATCGCCCGTCAGACGACTCGCGCTATCAAGGGCGCCGACTATACTGGCAATGCTGCCGCCGCCTTTACTAAGAATCTCGTAGGCTCCGCTGGCAGTCAGATCCTCTCCTCCGACTTCTCTTTCGAAAATATTACGTACCCTATCCCGACTGCCGTCTCGGATATGGCGTCCGCCTCGACTCCTAACTCGGATGTCAATCAGGCTCTCGTCTCCGCCTACAACACTCTCCGCGCTGCCTCCGCAGCACTCCTCCTCGCTGTCGACGAAGAGTCAGGGCGCTACGACCGCTGGAATAGTGTCTCACAGCAGTTTACTTATTGCCCGACGTCCTCCTCACTCTCCTGGTCCGAGGTCGGCGATACTCACGTCAACTTCTACAACGGGACGGCTATCCTGACTCAGAAAGGTCTGGCTCTCGTCCGCTCCACCTTCTGCGGCTCTCACTACGATAGGACTCTCGACATTCGAGACCTGACGCAGGCGACTATCGTCCTCGACGACTTCGACGACGTTATCAAGTGTGACCCTATCGAGCCTCCTGTCAAGACGGTCTACCTCGGCGCTACTGAGGTCGATGTGGCTGACTACGAGGTCTCCTATGCTGACAACGATGTCTCTGGTCTCGCCTCTGTCATCGTCTCTGCTAAGGGCGGCTCCAACGCTCTCTATATGGGTAGCGTCTCCAAGTCTTTCGAGATCAAGGACAACCGTAAGAGTATCGCAGCTGCTAAGATTACTGCCGACTTCTCAGACTATGTCTCATATACTAAGGCGGACCAGACGTCCTACCTCCTCCAGTGTCACGCCTCTCTGACGCCTTCTGTCGTCTCTGTCAAGCTCGGCACTACTTCTCTCGACTGGAGTGACCCCGATAAGTTCGAGGTCGCCTACGAGGACAACGACGCTGTCGGCACCGCCAAGCTTGTCGTCAAGGCTAAATGTCAGAATGAGACTTATGGCGGTAAGGCGGTCCTCGAATTCCCTATCATTCTTTATGTCGACCTCGCCGACGCTACTGTCTCCTTAGGTCAGACGTCTTTCGTCGCCGAGGCTGGCGAGGCGGTCCGCCCTTCTGTCACTGTAACTCTCCCCGACGGGACTGTCGTCTCTCCTTCTGACTACTCTGTCTCCTATTCTGATAATGTCCTCGACTCCGAGAGTCAGTCGACGGTCGGCAAGGTCTCCATCACTGCTCTTCCTAAGTCTCCTGCCTGTATGGCTGTCTATACTGGCTCTGTCGAGAAGTCTTTCACTATCAACAAGCTACCAGCCTCCGAAGGTCATATTATTGTCGCCGACATCGACGATATTGAATATGACGGCTGCGCCCATAAACTTGGCTTCTCCGACCTCTCTATCTACAATAACAATACTTCCAGCAAATTCACGGACCCCTACAAGTATAAGAGGAATAGTAACAGCACTTACTCTAAGCTGGGCGACGCTTTTATCTACGCCTACGGCCCTTCAGACGACTTTACTAACGTCGGCGTGAAATACCTGACGCTTACTAACCCCGCCGTAACTAACGACTTCTACTATTACTTCAACAACAAGGCAACCCCTACTAACGTCAATCTGGGCTCCTTCTCTGTCTCTAAGTCCTACAAGATTGTCCCCTACGATATCTCTGGCGCCCCATCATCCTCCTCTTCCACGTCTGTCAAGTACTTCGGCGAGTCGGCTTCGAGGCCTTACAAGTTTGTCGTCTGTCTCAGCTCTTCTTCTTTCTCCGCTACATACTCGGGTCAGGAGATCTCCCCCTCTGTCATCTCTAGCGTCAAGTTCTACAACGCTGACAACTCGCCCGTCACCCTCGTCCCAGACGTCGACTACTCTGTCAGCTATGTCAACAATGTCAACGCTGGCGACGCCTACGTGACTATAACTGGTCACGGTAATTTCGACTCTACAACCGATGCGGTCTTCTCTTTCCATATCGACCCGGTTAATATCGAGGATCTGTCCTTCTCTCTCTCCGTTCCTTACCAGGGCTATGAGCTTCGCCCCGAACTCCCTCTCTCTTTCAACGGCACCCCTCTTGTCAAGGATGTCGACTATACTATCGAGAACTGGTCGGATAATACTGACGCCGGCACGGCCCACGTGACTGTCAAGGGTATCGGCAACTTCTCCGGCACTAAGTCTTTCGACTTCACTATCTCCCCTCGCGATATCACGACGGAGACTTCTCTCGCCTCCGCCTCCTCAGACCTCTTCAACTCTTCCTACGTCTTCTGCGGCTCTCAGATTAAGCCTAAGGCCTCCGCCGACTTTGTCTTCACCAACGACAAGGCGGTCGACTATACTCTCGTCGAGGGGACTGACTTCTCCTACTCCTACGGCACTAACCTTAACTGCGACGCCGCCTCTTCCTCCGAAGGCTCTATCTCTATAACCGGCACCGGCAACTTCACCGGCTCCCTCTCTTTCTATTTCGACATTGCTCAGGTCGACATCGCTATCGCTACTATCCCTCTCATCCCAGATCAGACTTATTCGGGTCTCGCTCTCACTCCTTCTCTCCCCGAGGGGACCTTTGTCTCCCTGCCTACTGCCGACGGCGTTGTCCACCTCGTCGAGGGGACGGACTTCTCTGTCTCTTACTCTGACAATGTCGAGGTCGGAGACAACGCCCGCTTCATCATCACCGCTCTGCCCGATGGCAACTACAAGGGCTCTAACTACCGCCGCTTCAACATCCTCCCCGCTCCCTTCATCGCCCGTCTGTCTGGCTACGACGCTGTCGCTGAGTCTGATACGGTCTTCTTCTATACTGGCAGCCCTATTCTCCCTGCTGTCTCCGCCTCCTTCCTCGTCAATGGTGTCGAGCATCCTCTCTCTTCGTCCGACTTCTCTGTCTCCTATGACGACTCTCCTCTCAATGCCAGCTCTTCTTTCTACGACGTGACTGTCACCGGCTTGGGTAACTTCGCCGGCAGGGTCTGCAAGCTCCACTACAAGATTCTCCCGGCTGTCATTTCTGTCTCTATCGACGATATCCCCGACCAGACTTTTACGGGTAGCTCTATCACTCCTGATTTATCTGTCTATCGGACCGATGTGAACCCCGCTGTGCTATTGACGCCTAACGCTGATTACACCGTTAGCTTCTCGGACAATGTCGAGGTCGGTACTGCAACGGCTACTATCACCCTCTCCAGTAACTTTACGACCTCCAGCTCCCTCTCTAAGTCGTTTACTATCAAGGCAGCAAAGGTCGTCGCCTCGCTGTCCTCCGCCGTCTTTACCTACAACGGTTGCAGTCAGCGTCCTTCCCTCTCTGTCTCACTCGGCGACGTGGTCTTCTCTCTTGGCACTGACTACTCTGTCTCTTACCGCTTCTCTAAGTCTGACGATTACGCGCTCTCTTCCCCGACGTCCGAGAGTGTCCACAGTGGCTACTACTGGGTTGACGTCGTGATGCTCAACTCGAACTACTCGCTCGATAAGTCTTCTCTCGCCTATCATATCGTGCAGGCAACTCCTGCTTTCCACGAACTCTCTGAATCGTCGTTCGTCTTCAACGGCACTCGTCAGGTCCCTTCTTCTCTTAGGCTCTACTCCCTCGACTGCAACGACGAGAAACTCTATGTCCCCTCCTCCGAACTGTCTGTCTCTTGGCCTGCCGACGACGAGAGTGTCTTCGCCGATACTTACTACCTACCCTACGTGGTCTCTGGCAGTGGCGACCACATCGCTACTTCTTGCGACGACTGCGCTTCTTATACTATCACTCCTTCGTCCGACTTCTCTGTCTCTCTCTCCCAGTCTTCTTTTGTCTACAACGGACTCCAGCAGACCCCCGATGTCATCGTCAAGATTGACGACGTCGTCCTCCCTTCTTCTCTCTACTCTGTATCCTATGACAAGGCTGTCCGCTCCGATGTCGGCTCCTACTCTGTCACTGTCACGGGCGACGGCGTTAACATTGTCGGCGAGAAGTCTCTCTCCTATTCTATCACTCCCCTCCCCCTCTCTGTCTCTTTCGCCGATGTCAAGAAGCAGTTTGTCTACGACGCCCTCCCTCACTGTCAGACGCCCTCTGTCTCTATCTCCGGCTCTGAGTCTCTGCTCGCCGAGGGTAGCGACTACGAGGTTGTCTATTCTTATCTTCGTGGCTCCTCTCCTACTTCCGATTTTACTAACGTCGGCTCTATCTCGCTGACTTCCACCATCGTCCTCAAGAATGAAAACTTCTCCCTCTCTGGCTCCGACTCTCGCGAGCAGTCTTATTCTATTGTCCCAGACGAGATTGCGTCTGTCTCTCTCGTCAGCTCTTCGATGGCCTTCGATGGTAATACTCACCAGCCTGTCATCTTTGTGGTCCTCTCTAAGTCTGGCATCGCCCTCTCCTCTTCCGACTTCTCTCCGTCTATTCCTTCCTGTAGGGATGTGCAGTCTTATACTGTCTCTGTCCAGGCTGTCGGCTCCAACTATGTCGGTAGCGCCACGACTGTCTTCTCTATCACGCCAGCAACTATCGGCCGCATAGCTCTTGAATATGACAAGACTCCTTACGACGGCTCTCGGAAGATGCCTTCTGTGACTGTCTACGATGCTGACGACAACGTCGTCTCCTCTGGCTTCTCTGTCTCCTACGGCACCAATGTGGACTGCCCGTCGGGCTCTGTCTCTGTCTCTGCAGACAACGCTAACCTCTTCGGCTCAGCCTCGGCTTCCTTCGAGATCTCTCCTCTCCCTCTGTCGAGTATCTCTACTGTCTCGTCTGTCGACTACGACGGGACTGCGAAGACTCCTTCTGTTGTGGTCATGTCTGGCGACCTTGTCCTCACTCTCGACCAGGACTTTTCTCTCTCTTTCGAGGATAATATTAGCGCTGGTACGGCGACGGTCACAGCTACGGGTATCAACAACTTCTCGGGTTCGCTCTCTACTTCTTTCTCTATCAACGCCCTTAGTCTCTCGGCGTCCAACTCCTCTGCCTCGACTGTCTCTGCCTCCCGCATCTACGATGGCGCCGAGCACCCTGTCGATATTAGTGTCTTCTATTCTTTTGATGGCGCCGACCCTGTCGCCCTCTCTTCTTCCGACTTCTCTCTCTCACCCTCAGCTCTCACCGATGCTGGCGACTACGAGGTCGTTGTCACCGGTAAGAACAACTTCAAGGACTCTCGCACTGTCTCCTACTCTGTCGAGAAGGCTGACATACGTCGCTCCGCCGTCGCCGGTGTCAACACGGAATACATCTACGCCGGTCACCAGATTGCCCCAGTCCCCGTCGTCAACTACCCTTCTATCGGCAGGCTCTCCGAAGGCGTCGACTATGAGCTGATTCTTGGCGACAACACTGAGCTCGGTACTGGCTTCGTCACTATCAAGGGTATCAACAACTTCAAGGAGGAGATGACTCTCCGCTTCTCTATCGTCCCTGCTAAGCCGGTTATCGCCCTCTCTCCGACTTCCTTCCTCTTCAACGGCGCAGTCCAGCAGCCTTCTTTCTCTGTCTCTTATCAGGATGTTCCTCTCGACGACGATGACTATGTGGTCTCCCCTCTCCCAGAGAGTATCCTCGTCGGCGACTACGATGTTACTGTGACTGGCAAGAATGGCTACGATGGCATGTCGGACACTAAGTCCTACTCTATCCTCAAGTCTACTATCCTCTCCGTCGAACTCTTGCCAGAGGTCTATATCTACGACGGTACTCCTAAATGTCCCTCTTCTGTCAAGGTCTTCAACGAAGTCAACAACGACCTTATGCTCTCTGGCTTCTCTCTCTCCTGCAGCAACAACGTCAACGCTTCCTCCGAGGCTCTCCTGACTGTCACTGGCGACGACGTCAACCTCGCTGGCTCTAAGTCGCTTCAGTTCTCTATCCTCCCTCGCGACATCACCGAGGTCTCTGTCGACGCTATCCCTTCTCAGTCTTTCACTGGCTCTCCTGTCGAGCCGTCTATCTCCCTCTCTTTCAACGAACTCACACTATCTCTCGGCACGGATTTCTCTGTCGAGTATTCTTCTAATACTGATGTCGGCACTGCTCATGTGGCGATAACGGGTCTCGGCAACTTTACTGGCTTCCGAGACGACGTCTCTTTCGAGATTACTCCTCCTTCTATCTCTTCTGCTGTCATTGCCGAGATTCCTTCCTGTATCTACGACGCTACCGAACAGCGCCCCTCGCTCTCTGTCTCTCTCGATGGCGTCGAGCTTGTCCTCGACACTGACTTCTCTGTCGCCTACGAGGATAATGTCAACGCCGGAACTGCTCGCGTCATCATCTCCGGCATGGGCAACTACTCCGGCTCTGCCGAGGCTTCTTTCGTTATCAACCCTCGCGATATCAGCGACCTCTCCGACCCTCTCTTCGCCTCTTCCCCGATTCCTGCCGAACTCTACGACGGCAAGTCTCATACTCCTTCTGTCTCTCTCTCCTTCCGTGGCTCGCTCCTCTCCGAGGGCGACGACGCCGACTTCTCTGTCATCTATGCCGACAATGTTAATGCTGGTATAGACGCAGGCCAGGTCTCCCTCTTCGGTCATGGCAACTTCTCTGGCTCCCGTACTCTCTATTTCGACATCACTCCATACGAACTTGTCCCCGAAAACGTTGAGTCTCTCCCGTCTGTCACCTATACGAGCTTCGCATTCTCGCCCGAGCCTGTCGTCTATTTCGGTTCCACGACGCTCCGACGAGACGTGGACTATGTCGTCGACTACCCTGGCGACCACGTTAATGCTGCTACTGCCTACGTCCACATATCTGGCATCGGCAATTTCTCCGGCGACTTCTCTGTCCCCTATGTGATCAACAAGGCTTCTATCTCTGGCGACAACGCTGTCATCGCTAAGGTTGGTCCACGTCTCTTCACCGGCTCCGAGATCCGTCCCGAGCCGCCTGTGACCTACGTCGCCAACCCATCACCTCTCCCTCAGGTCTCTCTCCGCAAGGATGTTGACTTTGTCTATTCGTATTCTGACAATGTCGAGTCTGGCACCGCTACTCTGACGGTCTCCGCTACCGAGGATGGTAACTTTACTGGCTCTCAGTCTATCTCCTTCCTTATCAGCACGGCTAAGATTGTCGCTGCGATCTTCTCGCCTATCCCAGACCAGACGTTTGCCAATAGGCCTCTGACCCCTCCTTTCACTCTCACCTACGAGGACGAGGCTCTTGTCCCTGATGTGGACTATACTTATTCCTACGAGGATAACTTCAACGCTGGCGTGGCTACGATTCTCGTCACTGGCATCGGCAGGTTCGCCGACAAGGACGGCTATACTTCGACGTCTTTCAATATCTTGCCCCGTCCGCTGTCTGACGATATGCTCTCCCCTCTCGCTGACACTGTATTCTCTGGCGCACCTGTCACCTTCGTGCCCGAGCTCTTCTTCGAGGACTATCGCCTGGTCATGGCGACCGACGACGCACCTAATGACTTCCCTGTCTCTTTCTCCGACAATACTTTCGCTTTCGAGCACCCTACTCTGACTATCTCTGGCAACGGTAATTTCTCCGGCACGATCGTCTCCTCTTTCTCTATACTCCCTGCCTCTATCTCCGACGCCGACGCTGCTTATATTCCTGGTCTGCCTTTCACTGGCGAACCGGCTACCCCTCCTGTCGCTCTCTCTTACAACGATGTCTACTCCCTCGTCCCCGATGTCGACTACTCTCTCGAGTATATCGACAATGTTAATAGTGGCCTCGCTACTATCCGCGTCACAGCTTCTCCCGATGGTAACTTCGTGGGCGTCCGGGAGCTTCATTTCGCTATCGGCGTCGTCGATATCTCGACGGCTACCTTCTCGCCTATCGCCTCACAGACTTTCTCCTCCTACCCTCTGACTCCCGAGTTCTCTCTGACTTGCGACGGCCGTACCCTCGTCCCGGGTGTCGACTACGATGCCGTCTATTCCGATAATGTCAATGTCGGGACGGCTACTATTTCTGTCTCGGGCAAGGGTGACTACGTCGGCTCTGTCTCGACTTATTTCTCTATCATCCCCGCTCTCCTGACGGACGATATTGCTTTCGCCGACTCTGTCTTTGTCTACGACGGCTCACCTAAGATCCCTTCTATCGAATATGTCCGCGTCGGCGACTTGTCTCTTGTCCCCGATGTGGATTTCTCTGTCTCTTTCGAGAATAATGTCAATGCCGGGACGGCTTCCGCTACTTTTGTCGGCCTCGGCAACTTCGCCGGCTCTGTCTCCGTGGCTTTCGACATCTCTCCTGCCCCTCTCGACGCTGAGTTCGACCTCGAGTACTACAAGGCTCCCTACGACGGCACTCCTAAGGAGCCCGCCGCTCTCAACGTCTTCCGCCACGGCTTCCCTCTCGTCCCGGATGTCGACTTCTCTGTCAGCTACCTCGACAATGTCGAGCCGCGCAGCATAGCCTTCGTCATCCTGACCGGCAAGGGCAACTATCAGGGTAAGGTCTCTAAGACTTTCTTCGTCGAGCCTGTCGAACTTAACGTCTGGATATCTCTAGACAACTACGAGTTTGTCTACGATGGCTCCGAGAAACGCCCCGCCGTCTCTGTCTTCCTCGAGAGCGACAGCACGCTCCTGACGAACGGCGTCGAGTATTCTGTCCGCTATGTCAACAATGTCGACGCCGGAATGGCTACCGCTATCGTATCGGGCTACGGCTTCTACGATATGACGGAGTATATGGACTACAAGATTGTCCGCGCCCCCTTTGATGTCGATGTCACCCTCGAATACGATTCTGTCGTCTACGACTTCTCCGCCCGCAAGCCTTCCTTCTCGGTCTCTCACAACGGCAGGACGCTTACTCCCGGCAAGGACTTCTCTTTCTTCTATGCCAACAACTCTTCTGTCGGGACCGCGGCTCTCTGCCTCACTGGTATGGGTAATTTCAAGGATGAGACTGTCGAGAAGTTCTTCGAGATTCTCCCTGTTCATCTGACACCAGACGACGTCTCCCTCGAATACGACGAGATTCTGTACGATGGCACTCGCAAGCGCCCCGCTGTCTCTGTCGTCGTCGATGACCGTGTCTTGACTGATAGTGTTGACTATGTTCTCAATTACGTTGGCGATTCCTCAGCCAGTCAGGCTTCTGTCGAGGTGACGGGCATCGGTGTCTACGACGGCTCCGTCGTCAAGAACTATACTATCCTCCCTCACGACTTTATGGCTCAAGTCTCGCTCGAATACTACGAGACGACCTACGACGGCTCTCCTAAGCAGCCTTCTGTCGTCGCTACCCGAGACGGCTTCCCGCTCCGCGAGGGTCTCCACTATGTGGTCTCCTATCTGGATAACGTCAACGCTGGCGAGGCTGTAGCTGTCGTCTCCGCTGCCGGCATCTATACTGGCGAGGTCCGAGTCCCCTTCTCTATCAACAAGGCCCCTCTCCATGTGATTGCCGACGATGTCACTATGACCGACGGTTATTCTGTCCCGACTCTGACTGTCTCCTACGACGGCTTCGCCCCCTGCGATAGTGCCGAGAATGCTCTGTCTTCTCTCCCGATGCTCTTCGTCTCCGACGACCCAGTCATCGGTGTTCATACTATTCATGTCGCTGGCGGTAGCGCTCAGAACTACGACCTCTCCTATCACACTGGCCGTCTCATAGTCGAGGAGATAGGCCCCTTCTTGATTTGGCCAAACCCTTGCCACTATCGTCTCTTTGTCCGTGGCATTCACGAGAACTCGCCGTTCACTATCTCTTCTATATCAGGCGTCGAGATGATGTCTGGCTATGTCAGTGGCGGTAGCTTTATCGATGTGTCACCTCTCCCCGCCGGCATCTTCTTTATCTGTGTGGACGGCCATAAGCAGCTCTTCGTCCGCCACAAGTAAACTTCCCTCTCGACTTTTCTCTCGACAACTATCTTCCGTCCATTCCCTCTTCTTTTCCTCCCCCTGGGTTAGCCCTGTATTAGACCAGTCATGTCTTATGTTAACTTCCACCTTCTACTTCATCATCCACCTTCCCCGGTGGATGACTCTTTCCTTTTTTCCCTATCTTTGCATAAAACAAATTCTTTTTAGTCATGACAACAACCCTTCAAAACCTCCCTATCGGAGTCCAGGACTTCGAGGAACTTAGGTCGAAAAACTTCCTTTATGTCGACAAGACCAGGCTTATCTACGAGCTGGTGTCGACAAGCAAATACTATTTTCTCTCCCGCCCTCGCCGTTTCGGCAAGAGTCTGCTTCTCAGCACTCTAAAGGCATTTTTTCTCGGCAAAAAGGATTTATTTAAAGGTCTCGCTATCGAAAGCCTCGAGTCAGAATGGCGAGAGCATCCCGTCCTCTATCTCGACCTCAACTCGGAGAATTACAACGATGTTGAGACACTTGAGAATAGGCTCGATATGATTGTCTCGAAATGGGAGGACGTATATGGCGCGAACGACAAGGAGCGTAGTCTTGCTGCTCGTTTCGAGGGCGTCATCCGCCGTGCCTACGAGAAGACTGGCCGTCAGGTCGTCATCCTTGTCGACGAGTACGAGAAGCCCCTCCTCGCAGCCATTGAGAAATCAGAACTACAAGACACATTCCGCAATATCCTCCGCGCCTTCTACTCTGTCCTCAAGAGTATGGACGCCTGCATCCGATTCGCCCTACTCACCGGTGTCACTAAGTTCGGCCACCTCAGTATCTTCAGCAGCCTCAACAACTTGAAGGACATATCGATGGATAGCCGTTATTTCAATGTTTGTGGCATCGACAAGGACGAGATGACGACCGTGTTACGTCCCTACGTAGAGCGCCTCGCCGAGAAGCAGAGCATGTCGATAGACGAGGCTTACGCCGAGATCAAGCGCCGCTACGATGGCTACCATTTCACTAAGGATGCTGTTGATGGCATCTACAATCCTTTTAGCGTCCTTTGGACTCTCGACAGTCTCGACTTCGGCAGTTATTGGTTCTCCACCGGCACACCTTCATATCTCGTCACGCTGCTAAAGAGTCACGACTACAACCTCGAACGCCTGACAACCGAGGAGGTCACAGCAGACGTCCTATCTGCTATCGACTCAGACGATCCCGTCCCCCTCTTCTTCCAGAGCGGTTACCTGACTATCAAGGGCTACGACCCCGAGTTCTGCTCCTACAGTCTCGGCTTCCCGAACGAGGAGGTCCGCGAGGGTTTCTTCAGGTATCTCATGCCCGCCTATGTCCCCAAGGAGGTCGGTAACTCCGGTTTCCAGATTATGAACTTCGTCAAGGAACTCCGCACCGGACGTGTCGATGACTTCATGACCCGTCTCAAGAGCTTCCTTGCGGAATCCCCATACTTGCTCGTCCGCGAACTTGAAAACCATTATCAGAACGTCCTCTATATCTTATGTAATTTGTGTGGCCTCTACACTCGTGCTGAATACCACACCTCACAAGGCCGTATCGACATGACTATCGAGACCGACAAGTATGTCTACATCTTCGAGTTCAAGTTCAACAAGACTGCCGAGCTCGCACTACAGCAGATTAAGGATAACAACTACACCCTACCCTTCCAGTCCTCCGGCAAGCAGATCGTCTGCCTCGGCGTCAACTTCTCCTCCAAAATCCGTAACATCGACAACTACCTCGTAGAATAAGTCATCATGAAATTCTTTCTTAGACTATTCACGCTCCTCCTCTTCCCGGCTTTGTCTCTGACCGCGCAGGTTCCCGAACTTGTCGACCTCGGCCTCTCCGTCAAGTGGGCCTCCTGCAATCTCGGCGCCTCCAATCCCAAGGATTTCGGATTTTACTATATGTGGGGCGAGACGTCTCCTGCAACCGACCGTGAATGCTCTTGGAAAAGCTATTCTCTTGCTAACGGTGATGACAACAAGTTGACCAAATACATCCCCGATTCATTGGCATCCAAATATGGTGACAACGACTTCTTTGATAACAAGCGTGTCCTCGACCCCGAGGACGACGCTGCCCATGTCGCCCTCGGTGGCAAGTGGCGCATACCAACTAATAACGAGTGGCTGGAACTTCACGAGAACTGTACTTGGACATGGACTCAGCTCAATGGGATTCAAGGCTACAAGGTGACTTCAAATGTGGATGGCTTCACCGACAAGTCGATTTTCCTTCCCGCAGCCGGATGTCGCAGCAGTAGCGACATCAGCTTCCTGGGCTCCAGCGGCTACTACTGGTCTGCGTCACTCTACGAGGGCAATCCCTACGACGCCAGAGACTACGGCTTCGGTGAGCGCTACCGCAACTGGGGCGGCATGAACCGATGCAACGGCTTCTCCGTCCGCCCAGTCTCAGATTAATACACATATAGCCTTGCTCACCCTCTCTCCTCCCCCTCTTTTTCTCTATATCATCACTTTCTGACACCCTTTTGGCTGTAAATGAGAGGATATTTCTTAACTTTGCTTTTCGTGGCGTGTCGTGCCAGCATCCGTCGCGCCGATACGACTGCTTTTCATAACCTAAGATTATACTATGGAACTGAACGAACTTACGGCAATATCCCCTATCGATGGCAGGTACAGAGCTAAGTCCGACGCTCTCGCAGCCTACTTCTCTGAGTACGCTCTCATTCGCTATCGTGTCCGTGTCGAAATAGAATATTTCATCGCGCTCAGCGAGATACCCCTCCCGCAAATAGGTCGTCTCACCAACAGCCAGACAGCACAGCTGCGAGACGTCTACAAGAACTTCTCTATCGACGACGCTCGACGTATCAAGGAGATTGAGCAGACAACCAACCACGACGTCAAGGCTGTCGAGTACTTCCTCAAGGAACGCTTCGACGCCCTCGGCCTCAGCTCCGTCAAGGAGTTTATCCACTTCGGACTGACAAGCCAGGATATCAACAACACTTCTGTCCCTCTCAGCGTCAAGGAGTCTATCCACCAGGTCCTTATCCCTGCCTACGAGCAGCTACGCGACCGCCTCGCAGAACTGTCCGACGAGTGGGCGGATGTCTCGATGCTCGCCCGCACTCACGGCCAGCCTGCCAGCCCGACGCGCCTCGGCAAGGAGATCCGCGTCTTCGTCAGCCGTCTCGACCGTCAGCTCGACGAACTCAAGGCGCTCGACTACCCTGCTAAGTTTGGCGGTGCAACGGGCAACTTCAACGCTCACTGCGTGGCTTTCCCTAATATCGACTGGACGGCCTTCGGCAACTCTTTCGTCGCCAACAATCTCGGCCTCCGCCGCGAACCGCTCACGACGCAGATTTCCAACTACGACGACCTCTCGGCGGTCTTCGACAACGTCCGCCGTGCCAACGTCATCCTCATGGACCTCTGCCGCGACTTCTGGATGTATATCATGATGGAGTACTTCAAGCAGAAGATCAAGGCTGGCGAGGTCGGCAGTAGCGCCATGCCTCACAAGGTCAACCCTATCGACTACGAGAACGCCGAGGGTAATATCGGTATCGCCGACGCTATCCTCGACCACCTCTCCAACAAGCTGCCGGTCAGCCGACTACAGCGCGACCTGACGGACTCTACGGTCCTCCGCAACATCGGCGTCCCCTTCTCTCATACGCTTATTGCTATCCAGTCTATCCTCAAGGGACTCAGCAAGGTCCTCCTCAACCCTGACGCTATCGCCAAGGATCTCGAAGACAACTGGGCTGTCGTCGCCGAGGGTATTCAGACTATCCTCCGCCGTGAGGCCTACCCGAACCCTTACGAGACTCTCAAGGCTCTCACGAGGACTAACAAGCATATCGACCATGAGGCTATCTCCGCCTTTATCGAGTCGCTCGAAGTCTCTGAAAGCGTCAAGGCTGAACTCCGCGCTATAACACCTCAAAGCTACACTGGCATTTACAAGAAGTAGATGAAGTATTTCTTTAAGGTTATCCGCAGATACGTACCGCCTTATTGGCATCAGGTCGTCCTGACGTTCCTCTTCAATATCCTCTCGGCACTCTTCTCTGTGCTGAGCGTCGCCCTTATGATCCCTGTCCTCGAGATTATTTTCCAGCAGGATAAGGAGGTCACGCAGCTGATGCCCTGGGCGATGGACAATCAGGTGGTTGTCAACAACTTCTACTATTTCGTCACCTACGTCAAGACTACCTACGGCCCCGGCTCCGCCCTCCTCTACTCGGGTCTCTTTATGGTCATCGGGACTCTCTTCAAGTGCGGCTCGGCCTACCTCTCATCCTACGTCAGCGTCGGTTTGCGCAACAACGTCGTCCGAGACATCCGCAAGCAGCTCTTCAACAAGATCCTGACTCTCCCCGTCGGCTTCTTCCAGAACGAGCGCAAGGGAGACGTCCTCCAGTGTGCGACGGGCGACATCATCGAGGTCGAGTCCTCCGTGGTCTCCTCTATCGACATGTTCCTGAAGAACCCTGTCCTCATCATCGTATACCTCGCTGCCATGCTCGTCATGAGCCCCCAGCTGACTCTCTTCGCCTTCATCCTGCTCCCCGTCGCCGGGACTATCATCGGTCGCATAGGCAAGAGTCTCAAGAAGGAAAGCCGCGAGGGACAGGACAAGCTCGCTCAGCTTCTCGGCATCACCGACGAGACTCTCGGTGGACTCCGTATCGTCAAGGCTTTCAATGCCGAGAAACGTATGTCTTCCCACTATGCCACCGAGGCTCAGAACTACTGCAATATCGCTAAGAAAATCTCCCGCCGCCGCGACCTCGCCCACCCGGTGAGCGAGACGCTCGGGACTCTCGTCGTCATCATCGTCGTATGGTTCGGCGGCTCCCTCATCCTCGGCGGTGACGGTTCTCTGACTGTCGCGGAGTTCCTCGCCTATCTCGGCATCTTCTATCAGATCATCAACCCTGCCAAGGCCTTCTCTTCCGCGCTCTTCAGCATTCAGAAGGGCATGGCCGCCATGGAGAGGATTGACAAGATTCTCCTCGCCGACGACAAGATATTCGAAAATCCTGACGGTCTCCCGCTCGACAAGTTCCAGGACAGGATTGTCTACAACGACGTCTCCTTCTCCTACGACGGCGACCGTAAGGTGCTCCAGAATGTGTCCGTCAGCGTCGAGCGTGGCAAGATGCTCGCCCTCGTCGGTCAGAGTGGCGGCGGCAAATCTACTTTCGTCGACCTCCTCCCGCGCTTCTGGGACGTGACGTCTGGCGCTATCCAGATCGACGGTCACGACATCAGAGACTACAAGCTCTACGACCTCCGTCGTCGTATGGGTATCGTCAGCCAAGACCCTATCCTCTTCAACGATACGATTTACAACAACATTGCTTTCGGCGTCGACAACGCTACCGAGGAGGATGTCATCCGTGCCGCCAAGGTCGCCAATGCTCACGACTTCATCATTCAGCAGGAGGCTGGCTACCAGACTGTCGTCGGCGAGCGTGGCAGTAAGCTCTCAGGCGGTCAGCGTCAGCGTATCAGCATCGCGCGCGCCGTCCTCCGCAACCCTGATATCCTGATCCTCGACGAGGCTACCTCGGCGCTCGACACAGAGAGCGAGCGACTCGTGCAGGACGCCCTCGCAAAGCTCCTCAAAGACAGGACTTCCATCGTCGTCGCCCATCGTCTCAGCACTATCAAGGACGCTGACATGATCTGTGTCTTCAACGAGGGTCGCATCGTCGAGACTGGCACTCACGACGAACTTGTCGCTAAGGAAGGTTATTATAGGAAACTCCATGACTTGCAGAATATTTAGATTAGCCGTCATCATAGCTGCCGTCTGCCCTCTGTTGGTGTCCGGCGGTTGTAGCAGCCTCGAGGCCGCTCAGAAAGCCTATGCCCTCGGCGAATATAGCAAGGCGGCTGGCCTCTACGAGAGCGTCCAGAAGGACGAGCAGAACAAGGTCCGCCGTGCTGAGGAGTGCTTCATCCTCGGCGAGTGCTACCGACATCTCGGACAGAATGTCAAGGCGGCTTCTGCCTACCAGAAGGCTATCCGCTACAAGCACAACGACGATATCGTCTACCTTCGCCTCGGCGACGTCCTCCGCTCTATCGGCAAGTTCGACGAAGCTGAGCAGAACTACGATGAGTACAAGAAGAGACGTAAGACGGACCTCCGTACTATCGCCTCCGAGGAGAGTCTCCGCCTGAGTCGAGACAACTGGGCTGTCCTCTCTGCCAAGAACGGTGCTCAGGATAGTGGCTACACGATCGAGAAGGTCAAGGAGTTCGCCTCCAAGGGCTCTGACTTCTCGCCTTCCTTCGTCGGCGACGCCTACGACGTAGTCTACTTCACCTCCATGCGCCAGCTCAAGCGCCGTGGCAAGCCAAGCAAAATCACGGGACAGGCTAAGTCCGGTCTCTTCATGTCCAAGATCGACGCTAAGGGGAAATGGACGACTCCCGAGCCTCTCGAGGAGCCTTTCGGCGTCCCTCACGTCGACGATGGTGTCGCCTACGTCAGCCCAGACGGACGTTCGATGCTCTTCACTCGCTGCCCTATGGACGACCAGCAAGGCTCCGCCGTCCATTCCTACGAGTCTAAACGCGAGGGCGGACGCTGGAGCGAACCTGTGCGCATCGTCCCCGGCGGAGACTCGACTATGATGGTCGCTCATCCCGCTCTCTCCCCAGACGGCATGACGCTCTATTTCGTCAGCGACAAGGAGGAGGGGAGCATAGGCGGCAAGGACATCTGGCTCTCTAAGAAGAATGGAGACGACACCTGGGGCCCTGCCGAGAACCTCGGTCCTATGGTCAACACTGCCGGCGACGAGATGTTCCCATACGTCCGTATCGACGGCTCTCTCTACTTCAGCAGCGACGGCCACAAGGGCTATGGTGGTCTCGATATATATCGCGCGACTATCGGCGAGGACGGACGATATGTCGTCGTCAACATGGGCGTCCCTATCAATAGTCAGGGAGACGACTTCGGCATCGCCTTCATGGGAATGGCCGAGGAGGGGCTGCTCTCCAGCAACCGCGGCAACCCTAAGGGTATCGACGACATTTATTCCTTCTACCTTCCTCCAGTCATCTTGACTATCGAGGGGACTGTCGGCAAGAAAGTCGCCTCTCAGCAGACAGCGAGCAAGGGTAAGACGACCAAGGGCGGCGGCAAGTCGTCATCCAAGTCTTCACCAAAGCAACAAAATGCTGTCGTCAAGATCGAGCCAGTCAAAGACTCGTTCGTCCGTATCGTCGGCTCTGACGGGACGAATGTCAAGATGAATACAACAGAGGCTGGGGTCATAAGCTTCGTCGCGGAAAGAGATGTCCGCTACATAATTCTAGCCGGCGCCCCGGGCTATGCTAATCAGAGGACCGAGATCTCTACCGAGGGTCTGAACAAGACGCAGACACTCAAGTTCGTCTCGGCTCTCGAAAAAATTAACTGATAAAACAGAAGGTGAGTGAGGGTGGCTGAAGGCTGCCGCCAGCAACGATAAAGACCATGGTGAAGCGAAGTTGAGCCGAAGGACAGTCTGTTTGGCTCTGTTTTTGTTCCACCAGATTGTAAGAGGAGAAGTGCTAATGGAGATATATCCGATAAAGTTCAGACCGATTCTGAAGGAGAAGATATGGGGTGGCGTCCGACTCGGGACGTTGCTCGGTAAGCCTATTGGAGACAGTCGAAATTGCGGTGAGAGCTGGGAGCTGTCGGCTGTCGACGGTGACGTCTCGATAATCTCCAATGGTGCCTTAGAGGGTCTTAGCCTGCGCAGGGCGATAGAGCTCTATGGAGACATGATTGTCGGCGCCTCCTGCGTCGAGAAGTACGGGAGCGAATTTCCCCTCCTGATAAAGTTCATCGATGCAGCCGACGACCTCTCCATCCAGGTACATCCCGACGACGAAATGGCTCGCAGGAAGGGACTGCCGAATGGGAAGACCGAGATGTGGTACGTCCTCCACTCCGAGCCAGGCGCTATGCTGACGACGGGCTTCTCCAAGAGGATAACGCCCGACGACTATGAGAAGATGGTCGCGGACGGGACTCTACTCTCCGCCCTCGGACAGCACAAGGTCGCGGAAGGGGACGTCTTCTTCATGCCGGCCGGCAGAATACATGCCATCGGCAAAGGCGTCATGGTCGCCGAGGTGCAGCAGACGTCCGACACGACGTACCGCGTCTATGACTACGGGCGAGTAGACAGCAATGGCAAGGGACGCGAGCTCCACGTCGAGGAGGCTAAAGAGGCTCTCGACTTCGCTGATACACACTCGGGTCGCTGTCATTATCACCTGACACCAGGTGGTGCCCCACTCCTCGTCGACTGCCCCTATTTCACGACGAGAATCCTTAGCGTCGCGGGCAAGATGCACCGCGACTATACGAGACTGCAAACGGCGGTCGTACTGATTTGCGTCGGCGGGACAGTAAACATAATGGGATACACGTTGACAGCAGGCGAGACGTGCCTGATACCGGCAGCGGCTGGAATGGTCGACATGAGAAACGCCGAGACTGGAGAGGCAAAGCTCCTCGAGGTCGTCGTCAAGTGACGAAGGCCTAGTCCCCCAAGACAGACTGCGAACATCATGAACAACAAATCACAACAACATAAGACAAGTCAGATGAAAGTGTTATTTATCATGTTCGCTGCCCTATCCTTCGCAATGGCGGCTTGGGGACAGAAACCGTGGAGAAGGACCCTCCAGCAAAGGAGTCCTGAGTTCTTCAAGACAGAGGAGGCGAGACGCGTCGGCGACCAGATCCTGCTCTTCCAGAGAAACACAGGCGGGTGGGCGAAGAATCTCGACATGGTCACCCCTCTCACAGACGAGCAGAAGGCTAAAGTCTTGAAGGACAAGACGAAGGAGGACGACTCGACAACGGACAATGGTGCGACAAGCACACAGATGGCGTTCCTCGCAAGGCTCTACAAGGCGACGGGCGACAAGAAATACCGCGACGCCGTCGGGAAAGGCATAGAGTATCTCCTCTCCGGACAATACGAGAATGGCGGATGGCCACAGTTCTGGCCAGTGATGAGGGACTACCAGGTCCATATCACGTTCAACGACAATGCGATGGTGAACACGATGAACATCCTCAGGAGTGTCGCCGACATGAAGGAGCCATACGATTCTGACGTCGCAGACAAGAAGATCAGGAAGAGAGCCGAAAAGGCATGGGAGAAGGGCGTCGAGTGCATCTTGAAGTGCCAGATAGTGAAAGACGGAGTCAAGCAGATATGGTGCCAACAGCACGACAGGAATACGTACCTGCCAGCAAAGGCGAGAGCATACGAACTGCCATCCTATAGTCCGCAGGAGAGCGCCGCGATACTAGGAGTCCTCATGAGCATAAAGAAGCCCAGCGAGGAGGTGAAGACGGCAATCCACTCCGCGATGAGGTGGCTTGACGACCACAAGATCACGGGACTCAAGGTCGTAAGGACAAATTTCTTCACGAGTGCTGCGGACACGAAGCTCGTCGAGGACAGCGAGGCGGCTCCGATATGGGCAAGATATTATGACCTGGAGAGGGAAGAGCCGTATGTATGCGACCGCGACGGACTGCCGAGGCGGAGGCTCGAGAGTATCGGCCGCGAGAGGAGAAACGGCTACAGCTGGTTTGACGGGCGCACAGGCGAAATATACGAGCTGTATGACAAGTGGGCGGACAAGTACGACCCGGCAAGGAAGGTCGCAGTCAGCCTGAAGACCAAGGGCGGGAACGAGACAGGGCGCTTCGAGGTGTTTCGTGCACCGAAGCCAGACATCGAGGCTTTCGACGTCGTTGTAAATGAGGGCGAGAGCATCCAGAAGGCACTCGACGCGGCACCAGCAGACACGACAAAACTATATAAAGTCTATATCCGCAAGGGCGTCTACAACGAGAAAGTCGTCGTCGACAGGCCAAACATCCTCATGATGGGCGAGGACAAGGAGACGACGATCATCAGATTTGCAGAGATACGCGACGACAGACGCGAGCCGACAGAGAGAAACGGGGTGAAGCTGCCGAGCTGCACAATGTACCTGACCGAGAGGGCGGCCGACTTCACGATGAGCAACCTGACAGTCGAGAACAACTATGGAAGCACAGTGAAGCCGACGACGACGCACCAGATGGCAGTCTTCGGACGGGCGACGCGGACGATAATCGTCAACTGCAAGATAAAGTCGGACGGCAATGACGCACTCGCCCTATGGGCAAAGGGTAATTGTGGTATGTATTATCATGCCGACCTCGACGTGGAGAGTCCTGGCGTCGATTTCCTGTGTCCAAGAGGCTGGTGCTACGTCACGAGGAGCAGATTTATGGGCGACAGCAGGGCGATACTCTGGCACGACGGAAGAGGTGACAAGAGCATGAAGCTCGTCGTCAAGGACTCGGATTTCGACGCCAAGAGCCCGACACCGCTGGGAAGATATCATCATGACTCACAGTTCTTCCTCCTCAACTGCCATCTCTCGGAGAACATCCTCGACCAGAATATAGCATACGCATACACAGACAAGGTGCTGGACCCATGTCCGTGGGGGCGGAGGACGTACTATTACTCCTGCCTACGTGAGGGAGGCGACTCCGGATGGCTAAGAGACAACCTGAAGGAGGTGGGAGAAGAGATGGAATATCATACGGTCACGGCAGAGTGGACATTCGACGGGAAGTGGAATCCCGAGGCGAGGTTGAGGGCACTCTGGCACCTGATTGCATATTGAATGAGTGAATGAGAGGCGGATACCTGAGGAAGACGTTTACAGTAGTATGGGCAGTGTTGTTGACGCTGCTTGTATTGATGCTGTGTCTCTTCGGTATCATGCAGTCTGGGGCAGTCCAGCGGAAGGCGGGGAAGACAGTCCAGACAATGTTGAGTCGGGCGACAGGCCTTGACGTGAAAGTCGGGAAGGTCCGTTACTTCCCGTTCTCGACAATACAGATTTCAGAGATAGAGATACCCGACCCCGACACGACGGGGGAGTGGGCGCCGATGGTCGTCTTAAAGACAGCCAAGGCGGAGCTGTCGCCGCTGTCGCTCTTTGGCGGGTCGATAGTCGTCGACCAGATAATAGCGGACAGCATCGGAGTCACCCTCAGACAGGGGGCTGACGGACACTATAGTATCGAGAATATCGGGAAGACAGGCGGCGGCAGAAATGACAATCGAGACGAGGCCGACGACGACGAGGCAGGCAAGGAGCTGTACATAGGGCGCATCGTCACGTCTCACTGCGAGGTCAGGCTTGTGAGATATGGGAAGGAAGAGGTCCGGATGACCGATCTCGGAGTCGAGGTCAGCAAGATCAGCAGGGAGGGAGACCGGATAGGCGCAGAGATACATAAGCTAGCCTTTGACGTCCCGGAGCTGGCAGTCAGGGCAAACATGTCGGCAAAGGTAGTGATGGAAGGAGACACGCTGAAGGTCGGCAACATGATAGTCTCGGCAGGGGCGTCGAGCGCAAAGATAGACACAGTCGCCGTCGTGCAAGACACGGCAGGCATCAGGCAGCTACGAGCGACGATGCCCGAGGTCAGAGTCGGGAGCGACATGATGACGAGACTAGCAGGCAGGGATATGGGACGGTGCAACGCAAGCATAGACGTCTCGATGGACAGCGACATGGTGAACATCGACAGGATGAGGGCCAGTTATGCGGAGCAGACGTTCGTCAACATGACGGGGAAAGTCGCGAGGAACTGGAGAACAGGCGAGCGGACGTCGATAGTGACGCTACATGAGCTACGAACGTCGGCAGGAGAGCTACTAGAGATGCTAGGAATCGAACCCTCGGAGGCAGTCGGCGAGTGGAAGGACAAGGTAGGGCAGATAGATGCGCGAGGGAAGGCGTATATGGGGGCGGGGCTCGCCCAGGTGAACATCAAGATGAACAGCAAAGTCGGCAGTATCGACATCGACGGGGAGGGCGAGAGCACAGACGAATGGGAGACGTGCAAGACCAAGGTCGAGGTGAGGGCCGACGGCGACATAGCCGAGCTAACGACCGGGAAAGTAGGGAGAATAGGAATGACGACGACAGTCTCGGCATCGCTGAACGGGACAAGAGTCGAGAAAGCAGAGATGACCAGCGACGTAGAGCCGATAGAAGTCTTAGGTCACAGCTATGACAACGGGCAGATCCACGGGTGGCTGAAGGACAAGGAGCAGATGGTCATGGCGATGCTGAAGGACCCGAACGGAATCATAGTCGCCTTCGTGACGGCGGACCAGAATGGGCGCGAGCCAAGCTACACGATGACGCTCGACGTCAAGAACGCCAAGACCGACAGGCTCAACATCACGCCAGCGAGGAAGGATGCAGACCTAACGGCCAGGGTAAGCGTCGAGGCGAGTGGAGACCTCGGCAACCCGACAAGAGGAAGGGTCGAAATAGAGAAGCTCGGCTATACGGACCAAAATGACACCATCTCTATACCAAGGCTAACCCTCGAACTAAGTACAGAAGACGAACAGCGAAGAGAAATACGGCTGGCGTCGAGCGTTGGTGAGGGAATCTTCAGGGGGAACATGAGCTTTGCGGCGATGGCGGCGGAGGTGACACGACAGCTACAGATGACGCTGCCGGCAGTCTTCGGGCATGGCGGGACAACACAGAAAGCGAGGCGTACGACAGGAAATGAGGAAGGGGAGATAGAGTTCGAGGTCGGGCTGCGCGACATAGAGCAGCTGACGCACCTATACGTCCCGTCGCTGAGACTACCCGAGGCGTTGACAGTCAAGGGGCGGATAGAGAGCAAGGATCATAAGCTGTGGGCAGACGTGGCGACGAAGCGAGTCGGGTATGGAGACTTCGACGTCAGAGGGTTCAACGTCGGAGCGGCGGGGCACGAGGGCAAGATAATAGCCGGCGTATCGGCGGAGCGTATCACGGGGCCAGTGCTCGGGACAATCGACAACATGCGGCTGACAGCCGAGATGGAGGATGACGAGATCGGGACGGACACCGAATGGACACTCAAGAGACGATTGCCGGGCGGCAAGGAGATAGCCAAGAAAGACAGCATAGGCTTTGGAGGCAACGTCAATGCGCTGTGCAGGTTTGAGCGGACGCGCGACGACATGCTACAGGCGACGATAGACATCGACCAGTCACAGATGATAGTCGAGGACAGCGTGTGGACCGTGGACTCGTGCGAGCTGATAGTCTCCAACAAGTTCGCATTGATAGACAATCTACGGCTGAGACATTCCGACCAGTACCTGGCAGTCGATGGTGCAGTCGGCGACACCGACATCGACACCCTACATGTCCAGATCGTCAAGATGATACTCGAGGACATCATAAAGACAGACGAGAACAGCAAGTTCTCGTTAGCCGGTGACCTCTCGGCGGAGGCACACATCAACAGTATGCTCGGGACGCCGAAGGTAGCTGGGACAGTGTCAGTCGACAGACTGCACGTCAACGGAGACGAGCTGGACCACCTCGACATCGGGGCGACGTGGGCGCATCATACCGACAAGGTGGACCTGGCGCTCTCTATCGTCACGCACCAGATGCAGAGAGTTCTCGGAGTCGGGTATTACGACAGCAACAGTGGCGACCTCGACCTGAAGCTCGACCTCGACAGCCTCTCGACAGGATTCCTAAACTTCTACCTCAGCAATGCCATAAGAGACTGGAGAGGCTCGACGAGCGGGAAGCTCAGACTATACGGCGAGGGCGGGGACATCAACATGGATGCTCGGCTGAAAATGAATGACGACAACAAGTTCGTCGTAAAGCAGACAGGAGTCTCGTATAACATAGACATGGAGGACAGCGTCATCCTGACGCCCAAGAACATGATATTCAAGAACATCCGATTCTCGAGCGAGGAAGGGATGGGACTGGGACATGGAGTCTTCAGCGGGAACATCAGGCATAACATGTACAGGAATCTGAACATGAACATGAGGCTGGACATAGAGGACATGCTCGTCATGCGGACAACAGAGAAGGAGAGTCCGACGTATTACGGGACAGTCTATGGGACGGGCAACATGACCATAACGGGCAGGACGAGCAACGTCAGACTCGGGATAAGCGCATCGACAGGCAAGGGGACCAAGTTCAGCGTCGCGCCGACAGCGAAGGCAGACATGTCTAAGAAAGACTACATACGATTTAAGGGGACCGAGCAGGAGAAGAAAGTCGATATAGAGGACCTGATGAGCAGCGTGACGGCCACGATGTCCATCTTAGTCACGCCAGAGGCAGAGGTCAGCGTCGTCATAGACCCGAGGACCGACAATCAGCTGACGGGCAGGGGAGTCGGGAATCTCGGCATAGAGATAGACAAGGAGGGCGAGCTACACATGACGGGCGACTACGTCATACAGAAAGGAAAGTACAACTACTCGTTTGAGAACATAATCAGCAAGCAGTTCGACATCAAGGAGGGCAGTACGCTCAGGTGGAACAAAGACCCGTATGATGCGCAGCTCGACGTCACGGCGACGTACAAGGTGAAGGCGTCGCTGTATGACCTAGTCTCGGACATGGAGGAGATGAACGGTCAGGACCTGAAGAGGAGAGTCCCCGTCGAATGCAACATAATGCTCAGGAACACCTTGATGAATCCGGACATAAAGTTCGACATCACCATCCCGAGCAGCCAGAACTTCAGCCAGTACACCTTCAACCAGTATGTGAACACCGAGGACGAGATGAACAGACAGGTCTTCTCGTTGCTCCTTGCGGGCAGGTTTTATGCGGCACAGGATGCGACGGGAGCGCAGGCAGGTCAGGGCAGCTCGTATATAGGCACGACGGCGTCGGAGCTGCTAAGCAACCAGTTGAGCTCGTTGATATCGCAGAACAAGTACAATGTCGGCATCGGAGTGAACTACAGGCCGGGAGACGAGGTGACGCAGGAGGAGTATGAGGTCGCGTTGTCGTCTGGCATACTGAACAACAAGATAATGCTGAGCGGTAACATAGGCTATGGACGAGATGCGAGTGGAGCAACGGGTGGAGAGCAGAAGGGAGCAGGTCAGCTGATAGGTGACTTCGATGTCGAGGTGAAGCTAAACAGGAGGGGGAACGTGAGGGCGAAGGCCTATACACACTCGAACAATGACGTCATATACGAGACCAGTCCGACGACGCAGGGGATTGGCATCTCGATACAAGAAGATTTCGACCACTGGCGGACGCTGCTCAGGACATACATCAGGAAGATATTCAAGAAGAAGTAGGGAACGCGGGCGACACGAGATCCCTTGACAAAAGGGTTTTGATGATGTATATTTGCGATAGAGGAGAGAGGAAATGTAAAGATTTGGAAGGAGAACAGACAAAAGCGAAAAACTATAGATATAAAATTATGCGACTCCCGATAAACATAGAAGAACTACTCAGCGGTCGTGCTGTCGAGGGCGACCGACTGGAGTACAAAGAAGGATGGAATCCCGATGCCATTTACCGCACTATCTGTGCCTTCGCTAATGACTTTGATGAGACGGGAGGGGGGTACATAGTGATGCGTAGAAATGGTTCTCCGCAAGCCATAATAGAGACTGACGAGGAGCGTTCTTATTTCTTGATAGACATACCTTGTCACCAGTATTTCGTAGGCAAGCAAGAGGATTTTACTGGCGATTTCACAAAAGATTTCACAAAAGATTTCACAAAAGGTTTCACAAAAGAGCTTGGAGTGGAACTAACTGAACGACAGGCACATATATTAACAATGATAGCAGAAGACAATTCGCTAACGTCCGAAATGATTTCACAAAAGATGGGTTTAACTCGACGTACAATACAGTCAGATTTGACCACATTGCAATCCCTAGTCATATTAGTTCGTGTCGGTGGTCGCAAGGAGGGGCATTGGGAGATAATAACGGACATAAAGATAAGAAGTCATGCAAGAATCTCGGATAGTCGAAGGCAGAGGGGGGACTCCGCAAGCCATAATAGAGACTGACGAGGAGCGTTCTTATTTCTTGATAGACATACCTTGCCACCAGTATTTCGCTGGCAAGCAAGAGGATTTGGAAGAAATTGGCGTAAAAGATGGCGTAAAAGATGGCGTAAAAGATGGCGTAAAAGAATTAACTGAATGTCAATTAGAAATCTTGAGGATATAGTGGCTAATCCTACCATATCAGCAAAAGCCATTTCGGAAAAGATTTCGGAAAAGACTACAGCTGCAAGTAGAACTATAGAAAACGATTTGGAGTATATGAAGGTAATTGTGAGAGCAAGAGAAAGGGAAAAGCGATGAAAGAGGAAAAGGAGGAGAAGCATAGAGAAGTCCGAGAGGAGGACCGGGAGGAGGTCGAGGACTTCCTCGAGTACATGGAGAAGGAGCGGAGGTGCTCTGATCTGACGGTCGTCGCATACAGGAACGACCTGGGGCTATTCTCGTCGTTCATGGGGGAGACGGGAGGCGGGAATATACTGTCGGCCACGGCAAAGGACGTCAGGCGGTGGATGATGTCGATGATGCATGACGGGATGGTGGCGAGGTCGGTGAACAGGAAGGTGACGAGCCTGAGAAGTTTCTATCGGTATATGGTGTTGAAAGGCGTCGTCGCGAAGAATCCGTGCAAGATGATACAGGCGGTGAAGGGGGAGAAGAAGCTACCGACGGCGCTAAACGAGGATCAGATGGAGCTGATGCTAGAGCGGGAGAATTTCCCGGAGACGTTTGTCGGGATACGAGACAGGACCATATTGCTGACGCTATATACGACGGGGATGCGAAGGGCGGAATTGCTAGGGCTACGGTTGGGACAGATAGATTTCGGGATGAATCAGATAAACGTGATGGGAAAGCGGAGGAAGGAGCGAGTAGTCCCGATAGTGCCGTCGTTGAGGTCGGCGTTGGAGGAGTATCGGGAGGCATTGGAGTCAAAATTTGGTAAAATTATGCCGAACGACATATTTTTTTTGACAGAAAAAGGTAAACCTGTGCACACAAAACTCGTATACGAAATTGTACACAGTCACATAGAGATGGTTTCGACGGTGAGCAAGAAAAGTCCCCACGTGCTGCGGCACACGTTTGCGACGGTGCTACTGAACAACGGGGCGGACCTACTGGCCATCAAGGAGCTACTCGGACACTCGAGCATTGCTGCGACGCAGATATACACTCACAGCGATTTCGAGCAGATAAACAAAATCTATAAACAGGCACATCCAAGTGCCGAGAATTAAAGGAGGGATTGAACTATGGAACTGACGATTCAGAGCGTACATTTTGACGCTAAGGAGCAGTTGAAGGACTTCGCGAAGCAGAAGGTTGGGAAGTTGGAGCACTTCTACGACGGCATCATCTCAGCGGAGGTAATTCTGAGTCTGGACAAGGCAGACAACACGGAGAACAAGGTAAGTGCATTGACATTGTCCGTCCCGAACGGGAAGCTGGTCTCGAAGCAGCAGTGCAAGACGTTTGAGGAGGGCATAGACTTGGCGTGCGAGGCACTTCGTAAGCAGTTGATCAAGTACAAGGAGCAGAAATAAGGCGTGAAGTTGCGCGATGCGACTCATGCTGACACACAACGAGACAGGTCGGAGATTGAGATAGTTTCCGACCTGTCAGTTTTTTTTATCAAACAAAAGAAGTTGAGCAGATATATGGAGACGATATATGATTTCACAGTGACGAGCAACAGGGGGGAGGAGATAAGCATGGGGGACTATCGGGGGAAGGTCCTGCTGATAGTTAATACGGCGAGCAAGTGTGGATTCACGCCACAGTATGCGGGACTAGAGGCGCTGAACAAGAAGTATGCGGAGCGAGGACTGGTCGTGATAGGGTTTCCGTGTGACCAGTTTCTGCATCAGGAGCCAGGGAGTGACGAGGAGATAGCGGAGTTCTGCCAGTTGAATTTTGGAGTGACGTTCATGCTGACGAAGAAGACGGACGTGAACGGAGAGGGGGCGCACCCAGTGTTCAAGTACCTGAAGAAGGCGGCAGGCGGATGGCTTGGCGACGGCATCAAGTGGAACTTCACGAAGTTTCTAGTCTCGCGAGACTGCGGGACAATAAAGCGGTATGCGCCGACAGTGAAGCCGGAGAGCATAGAGGAGGACATAGTCAGGATGCTCGACAAGGAGTAAGGAATGAGCCTCTAGTAAGGGGTGAGAGGATAAACAAAGAGAGGTCTCGTATGCAGAGGCGGTAGACGTCAGAGCATACGAGACCTTATTGTGTGGTATGGGGCGCAGGAGAGGGGTAAGAAGGAGGATTGTGTGGGGCAACGTAATCGAAGAAAGAGCTACAAGAGAATAGAGACGAGAAAGAAGGCGTTAGTCAAGGGCATGGTGACAGGAGAGAATAGTGGTAATCGGGCTAAAATGAGAGAGAGGCGTCAGGAGGATCTGACTAAAAAGCATGATGTCGAAGAAAATCGACAAAAAAAGGGGACTAGATGTTGCATAGTAATTAAAAGTTGCATAACTTTGCAGTCGCAATCGTGAAGGGGTTGTAAGCAATATTGAGTTGTCTGCCCTGTAGTATAAAGGTAGTACAGAAGATTCTGGTTCTTTTAGTCAGGGTTCGAATCCTTGCGGGGCAACAAGATACTTGAGATAGACCTCGGTCGGTATCGGTAGGTATTGTCAAAGCCGAAGAGGCTTGTAGGTTTGTCCCGTAGTATAACGGTAGTACAGGAGATTTTGGTTCTCTTAGACCGGGTTCGAATCCTGGCGGGACAACAAATATTGAAGACATTTTGCCCTGTAGTATAAAGGTAGTACAGAAGATTCTGGTTCTTTTAGTCAGGGTTCGAATCCTTGCGGGGCAACAAGGGAATTCAGGTGAAGCGAAAGTTTCACCTGATTTTTTTTGTGCCTATGACTTGTAAAGGACAGGGGAGAAGGAGCGGATAGTTTAGTGAGAGGAGTTGATAGTGCTATGCACGTACTGACGAAGGACGTCGATAGCACGGTCGTTGTGACCACCTTGTGGGACGATAATATCGGCGTTTCGTTTGCTAGGCTCTATAAACTCTAGGTGCATAGGCTTGACCTTGTTGTTGTAGTCAGAGATGACACTCTCGGCGGTCCTGCCACGCTCCGTCATATCCCTCAGGATACGACGAGAGAGACGATCGTCGGCATCGGCATCGACATAGACAGCGATGTCGACAAGATCTCTCAGTTCCTTGATAGCAAGGACGAAAATACCCTCGACGATGAGGACCTTGTGAGGGACGACAGTCTCAGTCTCGTCGAGACGAGTACAAGTGACGAAAGAGTATTTCGGCATCTCGATAGGCGAACCGCTCCGAAGCTGCTTAATATGCTCGACGAGGAGATCGAACTCGATAGCATTCGGGTGGTCGTAGTTAATCTTAAGACGGTCGGCCATAGGCAGGTGGCTTGCATCCTTGTAGTAGGCGTCCTGACTGACGACGCACACGTCGGTTGCTGGGAGAGATTCTCTCAGTCTGTTGACGACAGTTGTCTTACCTGAGCCGGAGCCTCCGGCGATGCCGATGATAAGCATAGTCCGATTATTCTTCTTTCTTAACTTCCTGAGCGTCAGTACTTGATGCCGTCTCAGGGTCTATTGTTTCTGACTCATGAAGCAGTTCTTCTCTGCCCTTCCACTTACGAGGTCCAAAGATAGCTGCGACGTCGTCGGTGAAGATGACCTCACGCTCGACGAGGAGCTGAGCGAGCTTAAGGTGACTATCAGCGTTTTCCCTGAGGATAGCTTTTGCCCTTTCGTATTGCTCGGTGATAATCTTAGACACTTCCTCGTCGATTACACGCGCCCTCTCCTCAGAATACGGACTACGGAAAGCATACTCCTGCTGACCCGTAGAGTCGTAGTAGCACATATTAGGCAGACGGTCGCTCATGCCGTAGTAAGTCACCATAGCATAAGCCTGCTTGTTGACCTTCTCCAAGTCGTTGAGGGCGCCAGTGCCGACACGACCAAAGACCAGTTCTTCGGCAGCTCGACCGCCAAGAGCAGAGCACATCTCGTCGAGAAGATGCTCCTTAGTAGTCAGCTGACGCTCCTCGGGCTGATACCAGGCGGCGCCTAGTGCCTTGCCACGTGGGACAATAGTGACCTTTACGAGAGGGCTGGCATATTCGAGAAGCCAACTGATCGTCGCATGTCCTGCCTCGTGGACAGCGATAGTCTTTTTCTCCTCGTCAGTCACAATCTTGTTCTTCTTCTCGAGTCCACCGATGATACGGTCGATAGCATCTTGAAAGTCCTGCTTGTCGACGGCGCTCTTACCCTTACGTGCTGCGGTGAGGGCAGCCTCGTTGCATACGTTAGCAATGTCGGCACCCGAGAAGCCAGGAGTCTGCTTGGAGAGGAAAGCACGGTCGAAGCCCTCTGCGAGTTTGAGAGGCCTCAGGTGGACATTGAAGATTGCAGCACGCTCGTGGATGTCAGGCAGTTCAACCTGAATCTGACGATCAAAACGTCCGGCTCGCATGAGGGCACGGTCGAGAATCTCGGCTCGGTTAGTAGCAGCGAGGATGATAACACCCGAGTTGCTGCCAAAGCCGTCCATCTCAGTCAACAGCTGGTTGAGAGTATTCTCGCGCTCCTCATTGCTGGAAATGGCACCACTCTTACCACGAGCACGCCCGATGGCGTCAATCTCGTCGATGAAGATGATGCTCGGGGCCTTGTCTTTGGCCTTCTTGAAGAGGTCTCGGACGCGACTTGCGCCGACACCGACAAACATCTCTACGAAGTCGGAGCCCGACATGGAGAAGAACGGGACATTAGCTTCGCCCGCAACAGCCTTAGCGAGAAGAGTCTTGCCAGTTCCAGGAGGGCCTACGAGAAGGGCACCCTTAGGTATCTTGCCACCGAGCTCGGTATATTTCTCAGGCTTACGCAGGAACTCGACAATCTCCTCGAGCTCTTGCTTAGCGCCGTCAAGACCTGCGACATCCTTGAAGGAGACGTTGACCGTAGTGTCCTTGCCGACCTCCTTAGCCTTAGAAGTGGTGACGTTGAACATTCCTCCAGCTCCTCCCATACGTCTGAAGATGAAGTAGTAAAGGAGTCCGAAGAGAAGTATGGGCCATATCATGGCGAGTATGTCCGCACCGATATTCGAGCGTTGCTCGTAGTACACGGCGATAGGCGAACCCGTCTTCTCCTCGACAGCCTTTCGGCTGGCCTCGAAGCTATCAATAGAAGGGAGGTCGACTACGAAATGAGGTCCACGCTGTGGGACAGGTATCTCACCAGTGAATAGCATGCTGTAGTTGTCGACAGAGTCCTTGAAAAGGGATATCTCCGCCTTCAGGTCGTTCCTGACGACAACAATCTTCTCGACACCCTGCTTGCCGAGCAGTTCATTCTCGAATACCGAGTAGGACAAGCTATGAGGGGCGCCGCCAGAGCTTAACTGGCTGATGCCGATGAGGACTGCTATGACAATGCCATAGAGCCAATAGAAGTTGAACCCTTTCTTATTGTTGCGGTTGTTGTCTAACGAATCTGCCATTTGCCCCTTTGTTCAGGTGATGTAGAAAGAAAATAGGTATTAGTCGAGGTCGTCGATGTCCTGCCTTACGGCGTCAGACCAGAGGCCTTCGAGGTCGTAGTACTCACGGACGTCGCGAAGGAAGACGTGGACGATAGCCTCTCCGTAATCGAGAAGTATCCACTGGGCATTCTGCCGTCCCTCATCGTGGAGCGGCTTACGTCCTGTCAGCTCGTGAACCTTGTCCCAGACTGAGTCTGCAGCACCATCAGCCTGCGTAGTACTGTCGCAGGATGCAATGACGAAGTAGTCCGTGATAGCGCCTTCGACGCCTTTCATGTCGAGCACAGTGATGCTCTTAGCCTTGTTGTCCTGAAGGCCTTCGACGATAGCGTCAACGAGTATCTTTTCGTTGTTGTTTTCTTGAGTCATTTATTACTTTTCTAAGGCGAAGTCTATGACCTGAGGTATTTCGGTGACGTAGTGGAACGTAAGTCCCTCGATGTATTCAGGCTTGATTTCGCTGATGTCTTTTTTGTTTTGTTCGCAGAGTATTATTTCCTTGATGCCAGCTCGCTTGGCAGCCAGTATCTTCTCGGTGATGCCACCTACGGGAAGAACCTTCCCCCTGAGAGTGATCTCTCCGGTCATCGCCACACGTTTCCTGACTTTGCGACCTGTCATGGCAGAGACGACGGCTGTCACCATTGTTATGCCCGCAGAAGGCCCATCCTTGGGAACCGCACCTTCCGGGACGTGAATGTGGAAGTTGCGCTCGTCGAAGTTGACGTCCTGGATGCCATAGACGGCAGCATTGGAGCGCAGGTATTCTACGGCAAGCATCGCCGACTCCTTCATGACATCGCCAAGGTTTCCTGTGAGCGACATCTTGCCCTTCCCCTCACTGATGGCACACTCGACGAAGAGAATTTCGCCACCGACTGCTGTCCACGCAAGCCCCGTGACGACTCCCGCACGAAGGTCGTCCTGCCATACGTCATGGTCGAAGCGCTCAACGCCAAGCATCGTCCTGACGTCTTCCTGTGAGACGTTCTTATCGAAGTCATCATCCTTGGCAATCTTCAGTGCGATCTTGCGACAGAGCGTGGCTATCGTCTTGTCGAGCTGTCGGACTCCGCTCTCACGGGTGTACTTCTCGACAATGTATGTCATCACCTTCTTCGAGACTGAGATCTTGCCCTTCGGAATCCCATGAGCCTTCATCTGCTTCGGGAGCAGGTGTTTCGTTGCTATCTCGACTTTTTCCTCGAGCAGGTAGCCGTCGACTGGTATCAGCTCCATACGGTCGAGAAGTGGCGACGCTATGGTCGAAGTGTTGTTGGCCGTAGCTATGAACATGACCTTGGACAGGTCATAGTCCACATCTAGATAGTTGTCGTGGAACGCCGTGTTCTGCTCAGGGTCGAGCACTTCGAGGAGTGCGGAAGCCGGGTCACCATGGAAGTCACTGCTGACCTTGTCTATCTCGTCCAGCACGAAGACCGGATTGCTAGTTCCAGCCTGCTTGATGCACTCGAGGATGCGTCCCATCATGGCTCCGATGTACGTCCGACGATGCCCACGTATCTCGGCCTCGTCATGGAGTCCACCCAGTGACATCCTGACGTATTTTCGCCCAAGTGCCTCAGCAACGCTCTTGCCGAGCGATGTCTTGCCGACTCCTGGAGGTCCATAGAGACAGAGTATCGGAGACTTCAGGTCTCCTTTCAACTTGAGGACGGCAAGATGCTCGAGGATGCGCTCCTTGACCTTGTCGAGCCCATAATGGTCGGAGTTCAGCTTCTTCTCCGCTCGCTTAAGGTCCATGTTGTCCTTCGAGACGTGCTCCCACGGCAGACTGAGAAGGCTCTCAAGATACCCCTCGGCCATGGCATGGTCCGGAGAGCTGCTGCTTATCCTGCTGTAGCGTGCCAGCTCGCGGTCGAAAACTTCCTGGACGCTCTTTGCCCACTTCTTCTTCTTCGCTGCCTCCTGATACTTCTTTATCTGGTCGTCGTGAGGATCCGCCCCGAGCTCGTGCTGTATCGTCCGGAGCTGCTCGTTGAGCATGTACTCGCGCTGCTGCTTGTCGATACCCTCACGTGCCTTCGACTGGATCTCGTTCTTGAGACGTAGGAACTCCAGCTCCTTCTCGACTGACTTCAATAGCAACTGGGCTTTCCCGGTGATGCTGTTCTCGCTCAATATCCGCTGCTTCTCCTCGACCTTGAGATCGAGATTTGCTGCGATGAAATTGACTAGGAACTTGTTGTCGTTGACTGTCTTGACCATCATGCCGATGTCTGTCGGCACTCCGTCCATGTAACGAAACATCTCGATTGTCGAGTCCTTGAGCGACCCTATGAGAGCCTTGAAGGTCTGCGAGTTCTTGTCCTCCTTGACTTCTTCTTCGGCAAGCGTCACGTGAGCCTCCAGATATGGCGTCTCCTGTGTCTGCTCTCCTAGTATCACCCTCGAAGTTCCGTGAAGTATGACGGTCTGCGTCCCGTCTGGCATCGAGACGACCTTGACTATCTGAGCGACCGTGGCAACCTCGTAGAGCTGCGAGACGACAGGCTCCTCTATGGTGGGATCCTTCTGCGCAGCAGCTACGATTTCTATCTTGGCCTTGACTGCATTCTTTATCAACGCCTTCGTCGCAGCGCGCCCGACGGTGATCGGCATGACTGCTCCTGGGAACAAGACGGTGTTCCGCAGTGCCATCACTGGTAGCACGTCGGGCAACGGCTCCTTCCGTTTGTAGTTGAGAGGAATGGGGAGCGCTATCACCTCGCGATCCGATTCCTCTTCGCCTCCGAGTATAAAGCTTTGATGTATGGTCAGTCTATCTTCGCTCATCTTTGAATGTTTAGGGAGAGAGTATTCCGCTCCCGCTGGTTTCGTTTGCCAAAACCGTGCCTTTGGTCGAGGTGCAATGCGGAATAAGTCATATTGTCAGAAATCTGCCTAAATGTCTGTAGTCAACCTAGGCTTCCTTTAGACGCGCAGCATGCAGATGTGTGAGCCGCTCCTCGGCATACGCCCTGCTGATGACAAGTTTCTTCTTTCGCTCCGACGGGACCTCGTACATCTTCTCCATGAGAATGGTCTCGAGTATGGCACGTAGTCCACGAGCCCCTATCTTGAACTCTATCGCCTTGTCGACGATGAAGTCGAGCACCTCGTCCGGGAGGACCAGCTCAACTCCGTCAAGCTCGAACAGTCGTACGAACTGCTTGACGATTGAGTTCTTCGGCTCTACGAGTATGCGTCTCAGCGCATCTCTGTCAAGCGGCTGAAGCGACGTCAATATCGGCAGTCGACCGATAATCTCGGGTATCAGCCCGAACGACTTGAGGTCCTGCGGCGCGACATACTGGAGGAGGTTCGCAAAGTCGATCTTGTCCTTGGCCTTGTCGGAATTATAGCCGACGACCCTCGAGTTGAGTCGCTGCGCTATCCTGTCCTTGATGCCGTCAAAGGCTCCTCCACAGATAAAGAGGATGTTCTTTGTATCGACGGGGATCATCTTCTGCTCCGGATGCTTTCGCCCTCCCTGTGGCGGGACGTTGACTATCGAGCCCTCGAGGAGCTTCAGCAGTCCCTGCTGGACACCCTCTCCGCTGACGTCTCGCGTTATCGACGGATTGTCGCCTTTCCTCGCTATCTTGTCGATCTCGTCTATGAAGACGATGCCTATCTCTGCCTTGTCGACATCATAGTCGGCCACCTGTAGCAACCTCGTCAGTATGCTCTCGATATCCTCGCCGACGTATCCTGCCTCGGTGAGCACTGTCGCATCGACTATGGTGAACGGGACGTCTAGGAGTCTTGCTATGGTGCGCGCCAGGAGGGTCTTGCCCGTTCCCGTGTCGCCGACCATTATGATGTTGGACTTCTCGATCTCCGCCTCATTTCCCTCGTCGTTGTGGAGCAGTCGCTTGTAGTGGTTGTATACCGCCACCGACAGGTATTTCTTGGCGTCCTCCTGACCGATTACGTACTCGTCAAGATACTCCTTGATCTCCTTCGGCGTCCTGACGTTGAGGTTCGCTATCGCCGCCTTCTTCGCCTTGCTGCTTGTCTTCCCGAGTGCCTCCTTGGCTATCTCCGACGCCTGCGAGACGCAGGAGTCACAGATGAACCCGTTAAGCCCAGATATGAGAAGGGCAACTTGGTCTCTCCGACGGCCGCAGAACGAGCATGTGTCTTGCTTACTTGCCATTTAATGAACTATTCGCTTGGCGTGTTACTTCGTTTTCTCGCGACGCAGGACCTCGTCTATCATGCCGTATGCCTTAGCCTCCTCGGCTATCATCCAGTAGTCTCTGTCCGAGTCTGCCTGTATCTTGTCAAACGGCTGACCAGAGTGCTGAGAGATGATCTCGAAGAGCTCCTTCTTCAGCTTCTGTATCTCCCTAGCCGTGATCTCGATGTCCGACGCCTGACCCTGCGCTCCGCCCATCGGCTGATGGATCATAATTCGTGAGTGCGGCAACGCCGAACGCTTGCCAGCCTTGCCAGCTACGAGCAGCACAGCCGCCATCGACGCTGCTAGCCCCGTGCAGATCGTCGCCACGTCACTCGTGATGTACTGCATGGTGTCGTAGATGCCAAGTCCCGCATATACGCTGCCACCAGGCGAGTTGAGATAGATGGCGATGTCCTTCGACGAGTCGGCCGACTCGAGGTAGAGTAGCTGCGCCTGTACGATATTCGCGACGTCATCGTTGATCTCCGTGCCCAGGAAGATGATCCTGTCCATCATAAGCCGTGAGAATACGTCCATGCTTGCGACGTTGAGCTGCCTTTCCTCGATGATCGTCGGGGAAATATAAGAGTCTACGAACTTGCTGTATGCGTCGAATGTTGTTCCGGCGACATTGCGAGAGGTAGCGAACTTCCTGAAGTCATTCTTTTCCATATCCGTAATTCAGTTGTATTTTATCTTTCGCATGAGACGCTGACGTCTCGATTCGACGATAAAATTACGAAATAATTCTCATAGAAAAAAAAGTGGTGGGCTGCTCGCCGGCAAACACCGCAAGCCGCCCACCACCTATTATCTTCTCCCGACTAGGTCTTATGCCTGAGTCGCGTTGACCATCTTGTTGAAGTCCGCCAAGCTGATTGTCTTTTTGTTGAGGGTAGCCTTGCCACGTACAACCTCGACGAGCTTCGCCTCGATTGCCGAACTTGCAAGACGCTGCCTCTGGCTGTCGTCCTTCATCATCCTGAGGGCGTAGTTGTTCAGCGCTTCATCAGGTACACTGTGGATGCCATAGTTCATGAACTGTGCCTTCGCGTCGAGCTTGGCCTCGTTCACGACGTCCTGATACTCTATCTTGATGTCGTTCTTCGACGAGACTCGATTCTTGATGACCTGCCACGTCAAGTCCTCCTTGAACGCCGGGAACTCGCTCTCGAGAATCTCCGGTGAGAACTTCTCGTTCTCCTTGTTGATCGCCGTGAGCCACCTCTTGAGGAACGCCTCCGGCAACTGAAGCTCGCCTACCTGAGCCATCATGGCCTTGCGAACGTCGTATGCGAGACGATAGAACTCTGCCAGCTTGTTGCTCTCTGCATAGTTCTCGAGAATCTTCGTCTTGAGCGTATCAACATCCTTGACTCCTGCGTTCGGGAACATCTTCTCGAACAACTCCTCGTTGACCTCCGCATCCTTGAACTCTGAGACTGAGCTTATCTCGAACGATACGCTGTCCTGCTTGTAGTTGCTGACCTCATCATCATTGACACCGAAGAGGACTGCTACGTCATGATCAGCATTGAGCGACTTCTTCGCATCGAAGACTACTGTCTCGCCGACCTTCTTGCCGACAAACTTTGCCTTCTCTGCCTCGTCCTTGATAAGCTGGAGCGAGAGATACCCGTTCTCGTTGACGACATTGCCGTCGACGCTGACCTTGCCCTTGAGGAGCGACTTCTCCGTCGCAGCCTCTACCGGCTCTTGCGTGCCAAAGCGCTGCTGCGCATTCTTGATCGTCTGCTCGACATCCTCGTCTGCTACCTGTATCTCGTAAGAGTCTACGGCGAGCGACTCGAGGTTGACCTCGAAGTCCGGCGCGATGCCAAGGTCGAACTTGAACGTCGCCTTCTCGAGCTCCTTGTCCAGGTCAAGAGTCTCCTGATCCTCGTTTGGCAACGGCTCTCCGAGAATGTCTATCTTGTTCTCCTTTATGTAGTTGGTCAAGGTCTCTCCTACGAGCTTGTTGAGCTCGTCGACGAGAATCTGGGTGCCGTACATCTTCTTTACCATTCCAAATGGCGCATGACCAGGACGGAATCCCTTGATTGCTACCTTCTTAGCTGTATTCTTGATTGCCTGATCTACTTTTGGCTGAAAGTCAGCTTTTTCAAGCTCGATAGTCAAGACGGCGTTAAGTGCGTCTGAGTTCTGCTGAGTGATATTCATTTCTGTTGTCTTGGTCTCCCTTGAGCCGAAACCAGCCTCGGAGAACTATAAATTTTTCTTTTCAAAGTACGGGTGAAGGGACTCGAACCCTTACGTCTTTCGACACTAGATCCTAAGTCTAGCACGTCTACCAATTTCGCCACACCCGCGCATTAGGGGCTAAATTCGGGTGCAAAGTTATTGTTTTTATTTATAAAAATAGCAACGTTGACCCTTCTTTTTTTCTGTCGATGCGTTTTGCCCTGTTTTTCCTGCCCTTTCGCTCTCTATTTTAGTCTGAACGTCTGCCTGTGCAACGGCGTCGGCCCATACTCCGCCAAGGCTGCATAATGCTCCTTCGTCGGGTACCCTTTGTTCTTACCCCACTGATACTGTGGATATTGCTCCGAGAGTCTGTTCATGGTCCTGTCCCTCTCGGTCTTCGCTAGGATGCTCGCCGCCGCTATCGACATGTATTTGGCGTCGCCCCCGACTATCGTCTTGTGCTCGATGTCTTTATAGGCCTTAAATCTGTTGCCGTCGACTATCAGGTGCTCCGGCCGCTCCCCGAGCACATCGACTGCCCTGTGCATGGCAAGTATGCTGGCATTGAGGATGTTGATCTCGTCGATCTCCTCCGGCGTCGCCATCCCTATGCCCCACGCTATCGCCAGTCTCTCGATGTCGGGCCGGATGGCCTCCCTCTGCTTCTCGCTTAGCTTCTTCGAGTCATTGAGGTGTTTGGCAAGGACCTCCGGCACTTCCTGCGGCAGTATGACGGCAGCCGCAACGACTGGCCCCGCCAGACAACCCCGACCGGCCTCGTCAAGCCCCGCCTCGAGGATGCCCGCACTATAATATGGTAGTAGTGACGACCGCTCTGTCTTCATCGGCTTAGTGTCTTCATTGTATAAGGAGGAGCTGCCACCCTCCATAGAACGGCTGCCCCCCTATCCTTGTCTTCTAATACGAGCTCTTCGACATCGTCTCCGCCATCTTGTCAACCATGTCCTGCAACTTGCTCCCTATCGCAAGTTTCACCAGCGGATTCAGGTTGGCCTTGAGCGTGACTTTCAGGCAACTGTTGTTGTCCTCCATCGGCTTCATCTGCACCCAGAGGTTGAGATCGAATGGGAGCGAACCATCATGCCCGTACTTGATGACGGAATACGGCTGCATGTCCTCGATCTTCAGCCCGACTCGCCCGAGCTTGTCGATCGTGAAGTGGCAGTCGGTCTCCGTCGCCACCCAGTCCTTCGCAAACTGCGGCGGCATGGCAGCCCCGAGCCTGCTGAAGTTGCTCAGTCGAGAGTATATGTTCTCGACGTTGCCAGCTACGGCCTTGACTTTACTCTCGTACTTACACTCCATCGCCCTGCCTCCATGTTGACGGATCTTTCCTCCACGTCCGGAGGGTCTCCAGCTCCTCGCTGCTGACGTACCCGCGCGTCACTGCCTCGGTGATGAGGTCGTCATAGTTGCTGAGTGTCGTCAGCTCTACTCCCGCCTCCGCAAAGGCATCTCTCGCCGTCTGGAATCCGTATGTGAAGATGGCTAGCATCCCGACAACGTCCGCACCGGCATCCCTCAACGCACTGACGGCCTTCAGGCTGCTGCCTCCTGTCGAGATGAGGTCCTCGATGACGAGCACCTTCTGTCCTGCCTTGAGGTCGCCCTCGATGAGGTTCGCCAGTCCATGGTCCTTCGCCGACGAACGGACATAGACGAACGGCTTCCCGAGCAAGTCGGCAACAAGCGCACCCTGAGCTATCGCACCTGTCGCAACGCCCGCTACGACTTCGACCTGAGGATACTTGCGCCTCGCTACCTCGGCAAACGCATTCTTGATGTATGTGCGGATCTCAGGACTCGAGAGCGCCTTGCGGTTGTCGCAGTATATCGGCGACTTCCACCCAGACGCCCATGTGAACGGCTGAGCTGGCTGGAGCTTTATGGCCTTGATGTCCATCAGGCTCCCAGCTATGTGGGCTGAAGTGTTGTTTTCCATGCTTTACAATATATGATAGTTTCTCTTTGGTGTCTGTAATTACTCCGCGACGTCTACCTTAAGCCTGACTACCGATAGTGGCTTGACGTCCGCCGCCGGCAATGCTACTGCTGATGTCTGCGGCGCGGATAGCGACTTGTTCGCCGTGCCGTCTATGCACTCGAGCGCCTTGGCTGTCAGCGGGTCCGACTCGGTGCCGAGAACTCCAAGCGACCCGTCAAGATACGCCATCTCGTTGACGTAATAGTCTGCATCTATCCCCCTGCCCTCCGAGGTGTCGAAGGTCTTTCCGAGCACGTTCTTATAGACGCTCGTTATCGGGACGACCATCCAGTTGTCTATGGCCGTAGGATACATCCGCTGACCGCGCTCCTTGAAGAGGTCCGGCGTGAGTACAAACATTGTCGAGTTCTTGCCTCCCGTCTTGTCGCCGACAAGGACGACGTCCATGTACGCACTGAGCGCAAGAATGGTGGCCTCCGACGCGGAATATGTGTTGCTGCTCGTGAGGAAATATACTCTGCTGAGGTCTAGGTTGACCGATATCTTGCTGTCGAAATGCTCGTTAGAATTTCCCCTCGAATACTCGATGTCCGACGAGAGCAGCTCGTTGTACTCATAGTAGAGTATCTCTTTCCCCGCACTGACGTCCTTCGACGGCGCTATGTGGCTGCAGAGTTTGACGAAGCAGTCCATGTCTCCGCCCGGATTGTAACGGAGGTCGACTATCAGGTCCTGGACTCCCTCATTCTTGAGCTTGCTGAAGGCCGCCGCCATCTCGTTGTCAAAGCCTGTGTCAAATCCGTTGTAGAGTATGTAACCAACTTTCCGACCAAGTGGCGAGGTTACGACGTCGACTTTCGCCACCGGGCAGATGGTCATCTCTTCTTTCGCCATCTGCATCTGTATCGTGTTTGTCTTGTCGGCCGACTCATAGCGCACAACGGTGAAGTCCGCCCTGTCCTTCTGATACAGGAGCTCGTAGTAGTTCGAGATGTTGATGCCGACGCCGTCAACGGACGTGATGATGTCGCCCCTCTTGAATCCCGCTCTCTCGGCTGGCGAATTGGCATCGACGTGGAAGACGACTCCCCCGACGTTGTCCCCGTCAAGACGTACTGGCCTCATCGTGTACCCATACGTCGTGGACTTGCCCGCAAACGCATCATGCTCAGCCTTCGCATCGTCCGAGACATACGAGAACCTGTCCTTCGTGGATAGTAGAGAGTAGAAATATTCTTCGGTGTTCTTCTGCGTCCTGTAGTCTATGTCCGGCATCTCCTTGTTCCAATAATAGAACGTCGACATGACGTCATACACGAACCGGTTCGCCTCAAGAGTGGTGTCAATGCCTGCCACGACCTGCGTGCCCTGCATCGACGTGTTGTGCGATACTGTGTATTCTTCGTCGTCGTCACAAGCCGCTACGACGCAGCCAATTGTCATGACGGCTGAAAGGATGCGGAAATACTTCATGATTATAAAAATAAAGCCTCTGAATCAGATGACTCAGAGGCTGTGGTCGAGGTCGGTGGCGGATTCGAACCGCCGTAGACGGTTTTGCAGACCGTAGACTAAGCCACTCATCCAACCGACCATTTCCGCCTTAGCCCTACGGCTTAGACACTGCAAATTTATAGCTTTTCGAATAAAATACAAAGTCTGAAATGATTTTTTTGAAATTCTGTTCACAATCCTCGCCAGCCATTCCTTCGAACGCACTGTCTATCAATCTATTGCCAGTCGCATCTTTATTTTCCGTCAGATTCATCCCCCCGCCCTACCCTACGTCTGGTGGTTCTCTATGCGCGACGAAGAAAAAGCAATTTATAGAACTCCCCCGAAACACCAATGAATAAAATAGTTACATTTGTAGTGAGTTTCCTCCTCCCCGATAAAACACTATGAGATATGGCAACAAACAACGAATCAAGCGTGGCTCCAGAACAACAACCTGACTACTGTGTCTCCGGAGACAACATCGACTGCGTCGCAAGTGGCTACGGCAAATTCCTCGCCGCTATAGCCCTCGCCCTCCTTATCGCTAGTAGCATCTCCTATTTCTTCGGCTGTGACCCCGACGGCGAGAAGGGCTCCCTGTGGGCTATGATCTTCGACGAGAAGGATACGACCTCCACCGACGGGCAAGTCCTCACCTACGAGGACATCGCCGCTCGCATAGGCAAGACGGACCTCGTCCACGATATGGCTGGCCTCCTGAGCCAGGAGAAAGCTCAGCTTCTTGAGCACCACCTCGACTCCCTCAGCCGCGCGGGCCTCGTCGAGATCTGTCTCGTGACGGTCGCCGAAGATGTCCAGGAGCCTATCTCCGAACAAGCAACGGCTCTTTTCGAGGCTATCGGCATCGGTGACGAACAGAAGAACAACGGCGCCCTCATGCTCATCTCCCCAAAGACGTCAAGTCACAAGGGTATCGCACATATCACGACTGGCTACGGTCTGGAAGGCACCCTCCCAGACCTGCTCTGCAAGACTATCGTGGACGAGAATATGATCCCTTACTTCAAGAGCGAGGACTACGCCACGGGTATCTTCGCCGGTGTCAACAATATCGTCAAGGCTGTCGGCAGCGACGCTGTCATCGAGTCTCCCAAGGTCGAAATCATGACTCCGACGACTTTCTGGATTCTCTTCGGCGTCATCGTGGCGCTCAGCATCGTCGGCATCATCCTCTACAAGAGGATCGACGGCCTCATCGGCTGGGTCTTCGGGCTCTCTATCGCCATAGACTTCCTCTACTTCTTCATCTACATGATCTGGTGCTTCGTGACCTACGACGACCTCTACTTCCCCTTCCCGGTCGATGCGCTCGGGTGGCCCGGCTACGTTGCTATCGGGCTCTTTGCCCTCTTCTCCTTCTACCACGTCTTCGCCCTCTTCTCCTTCGCCGGGATGCTCCTCACCGCTATATCCCGTTCCCTCTTCGCGACGACTCCACAGCGTAAGGAGGACATGAAAGACAACGACTACGGTCTGACCTATTTCTTCATGACTGCGACCGCCGCCCTCATGCTGTGGCTCACTTGGCACTCTATCATGGAGTACGTGGATAGTGATGGTATATGGCTGAGTACCTATATCCTTATTCTTATCTTCTTCTTCGCCGGCCCTCTCCTGACAGGCTATGCCTCAGACGACTTCGAGCCCTGTGGCAAGAGCCGTTGGAAACTCATACTGCCCGCCCTCGCCTTCGGCTTCTTCGCCTTCCTCAAGGAGTGCATCCAGGACGACAAGGGCGAATCCACCTTCGCCTCCTACGACTCCGGTGGCGGCAGCTACAGCGGCAGCAGCTTCGGCCATAGCAGTGGTGGCTTCGGCGGCGGCTCCCGTTGGTAGCCCCACACTCTCACCCTTCTCCCCTCATCCTTCTCTCCCATCTTTCCCCCTCCACACCAAAGAGGCAATGCTCCGACGACTCAGACTCCTCCGACCCCTCCGACCCTTCCGACACCTCTGACGATTCCGTTCGGCGGGATTTGTAATCCCGCTCCATGGAGTATTAGCATCTGAATTCCCTTTCGATTAAGCGAATGTAGAGCGAGCTCGCTCGCTTTGCCGAACTTTTCGATTAAGCGAGTGCAATGCAAGCTTGCTTGCAAATTGCCGAGCGTGAGAAAAGTCAGCGAAGCTAACGTGAGAAAGGTCAGCGAAGCTAATGCGCTTACTTTCCTTTGCTCCTCCTTCCGTTCCTCCAATTACTCCACCCCCTCCGACGATTCCGATGTTGAACCGTCATGCAAAACAAATCTTCCACAACCTGTGGAAAAATTAGTTTGCGATTCTACTCTCCTGATTTTAAACCTTTTGATTAAGCTAAAGCAGAAGTCAGCGAAGCTAATACGCTTGTCTTCCGACGATTCCGACGACTCTGACGACTCCGACCCCTCCGACTACTCCACCCCCTCCGACGACTCCGACGATTCCGACGACTCTGACAACCCCGCCACCTCCGACCCCTCCGACGACTCCGTTCGGCGGGATTTGTAATCCCGCTCCATGGAGTATTAGCATCTGTGATGCGCTTACTTTCCTTTGCTACTCCTTCCGTTCCTCCGACCCCTCCGACGACTCAGACTCCTCCGACCCCTCCGACGACTCTGACGATTCCGACGACTCTGACGATTCCGACCCCTCCGATCCTTCCGACGACTCCGTTGGGCGGGATTTGTAATCCCTTTCGATTGAGCGAGCGCAGAACGAGCTTGCTCGTTTTGCCGAGAGGAAGAAAGGTCAGCGAAGCTAATCCCGCTCCATGGAGTATTAGCATCTGTGATGCGCTTACTTTCCTTTGCTCCTCCCTCCGACACCTCCACCCCCTCCGACGACTCCGACGACTCTGACGATTCCGACACCTCCGACACCTCCGACGATTCTGACGACTCCGACGACTCCGACAATAAAAATCAGCCCGTCCTCCCCAGCTTTCGCCAGAAAGGACGGACTCCTTTATCTATCTTCAAAAACTCCTCTACTTCACCCTTTCCAACTTCCCATTATGTACATACACTCCCTTCCTCGTCGGCTTCCCTGCCAACTTCCTTCCGCTCATCTCATACCAGCTCTCACTTCTCTCAACCTTTATCTCTTGAACGGCTGATGGATTCATTGGTGTTTTATACTTCTCTTCCGCATCAGTCAACACTCTATAGTTCAGCACAAGCCCCTTCTGCGCCTCCGTCAACTTGTCGTAAGCCTCCCTTGCCACTTCTATCTTCCTCTTAAACTCCTCAATATCCACCAACTCGTCAATCTCCTCTATCTTCTTCACTACTTCCCGAGCTAACTCACGGTCTACTATCTATTCCAACTATTTTTCCAAAACCTTTCCATATGTATGCACTCTTATAAGATTCAACCGCTTCTTTTGGCACATACAACGTAACCTTTCTTAAGACAACCTCATAGAAAGCATTAGAACGCAACACCTGCGGCTTTTTCGACAGCGACACTACGCTCGACAATCCGCTGCAATATGAGAAAGCACAATCACTTATGCTCGTCACGCTACTCGGAATCTCAACGCTCTCCAATCCGCTGCAATCTGAGAAAGCAGCCCCCCCTATGCTCGTCACGCTACTCGGAATCTCAACGCTCTCCAATCCGCTGCAAAACTGGAAAGCTCGCTCCCCTATCCTCGTCACGCTGCTCGGAATCACAGTGTTCTTACATCCTGCCACGATAGTATTAGTCACTGTCTCTATGATAGCGTTGCAATCGCCCCTACTGTCATACCTAGTGTTATTCTTGTCAACCTTTATGCTCTCCAATCCGCTGCAACCCGCGAAAGCACCATCCCCTATGCTCGTCGCGCTACTCGGAATCTCAACGCTCTCCAATCCTCTGCAACCTAAGAAAGCATAATTCCCTATGCTCGTCACGCTGCTCGGAATCTCAACGCTCTTCAATCCGCTGCAACC
>JAFPZF010000010.1 GCA_017417385.1 Bacteroidales bacterium
GCGTGATAGAAAATAGCAGTTGCCCGTCGTAGCGAGACGATGGACGAGAGCAGTCTTATCGACATATAGGTAGTTTTCTCGGCGTAGTTTCTCGAAGTCCTGGACTCCGATAGGGAGGTTTTGAAGTGTGGTGGACATAATGATACTTTTAAAATATGTTTTATGCAAAGATAGGGAAAAAAGAAAAACGTCCTCCACCGGGGAAGGTGGAAGACGCTAAATGAATACTAAACACTTTTATTCTGAGACGGGACGGATGGAGAGACCCAAACAGCGGTTGAAGTCATTATCGATATTGCGCTCGTTGACAAAGTACCATCCTCCGGCGTTGTAGGGATAGTATTTGTCGAACGATGCCGACCAGTAGTTGCCGTAGGAGCCATAATTGCTTAAATCTCTACCATTGTAGAGTCCGGCGGCAGGAAGGAAAATCCACTTGTCAGTAAAGCCATTCACAGTGGATGTCACCTTATAACCATTGACACCATTTAGCTGAGTCAACTCCCAATTGCAGTAAAAGAGAAGATCCTGCCACTCTGCTGAGGTCGGCATACGGAACTTGCCACCAAGGGCGACATGCGCAGCGTCGTCATCAGGGTCGATGACTGTCTTATTGTCGATGAAGCCATTGTCGCCCCAATCGTTCATATCAGACTCAGGTACATACTTGGTCAGCTTGTTGTAAGCTCCATTGGCGTACTTGTAGGTAGACCATGAGTAGTTGTTTTTGGGCTGCGTCTCGCCCCAGGCGTAGTAGAGCCCTGCCTCCTCGGGCTTAGTAGCGCCGAGATTAAAGGAAGCCCACTTGACGGAGAGGCCAAGGTCGACGAGCTCCGGGACAGCGACAGGCAGGTTCTCGGTAGAGAAGAAGCTGATAGAGTCGACACCGGAGACCTCGACGCTGTAGAGTTGAGTGCCGTTCTTCCAGACGCGGAGAGTCTGGGCATTGGTAAACAAGGAGGGGAGGAGGAAGACGAGGAGTAGGGAGAGTGTGCGTGTGATGTTATTCATAAACGAATTTCGCAAGTTACTTGACAATCATTTTGGCTGCCTTACCGCCAGAGACGACGATGTAGAGGCCAGCGGGGAGACCGTCTGCAGAGACACTGCCGTTGTCCGACGTACGGAAGAGGGCACCGCCGAGGCCGTATATGCGGACCTTGACGTCGTTGGTACGAGCATTGACAGAGCTACCGTCGATAGTGAAAGCGTCGAGGGCGGTAGGTGTGTCTGGCACGAGGTCTTCGGGGACGAAGCTGATACGGGAGAGGCTCGCGATAGAGCCGCTGACTATCTCCTCACCATCGGCACGAGCGACGAGACGATAGGAGGTGCCGCCATTGAGAATCTCGAAACGGCCGACGAGTGAGAGGTCCTTAACAAGCCCAGTGCCGTCGAGGCGGACGAGAGTCAAGTCAGTCGCAGAAGCGAAGCTGGAGCATGCGATGGCAGCCAGGCAGATAGAAAGAAAACGCTTTACCATATTATCTTGTATATTTGAATTGACTACTAACGGAAGGATGGGAAAAGGGATGGTAAGGAGAGGGGACTAACGATGACGGGCATAAGGTCCGACAAGAGAGGGATATGTTAGCTTGGGTTTCCATACAGAGACAAAATTACACAATTTGTGGACATAGTAGGGGTAAGAAGTGAAAAACTCCCCTACCCTACGACATAGTCGTCGATATTGCGAGTCTCGGAAGAGAAGTTGACGCCGAGGCAGACAATCTCCTTGCCGGAGGACTGGAAGGGGAGTGCGTAGCCCTTGTTCTTAATCTGCTGGAGAGCCTCTTCTGCAGTCTTGTTGAACTTGAACTCGAAGATGTAGACATATTTGTCGGTCTCGATAGTCATGTCGATACGGCCCTGAGATGTGTGGTATTCAGCACGAGTGTAGAGGCCACACAAATTACACAAAATGTAA
>JAFPZF010000011.1 GCA_017417385.1 Bacteroidales bacterium
GGCAGAAAGAAGAGGAGAGGAGACAGAAGGAAGAGCTCATAAAGATGGTGGCGTCATTTGGAGGGACGGAGGGGCAGATAGCGGAGAAGATGGGAGTGACAGTCGAGGAGGTCAGGAGAGTATTGGGGAAGTAGATGCTTTGACAGACATAAAAGGTCCGTCCTTTCCGGGAAAGAGAGGGCGGGCTTACTTGTTTTTAATAGGTGCAAGGCAGGGAACAAGGCTGAAGGGGGAGAGGAGAGCGATAAGAAAAAATGCAGAAATGTTAAGTGAAATACGTAAGAATATGAGCATGGAGGCATGAGTGGCAAAATTATAGGGATAGTAGGGTATTGGGTAAAAACATTCTGACTATATTTGCAAAAAAAGAAACGAGACATAAAATGGCAACGACACTACGAATCGCCGTTCAGACGAAGGGCAGGCTATATGAGGAGACGATGACGATGCTCAGCGAGAGCAGCATCAAGGTGGACCCGGTGAAGAGGACGCTCTTGGTACCGGCGAAGAACTTCCCAGTCGAGATATTGTATCTCAGGGATGACGATATACCTCAGGCGGTCGCGAGCGGTACGGCGGACGTCGGGATAGTCGGAGAGAACGAGTATGAGGAGCGTCAGGAGGATGCGGAGATCGTCAAGAGGCTGGACTTCAGCAAGTGCAGGCTGTCACTCGCAATCCCGAAGCATCAGATGGACGAGTATGAGAAAGTCGGGCTGAAGTGGTTTGACGGGAAGAGGATCGCGACGTCGTATCCCGGGATACTTGGGCGGTTTCTCACGAAGAATGGAATCAAGGCGGACATACACGTCATAACAGGCTCGGTCGAGATAGCGCCGGGCATCAACCTCTCGGACGCAATATTTGACATAGTAAGCAGTGGCTCGACGCTGGTCAGCAACAACCTCGTCGAGGTAGAGGTCGTCATGCAGAGCGAGGCCGTCCTTATAGGCAACAAGAAGCTCAGCGAGGAGAAGAAGGAGATACTGAAGGAGCTGTTGTTCAGGTTTGACAGCTATAAGAACGCCGAGGGCAAGAAGTACATAGTCCTCAACATCAAGACAGAGAAGCTCGGCGAGGTAGCGAAGCTGCTGCCGGGACTGAAGGCGCCGACGGTGACAGCGCTTGAGACAGAGGGTTGGAGCTCGGTCGCGAGTGTCATCGAGGAGAAGCATTTCTGGGAGATCATCAGTGGGCTGAAGCAGCTCGGTGCTGAGGGCATCCTTGTCATGCCGATAGAGAAGATGATAATGTAAAGCGAGGCGGACGATGAGACTGACACGATTCCCGACACGGGAGAAATGGGCGGAGCTGTTGCGTCGGCCCGAGAAGGACAAGAACGACCTGACGGGCATAGTGCGCGGCGTCATGGAGGACATCAGGGCGAAGGGCGACGTAGCGGTCAGGGAGTATGAAGCCAAATTCGACAAAGTAGAGCTACAGGAGCTGGAGGTCAGCGAGGCGGAGTTCGTCGAGGCCGAGAAGCAGGTCGATAGTGAGCTGAGGGAGGCCATAATGACGGCAGTCCACAACATCACGGCGTTTCATGCGGCGCAGGAAGTGGCGTTGCCGAGCGTAGAGACCATGATAGGCGTCAGATGTTGGCAGAAAGCCGTCGCGATAGAGAAAGTCGGACTATACGTGCCCGGTGGCACGGCGCCACTGTTCTCGACAGTCCTGATGCTAGCCGTCCCGGCGAAGATAGCAGGTTGCAAAGAGATCGTCATGTGCACGCCGCCGATGAAGGACGGGAAGGTCAATCCCGTCGTCGCGTATGCTGCGAAGGTGGCGGGAGTCTCGAAGCTCTTCAAGATAGGTGGAGTGCAGGCGATAGCGGCGATGGCGTACGGGACGGAGAGCGTCCCGAAAGTATATAAGATCTTCGGGCCAGGCAACCAATATGTCACTGCGGCGAAGCAGATGGCTAGCACCGATGGAGTCGCGATAGACATGCCGGCGGGTCCGAGCGAGGTCGAGGTCATAGCCGACGAGACAGCCAATCCAGAGTTCATAGCTGCGGACATGCTCAGCCAGGCGGAGCACGGAGTCGATAGTCAGGCGATACTCATCACGGACAGTCCAGAGATAGCGGAGCGTACCATAGAGGAAGTTGAGCGGCAGAAGACCATGCTCGAGAGGATAGACCTCATCGACCAGAGCCTCTCGCACAGCCATGTCATCCTCGTCAGGGACTTTGAGGACGTCATCGACCTGACGAACGAGTATGCGCCGGAGCACCTCATAATCCAGACCGAGCAGCCGCGAGCGATAGCGGAGCAGATAGTCAATGCGGGCTCAGTCTTCATCGGACATTACACTCCGGAGAGTGCGGGCGACTATGCGAGCGGGACGAACCACACACTCCCGACGAGCGGCTATGCGCATGCGTATAGCGGGGTGAACCTCGACAGTTTCAGGAAGAAGATGACACTCCAGGAAATCACCGAGGAAGGCGTCAGGAACATAGCGAAGACAGTCGAGCTCATGGCACATGCGGAGAGCCTGACGGCGCACGAGACAGCGATGAGACTAAGGCGAGAGGCAGTAGAAAAGAAAAAATAGGAGAGCATGAAGAGAATAGAGGAGCTAGTCCGCCCGAACATACAGAAGTTGGCGCCGTATAGCTGTGCGCGCGACGAGTTCAAGGGCGAGGCGAGCATATATATGGATGCCAACGAGAGCTGCCTGGCGGGGCCGGACGGGAGGTATCCAGACCCGTTGCAGACGGAGATCAAGGAGAAGCTTAGGACGTATACAGGGCTGAGGCCGGAGCAGATGATGCTAGGCAACGGAAGTGACGAGCCGATAGACCTTGTATATAGAGTCTTCTGCAACCCGGGGGTGGACAACGTAGTCGCCATAGCGCCGACGTACGGCATGTATAAGGTGGCGGCCGACATCAATGACATCGAGTACAGGAGCGTCATGCTCGAGGAGGGCAGTTTCGCACTCAACGCCGAGAAGCTGCTTGCGGCGACGGACGCCAAGACCAAGGTCGTCTGGATGTGCTCGCCCAACAACCCGACGGGGAACAAGATCGGGATGGCCGAGATGGAGAAAGTCCTAGAGAAGTTCGAGGGTATAGTCGTCGTCGACGAGGCGTATGGAGACTTCACGGACGAGACGATACTCGGGAAAGTAGCGGACGGGAAGCACAAGAACCTGATAGTCCTGAAGACCTTCTCGAAGGCGTGGGGACTGGCGGGGATAAGGTGTGGAATGGCGTTTGCGGACGCGAGCATCATAGCGCTCTTCAACAAGGTCAAGTATCCGTATAACGTCAACATACTGACGCAGCGGAGAGTACTCGAGGCCCTGGGAAACGAGGCGGCGTTCAGGCGAGACGTCAGGACCATTGTCGAGGCAAGAGACATGCTCGAGGCGCGGTTGCGGAGTGGCGAGATCGGGAGCGTCAGGCACGTATATGCGACAGACGCCAACTTCGTCCTGGTCAAGTTCGACGACCCAGTCAGAGTATATAAGGCACTCGTAGAGAGAGGAATAATAACGAGGAACAGGAACAGCGTCACGATGTGCGAGGGATGCCTGAGGATAACGACGGGGACGAAGGCGGAGAACGAGGAGCTATTGAAGGCGTTGAAGGAGATAGGGTAGGGGAAGCCTATCGGGAAAGGATATGGGGGAGTGGCGAGAGCTGCTTCCCCATAAATAATTATGTGGGGAGGCAAGTGAGGCGGTGAAATAATATAGATGTAGGAATAGGACAGAGGGAAGGGGACGGAATGGGGGGCAATCAGTGATACACTGAAAAGGAGAGTGGGAGGGGGTGAGATTACGGAAATATTTGTAATTTAGCGGAAAACTAACAAAAGAGACAATGAGAGACAACGCCATCTTTGAGTTGATCGAGAAGGAGCACGAAAGGCAGCAGCGAGGCATAGAGATGATCGCTTCGGAGAATTTCGTGAGTGACCAGGTGATGCAGGCCATGGGTTCGTGCCTGACGAACAAGTATGCGGAGGGTTATCCAGGCAAGCGTCATTATGGCGGTTGCGAGGTTGTCGACGAGGTCGAGACCCTGGCGATAGAGCGCATCAAGGCGATCTATGGAGCGGAGTTTGCTAACGTACAGCCTCACTCTGGGGCGCAGGCAAATGCAGCAGTCCTGTTGGCAGTCTTGAATCCGGGTGACACGTTCATGGGACTGGACCTTGCGCATGGAGGACACCTGTCGCACGGATCTGGGGTCAACACGAGTGGATTGTTGTATCGTCCGGTCGCATATCATCTGAACGAGAAGACGGGCAGGGTCGACTATGACGAGATGGAGGATATAGCGTTGAGGGAGAAGCCGAGGCTCATCATCGGTGGTGGCTCAGCGTACAGCAGGGAGTGGGACTATGCGAGGATGAGGAAGATAGCCGATCAGGTCGGAGCACTTCTGATGGTCGACATGGCGCATCCTGCGGGACTTATAGCAGCAGGGTTGCTCGACAACCCAGTCAAGTATGCAGACATCGTCACCTCGACGACGCACAAGACCTTGAGAGGTCCGAGGGGTGGCATCATATTGCTCGGCAAGGACTTCGAGAACCCGTGGGGCAAGAAGACCAAGAAGGGCGTAGTCAGGACTATGGGTTCGCTCATCAACTCGGCAGTCTTCCCAGGACAGCAGGGTGGTCCGCTGGAGCATGTCATAGCAGCCAAGGCAGTAGCCTTTGCAGAGGCACAGCAGCCGGAGTTCAAGGAGTATCAGACGCAGGTCAAGAAGAATGCTGCGAGACTGGCAGAGGGCCTCATCAAGAAGGGCTTCTACATCGTCTCTGGCGGCACGGACAACCACTCGATGCTCGTAGACCTACGTCCGAAGTATCCGGAGTTGACCGGCAAGGTAGCGGAGAAGGCACTTGTCTCAGCTGACATCACCGTCAACATGAACCTCGTCCCATTCGACACACGTTCGGCAATGCAGACCAGTGGACTTCGCCTTGGTACGCCAGCAATCACGACACGTGGCTTGAAGGAGGCAGACATGGACGTCATCGTCGACATGATCGACAGAGTCCTGGCGAAGCCGGAGGACGAGAAGACCATAGCAGAGGTCAAGGCGGAGGTGAATAAGATGATGACGCCGAGGCCGATGTTTGCTTGGTAGTCGGGGTAAGCTTATTGAAAGAAGGATACGAGGGAGCGTTGCCTGAAGGAGTTCGGGTGACGCTCTTGTTTTCCTTAGTTGCGTGGAAATGATTACCTTTGCAGAAGGAAACAAAATACGACAGATGCGAAAGACAGTATTTTTCGGGGTGCTATTGGCGAACGCAGTAGTGGCAACGGCCCAGAACGACTCGATAGCGAGGTTGATGAGGCATGTGGAGGAGGTCACAGTGACCGGCACACGTGGGCTGACAGACGTCAGGCACGTCCCGATGACAGTCAATATAATAGGAAGAGAGCAGATAGAGACGCGTCACAACCAGAACGTCTTGACATCGCTCGGGGAGACAGTCCCTGGGGTATATGTCACGGCGAGAGGTGTCATGGGCTATGGCGTCTCGACAGGCGGAACGGGTGGCATCACCATCAGAGGAGTTGGTGGAAGTCCGACGACAGGCGTGCTGATGCTCATCGACGGGCATCCGCAGTTTCAGGGTGTCATGGGGCATGCGATAGCAGATGCGAGCTTGGCGGTCGGTGCGGAGAGGGTCGAGGTGCTGAGGGGTCCGTCGTCGGTGTTGTATGGTTCGAACGCCATGGGCGGAGTCGTCAATATCGTGACAAGGAAGCCGACGGATGACGGAGTAGAGACCGACCTGTCAGTTGGCGGCGGGTCTTACGGCTCGTTCACGGCAGACGTGACCAACAGAGTCAAGGCAGGGAGATTTGGCAGTGTCGTCGGCGGGAGCTATCAGAAGACCGACGGACACAGGGACAACATGGAGTTCAAGCAGGGTGGCGGCTATGGCAAGTTGACATTTGACGTCAGTGACGCATGGAGAGCCTTTGCCGACGTCAGCATCACGAAGTTCGATGCGTCCAACCCGGGAACAGAGGACAATCCGTATATCGACAACGACCAGTGGATCATGAGAGGAGCAGCCTCAGGCGGAGTCGGTCACACATATTCCAACATCAATGGAATGCTGACAGTGTATGGGAACTGGGGACATCATAAGATAGACGACGGATATCATGAGGGCGAGAAGGCCAAGACCTATTACTTCAAGAGCGACGACTACGTCAGGGGAGTCAGTGTGTATGAGACCATGAGCCTCTTTACCGGGAACAGACTGACAGTCGGCGCGGACATCATGAGGAGTGGCGGTCGAGCGTGGAACGAGGCGAAGGCAGACGGGGCGGAGACCGTCCTTGTCAGCAAGCACGAGACAGAGTTTGGCATCTATGCCGAGGAGCGTCAGGACATTGCCGAGTACATCACCATAGATGCGGGCATCAGGTATGACAAACATTCGACGGCTGGGAAGGAGATATTGCCGCAGGTCGGGCTGACGTGGCACGTCAATGGGCATACAGACTTCAAGCTGATAGCGAGCAAAGGATTCAGGAATCCGACCATCAAGGAGCTGTACATGTTCAAGTCGAGGAATGCCGAACTCACGGCAGAGAAGATGATGAACTACGAGGTGGCGTTCAGCCAGTTCCTCGTCCACAGGCGGTTGAAGTGGGGGGTGAACCTATACATGACAGACGCCGACAACATGATCTCGACAGTCGTCAAGGACGGCAATCCGCTGAACGTCAACATAGGCGAGAGCCGGAACAAGGGCATGGAGATAGAGGCGTCGTTTAGGCTGACGCCACATGCGACCATCGGGATGAACTATTCGTATCTCGACATGGAGAAGCCCATATTGGCGACGCCGGAGCACAAGCTCAACGTGCATGGGAGCATGCGTCAGGGCAATTTCACGGCTCGGACCAACATAGAGTATGTCGGTGGGCTATACACCAACGTGACGGCTGGGAAGGAGAAGACCGAGGACTACGTCGTATGGGATGCGGGCGTCGAGTATTCGTTCATACCGGAGCTTGTCGGGTACCTGAGGGCGGACAACATCTTGGCGACGAAGTATGAGACCGTCGAGGGGGATGCCGATGCCAAAGGCGACGGTGATGGTCGGAATAAACGTAAAATTAGGACGTTAGGGAGAGAAAAGGGAATGAAAAGAGGGCAAAAGGGCGGATAAAAACGATTTGGGGCAAAAAAAGTTGCGTCTTTTTTGCTTTTTTTATGCGACTTCCCCTATCTTTGCAGAACGTTTAGGTGGCAAAACGAGATCACCTGGGCGAAAAAGGAAACGTACGTCAGTTTGGACGCTATGGTTTAGGCTGGCGGCGTGAGAGTGTAAAAATAAAACTTTAGACTAAAGAATACAAAAATCATGAAGCAAACGGGACTCCAAGCCTTCGGAACACTTGCGCTGGCTGCGCTTGTAGCAAGTTGCGGTGGAATCGACAAGATGAAGGAGGCTGCAAAGCAGATTCAGTACAAGGTGGACCCAGAGGTTCTTGAGGCACACCAGGGCAAGGTAGCGATTGCATTCACGGCTAACGTACCGGCGAAGATGTGGGACAAGAAGGTGGTCGCAGAGATTACTCCAATCCTCACGTACAATGGGGGACAGGACAACTATCCGACGATTACGGTCCAGGGAGAGGCAGTTCAGGGTAACGGCCAGGTAGTAAGCTTCACCAATGGTGGCTCTATCAAGTATCCGAAGCAGGAGATCGACTTCAACGACAAGCAGCGTGTGAGCGACCTGATCGTCAAGATCAAGTTCACGAGGGGCAGCAAGTCGATCGAGGTCACCTCTCAGGAGCTCGACATGGATCCGCTGGCAAAGGGTGTAATTGCAACATCAACGCTTGTAGGCGACCAGCCAGGCAAGATGGCAAGCTCGAAGGACAAGTATCAGAAGAGCACGACCGAGGAGAAGGTTGCAGAGATTTTGTTCCTTGTCAACAAGTTTGACATTCGCAGCGGCGAGTTGAAGAAGGACGAGGTCAAGGCGTTGAACGAGTACATCAAGACCTTGAACGAGGACGAGAAGAAGTCCATCAAGAGCATAGCAATTTCAGCATACGCATCTCCAGAGGGTGCAGTCGACTTGAACACCAAGTTGGCAGGCAATCGTGAGAGCTCGGCAAAGACATACGTCGACAAGACTTTGAAGACGGCAAAGGTCGAGGGCGAGACGAACGTCGTAGCTAACAACACACCTGAGGACTGGGAAGGCTTCAAGAAGGCCATCGAGAACAGCGAGATTCAGGACAAGGAGTTGATTCTCCGCGTACTCTCGCTCTACAGCGATCCAGACCAGAGGGAGAAGGAGATCAGGAATCTTGCAGCAGTTTACAAGGTGCTCGCAAAGGATGTCCTTCCAGCACTTCGTCGTTCGACTATCACTGTAACGGGTGAGCTCGTAGGTCGTACAGACGACGAGATGAAGGCAGCAAGCCTTGACGACTTGTCAGTCGAGGAGCTTCTCTATCTTGCAAACCTCTATGAGGGCAACGATGCAGCAAAGCAGAAGGCAGCACTCGAGAAGGCAGCAACGAAGTACAACGATGCACGTGCAAAGAACAACCTCGGTGTCATCGCATTCAACGAGGGCAAGGTTGACGAGGCAAAGGCACAGTTCGAGAGCGTAGCAGACGCAGGTCTGCCAGAGGTAATGAACAACCTCGGTGCATGCGCATTGGCAAAGGGTGACCTCAACGAGGCAAAGGAGAAGCTCGGTCAGGCAGCAGGTGCAGGTGCAGAGCTCAACGAGAACCTCGGCATAGCATCGCTCCTCGAGGGTGACTATGAGAAGGCAGAGAGCTACATGGGCAACAGCACGACGAACAACTCGGCACTCGTCAAGATTCTTCTTGGCAAGTATGATGCAGCGCTCAGCACGCTCAACGCAAACAGCGAGGAGAGTGGCTTGAAGTACTACCTCAAGGCTATTGCAAACGCAAGGAAGAACGACAAGAACACGGCACTCGAGAACCTTCGTAAGGCTACGGAGCTTGAGGCAAAGTGGAAGAGCTACGCTAAGACCGACATGGAGTTTGGCAAGTTCTTCAACGACGGCACGTTCAAGTCAATCGTTGAGTAAGCGAAACCGAAACTACAGGAAACATAGAAGGCTTGCATCCCAAGAGGGGTGCAAGCCTTTTTTTGATGTGTGAGGGGGCGAGGAGAGGAAGGTTTTGAGGGGAAGATAAATGGAGATGGAAGGGGGAAGAGGGGAGAGGGAGGAGAAGGAATAGAATGGAGGGTGAGAGGAGCGAAGGGGGAAATGAAGAGATGGGAGAAAGGGAATGGGAAATACGGTGAAGAGGGATGGAGCGAGGAGATGGTGAAGGAAGAGGGGAAGAGAGGAAGAAGGGAGGAGAATGGAGAAGGAGGTGAAGATGGGAAGGTGAGAGGCGAAGGGGGAAATGAAGAGATGGGAGAAATGGAATGGGAAAAACGGGGAAGAGGGATTGAGCGAGGAGAGGGAGAAGGAAGAGGGGAAGAAAGGAGGAGAAGGAATAGAATGGAGGGAGGAGCGAAGGGGACAAAGGGGACAAAGGGGAAAAGAGAGAAGAGGGAGACGGAATGGAGGCGTATGGGGAGAGGAGGGAGAGAGGAGAGAAGGGGGAAACGAAAAAAAGATTGATAGGGGTGCAAAGATTGCCGGAAACGTGTGTATATAAGAGTAAAAGAAGGACAAGATGGAGTCGAAAGAAGCAGAACTCATCGGGGACCTGATAAGGCAGAGTCGGACTGCGCAGCAGCAGTTGCTTGCTCGGTATGGTCCGTCAGTTTACAGGACGGTGCGGCGCATCGTCGGGTGTCAGGAAGATGCCGAGGAAGTGTATCAGGATGTATTCGTCAAGGCACTACGGAGCATCGGGACGTATGACAGCAGGCTGGCGTCTCTCGGGACGTGGCTCAGCAGGATAGCGTATCACGAGGCGTTGAACTTCGTCAGGAAGGCGAGGCCGACACTACTCTCGATAGATGACGAAGGGCGAGTCTCGGAATCAGAGACTGACGAGGGGGACATCGCGAAAGAGGCGAGCATAGAGCAACTCGAGAGAGGGATGGAGCTGTTGCCAGCTGAGGAGATGGCGCTACTGACAATGTTCTATTACGACGGGATGAGCCTAAACGAGATAGCGTATGTCGAGGGGAGCAATGCGTCGACAATAGGCTCGAAGCTGTGCAGGATAAGGAAGAAGCTATATAAGATAACCAAAACACTATGAGCGATGGAAGAGAGAGAAATAGAAGACATACTCCGAGGAGACGGGGTGCTACGGGATGCGGTCAGACTCAGGGAGCAGAAGCAGGGTCTGATGCCCGAGGGACTGAATGAGCGGGTCTTGCAGCGGATGGCTGAGGAAGGCGAGACGAGTCGATGGGACGCGGTGCTCATGGTTGTCAGGTATGCGTCTTCGTTGGCGGCGGCAGTGCTAGTAGGGCTGTTTGTAGTTCAGCAAGTCAGTGGCGGTGCCCCGGACATTGAGGGCGAGGGCAGATATTACTCACAGGAAGAGTTGCGGACAGTGAGCACACTGAGGAGGCTCTACGAAAACAGGACGCAGCCGAAGGAAGAGAACACATTTAGTTACACACAGTTAAAGCAGATGTATCATGAGAGGCATTAAGTTGTTCATAGTGTTGTTGGCATCAGTTCTTGTCAGTTCGTGTAAAGATCCAATATGGATGAAGATGCACACGACAATCAGCAGTGACGGGACGTGCAAGCGGGAGGTCAGCTATGCAGTCAGCGTCAAGCGGGAGGTTGCTGACTCGTTGAGGAATGGGCAGATGAAAGTCAGTCCGATACCGAAACAGATAGATACGACGTCTTGCAAGAGCTACGAGACAGAGATACTGAGCGAGGGCGGCACGGAGACGCAAGGTGTGGCTGGTAGAGAGAAGGAGAGGCGCGACACAGTGATGACAAAGTTTACGTTCGACTATGAGACAGTCGAGCAGATGGGCGAGAAGATACCGTTGCGGTTCTACGGATGGGATAAGAGTGAACGACTGAAGTCCGAGACGAAGGTCGAGAAGTGGTTCCGGTGGTTCTACACCGACTATGAGTACAGCGAGACGTATGCAGGCGTCGGGGACATCTTCCCAGTCCAGATGACCGATTACCTCAGTCAGGAGGAGGCGAGTTACTGGTGTACGGGGCTGCCGAACCTCGTAGAAGGGTTGAGTGGAGCGGAGGCGAAGGAGAAGCTCGACGCCATAGAGAAGAAGGTGAACAAATGGGGCGAGGATGCAGAATTTCTCATATATTTCGACTACATAGTCAGTCACTACGACAGCATCAGCAATCCGCCGGTCAGCCGTCAGCGCTTCGTAGAGCTCAAAGACAGCCTGCGACAGTTTAAGACGAAAGGCTCGAATCGATTCGATGAGTATTTTCATACAGATGCCTTCGGCATATTCGATGACGGGAAAAGTCTTGCGGGTAAAGGGCTCGAAGAGCACTTCATGAAACTTATGATCATCAGTGAATTCGAAGTGAGTTGCAGTCTATCGATGCCAGGGCGGATAGTGGGACACGATTACGGAGTCGTCAAGGATAACGTATTGTATTACAAGCTGTCTGGAGAGGCCATGATGGCAGGCGACTATACAGTCACGGTACGTTCGAGGGAGGTCAACACTTGGGCGTATGTCGTCACGATACTGATAGTCGTGGTGGCAGTCGGAAGTCCGCTATATATCAGGCGGAGGAGGGGAAAATAGCATAAGAATCATAACAGGAGGGCTGGCGGAAAGCGCATAGAGACGCTGGATGCCAGTCCTCTTTTTTTGCATAAAACAGAAAAGAAACGAAGAGATAAGAGGGGGTCGGAAGGCGTAGAAGCAAGAAAAATAGAATAGTAGCGATATAAATTGAATGAAAGTTATTAACTTTGATACATTAGATTTAAACGAACTCATAGAATAGAGAAAGAATGAACGTAACGAAAGTTATGTCCGGAGTGGCATTGGCAGTGATGGCGGCGGTAGCGACCACGGGTTACTCGCAGAACAAGTTTCCCGACGGGACAGAGATACCGGCATGGTTTGCGGACACTGCGCACGTAGATATTGAGAAGCTCGGGAAGAAGTATGTAGTCACGGACTATGGAGTCAGGAATGACGTCGAGACAATGTTGCAGACCGCAGCGATACAGGCGGTCATCGACAAGGCGGCTCAGGATGGAGGAGGCGTGATAGTATTCCCAGAGGGGACATTCCTCTCGGGAGCGTTGTTCTTCCCCCAGGGGACACATCTGCACCTGCAGAGAGGTGCGACGCTTAAGGGCATAGATGACATCGCGTATTATCCGATAAAGAAGACGAGGATGGAGGGTCAGACCCTCAACTATTTCACGGCCCTCGTCAATGCAGACGGCGTCAAGGGGTTCACCATAAGCGGAAAGGGGACGATAGACGGGAATGGTCAGAGATTCTGGAGAGAGTTCTGGATCAGGAGACAGTATAACAGGCAGTGTACGAATCTTGAGGCGTTGAGACCGAGGCTCGTGTACATCTCGAACAGCGAGGACGTCACGATATGCGACGTAAGGTTGCAGAACTCGCCATTCTGGACGACCCACATATACAGGTCTAAGAGAGTCAAGGTGCTTTCGACAAGTACGTTTGCGCCACATTCGCCAGTTAAGGCACCGAGCAGTGACGCCATAGATCTTGACAACTGCGAAGATGTGCTTATCAGTGGTTGCTACATGTCGGTCAATGACGATGCAGTCGTCATGAAGGGCGGCAAGGGCACGTGGGCAGACAAGGACCCGACGAACGGACCAAACAAGAACGTCATCATAGAGAATTGCAAGTATGGCTTCGTACATGGTTGTCTGACGCTTGGGAGCGAGAGCCTTGTCGATCATAACATCGTCCTCAGGAACTGCGAGGTTAAGAATGCGACTCGAGTGCTATGGCTCAAGATGAGGCCAGACACTCCGCAGAGTTACGAGTATGTGACAGTAGAGGGCATAACGGGCAATTGTGGCAGTTTCCTTTACATCCAGCCGTGGGTACAGTTCTTCAAGCCGGAGGACAGGAGCGATATGCCACTCTCGAAGTGCAATCAGATAGCGCTGAAGAACATAGACGTTGATTGCAAAGTGTTCTACAACGTCAGTTCTTCGGACAAGTACAGCCTAGAGAACTTCACGTTTGAGAACATCAAGGCCAAGATATCTGACGACAAAGGCTTTGACACGTCGTTCATAAAGGGTGTGAAAGTCAAGAACGTCACGTTTAACGATAAGAAAATGAAGTAGTGGGAGGTGACTCCCCGACAAAACACTTAACACTATGGATATATTGAGTCAGTTAGGAGACACGGATGCCATCATAGGGAGCATCAAGACGTATGCGGCGACGGCGGGCAAAGGCGTCGTGAAGACCGTGCTGGAACTCTTCTACGTCATGAAGGAGTCGTCGACACCGGCGACAGACAAGGCGTTGATAGGGCTAGCGTTGGCGTACAACGTGTTGCCGGCGAGCATGAGGCCGAAGAACGGACTATTGAACCTGGCAGGCACGTTCGTCTCCATCACGTTCGTGTACAGCAGGGTCAGCAAGCTCGTGACGCCTGAGATAAGCGAGAAGGTGCGACAGCAGATGGAGTCGTGGTTTGGACCAGAGGTGGAGAGCCAGCCGGCGCAGGAGACAGTCGTCCAGCCGACGATGTTGCCGGGCAGTAACGACGAGGTCCAGCAGAGCCTGTAGACTCAATAAGAAAACAGAATAAGACAGCGGAGTCGGCGATGGTCGGCTTCGCTTACCTTTTTATTGTGGGGGGAAAACGAAGAATATCAGGCGAAGAGGACAGAGTCCATCGGGACGTCCATAAGTCCGATAGGGACAGAGGGGGCGTGCTGGACAGAGAAGGCGACGCCGATCTTGTAGGCGGCTGGGAAGCGCTTGAGCATACGGTCGTAGAAGCCACGGCCACGACCGAGACGGTTGCCGAGGGAGTCGAACGCCATTCCGGGGATAATCATAGTCATCCCGAGGCCAGTAGTATTGGAGAGGAGAGGTGCGTCGACAGGCTGGGAGACGTGGTAGGAGTTGTCAGAATTGAGTAAGTCCTCGCCGGAGAAGACGCGGAGGTCGAGGTCGTCGCCGTTCATGACAGGGAGGTAGACAGTCTTGCCGGATGCGACAGCCCAGCGGATGACAGGGCGGACGTCAATCTCGTCTTGTAGGGGCCAGTAGGCGGCTATGATAGGGGCGTAGAGGACGTGAGGGTCGCTCATGAGAGACCGACAGGCGATCTCGCTGCTCAGCAGCTTAGATTCCGGGGAGAGGCCCTTCTTGGCGAGGGATATAGCCTTGCGAAGCTCTTTCTTTTCGATGTTCATTGTGGCGGTGTCGTTGTCGTCTCGAGGGAGGGGCGAGAAAGTTGATGTGAGCAAAATAAAAAATTCGCGAGATACTGAGTCAGTCTCTCGCGAATATCGTAGTGGTGATCCGCTTGGGGCTCGAACCCAAGACCCCAACATTAAAAGTGTTGTGCTCTACCAACTGAGCTAGCGGATCTACCTCCTTTAAGCCATGACGTCTTCCGCCATAGCGAGTGCAAAGTTAGTAAGATTTTTGTATAAGTCAAGGGAGAGGGGGATAATTTTAGAGTTCGTAGGGCGTCAACTGGTAGACGAAGTAGTTGAGCCAGTTGCTAAAGAGCAGGTGAGCGTGGCTTCGCCAGGTCATCATCGGGGTACGTGTCCGGTCGTTGTCCGGGAAGTAGTTGACCGGCATAGCGATCTTGAGACCCTTGTCGAGGTCTCTGAAGTATTCGTTTTTCAGCGTATCGCGGTCGTATTCAGAGTGACCCATGACGAAAATCTGACGTTCGTCGGTAGAAATAGCGATATAAGGTCCGGCTACCGAGGAGTGAGCGAGAAGGCGGAGGTGAGGGTTGTCGTCGATGTCCTCTCGTCGGGTACCCGTATGGCGTGAGTGAGGTGCGAAGAAGGCGTCGTCGAAGCCACGGACGAGCGGACAGCTACGGTCGATGACCACGTGGGAGAAGACGCCGAACATCTTCTCGGGGAGGGGGACCTTCTTGATCCCGTAGTGGTAGTAGAGGCCAGCCTGTGCGCCCCAGCAGATGTGGAAAGTGCTGGTAACGTTCGTCTTGCTCCACTCCATGATCTGTGTCAGTTCGTCCCAGTAGTCGACATCCTCGAAGTCCATTTGCTCGACGGGAGCGCCGGTGATGATAAGGCCGTCGTACTTACGGTTGCGGACCTCGTCGAAGGTGAGGTAGAAAGTGTTGAGGTGTTCGGAGGAAGTATTTTTACTCTGGTGTGAAGCCGTCATCATCAGGTCGATATTGACCTGGAGAGGGCTGTTGGAGAGAGCGCGGAGCAGTTGAGTCTCCGTCTGGATCTTATTGGGCATGAGGTTGAGGATGAGGATTTGCAGAGGTCTGATATCCTGTTGGAGAGCTCTGGTCTCGCTCATGACGAAAATTCTCTCGTTTTCGAGAGTCTGCCTAGCGGGCAGTGCGTCTGGGATCCTTATAGGCATGTTGTCCGTTTGTGTTTAGCGGGACAAAATTAATCAAATCTACTGAAATTATAGAGCAAAAAGGAAAGCAAGTCTATTAGAAGCATAACATTTGGAGAATGGGGACGGAGACGACGGGAGGTGAAAGAAAGCAGCCGCGGGTGTAGGCCACGGCTGCGAGTGATAAACCACCTAATAAACGAGCTATAAATGTCAGTTAGTCGTCTTACGGTCGCAGAAGCGTTCGCATTGCAGGCAGAGGTCGTAGCCGAGCAGAGCGCCGAGGATAAAGTCCTCTTCTGGGGAGAGCTCGTTGAGAGGTCGGGTGACGATGCTGCGGATAGCCTTGATGCACTGCGGTCTTCCGAAGAAGACGTTAGCGTTGTTGAGACCGACGTACTGCACACAGAAATCGATGTTGAGCTTTCTGAGCTTATTGATGGCGGAGTCCACGCAGTCCCTTTTCATAGTAAAGAGGACGAGGTTTCTGACGCCTTTTTGGTATTCGTAGATATGGTTGCCGAAAACCATAGCAGTACTGTCGGGCATAGTCTAGTGAAAGTTAAGAAGTTAGAGATTGAGAGATTTGAGCCAGGCGTCGATACGTTCGTCAGTCTTGTGACTCTCGTTCATCTCGTCGATAGGGAGGCCGAGGAACTCGTCGCCGTCGAGGGAGGCTGAGCTGTCGAAGGAGTAGCCGTCCTTGGAGACTCGACCGACGAGGGTAGCGCCGGACTTGGCGACGGCGTTGTAGATGATACTGATAGCGTCGCAGAAAGTGTCCGAGTAGGACGAGGAGTCGCCGCAGCCGAAGATAGCGATCTTCTTGCCATTGAGGTTAGCAGCCTTGAGAGTGTCGACTCCGGAGTACCAGTCGTCTTGCAGTTCGCCGGCGCCCCAGGTAGAGCTGCCGAGGATGAGGACGTCGTTGTCGTTGATGACGTCTTGCGAGAGGTCGGAGACCGGGATCGCCGAGGTGTTGAGCTTAGCGGCGATACGTCCGGCGACGTCTTCAGTCGTTCCGGTAGTTGAGCCGTAGATTACTATTATCTTATTCATTTGTTAGTTATTTTTCTGAATGCAAAGTTATTGTGAGTAAGGGTGGTAGGAAATACCTAAAAATCAGTATTTATATTTATTCTATGTAAAAGGAAATATAGAAAGGGAGAATTTCGTACAGTGGTGGCGGGGTTTCATACAAGGGGGGGGCAGAAAAGTTGGTGGGTGGAAAATTAAGCGGGAAATTTGTATTGCAAACAACGCAAAAACAGAGAGGCATGGACAGCAAGATAGAAATAGAGGTACTCTTGACGGGGAGACGTCGGAGGATCGAGAACAGCATAAACGTCGGTCGTCGCAGGGAGCGTCGGCAGACGGAGTACAGTGTCGAAGTGCCGACAATGGGAGACAAGGAGCTAGAGATGGTCGGGCGGGGGAATAGCGAGAGGTGGAAGAGGTAGGAAGTCAGACGTGGCGAAGAAGGGGTGTGAAAAGAGTAAAAAGAGCGGGAGCCGTTGTTGGCGGCTCCCGTGATAAACTTATTTCTTCTTGTTGTTGTTTTGCGAGGCAGACTTTTTAGAGTCGTACCATTGGCGGAGGATGTAGAAGGCCTTTTTCTTATCGCCGTTGTCTGAGAAGAGGCCCTTGCGGTTGTAGTAGTCCTGGACGCCGAAGAGGACGCGGCGTGGAGAGCGGAAGTCCTTGAGAATCCAGGGGGTAGTGCCGGAGAGGCCGTCGATCTTGTCGAGCATGGCGATGTTCTCCTTGTAGAGACGCTCCTGGAACTCCTCCGTCCAGCGCTGATTCTCGGCACCGTGGTAGCCAGCCTTGGCGCCGCCGCCGAACTCACTGATGATGACAGGCTTGTTGTATGGGACCTCCCAAGTCATCTTGGGTGCGTCGTTGACGTCGCGATACCAGCCGATGTACTCGTTGAAGGAGATGACGTCTACATATTCGTTCATGTTGTCCTGCAGGCGGTTGTGGTAGTGGTCTGCAGATGTCACCTCCATAGCCATAGATATCAGGCGAGTGTTGTCGAGGGCGCGGGCGCTCTTGGCGAGGCGGGAGAGGAAGCTGTCACGCTCCGGGGAGTGAGGCGTCTCGTTGGCGATAGACCAGATGATGATGTTAGCACGATTCTGGTCGCGGGCAACCATGTCGTTGAGCTGATGGAGAGCGTTGTTGAACGTCGCGTCGTTGGTCCAGTCGATAGTCCAGTAGACAGGGAGCTCGGACCAGACGAGGAAGCCCATACGTTCAGCTTCACGGACGGCATACTCGTTGTGAGGGTAGTGGGCGAGGCGGACGAAGTTGCAGCCCAGTTCCTTTGCCCAAGAGAGAAGGTGGTGCGCGTCCTCGGTGCAGTTGGCACGGCCGCCGCCATTAGACTTCTCCTCGTGGATACTGATGCCACGGAGGAAGATAGGTTCGCCGTTGAGGAGGATCTGCTTGCCACGAGTCTCGACAGTGCGGAAGCCGATAGCGTCGTGGAGCGTGTCATTGCCGCAGACAAGGTTGACGTCGTAGAGTTTCGGGGAGTCTGGGGACCAGAGCTGGAGCTTCGAGACGCGGAGAGTCGTCGAGACCTTGCCGTCCTTGTCAGTCTGGAGCGACTGCTTGACCTTCAGTTCTGGGATAGAGAGCGTGACCTGCTGGCCGGCGACAGCCTTGTTGAGGTTGAGTGAGAAGTCGATGAGGCGTACCTTACCCTTCTTCTCAGACTGAGAGAGGAGTGCGAGCTTGTAGTTCTCGATATAAGTCGTCGGGACGTCGACGAGGAGTACGTCTCGGGTGATACCGCCGTAGTTCCACCAATCGAAGATAAGAGTCGGGATATTCTCGACGCGACGCTTGTTGTCGACCTTGACGATGACAACGTTGTCGCCGTCTTTGAGGAGGTCAGTCACGTCGTAGTTGAAAGGAGTGAAGCCGCCGATGTGGTGGCCGACGTGGGTGCCGTTGACATAGACATGAGTATCGTAGTTGGCGGCGCCGAAGTAGAGGATAGTCCGTCGGTCGGACGAGGGGTGCCAGGAGAAGGAGCGCTTGAACCAGACAGTACCCTCGTAGAAGAAGAGCTTGTCGTCCTGCGTGTTCCAGTCGCCCGGGATGTTCATAGAAGGAGACTTGTCGAAGTCGTATTCAATAAGGTCTTCAGGCTTCTGCGGCTTAGCGTTGAGGAAGAAGCCCCAGCGGTTGGGTTTCATACGGTAGTCGTAGAAGCCCTCTTCCTGGACGTCGACGATATAGTTCCACTTGCCGTTGAGAGAAGTCGTGTGACGGTTGAGGACGTTGGCGACCTGAGGTACGTCGTTGTCGGCCGAGGCGGAGAAGGCTGCCGGGATGATGAGGAGGAGAGACGCAAGGAGGCGTTTCATAGTTAATAAGTATTGGTTTGACATACGAAGATACATATAAATCTAAAAACAGGCAATAGGTCAAACCGACAGTTCAAGGACGTTGCATAGGGGGTGAAGATGGGGGATAATCTATTTCGACCTGTCCTTGTTGAACAGTTTCAGGGCGTAGGCGCGGATCAGTTCGGGAGATTCTGGGCGGCCGTAAAGGAAGGCGAGGAAGCAGGCGAACCTTCTGCGGTCGTAGGTAGAGGAGAGCCTGGAGTTGACGCGGCAGTGGTCGGTTACGAAGGCGACATAGTCCTCAAGGGACTGGAGTTTGTGACGGTAGTGCTGGGGGCAGACGGGACGGTCAGCCTTGATAGCCTTTTCGGCGACGTAGTCGTCCCAAGTCTTAGTGTGGCGGGACTGACCGCCGCGGGTTGATTTGCCGAAAGCAATAGTACGTTTGAAGCTTCTGCTCATAGTGATTGAGGCGTTTGCAAGTTTATGTGCAAAGATAAGGGAAATTAGGAATTAGGAATGAGGAATTAAGGGGTCGGAGAGGAACGGAGGAGGCGGGAATGGGAGCGAAGGGGAGCGGAAAGAAAGAAAAAGATAGAAAAAAATGGATGGGCGATAGCTTGTATCAAGTTATGGGACATGTGGGGAATACCTTTGTCGGCATAAGTCTAACACGAGAACTTCTATAAATTGCTTTTTCTGCGTTACGCTCACTTTTGAAATCCTCATGTACTACAGTACACTCCGGTATTCAAAAGCTCGCAAGCCTTGGCTTCGCCTCATGTGCTCACGCTCGGAAATAGGAGCAAGCTCCATTTCTCTCGCTTAATCGCACAAGTGAAAAATCTAATTTCTAGAAGCCCTCATAAGAATAATAAAGTATGAGAAAGACATTATTTATCGTGGTAGCGTTGTTGGCGAGCATCGTAGCGAGTGCCGAGACAGACGGCGAGAGGACAGACTGGAGGGGCAAGGGGTATGCCGGATTCGTAGACATCGGGGGGATTGCAGGCGGGGAGGAGATACTCGGAGGTGGCATCTTCTCGCTGACGACGACCCACGGATTCCTGTTCAAGAGGTGCCTGTTCCTGGGGCTCGGGACGGGAATCGAGATGTGGTCTGGGACCGAGCACAAGGTGAGTGGGGACGTTGATTATGACTTGACGTTTGTCCCCATCTATGCTGCGGCGCGGTGGAACATCATCAAGAGGCGGTTGACGCCGTTCGTCACGATGAGGCTGGGCGGTGCGATGGTTGACGGGGTCAGCGAGTATCATGACGAGTTCACGCAGTACATCAACATGGGAGTCGGGTTCAGTGCGATATTGAAGGGGGACTTCGGGTTGAACTTCTCGCTCGGGTATGACTATAAGCGGGTGGACTCGGAGAACGAGCACAAGTCTCCGACGCTCGAGTTCAGGGGAGTCGGAGTGAAAGTCGGGTTGGAGTTCTGAGATATAAAGGTTAGATTTGCGTAGAGGGGGATGTCCATTCCTCTCTACGCAAATCTTATAATACAAGGAGTCAAGACAATGAGAGCGTTTGAAGTATTTCTGGTGTACAAGTGGCTGATAGAGTTGCTAAGCAGAGGTGGCATGACATTTGAGCAGATAAGCCGAGAGTGGGATGGTTCGACTGTTAGTAATGGTAATCCGTTGTCGCGGTCGACGTTCAACAGGTATAGGACCGCGATAGATGACATCTTTAGCCTGAAGATAACATGTGGACAGGGGTCGAGCGTGTATAGGATAGCGAATCCTGAAAACCTCAAGGATAACAGCGTAGTCAAGTGGTTGCTGTCGACGATAAGCGTACATGCGACGCTGAAGGACTGTTCGTCGATAAAGGACAGGATAATACTCGAGTCGATACCTTCGGCGGACGACAAGGTCGAGAAGATAGCCAAAGCTATGAAGGCGAACGAAGCCATCAGGATACATTATCAGTGTTATGGCTATAGACATGAGAACGAGCACGAGATAGAGCCGTATTGCCTGAAGCTACACAGCAGGCGGTGGTATCTCGTCGGGAAGAATTTGACAGTCAATGACGTAGGACTGTATTCGCTTGACAGAATCCACAGTATAGAGTTCACAGGTCGGCAGTTTAAGTTGCCGAGGAAATTTGACGCCGAGCTTTTCTTCAAGGACTGCTATGGAGTCATCATAGCAGACGGGAGCGAGGCGGAGCGGATAGTAGTCAGAGTATATAAGAGTGAAGGAGACATCAGGCGATATATGGACGACCTGCCGCTACATCATAGCCAGAAGAAGATCAGGGAGACCGAGGAGTGGTCGGACTACGAATTTTATATACGTCCGACGATAGACTTCCTGCGGGTATTGATGGGTTATGGAGGGGAGTTGAGAGTGATAGAGCCACAGTGGTTGGCAGAGGAGATGCAGAAGTGGTGTCGGGATGCTTGGGATTTGTATGAGGAGGAGTTAGAAAAGTAGGGGGAGACTAATTCAATTAGGAATTAGGAATGAGGAATTAGGAATGGTCGGAATGAGTGGTCGGAGGCGGGTGAAGTTAACATAAGAGGGGAAAAGGCTAATACAGGGCTAACCAAATTAGGAATGAGGCATTAGGAATTAGGAATGAGGAATTGGAAGTCGGAGGTTGCGGAAGGAAACGGAGTGGGGAGAGAAGGGGGAGGAGAAGAAGGACACGGAGACGGGGAAGAGAAGGGGAAGAGACGGGGGAGAGAAGGGTAGAATTAGAAGAGGCAATATTCAGATAGACAGACGATTAAAGATATAGAGACCGGCGGTTCTGCGGAGGGCGGGGCCGCCGGTTGTTGTTGTATAGTATTATCCAAAGCAAGATATTTGTAAAAAATTTAATACTATGTATTGCATAGTACCATAAAAGTATATACATTTGCACAGACAAACGAAAAAAGCATAGCAGTATGAACATCGAGAATGCAAAGTCGCAGATGCGAAAAGGGATGCTGGAGTACTGTGTGCTGTTGCTCTTGAAGCATCGGCCGTCGTACGCGAGTGACATAATCCAGCAGTTGAAGCAGGCGGAGCTGCTAGTGGTAGAGGGGACGCTCTATCCGCTACTCACCCGCTTGAAGAATGATGGGCTTCTACTGTACGAGTGGCAGGAGTCGACTCAGGGTCCGCCGCGGAAGTACTACACGTTGAGCAAGGATGGGGAGCAGTTTCTGGAGGGGCTAGACGCCTCGTGGACAGAGCTTGAGAACACCATCGGATACCTGAAGAACATTACACCATTAACACTAGAGAAGCAATGAAAAAGAATATCACCATAAACCTGAGTGGCAGGTTGTATCAGATAGACGAGGACGCGTATGAGATGCTGAGGAAGTACGTCGAGTCATTACGGGCGTCGTTTGGCAGGCAGGCTGGGGGCGACGAGATAGTCGGAGACATCGAGGCGCGGATAGCGGAGCTCTTTGACGAGCTCAAGCAGCAGGGCGTCGAGGCCATCACGATAGAGCACGTCAAGAGCATCATCACGAGGATAGGCGAGCCGGAGCAGATAGCGAGTGAGGATGAGGGCGTGCAGGAGAGGAAGACCGAGAGTGTCGGGGAGAAGATAAACAAGACCATAAGGTCGACAGTCGATGAGACAATGAACGGACTGCGCGGACGGACGGCAGGGAAGAAGCTGTACAGGAATCCCAAGGACAAAGTGCTGGCAGGCGTCATGTCGGGCTTGGCGGCGTACACAGGGACGGATGCAGTAGTATGGAGATTGGCGTTGCTGCTGTTCTCGTTTTTCTATGGAATAGGCATAGTCTTCTATATCATAATGGCGATAATAGTCCCGGAGGCGAGGACTCCGCAGGAGCTGCTCATGATGGAGGGCAAGGACGTCACGCCGCAGAGCCTGGCGGACGTAGTCGTCGAGAAGGAGAGCGGGATGCCGCAGAGCCAGGGTGCATTCAGGACACTGCTGTCGGCACTGGTCAAGATAGTTATGTTCTGCGTAGTCGCGTTGATGATAGTCATATTCGGGTCTATATGCCTCGGGATCATAGGGGCGCTGGTGTCGTCAGTCTCGATACTGTCGTTGCCACTCACGATAACGACAGATGCTGGGGGGGAGATGCCGGAGGCGTTCCTAAGCGAGATGCAGGCCTTCTACAGTGGTCATCCGGCTCTCATGGGAGTCTTCGTAGTGTCGCTGATAGTACTTCTCGTCATCCCACTATATGCAATAGTACATGCGGCGCTCAGCACGGCGGGGAAGACGAAGCCTACGGGAGTCACGCAGAGGATAGTCCTTGTCGCACTATGGATAGCTGCGCTGTGCTGCATAGTCCCGACAGGTGCGTCGATAGCGCACAAGCTCGGAGACTCGCTGGATAAATTCGGAGACAGGTCAATGAGCATATATGAGGACGTATGGATGAACAGTGAGGACAGGAACTTCCTGAAGAGGGAAGGGTGGAAGCTCATCAAGCATGAGAACTGCAAGCACTACACCAAGGAAGGATGGTACTATAACGGGAGGAGGGAGAGATACCTCGACGGATGGAACAGGAATGGCAGAGAAGTCTATCAGGCAGAGAAGAAGGAAGCCATCGAGCCGGGAGTCTATAGACTCGACTGCGTCGCAAAGGCAGAGGGACCGGGGGCGTTCGTATATGCCATAGGCGACGAGAAGAAGCTCAAGGAGATACCGGCATACGGAGACAAGGGCGGCGAGATAGCAGAGAGAATCAGGCAGGAGATAGAAGAGGGGGGCGACGTAAAGCGCATCAAGATAGACATGATGGGGATGAGCATAGAGGTGAACGACGTCAATGGCAAACACGGTCGAGTCGTGAAGGGAGCAGGGTGGTCAGTAGTGAGCATAGAGGGAATAGAAGTCAGCGGCGACAGCATAGCGTACGGAATCTCCAATGATGCAGAGTTCACGGGAGCGGAGAGCATGTCGAGAGGGCTGTCGGCGGGTAGCTTCAAGCTCACGAAGACAGGAGACCTCCCGAAGGGTAAAAAGTAGAGGGACAAAGAAAGAACTAGAAATCAGCAGAATAGAGAAAGAACATCCGAGTTGGACTGAAGATGGCGCACGGGGGGCGCGTCATCTTCGGGTCAGCGAGGGGCGGGCGCACACTCGAGACACAAGACAGGCGGGCCAAGGCGGCGGAGCACGAGATTGTCGCAGGAAGAACGAGCAGGGTAGCCTAGCAAAAGAGAACCAAATACACAGAACACCCCTCTATCAAACAAAAGAAACCAGAACTATGAAACACTTAAGCAAGTATGTCGTCATACTATTCCTGATGGCGGTACAAGCAATAGGGACATTGGCCCAGCAGGCGACAGTCACCGGAGTCCTAAAAGACTCGACGAGCATGGAGCCCGAGCCGTATGCCACGATCGGGCTGAGGGAGAAGGCGGGAAGTGGCGCCATGACGGCTACGACGTCCGACACCGAGGGGCGGTTCACATTGAAGGCGAAGACAGGGGGCGAATATCAGCTCGTAGTCAGCTCGCTCGGGAAGATGCCCATACAGAGAGACGTGAAGATAGCGAGCGGGGAGACGCTGGACCTCGGGATCATATTCGTCACCGAGAACACGCAGAAGATAGAGGGAGTCGAGGTTGTCGCGCAGAAGCAGATAGTCAAGATGGAGGCCGACAAGCTCACGTACAGCGTCGAGGACGATGCGGACTCCAAGACACAGACCGTCATAGAACTCCTGAGGAAAGTCCCGATGGTCACAGTAGATGCGCAGGAGAACATAACCGTCAACGGCAGCAGTTCGTTCAAAGTATATGTCGATGGGAAGCCCAACATGATGATGAGCAAGAATCCCAAGGAAGTATTCAGGTCTATGCCAGCGTCGGTCGTCAAGTCGATAGAAGTCATCACGAACCCCGGGGCCAAGTATGACGCCGAGGGGACCGGTGGAGTCCTCTGCATCACGATGCAGAAGCAGGGCGACGGGAAGAGCAATGCGGCGGACGGATTCACAGTGAACACGAGGGCGGCGATAGCGACGACGCAGAGGCGCCAGGCGAGCGTCTATGTAGCGGAGCAGAAGGGGCGGCACTCGTACACAGTCAACGCATTCATGTTCCACGAGCATCAAGTCGATGGACACGTAGACCTCGAGAGCAGGCAGAAGGACGGGCTCGTCACGAAGACAGAGTCGTCGCTCGATCAGGACTGGCCATACAGGACCTTCTCGGCGGGATACACACTGAACATAGACACCCTGCGGAGCATAGAGGCCGACGTAGAGACATCCGGATGGGCGGAGAAGGCAGAGACCGACGAGACGACGCGGATAGTCATGGGCGAGGAGACGCGGAGCGAGTATGCCATGAAGACCGACCAGGAAGAGGGAGGCAGGGACGTCAGTGCGAGCATCAGTTACAACAGAAGTTTCGCAAACATCAAGGACGGGAAATGGACGACGCTATACACCATGAGCCATGAGCGGGCGGAGAGCGAGGCGGACAGGACCGTCAGGAGCGTCATGAGCGGGAGCGAGATAACGCCGAGGAACGAGAACGCGAAGACCGAGAGCAGGGAGACGACACAGAGCGTCGTGACAGACGTAGAGGTCCCATGTGGAGAAGTCGTGACACTCTTGACCGGAGCCAAGTATGCGGGACACAGGAGCAATCAGGAGAACACCCTCACGGCGGGGACATCGGAGACCGACGAGTACAAGTACAGATATGACCTGGCGGCAGTGTATGCCGAGGGCGAGGCGCGATTTGAGAAGACCAAGCTACGGTTCGGACTGCGATATGAGCACACGTGGCAGACGCAGGAGAGCGACCACAAGTTCTCGGCAGACTATGGGAACATAGTGCCGTCGGCGGTATGGTCTCAGACGCTGAGCCAGTCGCAGAACATAGGGTTGAGCTACAACGTCAGGATAAAGAGGCCGAGCATCTCGAATCTCGACCCGAACGTCGACAGGAGTGAGAACAACGTCCTCTCCATAAAGCATGGCAATCCAGACCTCGAGGCGGAGCGCTCGCACACCATGAAGTTGACGTATAACACCTTCGGGCAGAAGGCCATGTTGTCTCTGAACCTCTCGCATACGATATGCAGGAACGGGATATACGGCTACTCGCGGTCGGAGGGGGCGATAATAGAGACCACATACGGGAACATACTGCGGAGCAACACGACGGACCTCTCGGTCTATACACGGTTGACACTAGGGAAGAAGACGAACGTCATGCTGCAGGGGAGTGCGGCGTACGTCTACGTCAGGAGCAAGGAGCTAGACCAGAGCAGGAAGGGGTGGAGGCCCAGAGGGTTCGTGTCTCTCCAGCAGACGTTGCCAGCCGACATAGAGATGATGATAGGCGGAGTCATAGAGGGGACGAGGATGGAGTTGCAGACGACGAGCAAGGGACTAGTCGGAGCCGTGGTGAACCTGTCGCGGAGCTTCCTCGACAAGAGGTTGACGGCGGGGCTGACGGCCATCACGACGCCGGACAAGGATGGAGCGGTGAGGATAACAGAGGAGAAGAAGGCGACGGACTATGAGAGCACCATGAAGGCTCGCATACCGATCAGGAGGATAGAGGCGACGATCTCGTTCAGATTTGGCAAGGGACATTTCAAGGAGAGGCAGAGAAGTACGGAGGTCGATGACGAGGGAGGGAGCGACAAGAACAAGGGTCCGCATGGACTATAGAGGGGGAACAGGTCTATAGCAGGACTAATATAGAGTAGCTGTCAGCCAGGGTGGGGGAGTGCCTCGCTCTGGCTGACGGCGTATAGGGGGGAAGAGGGGAGAGGGGGGAAGAAGATTAAGGGACAAGGAGCGCCGGAGTCTTGGTTGTGGTAGATGGCAATAGGAAGATAACTGGACACGGGTGGTAAAGAGAATCCGTTGTATTGACGGTCTGTAGATTTTATTTCTATTATTTAGATTGTATGCCAGATATTATTACATTTGTCCTTTGATTTAACAAAAGTATACATGAAGATAGTAACAATAGCAATTGCGGCGAGTGCTCTGATGTTAGCCGCATGTGGCGATTCAAGTATAATACTCATAAGAAGATAACAATGTACGGAAAGTGATGAGTAGAGAGATATTAAGAATAGCGTTGTTGCTAGTAGTCATGGTAGTGGTGACGGGGTGTCCTGGACCTCATGATTATTATTCGCCCGGAATATGTACGGATAAATACGCCATGGTTATTCCCCAAACTGGAGGCGTAGATACAGTCAACATGTGTTCGTACGAACTGTATGACCATTGGGAACTATATAAGGTTTTTTCGTCTGAGGTGGGGGAAAACATAAAGATTTATGACCCATCCTTGACGGATGAGTATTTGATAGAAAGACAGATGATTAGGTGGACTGACCCTATGCAAATGGAGGGCGATTGGTATAGGCTTTATATTCCAAGTACTGACTTGCGGAGTCTAGTCATCGATTTGAAACCTTACTGTAGTGAAAGAAGTAGAGAACTCACCATAACAATGAAGACGGATGATGGGAATTTGGTTGCTCTTTATGTGGAGCAACATAAGATGGTGAGTGTGGAAGGAGTAAATAGTGCAGAGTAAGAGGGGAGGAGAAAAAGGAAAAGGGGAGACCGAAGCGGTGAGGCGACGGTCTCCCCTTAAGTTATATAGTTTCGTAGTAGACATTTAGAGTCGGAAGGCTGCGATCTGTAGATTTCATTTCTATTTTTTGGTTGTATGCTAAATATTATTACATTTGTCCTTTGATTTAACAAAAGTATACATGAAGATAGTAACAATAGCAATTGCGGCGAGTGCTCTGATGTTAGCCGCATGTGGCGATGATGTAGAACAGGTGCTTGAAGTAGAGCATAGTCAGGAGGTTCAAGGAGTCTTGCATGAGATTTCGCAAGAAAGGGCAGTGGAGTCGTTGAGGAACTTTCTGAGGGCTTCCGATTCTAATGGGTTGAAATCACTTTCTTCTGAGCGGGAGCTGATCATTGACAATGTCTTGTCGGTCAAGAAGTCACAGGCGGACGGGAACAAGGCGCTTGCAGCAATGGATGGTGAGGGCAATCTCCTGTATGTCGCTAACTTTTCCAACAACAATGGTTATGCGATTCTTGCTGCGGATGATAGGATCGGTTGCGACGTGCTGGCTGTGATAGATGAAGGCTCGATGTCGGAGGAGGGGATACAATTGGCACTTGCGAAGAGTAGTAGCGAGAGACGTGTGTATGATGGGTACCCACTAACGGGAGATGGGTTCTACACCGTTCCGGAGTATCCTGGGGAAGTGTTCATGAATCCGAACACAGTGTCTCTGTATGACGAGAAAGAGAAAGACACTTACGTTGGGAACTTTAGTTTGGATGATGAGGAGAGCTATGTCTACGGAGGTTTAAAGGCATATCAGAGAGCGCCGACGCTTGACGAGATAGAACGCATGGGGTTGGGAGAGTGTGCTGGGTATGCGAGCAACCAAGTTCAAAACAGCAAGTATTCCCAAAGAACTATTGACATTAGTCCAGAGTGTAAGAATAATATCATCGATTGGAAACCGCTATCTTCGTGGCATCAAGAATCTCCGTTTAATAGCAATCATCCTCGTAGACGGAAGGGCATTATTTTTGGGAAAAGAAGGCAGGTCAAGTGTGGTTGTTTTCCATTGGCAATAGCTAAAGTCATGACGAAATTGCGCTATCCGACGAAATACTATGTGAATGAGCAGGAGATAAATTGGGATATGTTGAATGCTGATCTATTACCGAAGAATGATACTACAGGGGAGAAGGCTAAATTCCCGACGGAGGCGCAAAATAGGATGGTGGCGTCTTTGTTGTATAGCGTTAGCGAATCTTGCCATTCGAAGTATTTTTATCAAGGAACATTTACTTTCCCCAATAAGGCGGAGTCCTTTTTGAGAAGTATAGGATTTCGTGATGCTGATAGTTATGATTACGATTATGGTCGAATTAAAGAAATGATTGATAGGCAGTGCCCGGTTATCATTTATGCTGTGCATAATTTAGCGATATGGGATAGCCATGCGTGGAATATAGATGGATATAAAGAGCAAAGGCAGAGGGTTGAAAAGGTGAGAAATGCGGACGGAGTCGTCGTAGAAGTTACGGAGACGGTAAACAGGTATGTGCATTGTGATTATGGTTGGAGTGGAGCGGCGAATGGCTTCTACTTCTCTGGCATTTTCGAAAAGGGGAAAGCGCATTCTTTAGATGGTAAGGATGCTGTTGAGCGATTCAAGTATAATACTCATAAGAAGATAATAATGTACGGAAAGTGATGAGAAGAGTGGTGATAAGAATAGCGTTGTTGCTTGGGGTAATGGTGGTGGTGACGGGGTGTCCGGAGGTGCCGGAGTCTCCAAGTTATGTATGTGTTGATAAGTTTGTTACGAAAATAGCCCCTGAAGGAGGGCGAGATACAGTCCGCATGTGTCCGAGTGAGCCATACGACTATTGGAGGTTGTCTAAGGTAGATTCGGATGGAGAGGATTGGGAAATAAGAATTTACGATCCGTCTTTAACAGACGAGTATTTTGAATTGTTGCCTCGAATTAGGTGGACAGACACCATGCAAATGGAGAACAATTGGTATAGGGTTTATATCCCAAGGACAGACTTACGGAGTTTTGTTGTCGAGTGCAAGCCAAACGATAGTGAAGTAAGGCGGGAACTCTGTATAAACTTGATGACGGAGGATGGGGAGATGGCGTGGTTTTATGTGGAGCAAGATAAGATGGTGAGATGTGAAGAAGTTAATAATGCAGAGTAAGAGATGGGAAGCGGGGTGATAAGAATAGCGTTGTTGCTTGGGGTAATGGTGGTGGTGGCGGGGTGTCCTGGACCTCATGATTATTATTCGCCCGGAATATGTACGGATAAATACGCCATGGTTATTTCCCAAACTGGAGGCGTAGATACAGTCAACATGTGTTCGTACGAACTGTATGACCATTGGGAAATATATAAGGTTCGTTCGTCTGAGGCGGGGGAAAACATAAAGATTTATGATCCATCCTTGACGGATGAGTATTTGATAGAAAGACAGATGATTAGGTGGACTGACCCTATGCAAATGGAGGACGATTGGTATAGGCTTTATATTCCAAGCACTGACTTGCGGAGTCTAGTCATCGATTTGAAACCTAACTGTAGTGAAATAAGTAGAGAACTCACCATAACCATGAAGACGGATGATGGGAATTTGGTTGGTCTTTATGTGGATCAATATGAGATGGTGAGTGTGGAAGGAGTAAATAGTGCAGAGTAAGAGGGGAGGAGAAAAAGGAAAAGGGGAGACCGAAGCTGAGAGGCGACGGTCTCCCCTTTAGTTATATAGTTTCGTAGTAGACTTTTAGAGTCGGAAGGCGGCGATCTGTCTATTGAGCTGGTCGGCGAGTGCGGAAAGCTTCTTAGAGCTTGCGGCGATCTGCTCGGCGTTGGCGGCAGTCTCCTGGGTGACCGTGTTGAGGTCGGAGATAGCGGAGCTAATCTGGTCGGCGCCGATGCCTTGTTCTCTGCCGGCGGTAGTAATCTCCCTGATGAGGGCGACGCACTTGTTGAGAGTCGGGATGATGTCGTCGATCATCTGGTTGATATGGTCGCTACCCTCGATAGTCACGGCAGCGTTGTCGGCGACGCCGGAGGCGGTATTCTTAGTCAGTTCGGCGAGACGGCCGACCTCCTTGGCGACGACGGCGAAGCCACGGCCGCGAGAGCCCGCGCGTGCGGCCTCGACGGAGGCGTTGATGCTCAGGATATTAGTCTGCGTGACAAGCTGATTAATATCCCGGATAGTCTTGGCGATAGTGCGAGTGGCGTTGAGGTTGTCGGTAGCGACATCAGCTATCTCATTTACAGCCTTGTCGGTCTCTGCGATGAGCTTGTCAGTCTGTTCGCTATTGTCAGTATTCTGGTGGATGCTGCCGGACATCTCGACGAGGGATGCGGAAATCTCCTCGAGGGCGGCAGCCTGCTTGTTGGCACCGTCAGAGAGTTCGGCGGAGGTGCAGTTCATCTCCTTGCTGGCGTAGGCGAGCTGCTGGGACGTCTTGTTGATAGCGTCGATAGTCTTCTTGAGGGAGTCTTTCATCTCTCGGAGGCTCAGGGCGAGGACGAGAGTCTCGTCTCGAGTTGCGGGGATATCGACGTCTGAGGCGAGGTTGCCGGAGGCGATAGCGTGAGCGTTGTCGGTCATCTTCTTGATAGGTCGGACGAGACGACGCTTGAAGTATTCGATGATGAGTAAGAGGAGGATGGTGCCGATGACGAGGGCGACGATGATAGTCGTCAGGACGAGTCGGGAGGTCATCTTGTCGGCGACCTTCATTTCGATGCTACCGTTGAAGATAGCGATAGTCTCGCCGTCGTAGCCGACGAGCGGGGTATAGTTAGAGAAATAAGGAGTGTCGGCGATATGGTCGATAGTGATAGCGGCGTGCTGGCTGATGCGAGCAGTGTCGGAGATCCATTTCTTGGAGAGAGCTTGTCCGACGGCGAGGCTGTCCCAGACGGAGGCCGTGCAGGTGTCGTTTTTGAAGAGGGAGCAGTTGACCTGAGAAATTTTGGAGAGGAACTTCATGTGGTCGTTGGTCTCGATAATATCCTGGCACATAAGGACGTAGCAGGACGTCTCGCCGAGAGTGTCGTGAAGGGCGACGGCAGTGACGAGGCCGATACCCTGATTGAGGACGGGGCTGAAGCCAGTGTAGGAGTGAGTGCTATCGGTAGCAATGAAGCGGAAAAGCGACTCGAGGTAGGCCTTCTGCTCGTCGGAGTAGCCGGAGTAGTTGGAGCGCTTGATATTGCAGTCGACGTCGGCGATAGCGTAGCCGTGGATGCGCTTGTTGTTGCCTCCGGAGAGGCTCTGCATGACGTGTCGGACGTAGTGGAGCTGCTTCTTGTCGCTAAGCGTACGCGGGATGTTAGGGTAGTTCATCTCGAGGTCGTCGGCGAAGTCGCGGAGCTTGTTGAGCTCGTCGAGGTCTTGATTGAGGGCGACGTTGATACGTTCGTCGAGCATATTGTTGTAGTACTCCGAGAAGACGTTCTTGCAGGTGTGGAGGATATTGACGACGTGCGCAGCGTTGAGGAACAGGGAGAAGAGCAAGATTGCGAAGACAATCTTGGCGAGCAGCGAGCGCTGTATGAACTTTATGATAGACATTGGAGTCGGTATTAAGTAATACAATCGCAGGAATGTCCTGTAGTGTATTTTACGAACAAAAGTAGGCAATAGTTGTTGACGCGGAAAACAATTAACAACTTCTAACAGAGGAGGGGGCGGCGAGGAGGAAGTTGTGAAATAAACAAAAGAGGGTACAGGGCTAATACAAGGCTAACCACGGGGGTAGGTAAGGGAGGTCGGAGGGGCCATTCGCAGGGTGGAGGGGAGGGAGAAGGGGAAGAAGACGGGGTATAAAAAGTTTGCAAAATATAAAAACAATAGTTAATTTAAGTGCTGAAGAATGACAGTCGGGCGTAGGGCTCGGCGAAGAGAATAGCAGGAATAAAAACAAGAAAGAAGATGAGAGAATTAGATCCGAAAATAGAGTTGCATGAGTTGTTGGCTCAGCAGATATACGGAGTGCTTCAGGGCGAGGTCACGAACGGCATCAGACTTAGGTGCAGTGGGGAGGACGGAGACATGAACCTGCGGAGCGTCATGGAGGGGAACAGCCTGAAGGTGCAGGAGTCGCTGTTGCCCGAGTTCTATGCGCTGTGCATGGAAGTCAAGCAGAAGCTAGGCTTTGACGAGGCGATAGACTTCTACATCACGGGGAACAGCGACGTCAATGCACGGTCTTACGCGACAATATATGAGGACCGTCCGCACATAATCGAGATAAACTCCGGGCTCTTCAACCTCATGAACAGTGAGGAGCTGAAGTACGTCGTCGGTCATGAGATAGGGCACCTCATCAACATGGACGCCACCATAAAGGGACTGTTTGGGTTCATATATCCCGACGAGGAGTCGATGGGGCGGTGTCCTGCCTTCTTGCGGAAGAGAGTGCAGCTCCACGACCAGTTGGCGGAGCTGAGTGCGGACCGGTATGGATACATGGCGAACGAGAACATAGAGGCGTGTGTCACAGCCATATACAAAGTAGCGTCTGGGCTATTCCTAGAGAAGATGAACGTCAGCATCCAGACGTTGATGGAGGAGAACAACAGGAGGCTGGACTTCTTCCTGAAGGAGTCTGGGGTCAGTGACGGCTCTCATCCCGTCAATCCCATAAGGATACGAGCGCTTGACCTCTTTGCCACGGCCAAGACACAGGCGGCGCTCAACAGGGGCATGGACGAGCTCGTCGGTGTGCTGCAGGGCTTCATCTATGGCGAGATAGACGAGGCGCTGGCGAACTTCGTAGCGGCAGGAGGGCTCATGGTCTCGCAGCTCGACGGGAAGCGAGAGAAGAGCGAGGAAGACTTCATATTGAAGCACTTGGCAGCGTTCTGCCTATTCCCGCACAAGGTGCTCAAGAGCGTAGAGAAGGGCGACCCGGTGAAGACCTTCAACGACTCGGTCCAGCTCATATTGGACAAGGCGCCGAACCTGAGGGGGGAGCTACTCCGGTATTTCATAAACGTAGCTTTTGCAGACGGGGAGCTTGACGGGGGCGAGATGAACCTCATATATGACTTCGGTGGGAAGATAGGCTTCTCGGAGGGAGAGATCTCCAATGCCCTCGGGAACACGATACAGGAAGACTTCACGCCCAAAGTGTCGGCGCTCAAGTTGTAGGAGATTGGGGGCGGACACAAGATACAAAGCCTGGGGGAAGGAGCCTCCGGGAGGGCGAGGAGTTGCCAGACGGGGACAGGAGCGGAGAGGGGTGGGAGAAAGAAAAAAGCGAGATAAGAGGAGGAATAGGGCGATGAATGGAAAAAGTTTTGTATCTTTGCGGTCGATTTTCGGTTGATAAAGAGACGGAAATGGGAACATACGAGATACCGATAAGAGGTCTGAAAGAGGGTAAGACGTCGTACAACTTCTTGTGCGACAAGGCGTTCTTTAGCCAGATGGAGGACTCGCTCGTCGAGAATGGCAATTTGGAGGCTGTCGTCGACGTCAAGAGGAGTGGTGACATAGTACGTCTCGGGATCAGCATAACGGGCACCATAAAGGCCACGTGTGACATCTGCCTTGGGGAGTTCGACTATGAGGTCGAGGACTGTGGGGGAGAGATAACACTGAAGCTCGGTGAGAAGTTCGAGGAGGTAGGTGACGACGTGTATGAGGTAGACAGGTCGGAGGAAGGACTGTCGGTAGCGCAGTGGCTGTATGAGTTCGTGTGTGTGTCTCTGCCGATCAGGATGGAGCATCCGAGGGATGAGAACGGAGAGCGGACATGCGACAAGGAGATGCTAAAGAAGATAGCCGAGTACAGCAGCGAGAACCAGGAGAGGGAGACGACCGAGAACGAGAAGAGCGGAGAGAAGGCGATAGACCCGAGGTGGGCGATCTTGAAGGGACTCAAGGATGAGGATTGATAACAAGAAGAAAACCAATAGATTAATTAACTAAATAAAAACAAAGAGAAATGGCACATCCGAAGCGAAACCATTCGAAGACGAGGCGTGACAAGAGAAGGACGCACTACAAGGCAGTAGCACCTACGCTTGGCGTATGCTCAAACTGCGGCGCAGCAGTAAGGTTGCACTATGTCTGCAGTGAGTGCGGATACTATCGTGGCAAGCTTGCAGTCGAGAAGGAAGTGACGGCATAAGTCGGCACGCAGACGGGGAGAGATCTCCAATCGGCTCCGCCCCTCGGTACAGTCAGAAGGCTGATACCGGGGGGCGGAGCCGATTTTGGTAGGGGTTAGGGAGTCAACGTTGTTTCACAGTCAGACCGAAGTCGCCGAAGGATACGGAGCAGTAGACCTCGAGCTGTTTGCCTTTGAAGTCGTAGGTGTATCGTGCCTTGGCGTATTGACCGTTGGCCTTGATGAACTTGACGTACTCGTCGTAGTCCTTGAAGGTGTCGGTGCCCCGAGACCCGTCCATGTTGATGCCGTAGATTCTGTTGTTGTCGGCGACGGAGGCGAAGGTGTTGAAGTATTCACGCTGGACGGCCTCCTTGTCGATGTCGTCAGTCACGGGAGAGGCCATGAAGAATTCCGTATCGCTTTCCTTACGGACGACGACATTAGTCATCTTGTCGTTTGTCAGGGCAGGGATTCCGCAGAAGTCCTTCATCTGAGCGGAGAAGACCTCTAAAGAGAGGGAGCCGGAGGCGGCGGACACCTCTTCAGCCGGAGCTGCTGGTGGTTCGGGAGCTGGAGCCTGCTGGGCTTCTGGTGAGGCTGGGGGGCTGGTTGGCGTGTTGTTGCCTCCGCATGCGAAGAGCAAGGCGAGGCTGGCTGAGCCCATCAGAGCGAGATAGATTCTTTTCATGACTATAAAGATTTGATACTTAAATGCAAGGTACAGATAGTTTTTGAAAAGAAGAAGCATATAGGAGCGTTTAACAGAAGGAAAGTGAGGATAGACGAGCGAGGAGGGGATAGAGAAGAGAAAGCCCCCGAGAGGCGCGAGCCAGACGGGGGCTGAGTCATGCTTGAGCTAATAGAGCTCTAAGGGAGAGTTATTTCAGGTTGAGTTACAACTCTTTGATTATCGAGTCGATGTAGTCGTCAGAGACGTTAGGTATTTCACTTTTGTCGTAAATAGTAATAAGGTTCACTTGAGTGTCGGTGGTATTTACTATTATGTTTAGTGAGATGATGCGCATACCTCCACTCTTTCCTCCGCCTTTGCTTTTAACGCCGAGTCTGATCTTTCTTTTACCACCGCCCAAAGAGACTCCGATGTTCGGGTCCTTCATGAGCTCGTGTTGAAGAACGTTCAAGTCGTCAAGGAGGGAGAGATAACGTTTAGAAAGACGTTTCAACTAGCGTTTAAACTCGTGAGTATAGTTAAATAGCACCATACTTTAGGCGTTTTCGTCCTTAAGTTCTTGGATAAGGCTGTCGAGAGAAGAGAGGTTTTTGCCAGCGAAGAGGGCGTCGTTCTGCTCACGGAAGCCAGTCGTTATAGTCTCTTTGATAAACTCCTTTTGCTTGTCGGCAGCAGATTCTGTTTTGGTTTCTAGCAGTTTGCCAGCTAGCCACTTGCGGTTTTTCTGCGAGAGGGCAAGACCTTCGATGTAGGTCCACAGGTTGTTCATTGCTGCAGTAGTCATAGTATTAGTTTTTTTGCTAAAGTAGTGATTAGTACTGATATGTGCAACAGGAGGAAGACGCTTTTGGCGGAGCGGGGGATAAGATTCTGATAGATGGGGAAGGAAGAGAGTATTTTTGAGGAGGGAGGGGGAAAGAGAAGGGGAAGAGAAGTGCATAAGAAAGCCCCCGAGAGGCGCGAGCCAGACGGGGGCTGAGTCATGCTTGAGCTAATAGAGCTCTAAGGGAGAGTTATTTCAGGTTGCGGACGTTCTTCTCCCACTTCCAGGCGTTGAGGAGCGTCTCCTCGATAGGGACGACAGCCTTCCAGCCGAGCTCGTTGTTGGCGAGGGAGGTGTCAGCCCAGATCTTCTCGATGTCGCCAGCGCGGCGGCCAACGATCTTGTAAGGGAGGTTGACGCCAGTAGACTTCATGAAGGCGTTGACGAGCTCGAGGACTGAGAGGCCGCGGCCAGTGCCGATGTTGAAGAACTCGTAGTTCGCCTTGTTCTTGCCTTCGAGGAGCCTCTTGATAGCTACGACGTGAGCCTTGGCGAGGTCGACGACGTCGATATAGTCGCGGATAGGCGTGCCGTCAGGAGTGTTGTAGTCGTTGCCGAAGATGCTCAGTTCCTTACGGAGGCCTGCGGCAGTCTGAGTGATATAAGGGACGAGGTTGTTAGGCACTCCGACAGGGCTCTCGCCGATGAGAGCAGAAGGGTGAGCGCCGATCGGGTTGAAGTAGCGGAGTGCGAGACCCTTGATAGAAGGCTCTGCGTGGCAGAAGTCTCGGATAATATCCTCGTTGATAGCCTTAGTGTTGCCGTATGGGCTCTCAGCCGGGAGGCGAGGCGTGCTCTCGGTGACAGGGAGTTGCTTAGGCTGGCCGTAGACAGTACAGCTAGAAGAGAACACGAGCGAAGAGACACCGCTGAGCTTCATAGACTCGAGAATGTTGAGGAGGGAGTTGACATTGTTGCGGTAGTACTCGAGCGGCTTGGTGACGCTCTCGCCGACAGCCTTGAAGGCGGCGAAGTGGATGACAGCCTTGACGTCGGAGTTCTTCAGGAAGAAGGCGAGAGTCTTGGCGCGGTCTGAGAGGTCGAAGTTAGCGAACTCTGGGCGGATGCCAGTAATCTTCTCGATAGCGTCGATTACATCGACCTTAGAATTGGAGAGGTCGTCGACGATGACTACTTGATAGCCAGCCTGCTGAAGCTCGACTACCGTGTGTGAACCGATGAAGCCAGTGCCACCAGTCACAAGGATTTTATCGCTCATACAGTATAATAATTGCGTTTCTGGGGGCAAAGTTAGTCGTTTCTGTTAAGTAGTGCAAACGGGATTGGGGCAATTACAGGGGTGAAGATGTCAGGAAGCGAAGAAAAGTGGCGGAAAGAGTGGTAGGGCAGTATGTTGTCGGGCATCAGGAGGGGGAGAATTGCTAAAAAATGCTTATCATTGCAAGCAGTAAGAACGAAAGGCAAGAGCAGATGTCTCAGAATAAAGGCAAGACAGGAGGGGTGCTCCTAAGGGCGGTCATGATGTGCGTCATAGGGTGCATCAGTATAGCGGGTGCGATGGCGGAGACGTACGTCCTCGACATGTATCAGAAGGCGGACGACCCGGCGGGCAGGAAGTTCAGGACCGCGAAGGCGGCGATAGAGGCTCTCAGGGACGGCACGAAGAGCGAGCCGACGATCCTGATAGTGAAGCCAGGCGTGTACTGGCTCGACGATCCCGACGACCCGGAGGTCAGGCGGCCCAAGGAGGGCGACAACGGAATCCCATACGCGGCGACATTGAAGGCGTCCAATCTCGTCATCAGAGGCGAGGAGGGGGCGGCGGACAGGACCATCTTTGCAGTCAACAGAGGACAGACTCAGGGGGCAGTCGGCAATTACACCATGCTAAAAGTAACAGGCAGCGACATAAGAGTCGAGAACGTCACATTTGGCAATTATTGCAATGTCGATCTAGTATACAAGTCTAACCCAAGTCTAACCCGAGGCAAAAGAAAAGAGGCGATAGTGCAGGCACAGATAGCCATCTGCCACGGATCCGACAGACTACATTTCAGGAACTGCAACTTCGTCAGCCGGCTGAACCTATGTCCGTTCGTCGGGGCGAGGAGGACGCTGTATGAGAACTGCCATTTCGAGAGCACGGACGACGCATTGACCGGGACGGGGCTGTATGTAGGCTGCCACTTCACGTTCTACTCCGGTAAGCCGTTCTACTCAACATCGAGGACTGGTGCGGTGATGCTCGGGTGCAAGATAGACTCGAAAGTCAGCGGGACGCAGTACCTCACGAAAGTCGGGGGACCGGTGACGATGGTAGATTGCGAGATAGAGGGTCAGGAGGTCAAGGAGATGGCGTGGAGCAAGGGCGACGAGCCGTATGTCTGCTACGTCTCCAACGTCAGGCTGAACGGGCGTGAGATGAAGATCGACGAGGCGCGGGAGTGGAGAACAGTACGGCTCGAGGGCGAGGCGCTGAGGGCCTATAAGAATGCGGACGGGACGTATAACATAGCCGGGCTGTGTGCGGGTGATGACGGGTGGAATCCCACGGGGAAAGCGGGAAGAAGCCGTGCCGTGACACTGACGGCGACACCTAACACCGTCACAGCCAAGCCAATGGGTGACAGGGTTCAGATGGTCGTCAGTGCGTACAGATGGGGGATGAGCGAGCCGGACAGCACGTGGTCGGACGAGTACGTCTCGAACAACACAACGTGGCACGAGATGGTCGAGCGTAGGACAATAAGGAGCAGAGAGGGACTTCAGGCCGTCGCGGCGATAAAAGTCGAGGGACAGAAAGTCGAGGCGCCCAAATTCGTCGTCGAGCCCACGATAGAGCGTGACAGGAGGTCTAACGAGATGCGGGTCAGATACAGACTACAGACGAGCGACGAGACCGACATGATAGGGAACAACGACTACAGCCTCGTCACGTGGATGAGGGTGGAGAGCAACGGTGACACCACGGCGCTGAAGGAGAGCAGGGACGCATGGACCAAGACCGTCTATAACCCCACGGCAGCGGACAAGAGGAGAAAGATAGTTTGCAGGGTCGTCCCTCAGCTCGTCGCGAGCGAGGCTGGGGCGGAGGTGACCCTCGAGAAGCGGTGCAGGCTGGCTGATGACAGGACGGAGGTCATAACGACAGACTTCAGCGACGTCCCGGTGAGGCACTCGGACAGGATAGACAGGAGGGGCGTATGGCAGATGGACGCACATAAGCCGGCGGACACCAAGGAGTATGACTGGAAGGCGCAGAGCAGCAGGCAGAACCCGGCGTGGAGGTATGGCACCGGAATCGACGGAGTCGTCGGCAGGGGACTCATCACGGAGAGGCGTGGGGCGAGACTCACGTATAACATGGCGAAGGACAGGTGTCAGAGGATGACAGTGCGCCTGACGATAGACCCCAGCAAGACGGCAGGGCAGGGATTCGGCTCAGCGACAGGGCAGTATCTCGACATCAAGGTCAAATATGACGCAGAGACCGGGAAGGGCGTCGGCATCAGGATAGAGAGGACGCCGGACTACGACAGGTCGGTGACCGTGACAGCGATAGAATATGACGGGGAGAATGTCAAGCGGCTGACGGAGGCCGTCGAGTGCAAGACGTTCAAGACAGGATGCAACATACTCATCGACAGTGACGGGGAGCAGCTGAGGGCGGTCGTCGGGCGTGGCGAGGAGCCGCAGGTGACGCTGAGGGCGAAGACGAGCGAGATCAGGACGACGGGCTTGCAGATACAGCATACAGGGTCGACGGGAGCGAGTGCGCTGATGCTACACACGGCGGAGATAGAGATAGACTAAGAGGAAAGGGGGAAGGAAGGAAAGATGGAGTTTTTCTCTGAAGGGCATGGTAGAGGAACGAAATACTATTTGCCACAAGCACCTATTCAAAGCATAACGGGTGGCATAACAAATGTTGCAACCTCGGAGAGTAATATGGCAACCTCGGGTAGTAATGTTGCAACCTCGGGTGGTAATATGGCAACCTCGGGTGGTAATATGGCAACCTCGGGGGATAATATGGCAACCTCGGGTGGTAATATGGCAACCTCGGGGGATAATATGGCAACCTCGGAGAAACAAACATCCAAACGATTATCTAGGGATGCTATGACGCGTTTGATTATTGATAGTTGTTCTGATTGGGTTAGCTTGGATGAGTTGTCACAAAGGGTAGAGCGTTCGCAGAAATACTTACGGACGTTTATATTACCGTTGTTACTTGCATCAAAGAAGATTGAGATGCTTTATCCAGGGACGCCGAATCATCCTCGGCAGAAGTATAAAAAGACATATTAGAGAAAGAAATGGAGGAAGAGAAAGAGACGACAGAAAAGGTAGGCAAGAGGGGCGGCGTCTTGAACGACTTCAAGGGGAAGCATGGTGAGGAGGACATGATGCCGAGAGAGAAGCTCGTCAAGTTCGGGGCGGACCAGCTGGAGACGTATGAGTTGATAGCGATACTGATACAGACGGGTCGTCAGGGTTGTCCCGTGACGCAGTTGGCGGCGGAGCTACTCATCAGGTACAATAACAACCTGATGAAGATGGCGGAGGCGAGCCTGAGCGAGATGATGGAGGCTGGGGGACTGGGACCGGCGAAGGTGATAGCGATAAAGGCGGCGCTGGAGCTCGGTTATAGGCGGCAGAAGCAGGCGATATTGAACACACAGATAAGGAGTTCGGAGGACGTTTATCAGAGTTTTCTGACGGACGTCGGCGGGCTGAATCATGAGGAGTTCTGGATAGGCGTGATGGATGCGAACGGGCACCTCGTGCACAAGGAGAGGCTATTCAAGGGCGGAATGAACAAGAGCATCGTCGACTTGCGGATGGTGATACGGACAGTGTTGCGATATGACGGGGTGTCGTTCGTCGTAGTACACAATCATCCGTCGGGGAGTTGCATGCCGAGCAGGCAGGACGACGAGGTCACGAAGCGGATAGACGAGGCGGCACGGATAATGGACTTGCGGCTGATGGACCACGTCATAGTCGCTCAGGGTCAGGGGAACTATTACAGCTACAGGGATTATGGGAAGATATGAGGGAGAGGGGAAGAGGAGCAAACCAGTGCAGATGCTCATAACTCTGGAAGACAATGCGCTAATAGCAGACATAAGAAAGGCGCTGAAACTGATACGGGGAGTGGCGTCCGTACGTATGGTGAATCTTGAAGATAAGACAATAACGCCAGCCTTACGTCGAGCTATCAATAAGTCGCGATGCGAGTATGCCAATGGGGAGACCATTTCATGCGGTACTCCAGAAGAGATGCAACGTTATTTCGATAGTCTATGACTTACAGACTTTTATGAAGATACGATTAGCTCTTTGGAACTGATAGAGGGAGACTTGAAAGTGAGGGCGATAGACAGGTGTAAAGTCCTGAATAACAAGTGATAAGAACAAATAGAAAGCCGCCACGGAGGTGCCCTGCCTCCGTGGCGGCTAAACCTTTTATATCCTATTACTTAGCAAGGTCTGAGAAAGACCAGGAGTCGCGCCAAGGGATAATGAAGGCCGTCGGTGCGACAGTCGTATCGGAGTTGGCGACGAGAGGCAGCCAGACGTAGCGGCTGTCGCCCAGGTTGTGCTTGTTCCATACGTCGAAGCAGGCGATGAGGCCGGCGGGGGTGTTGAGGACGTAGGTGCTCTGTCCGCCGAAGGTCTTGTCGGCATCAGGTCCGACGCAAGGGTTGCCGGTCATCGTCCAATCGCCGAGGATAGAGTCAGCGACAGCGAGGTCAGCCTCGTTGGGGTCCCAGCCGGTGCAGCCGCTGGTGAGCATATAGTATTTACCGTCGTGCTTGAAGACAGCGGGAGCCTCGCGAGACCAGCCGATGAAGGTGCGGGTGAAGGTGCCGTCGCACTTGAGGTAGTCTGGGGTGAGGCGGTTGATGTGGAGAGTCTTGTTATGCTCGGATGAGGCGAACTGGTAGGCAGTGCCGTCGTCGTCGACGAAGAGAGTCTGGTCGCGGCTCATAGAGTCGTTGGGGCGGAAGCTGCCGAGGTATTCGAATGGTCCGGTCGGGGAGTCGCTAACAGCAACGCCGGCGCAAGCCTTGGAGTAGTCGGCGCTCTCGGCGTGGAACCACATGACGAACTTCTTAGTCTTGGCGTTGTAGATGACCTTTGGACGCTCGAGGACCTTGGATGGGTGGAGGTCGCTAGCGGTGTCGTTAGGCACGGCTGGGAGAACGATGCCCTCGTTCTTCCAGGTGACGAGGTCGCGGCTACTATAGCAGCTGACGCCGATGACGTCGACGCGGTAGCGCTCCCACGTTGCGCTATCTGGGAGAGTGGTCGGTCTCTGCTTAGCCTCGCCATACCAATAGTAGATGCCGTCGTGGCAGAGGAAGCCGCCGCCGTGGGCGTCGATCATCTTGCCGTCGGTATCATTCCAGACAGCCTTGGGGACGATAGACTTGCCCTGGGATGTCGTCGAGCCCTGAGTGGAGCCTTGCGATGAGTCCTGTGGGGTGTTGGTGCATGCGGAGAGGAAGGGGAGAACTGCAAGGGTGAAGAGTAGTGATGCTGTCTTCATTTTGTTTATGCGTATTAGTATAAGACAAAGGTAAGTCGTTTTGAGGATAAACGCAACTGGGCAATTAGGAATGAGGAATGAGGAAATGGGAATGAGGAATTATCGGAGTCGTCGGAGTCGTCGGAAACGTCGGAGGGGTCGGAATCGTCGGAAACGTCGGGGAGAAGAGGTAGGAGAGATGTTTGTTTATGCTTCACACAGAGGGCACAGAGGACACGGAGGGGGGGCACCTGACGGTGACGGAGAGGTCACAGAGCGAAACGAGAGGACATGGAGAGGTCTCCTGACGGCGAGTAAGAGCACGGAGGACGGGAGGAAAGGAGGGCGAGAAAAGGAGTGAGCGACGGAGAGTTTTTAATCCTCACACAGAGGGCACGGAGGACACAGAGGGCGAGCGGACGCTCGCTGGAGAGGGCACAGAGCGAAACGAGAGGATACGGAGAGGTCGCCTGACGGCGACGGAGAGGGCACGGAGGTCGCCTGCGGCGAAGGGAGGGGAGGAGAAGGGAGGAAAGGAGGGCGAGGAAAGGAGTGAGCGACGGAGAGTTTTTATGCCTCAACAGAGATCACGGAGGACACAGAGGGGGTCACCTGACGGCGAGGGAGAGGGCACAGAGCGAAAAGAGAGGACACGGAGAGGTCTCCTGACGGCGAGTAAGAGCACGGAGGACGGGAGGAAAGGAGGGCGAGAAAAGGAGTGAGCGACGGAGAGTTTTTATGCCTCGCACAGAGGTCACGGAGAGTATGGAGGGGTCTCCTGACGGTGACGGAGAGGGCACAGAGGTCGCCTGCGGCGAAGGGAGGGGAGGAGAAGGGAAAGGAAGAAAGGAGAGGATGAACAGATTATTTGACGGAGGAAGTACAATGGGAGAGGAAAGGAATTATATTTGCGAAAATAACTATACATAAATGTAAGATTAAGGAAAAAAAACGGGGATAAAATAACACATACTACAGGTTATCTCTATAAATTGCTTTTTCGGCGTTGCATTCAACTTTGAAATCCTCATGTACTACAGTACACTCCGGTGTTCAAAGTCTCATGCGCCTTGAAAAATCTAATTTCTAGAAATCCCCTAAAGGTTATATTATGGAAGATTATGCGGAATACTCGTCGGTGGAGCTAGTGAGGATGCTCGGAGGGCGGTTCAAGGAGTGTCGGTTGCTGGCGAACATGACGCAGAAGGAGGTGGCGGAGATGGCTGGTCTGTCAGTCTTGACGGTGCATCGGTTTGAGAACGGGGCGGTGACGAACATATCGCTCAGTACGTTCCTGCTGCTGCTTAAGGCCGTCGGTGCTATAAACGACATGAAGGAAGTGATGCCGGAGCAGCCGGAGTCGCCGTACATGTATAGGGATAATAGTCGGAAGATTCAAAGGGTAAGACATAAGAGGTCATGACGGAGAGGTTGAGAGTAATGCTGTGGGGGCAGGAGGTTGGGCGGCTGTCCTGGCACGAGAAGAGGAACACCTCGTTTTTCGTGTACAACCCCGAGTTTCTGAAGGGCGGGCTGGATATAGCTCCGCTAGTAGCATCAATACGTCTGCCGCAAAGCACACGGGCGATTTATGGAGAGACAGAGCGGATATATCAGAAGCTGCCGTCGTTTATTGCGGACTCGTTGCCTGACGCATGGGGTAATCAGCTGTTTGAGCAGTGGCGCAGGGAGAGCAAAATCTCGGAGAGAGACGTGACTCCACTGGAGAAGCTGGCATTCATCGGGAGACGAGGGATGGGGGCCTTAGAATTCGTGCCAGAGATAGACAGGGGGGCGGCGTCGGAGCAGATAGATATCAAGGCACTGGCAGACATGGCGGAGAGGATAGTCGCTGAGCGTGAGAACGTCAGGATAGCACCCGACGAGTTGCTCACCATTCAGTCTCTGATATCGGTCGGTACATCGGCGGGGGGACGTCAGCCGAAGGGAATAATTGCAATAAACAGGGAGACGGGGGAGATACGGTCGGGGCAAGTCGAGCATGAGACGGGCTACGACTACTACATAATGAAATTCGGAGACAGGGCGCGCTCGACGGCGGAACTGGAGCAGGCATATTATGAGATGGCAACTGAGGCAGGAATCAGCATGATGGAATCCAGACTGATGGAAGTCGATGGTACGAGACATTTCCTCACTAAGCGGTTTGACAGAGACGAAACGGGTAAGCTCCATACGCAGACACTGGCTGCCATGATGCCTGAGGCGGACAGTTACGAGAAGCTGCTAATGGTATGCAGGAAGTTGGGTCTGCCAGAGGTGGACTGTCAGGAGGTGTTTCGCAGGATGGTATTCAACATACTCGGCAATAACACGGACGACCACAACAAGAACTTCACGTTTGTCATGAACAGAGAAGTCAAATGGAGGCTGTCGCCAGCGTATGACATGACGTACATATTTGATATTGGTGGGTTTCTGCCGAACAGAGACCATTGTCTGATGGTCGCGGGAAAGTATCGGGACGTGACACTTGAAGATGTCGTGTCATTCGCAAAGGAGAATGGCATACGGACGCCGATGGACATAGTGCGCAATGTGGCATTGGCGATGACACATTTCAGGACGCTAGCGGAGAAGAACGGCGTGAGAGATGAGTGGACGGGAAGAGTGGAGGCTACGATATCTGAACGCCTGGAGAAGTGGGGGTTGGCAGAGAGTCGTTGGAGAGTGGTTGAATGGATGATTGACGGACATCAGGTAACGAACGTCCGCATTGAGCAGGCGTATAAGGGGAATTATCACCTGATGGCAGACATAGATGGGAGGGAGAGGAAATATGTCATAGGGAAGAACAAGGAGGAGTATGGCATGATAGAGAAGGCAGGAATCGCGAATCTCACGGAGGAGCAGCTGAGGGCGATGGTGGAGAAGTGGATGGGGTAGAGGAGGGAGGTTGGGGAGAGTTTTATAGGAACGGTAAAGGAAAATTGTTTATCTTTGTGGTACTGCTACGGGCGGCACCGGCGCGAGGCGTGAGGGTGGGCGTGAAGGAGGAGGCCTGCGACGAGGCGAAGAAACAGTACGGATACTTCGTTCTGCTCAGCAACGACATGAAGGACCCGGTGAGGGCTTTGCATATCTACCGGACTAAAGACGTTGTCGAAAAGGCCTTCGGCAATATTAAGGAGAGGCTAAACGGGAGAAGAATGCATGTCTCGTCAGATGCGGCCCTTGAAGGAAAGCTCTTTGTGCAGTTCGTCGCACTAATATACCTGTCATACATAAGAAAGCACATGATAGACAAGAAACTGTTTGGCAAATACACGTTGGCTGGACTGATTGATGAGCTAGACATGATTGAGTGCTTCAGGCGGGAGGGAAAATCACCTTACCTCGGAGAAATGGTCGAGAAACAGAAGCAAATATTCATAGACATGGAAGTTCCCGTTCCTACGAAAGTCTCATCGTTATGAATGTGCTCGGGAATGCAGGATGCAAATGCTCACAACAAAAGCCACGTAGCAGTTCCCTGCGGCGTGGCTTTTGTCAGCAATTGAAAGATCCACGTCTTTCAACTTGCCAAATGTAGCTCCGCGACACTCTAATTCTTGGGCTTAAAGACATATGTGTTGTTCCCAACAGACACAGCCTCACCTCCCATAGCTTGCACAGCAGCCATCATTTGATTATAGCTTGAGTACGTCTGCGAGTTTCCATTTGCAAAATTCAATGTGACCATCTTTTCTTACCCTTATCCGTGTCGGGCACAACTTCTAATTATTAGTAATCATTCTATCTCTGTAACGTCTTATCTCCTGAAGAAGGTTGGACATTATGGCTGCAATTTCTCTGTTGTCGGTGTTCCATGCAATCTTCTTGTACAAGTGACGTGTCTTATTGTCATTTCGCCACGGCATAAACTTTCCCCAGATTCCTTCTGCAATCTTCTTAGCAGAATCCTCGCTATTCTGACGAGAGTACACGGTCACCTCGTAGTACTCCCTTCCAATTGGCGTCATGTCAACCGCTATGCGATTCTTGCTCTTTATCAGACGCCCTGTCTTGTTACTGATGTCTGTATAGAATTCGTGGACTAGTGTCGTGCCATTCCAAATCCATTGCGTCGCACCGTTGGCATCAATCATAGCCTGCAGAAGTTGAGCCCTTGCTTCGACGCTAAGATTATTATCCTTGTTTAGTGAGCTGATGACGTCTGCCTTCTGCTCTATTTCATACTGACTGATATCCTCGTTAGCAACCAATATCGAGTCGAAGTTCGCAATGGTTCGTTCCCTTTGGTCATTTTTAAACAGGTTTTCCTCACCATACAACTCCTTGTAGAACGTGTCAGCTATTACAATCCGAGTTTTCCCGCACTTTTTACCTAGAATTCCTGGTTGACGGTTTTAGGCTTAGCTGGGCGACCGACTTTTGGTGTCGCAGATTTCTTTCTTGACACGTACTGAGGGGCGCAGTTCTCCGGTATTTCTATGCCAAAC